>JBDHVC010000001.1:0-288239 GCA_039809495.1 Sandaracinaceae bacterium
TCATGCGCCGACAACAGCAGCCTCATACCCAAAATTCCACGACAATTGCGGAATTCGAAACGAGGGGATCGGTCAGGGGGGTGGAAGCACGGTCGCTGTTCAGCCGAGGCGCGACGTGTGCGGGCGACTCGGGGGCTCCTGTCGTGACGACCGCTGGGCGAGTCGTCGCTGTGGCGTCGTGGCGGACGCCCGGCCCATGCGGCGAGGGAACCTCCGCGTTCACTCGCCTCGATGCACATCAGGCGTGGCTCGACAGAGCCATCACGAGGGCACGAGCCGCCACGCTCGCCGGCGAGCGCTGACGGGCCTCGGCTCTCGCCTGGAGGGTGGTCGACGGCCCCGAGTCGGTACCGCTCGTTCGACGCAGGCGTGCACCTTCGTGCGGATGCGTTCGCGGGGTGTTCATGGAGCGCGCGCGCTTCCTCCTGCGCTGCCGTTCTCGGGTGCCCTTGTGGAGTGGGGCCGACGTTGCGATCCTCCTCGCGCGGCCGCCGCTCGTCGCGGGGCGCGACGATACCGTCCGAGAGGAGCCCCATGCGCTCGTTCACTCACTCGATAGCCCTCGCGCTCTCCCTCTCGCTCCTCGTCGGTTGCGGCGATCCCGCGCCGGCGTGCGAGCCCGCGTGCCGCGATGGGTTCCTCTGCGTCGAGGGCGCGTGCGTCTCCGCCTGCAACCCAGCCTGTGGGGCGGGCGAGGTGTGCACCGCGGACGCGCGATGCGTCGCGGAGGTGCCGCGGGACTCGGCGGTCACGCCGATCGACGCCGCCGTGGATCCGAGCGTCGACGCCGCCGTGGATCCGCGTGTCGACGCCGCCGTGGATCCAAGCGCGGACGCTTTCGTCGACCCTCATGTCGACGCTGCATCGGCGGATGATGCGAGCGGGGCGTGGGACGCCGGCGTCGATGCGAGCTCGCCGGTCGCGTGCGGCGCGGGGACCGTCCTTTGCGACGGCGCTTGCCGCGCGCCCGTCAGCCCCGACGTGGGCGTCTGGACGCCGACCACGGGCACGTACAGGACGAGCATGTTCGACACGGGAGCGCTCGCCGTCGATCCCTGCACGGGGACGATGGCGATCGCGTACCCGCAGCAGGTGGGCGGCTCCGCCAACACGGAGATGCAGCTCGTGATCCTCCCGCCCGCGCTCGGCGCCACGCCGATCGGCCCGATCCGGGTGACGACCGCGCCCGGCCCGGCGGCGAGCCCGGCCATCGCGTTCGCGCGGGATCGCTTCTATGTGTTCTGGTCCGACGCGCGCCACGATCTGGCGCCCGAGACTTGCTCCCGCTGCCTCTCGGAGCTCTACGTCGCCGCCTATGATTTGGCGGGCACGCAGGTGACGCCCGAGACGCGTCTCACCACGGGCGTCGCGTCGACCACGGTCGCGAACGTCGTCGCGGTGGCGCACCCCACGAACGGCGAGGCGTTCGTCGGCTGGACGGATAGCGCGAGCAACCAGGTCTCGGCGGGGATCGTCGGCGCGTCGGGCGCGATGCGCGCGCGCCAGACGGTGAGCGAGGTGACCTCGCCGCGCCGGGCCAATTCCCTGCGCGCGGTGTGGAACGACGGCTTCGCGCTCCTCTACCGCCACGACGAGCCGGACGGATCGAGCCCCGACTACCTCCACAGCCGCACCATGCTCGAGGACGGGACGCTCCTCGCGGATCACGATCTGCGCGTGGCGGCGGAGCAGATCGCCTTCACGTCACGGGGTGAGGCGGGCTACGTGACCGTGACGACGGGAGGCTCGCCGCTCGCCCTGCGGCTCTGGGATCCCGCGTGGACGGCGACGACCACGCTCCCCGTCTCGTTCGGCACCTTCGACGGAACCCGCGGCCTCGGCTGGGATGGCTCGAGCCTCTACGTCACCGACGTGACCTCCGTCGTCGCGGCGGTTCGGCTCAACGCGCTCGGCACCGAGACGGGGCGCGTCGTCCTCACGAGCGCCGCCCCGGAGCGGGCCGCGACCCACCTCGGCCTCGAGGTCGTCGGCACGCGGCTCGTGTTCTTCTGGGTGTACACGACGAGCGCCGGCGGCGCGCATCATCGCGTCCAGGTCATCGACGCGTCGTCCTTCGACTGACGGCGCCCGCGCCATCGTCGGAACACGTCGAGCGAGTCGCGCCGTCAGAGCGCCGCGCGCACCGCCGCGGCGAGCTCTCTGCCCGCGTCGCCGTCGAGGTTTCCGGGGCGCCACCCGAGGTCGAGGCCGCTCTCGGCGATCTTCGGGATGATGTGGAAGTGCACGTGGAACACGGCCTGGTGCGCGCTCGCGCCGTTGTTCTGGAGGACGTTGTACGCGCTCGCGCCCGTCACCTTCATCACGGCGCGCGCGATGCGCGGTAGGACGCGGCCGAGGGCCGCGGCTTGCTCGTCCGAGAGCTCGTGGAGGAACGCCTTGCGCTCTCTCGGGATGACGAGCGTGTGGCCGTGCGAGAGCGGGAAGATGTCGAGGAAGGCGAGGACGTGCTCGTCCTGGTACACCTCGTGGCAGGGGATCTCGCCGTCGAGGATGCGGTCGAAGATGGTGCGATCGGCCATGGCGTCCGGGGGCGGGTCAGTACGGGTTGTCGGTGACGAAGCCGGCGCCGCGGCCGCTCCGCTGCGCGCGGGGGCGGATCGTCGACGCGGGGCGCTCGGCGCGCGCGGGCTCCGACGCGGCGCTCGGGCGCGTCGGCTCTCGGCGGCGCGTGGAGCTCGGCGCGGGCGCGAAGGGCGCGATGCCGATCGGCGCGGCGCGCGGCTCCTCCGCGCGCGTCGGACGTCGTCGATCGGTGCTCGCGGGCGCGCCCTCCGCTCGCTGGGCGGCGCTCGCAGCGATGGGGGCCGGGGTGTCGTCGTGGGATGGCTCGGGCGTCGTCGGAGCGAGCGTCGGCGTCGCGGTCGGAGCCGCCTCGATCGCCCCGGTGGGCGCGACCGTCGGGGCGTCGATGGGCTCGGGCGTCGCGAGCGTCGTCGGCGCGGCAGGGCTCGGCGTCGTCGGCGCGGCAGGGCTCGGCGTCGCCGGTGCGATGGCGCTCGGAGGTCGGCTCGGGGTGCTTGGCGTGGTGGCGCTCGTCACGGACGTGAGGGAGGGCGCGTTCGTGCGCGCCGAGGGGACGTCGTCGGAGCCCTTGCTGAGCGCATAGAGCGCGCTCCCAGAGACGATGAGGAGCGCGACCGCCGCCGCCGCGAGGATGCCCCAGGGCGTCGAGCGCTTCGGCAGCGCGTCGAACTCGATCGCCGCCGCCGCCATCCGCTGGGTCGCGCCGGCGTCGGCGCGAGGCGCGCTCGCCCGCTTCGGCGCCTCGACGACGGACGCGGCGATCGGTGCCGAGGCGGTCGGTGCCGAGGCGATCGGTGCCGAGGCGGTCGGTGCCGCGGCGATCGGTGCCGCGGCGATCGGCGCCGAGGCGATCGGATCGGGCGTCGCCGCGGAGGGCTCCGCCGACGACGAGGGGGCGGAAGCGAGCGGCTCGGCGGCGCTCGGCGCCAGCTCGCCATCGAGCTTCGGCAGGTCCTCGAGCGTGCGCTCCGCGGCCTCCCTTCGGACCGCCTCCATCGCCTGGAGCGTCGAGCCATCGACGGTCGTCGTCGACCACCCCTCCTGCGTCGCGCGAGCGCCGCCCTCGTCGCTCTTCGGCGTCGTGTCCGCGGGAGGCGCCGCGGGCGCCATCGCCGGGTGGGCGGCGGCCGCGGCCTCGCCCTCGGCCATCAGCTCCCAGAGCGCGAAGACCTTGGAAGCCTCGTTCTCCAGCCGATCGAAGTCGGGTTCCTTCGGGCCTTCGGTGTCGGAAGAGCTCATGTCACCTCGCGCGAGAGATCGAGGAGAGCTTACCACGCGAGGGACCGTCGCTCGCGCGCGCACCTCGGGTCCGCCCGCTCGCGGGGCTCAGGGCGTGGAGGTGTCACCTCGCACGAGGCGATCGTCCCACTCGTCGGCGACCCTGCCGATCGTCTCGAGGAGATCCTCGAATTCCTCGTAATCGAGGCCCTCGATGCGGCGCAGGATGCGGAGGTAGACCGTGTCCTCGCCCTCGTCGATCGCGAACGACGCGTCGCCCGTGACGAGGAAGTTCAGCTCGAGCAGGCGCCGGTAGAAGCGCTCGCGCCCCTCGGTCGGCACCTTCATGATGCGCGACAGGAAGAGCAGGACCCCATGCTCCACGAGCACGTTGATCCCGATGGTCGCCGAGCCGCGTTTGACGTCCGTGAAACCGTCGCCGTCGAGGGGATCGATCTTCACCGCGACCGACTCGCCGAAGCGGACGATGTAGTCGTCGACCATCTCGATCCCATCGCGGTAGGTCCGTCCGCTCGAACCATCTCGAAACGTCTCGCTCACTGTCGCGTCTCCCTCGGTCGACGCGTCGCGGCGACGCGCCACGTCCTCTGCGACGCGAGGCGCACGCCTCGCCCGGTCGCATCCAGCATGGTAGGGGGCGCCGCGCGACGGGGTCAACGCTCGCGGGCGATCCCGCCTCGGCTCGGTGGCTCGGCCGTGCTCGGGGCCATCGCGCTGGCCGCATGCCTCGTCGCTTCGGGCTGCGACGTCGGGGCGGACGAGGCGCCTTCGTCGCCCCCCGTGGTCTCGACGCCGCTCGAGCCCTGTGACGGCCTCGACCTCGCGAGCGCGTCTGCCGCGACGCTCGCCCGCTGCGAGGCGAGCGCACGTTCGGCGAGCGAGCGCCTCGAGGGCAGCGTCGACGGCGTCCTCGCCTCGCGCCGTGCGGCCGACCTCGCGATCGCGCTCGCGCGGCGAGGGATCGACCCCGAGCAGGCGCTCGAGCGCGCTCGGGCGGATCTCGAGCGCGCCTCGCGTCGCCGCGGGCTCGAGGGCGCGTGCGAGGCCGCGCTCGTGCTGGTCGAGCTCGACGCGCGCGATCGAGGCGATCCGAGCGCCGCCTACCTCGAGGCTTATCGCGTCGTGCGCCGCTTCGAGGCTGCGGCCGACGCGGCCTGCGTCGAGCGCGCGCGGAGGGTGCTCTCGATCCTCGACGCGTTTCGCCCGAGCGGGGCGGTGCTCGCCGCGATCGACGTCGATCCGGACGGCGACGATCCGTCGGTCGGCCTCGAGGCGGACGCTCCACGCGCGCCCGAGGCCCCCGAGGGCGCGTTCGAGCGCTGGATCTCGGCGCAGCCCGCCTCGAGCGGCGTCGTGCTCGACGGCGTCGCGGTCTACGGGGGATCGAGCGAGCGCGGGACGGCGCGAGTCGTCCTCTCGCTCTCGGGGCTCGCGCACTTCGAGACCTCGGAGCTCGCGGCCGACGACGCGCTTCCGCGTCGCTTCGTGGTGTCCCTGCCCGGCGTGGCTCGAAGCGAGCGCGTCGCGACGCTCACGAGCGTGGGGGCGGGTGGCCTGCTCCGTGTCCGCGTGAGCGATGACGCCGAGGCGGCGCGCGTCAGCTTCGACCTCGAGGGGGAGGGCGAGGTGACGCTCTTCGTCCTCCCCGCACCTTTTCGCATCATCGTCGACGTGCACGAGGGGCGCGCCGCCGAGCGCCCACGCGTCGGGCGAGGCCTCTCGACCGTCGTCCTCGATCCGGGCCACGGTGGAGACGACTTCGGCGCTCGGGCGTTCGGGCTCATGGAGCGTGACATCACGCTCGATCTCGCGCTCCGGGTGCGTGACATCCTGCGCGCGCGTGTGCCCTCGACGCGCGTGATCCTCACGCGCGAAGAGAACCGCTTCGTCTCGCTCGAGCAGCGCACGGCGATGGCGAACGCGATCGACGCCGACGTCTTCGTCTCCATCCACCTCAACGCCGCGTGGGAGCCCGTCGCGCACGGCGGCGTGACCACCTTCGTCCTCGACGCGTCGGACGACCGCCAGATCGTGCGCCTCGCCGCGCGCGAGAACGGCACCTCGGAGGCGGACGTCGGCGAGCTCGAGCGTATCCTCGCCGGGCTCCATCGCGAGGAGCAGAACGAGGGCTCGCTGGCGCTCGCGCGCGAGCTCCACGCGGCGACGCTGACGGCGGGGCGACGCCTCCTGCCGCGCCTCTACGATCGCGGCGTCCGGCGCGCGATGTTCCACGTCCTCGTCGGCGCGCGGATGCCGGCCGTCCTCGTCGAGGCGGCGTTCATGACGCGGCCGGAGGAGGCGGAGGCGCTCCGCACCGATCGCTACCGCCAGGCGCTCGCGGAGGGGATCGCCGATGGGATCGTCCGCTACGCGCAGGGAGCGGGCGCGAGCGCCGACGTAGCGCCCGAACGGCGTTGACGCGGGCGCGCGATGGATGGAACGTCGAGCCGTGCTCGACCACCACGCGCCGGCTCGCCTCCTCCGCTCCTCCTGCCGATCGATCGTCATCGGCTCCTGCCTCGCGCTCGCCGCGTGCGGCGCGGGCGCCCGAGGCGGCTCCCTCGCGCGGGGCTCGACCGAAGGCCCGTCGGCGCCCGCGGGCGGCGACGAGGTCACGTTCCCCGACGAGGCCGAGGCGCGCGCCGCGCCGCCTGCGAGCGAGGCGGTGCTCGCCGCCGAGGCGCTGCTCGCGGAGGGGCGACCTCGCGAGGCGGCCGCGCGGCTCACCGCGATCCTCGCCGAGACGCCACGCGACCTGCGCGCTCACCTCGACCTCGGGCTCGCGCGCGAGATGCAGGACGATCCCGCGGGCGCCGAGCAGGCGTATCGCGCGGCGCTCGCCGTCGACGCGGAATTCTCGGAGGCGCTCAACAACCTGGGCGCGCTCTTGCGCGATCAGGATCGCGTCGAGGAGGCCGTGCGGCTGCTCCGCGAGGCGGTGCGCGTGCGCCCCGCGTTCGCGTCCGCCCAGCTCAACCTCGGCCTGGCGCTCGAGGACGCGGGGGACGACGAGGGCGCCCTGCGCGCGTATCGCGCTGTGATCCGGCTCTCTCCTCGCGAGCCGGTGAGCCGCACGAGCCTCGGCCTGCTCCTGCTCCGACGCGGCCAGCGAGACCAGGCGCTGATCGAGCTGCGCCGCGCCGCGCCGCTCGCCGAGAGCCGCGCGGATCTCGCCGCGCTCGGGGCCGGGCTGCGCCAGGCGGGTGATCCGGCGATGGCGCTCCGGGTGCTGCGTCAGGCCGTCGACGCCGAGGAGAGCCCCGCGCCGCCTGGGCTGCGCGCGGAGGTCGCGCTCGCCGAATTCGCCGCAGGGGATCGCGCCGCGGCCGAGGCGCACCTGCGCGAGCTCTCGGGCAGCTACGCCCCGGCGTTCTACCTCCTCGGCAACGCGCTCGCGGCGCGCGAGGCGTGGCGAGAGGCCGAGAGCGCCTACACGGAGTATCTGCGTCGGGATCCGAGCGGCGCCCACGCGAGCGACGCGCGCGCTCGCGTCACGTACGTCCGCTCGCGCATGCGCTGAGCGCGCGCCGGATCATCTCGGTCGGATCGTGAATTCGTGCGACGCTGGCGCTCCGCTCGTCGTGAGCGAGAGCACCTGGCGGACGGGGTCGTAGCTCTCGCTCCAGCTCCCCTCGGGATCGGTCGAGGTGACCTCGAAACCCGAAGGGAAGAAGCGCTCGCTCGGCACGAAGATCTCCGTCGCGCCCGTGACGCCCTCGCGATCGTCGAAGCGCAGCGTGAAGACGCGCGCGCGGCGATCCCAGGACCAAGACGTGGGCGTCCCCGCGACGCGCTGCGGGTAGACGCGCACGAGCTGATCGATGTTGGACTCCTCCGTCTCCGTCGTGGGGTTCCAGAAGCTCCACGAGCCGGGGTCGTAGGCCCAGTAGGCCCACGAGAGCATCTGGCGATCCGCCATCTCGAGCACGTCGTCGAGGTAACGCTCGGCGCCCGGGAAGGTGCGATCCATCCCGAATTCGCCCAGCAGAATGGGGTAGTTCGTCGTCCGGCTCTCCTCGACGCGGGCCGCCTCCCAGCGCGCGACGGCGAGGTCGTCGTCGTCGTAGCGGCTCGTGGCCTCGTACTGCACGGAGTAGAGGTGAGGCGCGTAGACGATGCGGGGCTCTCCGACGCGCGGATCGACGAGCTCGGGGAGGTACTGGACCGCGCCGTTGCCCGCGGCGCCGTAGCGCGGCTCGAAGAAGATGTAGGAGTCCGGATCCACCGCGCGGATGCGATCGATGAGCCGCTGGTAGAAGGGGATGAGCCGCTCGCGGTCGAAGCGGCTCGTCGTCGAGTCGGGGCCGCGAGCCACCCCCTTCACGATCTCGATCACGTCGACCGCCGAGCCACCGGACGGCTCGTTCATCAGATCGTAGCCGATGAGCGCGGGGTGCCCGCGAAAGCGCGTCGCGAGCGCGACGAGCACGTCGCCGTAGTGGTCTTGGAGCGCGCGATCGTCGCCCTCGTAGCTGAAGAAGTGATCGAACGACGCCTCGACGGCGGGCTGGAAGTAGTTGAGGGACCAGAGCTCCTGGAGCGCGAACGGCTTGCCGTCGTCGCGGATCGCCCACTCGGGCGCGCCGTTACAGCAGAAGCGGCGCGCGTAGACGTCCTGGTGCATGTCGAGCATGACGGTCATGCCGTGCGCCGCGGCCCAGTCGAGGCTCGCCTCGATCCGGTCGAGGTACGCCTCGTCGATCGTGCCCATCGTCGGCTCGGCCGCCTCCCAGAAGACCAGGTAGCGCGTGAAGTTGAAGCCCCAGCGCTCGACGAAGCGCGACACGTCCTCCTCGTGCCAAGAGGGCGAGAATTCGGGGTCGCCCTTGGCGGTCCCGTCGTTGAAGCCGTGGAGGATCAGGGCGCGGCCCTGATCGTCGGTGAGGAAGCGTCGCGGCGGGGCGGGTCCCGCGTCGGTGCTCGCGTCGACGCGCGCGACCGGCCCGGCGTCGGTGCTCGCGGCGTCCGCGACGCCCCACGCGTCCGCCCCGCCCGCGTCGATCCCTGCGTCGGTCGGGGTGGGCTCGTTCTCCGGGCACCCGCTCGCGAGGAGAGAGACGGCCAGCACCGCCGATGTCGTGAGGAACGGCTTCATCATCCGAAGCTACTTCGAAGCGGGCTCGTCTCGCTACGTCTTACGCCGAGCGCTCACAGCACGAATCAGTTGCCCTGACTCGTGCTGTTCCTTCCTTGTCGGAGGGTCTGTCCCCAGACCCTCCTCACGCCGAGTGAATCGGCGTGAGCCTCCCTCCCGCTGAGCCAGCGCGCCTCGACTCGACGGATCACGTCAAGTGAGGCGCGCTGTCAGGGGCCGCTCGAGGGGGAGCGCTCCATCGCGCGGGGGGCGCGGGCGCGGCGCCGCAGCCCGACGAGGAAGGTCTCGTAGCTCTCGGCGCGGCTCGCGGGCGGCTTGATCACCCGCGTCTCCTCGAACGTCGCGCGCACCGCCTCGCGCGCGCGCTCGAAGTCCTCGCCGAGGAAGATCTTGCCCGCGAAGTGCCCGCCGGGCCGGAGCACGACGCTCGCGATCGCGACGGCGCGCATGAAGAGCTCGTGGGAGCGCGACTGATCGACGAAGCGGTGTCCCGTCGTGGAGGGCGCCATGTCGCTCAGGACGACGTCGAAGCTGTCCTCGCCGAGCGTCTCCTCGAGCGAGAGCGAGAGCACGTCGCCCTCGCGGATCTCGGCGTGGGGCGGGAGCGCGCCCTTGAAGGGCTTGAGGTCGACGCCGAGGACGTGGCCTCGCGGCCCGACGCGCTGGGCCGCGTACGAGGTCCAGCTCCCGGGCGCGGCCCCGAGATCGAGCACGCGCGCGCCCGCCTTGAGGATGCGCGTGCGCCGATCGATCTCCTCGAGCTTGTACACGGATCGCGCCGCGTAGCCCTCCTTGCGCGCGCGCTGGCCCCAGTGATCTTGCGTCCGCTTCGTCATGTTCGTTCGATGCCTCGCTCGCGCGAGGGGTCGGCGAGCATGGGCCGGAAACCTCGCCGCCGCGAGCAGAGGACACGCGCCGCGGGCGTGCGCTAAGCCTCGCGCATGATCGTGATGGAGAGCCGCCACGCCCGACGCCTCGTCGTCACGCTGAAGAGCGGCGAGGACGTCGTCCAGAGCGTGAAGAAGCTCGCCGAGACCGAGCGGTTTCGAGCGGCGTGGGTGCGGGGGACCGGGCTCCTCGAGTGGGCCTCGATGACCGACTGGGATCCGCGCCGAGGGGCGCTGCGCCCGCCGCGCCACGTCGAGGGTCCGCTCGCGCTCCTCGCGCTCGAGGGGAACGTGTCGATCCGCCTCGGGGAGCCCTACGTCGAGCTCCGCGCGGCGCTCTCGCGCGAGGGAGACACGGGCCTCGTCGCCGCGGGAGGGCAGCTCGTCGTCGCCTCGGCGCTCAACGTCGAGCTCCTCCTCGACGTCCTCGAGGACGTGCGCCTCGAGCGCGACGAGGCGCTCGACACGGGGCTCGCCGTCTTTCGGGGTGAGCACTCGCGCGGCGTGCTCGCGCGTCGCCCCGGGGGGCCGCGGACGTCGCCGAGCCTCGGCGAGCCAGGCCGCCACGGCCTCGACGCCGAGCCGCGCGACGAGCCCGCGCCCTCTTCACCCGAACCGAGCGTCCCCTCGCCGCCCGCGAGCGGCGGGCTCGACTGGGCAGCGGTCGCGCGCGCCTCGACGCGGGCGGAAGCGCCCGAGGCGTCGAGCCCGCGCCGCGGCTCGCGCCCCGTCGTCCCTGCCGCTGCGCCGCCGCGAGACGCGCCGCGCGTGGGGGCGATCGCCCTCCCCGACGAGGAGCCCCAGCCGAAGAAGGGCGACTGGATCGAGCATCGCCAGTTCGGTCTCTGCCGCGTCGAGCACGACAACGTCGATGGAGGGATCTTGATCCGCCTCCCCTCGGGCATGCGCAAGGTCGTCCACCTGGAGTATCTCGAGGTGATGCCGCCTCGCTTCGACGGCGATCGCCGGATCTTCGCGCTCCGCCCGCGCAAGCGCTGAGCGACACGGCGCGCGGTCAGTCGCGCGCGCGCGTCCGCGGATCGATCCACGCGACGACCAGCTCCGCGCCGAGGTTGCCCAGCTGCACGGTGAGCGCGCTCAGGAAGACGATCCCGAGCAGCATCGGGAGATCGAAGGTGTAGATCGACTCGACCGCCAGCCGCCCCATCCCTGGCCAGCCGAAGACCGTCTCGGTGACGACGGCGCCCGCGACGAGCGAGGGCAGCGAGAGCCCGATCATCGTGACGATCGGGGGGAGCGCGTTGCGCACGACGTGCGCGAAGAGGACGCGGCGTGGCGCGAGCCCCTTGGCCCGCGCCGTGCGGACGTGCTCCTCCGCGCCCACCTCGATCACCTCGCTGCGAAAGAGGCGCGCGTAGGTCGCCGCGCCGAGCGCCGCGAGCACGAGCGCGGGCAGGAGCGCGTGGGCGAGGTGGTCCGGGCCATCGACGCCGTACCCGCCGACGGGGAAGAGCCCGAGCCGAAACGCGACGAATTGGAGCGCGAGGATCCCGAGGAAGAAGCTCGGCGTGCTCACCCCGAGGAACGACGCGCCCATCGCGACGGTGTCGATCAGGCTGCCGCGACGCCGCGCGGCGAAGAGGCCGATGCCGAGCCCGAGGGCGAGCTCGAAGAGCGTCGCGAGCGACATGAGGATGAGCGTGCGCGAGAGGCGCGTCCCGAGGACCGACACGACGGTGCGCTCGTCGCGCCAGCTCGTCCCCAGATCGAGCGTCGCGAGCCCGGCGAGGAAGCCGCCATACTGCGTGAGGAGCGGGCGATCGAGCCCGTGGCGCGCGCGAAACGCCTCGATCTGCTCGGGGCGCGCGCGCGGTCCGAGCGTGGCGAGCGCCGGATCGCCGATGCCGTGGACCGCGAAGAAGACGAGCGTCATCGCGAGCCAGAGCACGAACACGCTCCGGGCGAGGCGGAGCAGGACACGCCGGACGAGCGGCCCCCCTCGCCACCGCCTCGCGCGATCGAGCTCGCGCGGAGCCTTCGATCCGGCCGCCTGCGTCGCGTCCGTCATCGAGCGCCGCCTCCCCGCGCGCTCGCCGCGAAGTCGCTCGCGCTCGCGGCGCGGCGCGGCAGGTCGAGCCACACGTCGCGGTAGAAGGGCCGAAAGACGGGGTGGACGCGGTAGCCGCGGACGTAGGGCTGGACCGCGTCGGTGACGGTGTTCGAGAAGACGAAGGCCCACGGGGCGTCCTCGACGACGACGCGGCTCGCCTCGGCGTAGAGCGCCATTCGGCGCGCGCGATCGGGCTCGACGCGGGCGCGATCGAGGAGCGCGTCGAGCGTCGGGTTTCGGTAGAATGCGCGGTTCTGCGAGCCGCTCTCGCGGATCGATCGCGAGTGGAAGAGGGTGTCGAGGAAGTTCGATGGGTCGGGGTAGTCGGCGCTCCAGCCCGTCAGAAAGAGCGCCACCGTGTGGCGACGCGACGTCTCGGCGAGGTAGACCGGGAACGCGACCTGACGGATCCGGATGTCGAGCCCGATCCGGCGGAGATCGTGCTGGATCAGCTCGCCGTAGGCCTGCCCCGTGTCGCCGGCGCCGACCCACACCTCGATCGGTCCCTCGAGGCCGCGCGCGACCGGGCGCCCGCCGATCTGCTCGACCGGGTGCCCGGCGAGGCGCATCTCCTCGAGCGCCCGCTCGGGATCGAAGTGGTGCTCTCCCGGGAGGTCCGCGACGTGGCCCGGCATGTTCGAAGGGAGCGGCTGGCCGACGAGGAGCATCCGGTTGCCGCGCGCGCGCCGCCAGCTCGGGCCGTCGATCGCGAACGCGACGGCGCGGCGGACGTGGACGTCGTCGAAGGGCGCGAGCTCGCAGTTCATGCCGACGCCCCAGATGTCGAGGTTCGGTGAGTCGGTGACGTAGGGGCGCCAAGCTGGTGCGTCGTGGAGGAAGTGGTTGTCGGCCGGCGTGAAGCGGTGGACGTGATCGAGCTCGCCCGCCTCGAAGCGCAGAAACGCCGGCGCGCGGCTCAGGTCGAGCTCGATGACGATGCGATCGAGGTGGGGCTCGCCCTCGCGATAGAAGCCACCGAAGCGGACGAAGCTCGCGCGGAGCGCCGGCTCCCAGGCCTCGAAGCGGAACGCTCCCGTGCCGATCGGGTGCCGCGCGAAGTCCGCGCCGAGCGCCTCGACGACCTCCCGCGGGACGGGCGCCGCGAAGCTCAGCGCGAGCGCGTTGAGGAAGCTCTGATCGCCCTCGCGGAGGTGGAAGCGGATCGTCAGCGGATCGAGGATCTCGATCCCGCGGACGTGGGGCGTCCGGCCGAGGGCGAAGTCGGCTGCGCCCTCGAGGTCCGCGTAGAAGGGCGCGCCGGGGGAGCCCGTCGCCGGGTCGAGGACACGCTCGATCGCGTAGCGTATGTCGCCCGCCTCGAGCGTGCGGCGCGGATCGAGGTGAGGGCTCGGGTGGAAGCGGACACCCTCGCGGAGGTGGAAGGTGTAGGTGCGCCCGCCGTCTCCGACCTCGGGGAGCGCGCCCGCGAGGCGCGGGACGAATTCGAGCGCGTCGTCGTACTCGAGCAGGGTCTCGAAGACGAGGCGGATCCCCATCGCGGAGATCTCGTCATACGCGATCGCGGGATCGAGCGAGCGCATGTCGTCCTCGTGGTGGACGACGAGCGTGCCGCCTTGGACGGGTGACGCGTGTCCCGCTCCGAGGAACGCCGGGTGGGTCGGCGCCGCGGGCATGAAGGCGACGACGAGGGACGACGCGACGACGAACGTCGCCACGGTCCCGATCGCGAGGGCGTCCTCGCGTCGAGCCGCGCCGCGCCGCGCCCGAGAGACGATCGCGCCGCTCGACTTGGGGTCGATCGCGTCGCGGAGCCCCTCTCCGAGCAGGTTGAAGCCGAAGACGGTCATCACGATGAGCGCGCCGGGCAGGAGCACGAGGCGCGGCGCGATCGAGAGGACGTCCTGGCCGTCTCGGAGCATCGTCCCCCACGTCGAGGCGGGCGGTTGCACGCCGACGCCGAGGAAGCTCATCGCGCTCTCGACGAGGATCATCTGCGCGACGAGCGTCGTGCCGAGGATGACGGCCGGGCCGAGGACGTTCGGCAGGACGTGCCGCGCGAGGATGCGCGCCTCGGAGTAGCCGAGCGCGCGCGCCGCCACGACGTAGTCGAGCTCGCGCACCTGGAGCGTCTTGGTGCGGGTCACGCGCGCGAGCGTGGTCCACGAGAGCACGCCGAGGAGCACGGCGAGCGACCACGGCGAGGGCTCACCGATCGCGCGCTCGAGGGTGATCGCGACGAGCAGGAACGGCAGCGACGAGAGGACGTCGGCCGCCTGCATCGACGCGGAGTCGACCGCGCCGCGCCGCGAGCCGCTGAGCACGCCGACGACGAGCCCGAGCAGGACCGCGATCACCGTCGCGACGAGCGCGACGCCGAGCGAGAGGCTCCCGCCGTAGAGCAGCCGCGAGAGCTCGTCGCGCCCCATCGTGTCGGCGCCGAGCAGGAGCGCGCCGGGCGGCGCGGGCGTCCCGTCGTCACGGAGCCCATCGGGGAGCAGCGCCGCGGGGTCGTACGGCGCGAAGAGGGGACCCAAGAGCGCGACGCCGGCGACGAAGAGGACGAGCGCCGCCCCGACGCGCGCGCCGCGGTGGGCGAAGAGCCGAGCCTTGGCTCGTGGATCGAGCCACGCGCCGGCTCGCCGCTCGGGCTGGGTCGCTGCTCTCCCTCGCATCGCCTCAGCGCCCGAACGGCGTCGCGCTGCCCTCCGAGCAGACGACGACGTTGGCTTGGGTGACGCTGCTGCACGACCAGCCGTCGGGGCACGCGTCGTCGCTCGCGCAGCTCACGGTGCAGCGCGCGTGAGGCCCGCCGATCCCCTCGACGCAGAGGCCGCGCGCGCAGTCTTCGTCGCGGCGACAGCGATCCCCGGTGCGCGCGTCGCCGCGGCCGTGGCCACAAGACGCGACGGGCAAGGACGCGACGAGGAGCGCCAGCGGCGCGAGCCGCGTGAGGAGCCCTCCTGATGCCGCGGATCGACGTCGCACGCGAGCCATCGTGGCAAACGAACGGGGCAGGGGGAAGCGGAACCGCCCTCGACGCCGCGCCGTCGCGCCGAGCGAGCGCGCGTCGACATCGCGCCGCGAAGGCGTGAGGTCGATCGCGTCGCGTGGGTCGAGATCGCGTGACCAAGGCGATCGCGAGCGACGCCTCGAGCCGCAGAAAACTGGACAGACGCGTCTGATGCCGCCCCAAACGCCCTGAATTCGACGCCCTATAACCAATCGACGGGCGCGCGCGCAATTTGTTTGACTGTACTCTTTTCAGTGGAATAGGGTCCGCAAGATCAAACGGACGTCAACGGCTCAGACGAATCGAAGAAGCGGAATTCGAGAGGAGAGAATCGTGTCGCTGCCGGCTGGAGAAGATGCGGAAATAGGCTGGACCGAGGCGCGCTTGCGCGACCTCGAGGCAGCTCATCCCGCCGGCTTGAAGGTGCAGGAGATCGTCGACGCCTTCGGATCGAGGGGCGATCGCCTGACCGAAGCGACGTTTCGGAAGTACGTGCAGCTCGGTCTGCTCCCGCGCAGCGTGCGGGTGGGGACCAAGGGGAAGAACCGAGGTTCGCAGGGGCTCTACCCCGCCACCGTCGTGCGACGCATCGACACCATCCGGCGCTTGATGGGGCAGGGCTACACGATCGAGGAGATCCAACGGGATCTCCTCTTCATCCGCGGCGACGTCGAGGAGCTCTCACGCAGCCTCGCGCGGGTCTACGACGGTATCGAGCGAGCGCTCGCCTCGGCGGAGCAGGGCTCGAAGCGTCGCGATGGCCGTGCGGGCGACGTCGAGCGCGGCGGGGATGAGCTCACACGCAAGAAGTACGAGGAGGCGCGTCGGCTCGGCGACGCGCTGCTCCAGGTGCTCGGCGACATCGAGCGTCGAGCGTCGCTCCGAGCGAGGTTGAAGCGGGCACAGGTCTGAGGCTCGCGTGGGCGAACGCGAGCCTCCTCCGACGAGGCGACGGCCGTGGGTGGCAGGTCGGTCGGCGTCTCACGGGGCGAATCCACGAACGAGAGTGTGGGAGGCGGTCATGATGCAGTTCGAGAACGAGGAAGCCGGGCAGCTCGTGGGCGACGAGATGCCGAACGAGATGGGCCCCGCGTCGATGGGGGCGCCGATGCTCGAGGGCTCGCTCGCGCGAGCGCTGGAGGAGAGCATCGAGAAGGATCCGGCCGAGCGCGAGGGGCGCAAGCGTCGCAACCGCGCGCGGGCCCACACGATCTCGATCCGCCGGCTGAGCAAGGCGGAGCTGCGACGTGGGCGCGAGCTCTATCCGGAGACGGAGTACTGGCGCCCGAAGACCCGCGGCGAGTGCGTCGACATGGAGCGGCCGTGCCCGCACGTCTCGTGCAAGTACCACCTCTACGTCGACGTCCACCCCGTGCGCGGCGCGATCAAGATCAACTTCACGGACCTGGAGGTCTGGGAGATGACCGAGACGTGCGCGCTCGACGTGGCCGATCGCGGCGGCATCACGCTCGAAGAGGTCGGCGAGATCATGAACCTCACGCGTGAGCGGGTTCGACAGGTCGAGACGGCTGGCCTCGCGAAGCTCGCCGCCCTGAAGGACGTGCTGCGCCTCAAGGACTACGTCGGCTGACGGCGGGTCTGGCTCGCCGGAGCGCTTCGAGCGCCGCGCGCCGTCAGACCAGCTTCTCGATGGGCGTGTACTCGACGTTCACGCCCTCGGCGACCGCGCGGTAGGTGCACGCGCCGTCCCAGCAGTTGACGCCATGCGCGAGCGCGGCCGAGGCCTTGACGGCCTTCTCCGCGCCGAGGTTCGCGAGCAGCTCCGCGTAGCGGAGCGTCACGTTGGTGAGCGCGAACGTGGAGGTCTGCGCGACCGCGCCGGGCATGTTCGCGACGCAGTAGTGGACGACGTCGTGGAGGACGAAGGTGGGCTGATCGTGGGTCGTCGGCTTGCACGTCGCGATGCAGCCGCCCTGATCGACCGCGACGTCGACCACGACCGATCCGGGCGACATGCGCTTGATGAGATCCTCGTCCACGAGCTTCGGGGCTCGCGCGCCCGCGACCAGCACCGCGCCGATGACGAGGTCGGCCTCGACGACGCTCTTCTCGATGTTCTTCGGGTTCGAGTAGAGCGTCTCGATCGACGCACCGAAGATGTCCTCGAGGTAGCTCATGCGCGCGTGATCGACGTCGAGGAGCGTCACCTGCGCGCCCATGCCGACGGCGACCCGCGCCGCGCCGGCTCCGACGACGCCGCCCCCGAGGATCGTGACGCGGCCGCGGCGCGTCCCGGGCACGCCCCCGAGCAGGACGCCCTTGCCGCCGTGCTCCTTCTGGAGCGAGCTCGCGCCGACCTGCGTCGCCATCCGACCGGCCACCTCGCTCATCGGGCGCAAGAGCGGGAGCGACCCATCGGCGGCCTGCACCGTCTCGTAGGCGATCGCGCGCACCTTCTTCGTCATCAGCTCGCGCGTGAGCTCGGGGAGCGGCGCGAGGTGGAGATAGGTGAAGAGGATCTGTCCTGGCCGGAAGAAGGCGTACTCCGCCGCGAGCGGCTCCTTCACCTTCATCACCATCTCCGCCGCCCACGCGTCCGCGGCGGTGGGCACGATCTTCGCGCCAGCGGCGATGAATTCCGCGTCGCTGATGCCAGCGCCGAGCCCGGCGCTCTTCTCGATGAGCACCTGGTGGCCCGCGCGCGTGAGCGCGACGACTCCGCCTGGGTTGATGCCGACGCGATACTCGCGGGTCTTGATCTCCTTGGGCACGCCGATGAGCACGATCGCCTCCTTGGGCTCGCGTTTCGCAGGGGGAGGTGCGCGTCGCGAGCGGGCGGACCCTACCTCGACGCGCGCGACGTTCCAGCGGGATCGACCGACGCATCGCGTCAAACGCGTCGCCTCGAGCCCTGCGTCGAGCCGGCGGCGCGCGGCGGGTGCGCGCTGTCAGAGCGTGTCGGGCTTGCGGCGCCCGAGGGCCTCCACGACGAGCCGCACGTCCTGCGCCCGCTCGCGCGGCATGACGAGGAGCGCGTCCTCCGTGTCGACGACGACGAGATCCTCGACGCCGAGGAGCGCGACGAGCTTGCCCGGGGCGGCTCGCACGAAGTTCCCGCGCGCGTCGAGGAAGAGCGCGTCGCCCGCGTTGTCGGCTTCGTCTCGAGGCGCGAGCTCCCACGCCGTCGTCCAGCTCCCCACGTCGGACCAGCCGAAGGCGCCGGGGACGACGCGCACGTTCGAGGCTCGCTCCATGACGCCGTGATCGATCGAGATCGACGCGAGCTCCGCGTAGGCGTGCTTCACGATCGCGTCTTCCTCGTCGCGGCTCGGCGCGTCGCGCACGCTCGAGAGCGCGCGGGCGAGCTCGGGGAGGTGCTCCTCGACCGCGCGGACGAGCGCGTCGGCGCGAAAGAAGAATTGCCCGCTGTTCCAGAGGAAGCGGCCGCTCGCGACGAACTCGCTGGCGCGCATGAGGTCGGGCTTCTCGACGAAGCGGAGCACCGGATAGGAGCCGGCCGCGCCCTCCTCGTCGCCTCGCTCGAGGTAGCCGTAGCCCGTCTCGGGGCGCGTGGGCTGGATGCCGATCGTGACGAGGGAGCCATCACGCGCGACCTCGGTCGCGCGCCGGACGACGTCGAGGTAGGCGCGGCCGTCGCGGACGAAGTGATCGGCGGCGAGGACCGCGAGCGTCGCGTCGGGGTCGCGCCCGAGGGCGTGGTAGGCCGCCCACGCCACGCAAGGAGCCGTGTTGCGCGCGCGCGGCTCGGCGAGGATGTTCGCGTCGGGGAGCGATGGGAGCGCTCGCCGCGTCGCCTCGACGAGGTGCTCCCCCGTCACGATGAGCGCGCGCTCGCTCGGGACGAAGGGCTCGATGCGCTGGAGCGTCGAGGCGAGCAGCGTCCGGCTCGGCTCGGCGAGGTTGAGGAATTGCTTGGGGTGCGCGCGCCGCGAGAGCGGCCAGAAGCGGGTGCCGGAGCCACCGGCCATCACCACGGCGAAGAGATGCTCGATGCTCATCGGGGCTCGTCTCTCGAGGGTCCAGGGGCCGAGCCGCGGTCGGCTCCGCGCTCGTCGGGATCGCGGCGGATCGGGGCTCAGTGGATGCGGGCACCGACCTCGAGCGGCGCCTGCCAGGAGACGACGCGACCGGCGCGCGGTGCCGTCAACGTCGCGCTCAACGCGCGCGCGAGGCAAGGCTCGAAGCCGTCCTCGCCCGGGCTCGTCTTCTCCGCGACGAGCTCCGGCGTGAACGCGTCGTACGTGCCCATGTCACGCATCCGGGTCGAGTAGCGCAGGACGAGCGCGCCGCGCGCCTCGCGCTCGTGCCGGATCTCCCAGTCCTGGATGAAACACTCCGCCATCGCGCGGTGGGCGTCGTCCGAGGCGAGCTGGGCGCGGACGTCCTCGAGCCCAGGGAGATCCTCGGCGGTGATGTGCGCCTCGAGCTCGATCGCGTCGACGGTCGGCGCCGACTGCTCCTGCGTGAAGAAGCGAGCGGCTGGCTCGTCGTCGTCGAAGAGCGCGACGTCGAGCCCTTGAAAGCGCAGGCGCGCGACGGCGCGGCGCACCTCCTCGCGGGGCGCGAAGCCGGGGAGAGAGGCGCGGAAGCACGCGTCCGCTTGAACCGCGCCCGCCTCGCGATGCTCGGGATCGGTGGCGGTGCTGAGCATGAGCGCCGCCTGCTCGCAGACGACCTCGGCCGGGACGGGCGCGTGCGTCGCCTGGAAGGCCTCGATCGCGGAGCGGTAGGTGGCGATGGCGCCGTCCCAATCGCCCGCGCTCGCGAGCGACTGCGCGGAGCTCGCGAGGATCTCCCCCGCGACGCTGGTGCGTCGGTGTCGACAGCTCGCCTCGACGCAGACCTGCTCGCTCGGGCAATCGGCGTTGCGGCCGCAGCTCGTCCCCGCTGGCAGCGCGGGCAGCTCGAGCGAGGACGAGCTCGAGCTCGACACGCCGGCTGACGCGCTCGCCTCGTCGCGGCCCTCGTGCCCGGTCGCGGAGGGCGGGGCCTCGCACGTCGAGCCGAGCGTCGCCAGCGCGAGACACGCCCACGCGACGCTCGCGGAGAGGGGGCGGCGCGAGCCGCGTCTCGAGGGCGAGGCGATCACATCCGGCTCTCCAGCGTGAGGGTGAGGATCAGCGCGTCGCCGTTCGGGACGGCCGCCGTCCCATAGTGGAAGCGAGGGAACTCCGCGTGGAGCCAGTCGGCCTTGAAGAGCAGGGCGAGGCTCTGGAGGAAGCCGCCGATCGGGCCATCGGCGCCGGCCGAGAACGTGTACGAGATCGAGGCGCCCGCGAGGACGGATGACATCTCCGAGAGCTCGCGATCCCCCGTGAAATACTGGCCGCGTGGCGCGAGCGCGTAGTCGTCCGAGTAGAACGCCGCCGCCGATTGTGCGTAGTAGCGACCGCGCAGGCGGATCCGCAGCGCGCCCTCGATCACCTCCTCGACCGCGAGCTCCGCGCTGAGGGACTGGACGCCCCAGTTGTCGCGGTAGGCGCCGCCGTTGACGATCAGGGCGCCCGAGATCGGCGCGATCCAGAGGCGCGCGCCGAGCCCCGCCGCGTACCGGAAGCGATGCTCGGGGTGGTGTTCCTGCGCGGACGAGCGGCCGAGCCAGACGCCGCGGTAGGGGTTGCTCTGGAAGCCGTCGAGCGTCTGCGCCGAGAGCGTGAGCTGGGTGACGAAGATCGGCGCCCAGACCTGAGTCCACGAGCCCTGGAAGGAATTGATCGCGAGCTCGTGCGTCGTCAGGTCACGGCTCGTCCCGAAGCATCCGTCGGACGAGGGGAGGCGCCGGCGGTCGACCGGGTTCAGCGAGCGCGCGTGGAACACATCGCAGACCGCGTCCCAGCCATGGGCGTAGGAGATGTCGAAGGTCGTGTTCCGCTGGAAGAGGTCCGCTCGCGCGCCGAGCGTCAGCGCGTGCGAGACATAGTCGTCCTCGAACCCGTAGGCGTAGCCGGCGCGGATCGAGCCGAGCTCGCTCCGGAGCTCGAAGCCGCCGTTGAAGACGTTGCGCATGTCCTCGAGCTGCGTCGCCGTGGTCACGACGTCGGGCTGGGTGCCCGGCGCGTCGACGACCGCGACGCTCGCGCCCGTGACGATGTCCGCGTCCCAGCCGAGGCGGATCGTCAGATCGTCGATGGGGTCGTAGGAGGCGCGCACCGCAGGCGCGACGACGGTCATGTTGAGCGGACCGCCCCCCTCGAGGAAGAGCGTCGCCCCGACGTCGACCGAGCCGCCATCGGCGCGGACGCCGGCGACGAGCAGAGACAGCGCCGCGATCGGGCAGAGCGCCGTGGCGCTCCCCGCGAAGCCGCGCGAACCGTTCAATTGCAGCCGCATCCGCCCCCGGCGCTCGCGTTCGCGCCGAGCGCGCCCTCGCGGTTCGAAAGGATGTGGTCCTCCTGGGCCTGCGCCTCGCCTCCGCCGAAGGTCATCGCGGGGTCGGCGAGCGTCTCGCGCTGCTCGGGGCGGACGAAGACGCAGGCCTGCGCGAGCAGGCTCGCGCCGATCGCGATGACGACGACGAGCCGCGGGGCCATCCCGCGTCGATCAGAAGAAGACCGTGAGCCCACCGGTCACCTCCTCTTGCTCCGAGAAGACGTTCTCGTCGAAGAGCACCCACGCGCGCGCCTCGAGGCGGAGCGTGATGCGGTAACGAAACCCGATGCGCAGCCCTCCGCCCGCGTACATCGCACCCCGAAACCCCGCTTGAAGGAGGAAGGCGTCGGCGTTGGGGTCGGAGCGGACCACGCCCCCACCGGCGGCCAAGAACGGGACCACGGGAGAGCTCGGGAAGATGTTGACGAGGCCGCCGAGCGTCCCGAAGAAGACCCGCCCGGCCGGACCGACGGACGCCGCGAGCGTCGCCTCGATCGCGAATTCCGGCGCCCAATTGATCGCGGGGCGGATCGCCATGAAGCCGCTCTGGACCCCGTGCTCGTCGATCCCGAGCACGCCGAACGAGAAGGCGATCTCGCCCGTCGCGTGGGGGAGCGCGGGGGGCGCGAAGACGTCCGAGGGAGCGCCCGATCCCCCCTCGTCCGGGCCGAGCTCGTGCGCGTAGACGGTGTCGCCCGGGACGTAGGCCTGCGTTCCGTCGGGCAGCTCGACGCGGAACCAGTAGGCGTTGGCGCCTCGCTCCGTGATGCGGAAGACGTCGCCTCGCGATCCGACCCAGACGCGCCGGAAGCTGGCGCCCGGCCCGCTGCGCAGGTCGACCCGATCGACGATGACGCGAGCGTAGACGCCGCTCGGGGCCTCGTCCGCGTCGTCGGCGCGCGCGCTCGTCGGCGCGAGCAGCGCGGCGAGCGCGTGCGCGAGCCCGGCGACGAGGAGGAGCCGCACGAGCGCGCCCCTCACGGCTCGCCCTCGATCCAGCTCGCGATGAGATCCGACTCCGCGGAGCTCGCGGGGAAGACGACGCAGGGGTGGGTGTCGGCCCCGACCGGGCGCCTCCAGAACGGCGACGACATCGCGTCCGAGCCGAGGAAGAGCGAGACGGCGTTGAAGTCATCGTGGAGAGCCGGATCGATCGGGCCGCTCGGGACGCCGTCGCTGCACGTCGGGAGCGTGATCGTCCGGCTCAGCCGGAACGAGGAGGTCGAGCCGTGACAATTCGTGTCGGGGCACGCCGCGGTGCCGCCCGTGGCGCACGAGTGAGCGACGAGGATGTCGGGCGCGACCTCGCAGTAGAACCGATCCTCGTCCACGCGGATGTTCGGCGGGATGATGTTCTCTCCGAGCTCGATGGTCCCACAGCCGCCCGAGCCGAGCGCGAGCGACACGGCGACGAGGCCACCTACACCCAGCCGGTGCGCGGAGGTCATAGACCGCGAGCCTGCCAAACGGCGCTCGAAAAGGTCAACGCGAAACGAGGCTCGCCGCTCCGGGCCGCGAAACGCCCCGCGCGGGCTCGCGGCGTCGTGGCTCGGCTCCTATGCTCGCCAGATGACGAGCGATCGAAGGGTTCGAGCCATCGACGTCGACGATCTCGCGGCGCGCGCGGGGGTCTCGCGGGAGGCGACCGCGCTCCTCGCGGCGAGCGAGGTCCTCGATCTCCACGTCGAGAGCTTCATCCCGTCCCGCCTCTGGGGCTACGATCTCGCGCGCTCGCACGCTCACTCCGTCCCGTTCGGCCGCTTCTTCGGCCACCTCGACATCCCGCGCGCGCTCGCGGGGGGGCTGACCGGGGCGATGTGGTCGATCGCCACGAACATCGCGGCGCCGCGCCCTCAGCGCGCGAGCCGGCTCGAGCAGAACCTCCTCGCGCTCCGCGCGACGCTCGAGCGGGATCCGCGCGTCGCCGTGGTCACCGATCCCCGCGCGTATCGCGAAGCTCGAGCCGCGGGTCGACACGCGGCGCTGCTCGCGGTCCAGGGCGGGAACGCCTTCGAGCGAAGCGACGAGCGCGGCGAGATCGTGTGCGACGCCTCCGACCCGACGCGCACCGTCACCCGCGTGACGCTCGTGCACCTCTCGAATTCGATCCTCGGGGGCACGTCGAGCCCGCTTCGTCTGGGGAGCCCGCGCGGGCTGACGGAGCAGGGGCGCCGGATGGTCCGCTCGCTCGATCGAGCCCGCGTCTTCGTCGATCTCGCTCACGTCTCCGAGCCGGGGTTCTGGGACGCGCTCGAGGCTCACGACCCGACGCTCCCCGTGATCGTCACCCACACCGGGATGCGAGCGGTCCACGACATGTGGCGCAACCTCGACGATCGGCAGGCCAAGGCGGTCGCGGACACGGGCGGCGTCATCGGCGTGATCTTCCACGCGGACTTCCTCGGCCCTCGCTTCGGCGCGCGCGCGGCGCGGAGCGGCCGCGCCGTGATCGCTCACCTCGAGGCCGTGATCCGCGCGGCGGGAGAGGACGCCGCGGCGATCGGGAGCGACTACGACGGATTCATCGTCCCGCCCCGAGACCTCCGGGACGGCGAGCTCGCGTACGCGCGGCTCGTTCAATTCATGCTCGAGGCGCGGTGGCCCGAGGCGCGGATCCGCCGGGTCCTCGGCGAGAATTTCTTGCGCTCCTGGGAGCGCCTGCGCCCCGGCTGACGCCGCGCATCGCGCGACGGGGCGAGCCCGAGCGCGGGCGCGCGCGCGCCGTGAGGAGGCTCGAGGCAACGAGGGGGATCGGGGCCCGAGAAGGGGCGTCATGACCGACGGCCTGCGCCCCCTCGCCCCGAGCGTCCCCTCGAGCCCGCTCGCTCCGACCCGTCCCCTCGACGCGCTCGCGCCTCCTTCCTCCTCGAGCTTTCGCGACGCGCTCCACGCGGCGGCGCGGGACGCAGCCGCCCGGGAGGCCGCGATCGATCGCGTGCTCACGCGGCGCGGCGCGCCGCTCTCGCCCGAGCAGCTCCTCGCGCTCCAGGCGACGGTGCAAAGGCACAGCCGCGAGGTCGAGCTCGCGGCGAAGCTCGTCGACAAGCTGACGGGCGCCGTGCGACAGGTGCTGACGTCTCAGCAGTGACGGCGCGCGTCGTCAGTCGCGCGACAGGGTCTCGCGCAGCATCCCGAGCGCCTTGGTGTGGATGCGGCTCGCCCAGGACTTCGAGACCCCGAGCTCCTTCGCGATGTCGTCGAGCAAGCGCTCCTCGAAGTACATGCCACGAACGACGATCGCCTCGCGCTCGGGCAAGAGGCTCAAGGCCGCGCGCAGCCGCTCTCGCTCACCGTGACGAACGAGCGCCTCGTCGGGCTGCTCGACCTCCGCGTCCTGGCCGAGCGAGGCGATGACGAAGGAGGCCGTCAGTCGGCCGAGCACGTCGTCGATCGCTTGGACGGTCTGCTCGACGTCCTTGCGCGCCTCGGGGCTCGCCGCCCGCGTCGCCGCCGCTTGCTCGAGGATGTCGTCCGCGGCCTCGGCGAACTTGCGCGCCTGGTGCGCGCGCCGCGAGAGGTACGCCATCTTGCGCACCCCATCGATGATCGCGCCGCGGACGCGGTAGTAGGCGAACGTGTTGAACTGCACGCCGCGGCTCGCGTCGTAGCGCTGCTTCGCCTCGAGCAGCCCCTGGTAGCCCCACGCGAGGAGATCGGCGATGTCGGTCGTCAGATCGAACTCGTTCCTCACGCGGAGCGCGATGCTGCGGACGAAGCCGTCGTACTCGGCTACGAAGGCGTCGTCGGCTGCCTTCGTCGCGGGGCGCTCGGTCTCTTCGGGCGGCATGCGAAGGGGCTACACGCGCCGGTCGGGGGCCGTCAAGCCCGAGTCCTCACGACGCTCCTCATGAGGCTCCGCGCGCCGCGGCGGCGCTGGCTCGCGCCCTCGCGCATCCCTTTCGGGCGCGACGCCGGTATCCTCGCCGGATGATCCGCCCCTCTTCGCGCTTCGCCTGCCACGCGCTCCTCGCGTCCGCGCTCTCTCTCCTCGCGGGCTGCCCCGAGGTCGAAGGGGTCGATGGCGGTCCCTCCGCGGACGCGCTCTTCGTCGAAGACGCGGGCGTCGGCGACGCGAGCGCGAGCGACGCGGCCGGCGACGCGGGCCTCGACGCGGCCAGCGACGCGGGGCCGCCGACGGCGATCTTCGTCGCCCCGCGCGACGGAGACGACCCGAGCACCTTCTTCGATCTCCCATGGCCGAGCGAGGCGCGGCTCACGGCACGAGGCGCGCCTGATCTCTCGAGCTTCCCCGCGCCGTCTCGGGGGATCGTCCGAGCGTACGTCGAGGCGATCGAGCGAGAGCAGCGCGGCTTCTCGACCCTCGGCTCCGTCTACTTCCGCTTCAACGTGGACGTGGATCCCGCGAGCCTGCCGGGCTCGCTCCGCGAGAGCGTGAGCCCGGACGCGAGCGTCTTGCTCGTCCCGCTCGTCCCCGGCGCGAGCCACCTCGAGCCGCACCCGATCGTCACGCGCTTCGAGCCCCGACGGACACGGTACTGGCCGGGTGAGACGCTGGCCATCCGTCCCGCCGACGGCTTCCCGCTGCTCCCCGGCACCCTCTACGCCGCGGTCGTCACGCGCGCCGTCCGCCCCGCGGCCGGAGGGAGCTTTCGTCGAGACGTCGACCTCGAGGCGCTGCTCGCCCGCGACGCGAGCGTCGCTCGGCTCGGCGCGCTCTACGAGCCGGCGCTCGAGGCGCTCGAGACGCTCGGGATCGCGCGCGACACGATCCTCTCGATCGCCGTGTTTCGGACGCAGGACCCGACGGCGCTCCTCGCCGCGTCCGTCGCCTGGGTGCACGACGCGCTGCCGACACCGGTCGTGGTCGCGGACGCCTGGAGGGCGCGCGGGAGCACGGCGACGTACAACGTGGTCCAGGGCCGCTACCGAGGCGCGCCGACCTTCCAGGAGGGCGTGAGCCCGTACGCCACCACCGGCGGGGCGATCCACCTCGACGAGGAGGGACACCCCATCCTCGTCGGAACGTTCGAGGCCCGCTTCGCGCTCTCCGTCCCGACCTCGCCGATGCCGGACGCGGGCTACCCGATCGTGCTCTACGGCCACGGGACCGGGGGCGACTTCCGATCGTTCCTCGACGACGACACGGCCGGGCTCGTCGCCGCGGCGGGCTTCGCCGCGATCGGGATCGACGCCCCGATCCACGGTGAGCGAGCGGAGCACCCCGACGGCACGCTCTTCTTCAACGTCGCGAACCCCGACGCCGTGCGCTCGAACCCGCTCCAGGCGGCGCTCGATCACGCGGCCGAGGTGCTCGCCGTCACGACGATGGAGGTACCGATCGGGCTCCTCGAGCGGGACGGTCGGGCCGTCCACTTCGATCCCTCGCGCATCTATTACATCGGCCACTCCCAGGGCGCGCTCGTCGGACCTCTCTTCTTCGGGGTCGACGCCTCGGCGCGCGCGGCCCTGTTCAGCGAGGGGGGCTCGCTGATCGGCTACACGATGCGAGAGAAGACGGAGCCCGTGGACATCCCCGCGCTCGTCCGCTCGCTCCTCGGCTTGCCGGGCGCGAACACGGCGGACGCCTTCGAGCGCGAGGGGTTCACGCTCGAGCATCCAGTCATCACCCTCCTCCAGGGCTGGATCGATGTCTCGGATCCCGGCAACTACGCGGCGTTTGCCGCCGTTCGCCCTCTGCCGACGGTCGGTCCGCGATCGGTCGCGCTGACCGAGGGGCTGCGCGATCCCTACGTCTCGCCTGCCGGCATGGAGGCGCTTGCGACCGCCTACCGCGTTCCCGTCCTCGCGCCCGTCGCGAGGGAGCTCGCGGGGCTCGAATTCCTCGGGATCCGGAGCGAGCTCGGCGACGCCCACGCGAACCTACCGGGCGGCGCGACCGGCGGCCTCTTCCAGTTTCCGGAGGAGGGCCACTTCGGCTTCTTCAACGTCGAGCCTGCGCGCGAGCGGATCGGCGCGTTCTTCGCTTCGCTCCTCGACGACGGTGTGGGGACGATCCCCGGCCCGTGAGCCACGGCGCGTCGGCCTCACGCGGGACAACCTCGTCGATGCGGATAAGCTCGCGCGATGACGTTCTCGACGACGACGCGGGTGCGGTTCTCGGACGAGGATCACGCGCAGATCGTGTATTTCCCGCGCTTCTTCCACTTCTTTCACGTCGCGTTCGAGGATCTCTTCGAGCACGCCGGGATCGGCTACCGAGCCTGCCTCGACGAGGGCGTCGGCTGGCCCGCCGTCCACGCCGAGGCGGACTTCGAGTCGCCCGCGCGCTTCGGCGACCTCCTCTCGATCGAGCTCGGGGTCGAGCGGATCGGACGCACCTCGGCGAGCTTCCTCTACCGCGCGAGCGTCGAGGGGCGATCGGTCGCCCGCGCCAAGGTCGTCGTGGCGTGCCTCGACATGAGGAGCTACCGCGCGATGGAGATCCCGCCGAAGTATCGCGTGCTCTTCGAGGCGCACCTCGATCCCGCGCGGCGTGCGTGAGCGCCGATCGCGGCGAGCGCCTTCCGCCTCGCGCTCGTCGGATCGCGGCGCGCCCCCGCCGAGCGATGTGCGATGGACGCGCCGTCCCGCTCGCTGGCTCGGCGGGAGGGAGGGGCTTCAGGCAGACCCTCCCACGAGGGAGGCGCAGCACGAGTCAGGGCAACGAATTCGTGCTGTGCGTGCCCCGAGGACCAAGATCCCTCCCCGCTTCGGGTCACAACGCGTGGCCTCGCGTCTACGAGGAGAAGCCCATCATGCGTCGTGTGCTCCCGCTCATCGTCCTCCTCGCTTCGCTCGCCCCGGGCGTCGCCTCCGCGGAGCAGGTCGCGGCGGGGATGGCGGTGCCGTTCACCATGCCGGCGCCATCCCGCCCCATGGTGGTGCCTCCAGGTCGCAGGGCTCCGCCGCCCGATCTTCTACGACCGAGCGAGCTCCGCGCCGCGCTCTCGGCGGCGCGGGAGGATCTCGAGGCGTGCCTCGCGGGGACGCGCGGTCGACGCGCGAGCGTTCGAGCGAGCCTCGATCCGATCGCCGGCCTCAGCGTGCGCGTCACGACGCGCCCACGAGACGCCGCGCTCGATCGCTGCCTCGACACCGCGGCGCGCCGCTGGCTCGTCCGCTTCGAGGGGCTTCCCGTGCGAGCGCGCACGAGCGCCTCGATCACGCTCCGCTCGCCGCGCGGGCCTGATCGTCCGCCGATCGCGCCGCCGCCCACGCCGCCTCCCACGACCCCGCCGCCGCCGAGCAACGCGTACAGCGAGGCGGCGGTCCGTACGGCGCTCGAGCTTCGACGCGCCGCGCTGCTCGATTGCCTCGGCGTCGGCCCGGGCGAGGGGACGATGGGCGTCCGCGTCGTCGTCGCTCCCAACGGAGCCCTGGAGCTCCTCGGCGTGGACCTCCCGCCAGGCGTCGGGAGCGGCCCGGTCCTCACCTGTCTGCGCGGCGTCGTCGCTCGCGTCCGCGTGCCCGCGCCGCCCTCCGCGCGCACGATCGAGCACACGCTGTCGCTCGCGCGCTGACGGCGCGTGACGCGCGACGCTCACAGCACGAATCAGTTGGGTGCAGCCGAGGCCAGATCCACTCGTGTGACGTGAGGCCTCTCGAAATTGCGCGGATCTTCGGGGATCTTTTGGGT
This sequence comes from Sandaracinaceae bacterium, assembly GCA_039809495.1. Classification (GTDB taxonomy): domain Bacteria; phylum Myxococcota_A; class Polyangia; order Polyangiales; family Sandaracinaceae; genus JAFLCL01. The sequence continues at coordinate 28,756 of JBDHVC010000001.1, forward strand.
GCTGACCACAAAAAGAACCGACCGGAGACCCGCGATGTGGAGGATATCCGAGCCGAGCCTCGTGCGAAACGGGGAAGACGGCCCCCGAGACGAGCGCGCCGCGCGCGCCGAGGTGCTGGCTCGTGCCCGGGCGCTCATCGCGCTCGCAACGAGAGAGGCGAGCGCGGGCACGACGTTCGTCGAGTTCGAGCGACAGCTCATCGTCGAGGTGTTCGCGCTCGCACGAGCCGTGATCGGCCTCTTCCTCTTCGCGAGCGAGCGGCGCGTCTGCGCCGCGCTCGAGGACCGCGTGGTGCGTGACGGTCTCGTGTTCCGGCGCGCGCCCGCGCAGCGTCGGAACTTGCTGACGTGGTTCGGCGTGGTCCGCTATCGGCGGAGCTACCTGCGGCAGCTCGGCGCGACGGGACGGGCGCGCGGCTTTCACCCGCTCGACGCCGAGCTCGGTCTGCTTGCCGACCGCCTCAGCCCGAACCTCCTGTCGTTCGCGGTCCGCCTGGCGACGAGGGTTTCGTTCTCCGAGGCGCGCGAGCTGCTCGCGTGGTTTCTGCCGACCGTGCCCTCGACCGAGGTGATCGAGTCGGCCGTGCTCGGGTACGGCCGGCACACGCAAGAGTGGTTCGAGCGCGCCCCTGGGCCCGAGGACGACGGTGACGTGCTGGTGATCCAGATCGACAGCAAGGGCGTGCCGACCGCGACGGATGAGGAGCTGCGCAAGCGGCGAACCAAGCGCTCACGCGAAGAGAAGGCGGCCTCGCCGCGTCACCGTGGGCGAGAGGCGCGCGCGCGCCGCACGCCAAAGCCGCGGCGCAAGAAGGGCGACAAGGCGAAGAACGCGAAGATGGGCACGATGGTCGTGATGTACACGCTCAAGAGGCAGCGCCACGGCTCGCTGCTCTTGGGTCCGATCCACAAGCGCTACTACGCGTCGTTCGCGCCGAAGCGGCACGCCGTCGAGTTCGCGCGCCGCGAGGCGACCAAGCGTGGCTTCTCGCCGGGCACCGAGCGCGTGGTGCAGGTCGTGACCGACGGCGACAACGACCTGGCGCGCTACATCGCCGAGCTGTTCCCGGACGCGATCCACACGATCGACGTGATGCACGTCGTCGAGAAGCTCTGGGACGCGGGCTCGTCGGTGCACCGAGAGGGCTCGGCGGAGTGTCGCGCGTGGGTCGAGGCGCAGAAGGACGCGCTCTACGCTGGCGATGCCCCGAAGATCGTCGCGGAACTCGAGCACCTGCTCGCGCGCATCCCGCGCACCGGCCCCGGCAACAAGTTCCGTCGCGAGAAGCTGGGCGAGATCCGGGCGTACATCGACAAGCGCGTCGCGATGATGGACTACGCGAAGCTCCTCGAGAGCGACCTCGAGCTCGGCACCGGCCCGGTCGAGGGCGCGATCAAGAACCTCATGGGGCGTCGCATGGACCACGGCGGTATGCGGTGGATCAAGGAGCGCGCGGAGGCCCTGCTCCAGCTCCGCTGCATCGACGCCAACGGCGACTGGCGCGCCTTCGTCGAGCACGTCCACCGCGAGGCCCGCGCGGAGGCGATCACGAAGGGCAAGCGCGTCCGCCTGCAGCAACGCCAGGCCGCCGCGCTACCCGAGCTTTCTTCGGAGAGGGCCGCGTGACGCGGTGTGATCTGCACCCGAATCAGTTGCCCTGATTCGTGCTGTTCCTTCCTTGTCGGAGGGTCTGCCCTCAGACCCTCCCTCACGCCGAGTGAATCGGCGTGAGCCTCCCTCCCGCCGAGCCAGCGCGCCCCGACTCGACGGATCACGTCGAGTGAGGCGCGCTGTCACGCCTCGAGCGGCGTCAGGTGATCGACCGGCCCGATCCCGCGACCGACCTCGGGACCCCCCGCGATCGCTCGGCCGAGCCACGCCTTCGCGCCCTCGACCGCCTGCTCGAGCCGATCGCCACGGGCGAGGCGCGCGGTGATGGCCGCGCCGAAGGTGCAGCCCGTGCCATGCGTGTGAGGCGTCTCGACGCGTGCGCCGGGGAAGCGGAGGATCCTGTCGTCGCTCGCGAGGAGGTCGAGGCTCGAGCGCTCCCCGAGGTGACCGCCCTTGAGGAGCACCCCGACGCCGAGCCGCTCGGCGAGCCGCCTCGCCGCGCGCTCCGCTGCCTCGGCGTCGACGATCTCGACGGGCTCGCCGAGCCGCGCGAGCAGCCGCTCGGCCTCCGGCGCGTTCGGCGTGATGATCGTGGCGCGCGGCAGGAGCGCCTCGATGCAAGCGTCCACCGCGTCCTCACCGAGGAGGGGGTGGCCATGCTTGCTAACCATCACGGGATCGACGAGCAGCGGGACGTTGACGGGGCGAAGGCGCGCGAGCGTCTCGCCGACGACGCGCACGATGGCAGGGGAGCCGAGCGCGCCGGTCTTGATCGCGCGAGGCGGGACGTCCTCGAACATCGCCTCGAGCTGCTCCCGCACGAGCGACGGATCGAGGCACTCGACCCGCGAGACCCGCTGCGTGTTCTGGACCGTGATCAGCGTGACGACGCTCGTGCCGTAGACGCGATGCTGGTGAAACGTCTTGAGGTCCGCCTGGAGACCCGCGCCCCCCGAGGGATCGGAGCCGGCGATGGTGAGGGCGATGGGGATGGTAGGGCGAGACACGTTCGACTCCTCGGGCACGCGCTGGGCCGATCGTGGTCGCTCGCGCGGGCGTCGTCGAGCGCGACGGGCATCGTGCACGATCGACCCCCCGCGCTCGTCGCGCCGTCACACGAGCGCCACCTCGATCGACGGTCCGACGTCGACCGTGACGCGGGCGAGCGCCAGGTAGCGCTCGCCGTCGATGACCGCCGCGAGCGCCTCGTCGCCCACGGCGTCGATCTCCATGCGCGAGGCGGCGCGCTCGACGAAGCCCTCGCCCTCGATGAGCCCGCCCCGAAGGAGCGCCGGGATCGAGGCGATGATCGAGGCGGGGGAGAGCCGGCCCGCGTGGACGTGGAGGTGGCCGTCCCGGGCGAGCGGAAAGACGCGCAAGGCGCCGAGCGCGATCGGGATGGCCCCGACGTGGAGCGCGTCGTGACGCTCGGCGTCGACGGGTGCGTTGTCGACGCGTACGCGCGCGCGGGTCGGGCGGAACATCTCCCTCGCGCGCCCCGTCCCGAACGGGTAGCCCGCGACCACCCGCGCGATGATCCGGAGGATGGTGGCCGCCGTCGGGTCGGGCTCGGCGTAGTACTGATCGAAGAAGCGCACGCCGATGCCCCCGAGCGCCGCCGCGAACCCGAGGACCTCGTCGCGCTCGCCCTCGGTCGGCTCGATGACGAACCGCGCGGTCGGGATCGATCGGGTGGGGATCGGCTCTCCGGCTCGGACGCGCGCGGCGAGGCGAGCGAGGATGTCGACGGGAGCGCCCTCGAGGCCGACCGCGCGCGCGACGAAGTCGATCGTGCCGCTCCGCGCGGGGAGGAAGGGCGGGAGCGAGAGGCCTCGCGCCCGCGCGATCGGGCGCGCGAGGTTGATGGCCCAGTGGAGCGCGCCGTCGCCGCCGACGGTCACGACGCACGCGAGCTCGCGCGTCAGCTTCGCCTCGAGCACCTGGCGGGCGTGATCGAGGTCCTTGGTGATGACGACGTCGCCCGCGCGGCCGAGGGTGCGCTGGACCTCCTCCGCCGAGAGCTGGCCGCGGCGCAGCCGGCGCGCGCGAGGGTTCACGAGGCAGAGGACGGACATCGCCGGAGGGTAGCGAAAAGAAGCCTCGATGAATGCGCCCTCGTGGGTCGCGTCGATTCGCATCGTGACCCGCGGCCTCGCCTTCCTGCTCGTGCTCTCGACGCTCTCGGCGTTCGCGGCGAAGGCGAGCGCCGACGATCCGCCAGAGGACGCGCTCACGCTCCCGACCCGCGCGCTCTCGCGAGCCGAGCTCGAGGCGGTGGAGCCGCTGCTCGATCGGGCGATCGTCACGCACATCGAGATGACGGAGGTCGTGGAGCTCCCGCAGGTGAGCGTCCTCGCTCGCGCCGAGGCGTCGTGCGGTGCGCTCCTCGCCGTCGCGCGCGACGTGGCCTCGTATCCGAGCTTCATGCCGGCGATCGACACGGTCACGATCGCGTCGAGCACGGCGGAGACGGTCGGCTACGACTGGACGTGGCAGGCCTCGATCCTGTCGTTTCGAGGTCGATCGTCCGTGACGACGATGGCGGATGGCGACGGCTCGCGCGGCTTTCGCGTCGTCTTCGAGACGCGCTCGGGCGACCTCGGGCGGGCCCGACGCGTGCTCCGTGGCACCCCGCTCCGGGGCGTCGACGGGAGGGAGCGGTGTCAGCTCCAGCTCGTCGGTCGCCAGGACGTGCGCGACGCGAATTACCTGGCGCGCGAGGCGTCCGGCTCGGCACTCACGCTGAGCCGCACGATGAGCCTCGTCCTCTCGATCGCCACGGTCGCTGGCCTCCGAGGCGAGGCGGAGCGTCGCGCGGGCTTCGTGCGAGAGCGCATCGCGTCGCCGGTCGGCGATCCCCGAAGCCTGGACGTCGATCCGAGGCCCCTCGCGCCGCTGCTCGCGCGCGGCGAGCTCTTCGTCCTCGAGACGACCGACGGCTCGGATCTCGGCACCATCGTGGGGCTCGCGCGGATGTTCTCCTTCGGCCCCGATCGGGTCCGGCAGGCGTTCTTCGATCCCGTCCGTTTCACCGTCGGGCTGCTCCGCGGCGCGTCGATCTCCGAGCTCGAGCGCACCGAGCGCGGGACGCGCTACGGCTGGAGCGTGGACGTCCCCTTCCTCGGATCGAGCGGCGAGCTCCTGATCCGCGACGTGACGAGCGACGAGGTGGAGCTCGAGGCGATCGCCGGGGCGATGCGCGGAGGACGGATCGTGCTCGGCACGGCGCCGGCCGAGGGGGGCTACAGCACGTACGCGACCCTCGCGGCGCGGCTCGATCCCGCCGACGGGATGCCGATCATCGCGGCGATCGAGTCGACCGATCCCGCCTTCCGTCCCGGGCTCGTCGCGAGCGGCCTCCTCATGGCGTTCCGTGGGCTGCGCCGAGGCCTGAACGAAGGGCACTGACGCCGAGGCGCCCGCGGCCTCGCGCGCTGCGCCCTCGTCGCGAGCGGCGGGCGTGCCAGCGCGGAGCGCGCGATCGCTTGCGTACCGGCGTGAGCGCCTGCTAGAAGCCCGCGCTGCCAACGACTGAACGCGCTTACAGCGTTCACGCTGCTCCCGCCGAGGCGGGCCCGAGACGGGTCGCGCTCGACGTCGCTCGATCGGGCCGAGCGAGGAGGGTGTACGCGCATGAATCGCCAGCAACTCTCGCTCTTCGACAAGAAAGGCCCTCCCGAGGCGGACCTCCGCCCCGAGGCCTCGAGCGCCGAACCGCCTCGGCCACCGCGATCGCCGCGCGGTCGGGGCGGTGGGAGCGACTCAGGAGATCCCCCGTTCATGCAGATCCGAGACGCCTCGCTCGCCGAGGAGACCCAGAAGCGATACCTCAACTACGCGCTCAGCGTCGTCACCTCACGCGCGCTCCCCGACGTCCGCGACGGGATGAAGCCCGTCCAGCGCCGAATCCTCTACGGGATGCAGGCCGGCGGGCACAAGCACGACGAGAAATTCGTGAAGTGCGCCCGCATCGTCGGCGACGTGATGGGCAAGTATCACCCGCACGGCGACAGCGCGATCTACGACGCGCTCGTCCGCATGGCGCAGAGCTTCACGCTGCGGCTGCCGCTCGTCGATGGCCAAGGGAACTTCGGCTCCCCCGACGGCGACGGCGCGGCGGCGATGCGCTACACGGAGGCGCGGCTCGCGAAGGCGGCGCAGGAGCTGCTCGGCGAGCTCCACAAGGAGACCGTCGATTTTCGGGGCAACTACGACGGGAGCGAGCGTGAGCCCGTCGTCCTGCCCGCGCGCTTCCCGAACCTGCTCGTGAACGGCAGCGCCGGTATCGCCGTCGGGATGGCGACGTCGATCCCGCCTCACAACCTCGGCGAGGTGATCGACGCGACGGTCGCGCTCATCGACGAGCCCGAGGCCACGACCAAGCAGCTCCTGAAGCACCTGCGCGGGCCCGACTTCCCGACCGGCGGCCAGCTCGTCGCGAGCAAGAAGGAGCTCGAGGAGATCTACGAGAGCGGGCAGGGGTCCCTGAAGCTCCAGGGCACGTGGAAGCTCGAGGAGGGCAAGGGCAGCCAGAACCCCTCGATCGTGCTCACCTCGATCCCGTACGCGATCGAGCGAAAGACGGTGGTCGAGAAGATCGCCGAGCTCATCATCGGGAAGCGGCTGCCGCAGCTGCTCGACGTGCGCGACGAGTCGACGGAGGACACGCGCATCGTCTGCGAGATCAAGAAGGGCACCGAACCCTCGCTCGTCGTCGGCTACCTCTTCAAGCACACGCCGTTCCAGTCGAACGTGCCCGTGAACCTGACGTGCCTCGTGCCGGTGACGGCCGGCGGACAGACGGTGCCGACGCCCGCGCGCCTCGGGCTCCGCGACATCCTGCGGCAATTCCTCCAATTCCGGATGGAGGTCGTCGTCCGGAGGCTGGACTTCGATCTCGCGCAGCTCAGGCGGCGCATCCACATCCTCGAGGGCTTCGTCACGATCTTCGACGCGCTCGACGAGACGATCCGCATCATCCGAAGGAGCGAGGGCAAGGCCGACGCGGCGCAGAAGCTGATGAAGCGCTTCGAGCTCTCGGCGGAGCAGGTCGACGCCATCCTCGAGCTGCGGCTCTACCGGCTCGCGCAGCTCGAGATCCACGTCATCCGCGCCGAGCTCGAGGCGAAGCAGAAAGACGAGAGGCGCCTCGCGCAGCTCCGCTCGAGCGAGGGGGCGCGCTGGAAGCTCATCCGCGCGGAGCTCTACGAGCTGAAGACGAGCTACGCGGACAAGCGCATGACGAAGCTCGGCGGCGAGGAGCTCGCGTTCGACGCCGAGGCCTTTATCGTCGATGAGGACCAGTACGTGATCCTGACGCGGCAGGGCTGGATCAAGCGGCAAGGGCGCGTCGATCTCTCGAGCACGCGCCTACGCGAGGGCGACGCGATCCTCGACGTCGTCGTGGGATCCACCAAGCAGCCGGTCGCGTTCTTCTCGAACCTCGGCGCCTGCTACGTGTCGCGCATCGTCGACGTCCCGCAGACGAGCGGCTACGGCGATCCGGTCCAGACCCTCTTCAAGATGGCGGACGGCGAGCGCATCGTCCGCGCGCTCTCGCTCGATCCGCGGGTGCTCGAGGTCCCGCCGCCGAGCGCGCCCGGTGACGGGCCGCTCATCGAGGGCAGGGCCGACGAGCCGGAGCCCCCCTACGTCGTCGCGGTGACGCGGGCCGGCCTCGCGAGCCGCCTCTCGCTCCGCGCGCATCGCGATCCGTCGACCCGCGCGGGCCGCAGGTATATGCGGCTCAGCGCGGACTTCCCCTCGGACGAGGTCGTCCTCGTCGACGTCTGCGGCGAGGGCGATCGCCTCGCCGTCGGCACCGCGGCGGGGCATGGCCTCGTCACGACGGTCGACGAGATCCCCATCCTCGCGGGCGCGGGCAAGGGCGTGCGGCTCGTGAAGCTCGAAGAGAAGGAGGACGCGGTGCTCGGCGCCCGCCTCGTCGAGGCGGCCGTGACGCAAGGGAACGAGGAGCCGCTCGTCCTCGAGCACGAGAACGGCAAGCTCTTCGAGATCCGCGCGACCAAGCGCGAGGTCGTCGGCCGAGGGGGTCGGGGACGCGAGCTCTTCAAGCGCGGCAAGGCCGTGCGCGCGCTCGATCGCGAGGTCTCCTTGCCGGTCCTCCCCGGCCACGACGAGGAGCCGAGGAAGCGCAATTCCCGGGCGCCGGAGGCGAACTGATGAGCGGCACGACGAAGACGCCGTCGATCCGGCCTGGCGCGAAGGGCAGCTACGCGTCGAGCGACATCGACGTCCTCGAGGGGCTCGAGCCCGTCCGCAAGCGCCCCGCGATGTACATCGGCGGGACGGGCGTCGATGGGTACCACCACCTGCTCTGGGAGATCGTCGACAACTGCGTCGACGAGGCGATCAACGGGTACGCGTCGCAGATCGACGTCGTCATCGAGGGCGATCGCCGTGGCGCGATCGTCACGGACAACGGGCGCGGGATCCCGGTCGACGTCCACCCGAAGCACAAGAAGACGGCGCTCGAGCTCGTGCTCACGGTGCTGCACGCCGGCGGCAAGTTCGCGGGCAAGAATTACCAGGTCTCGGGCGGCCTCCACGGCGTCGGCGCGTCGGTGGTGAACGCGCTCTCGGAGCGGCTCGTCGCGACGGTGCGCCGCGACGGGGGCGAGTGGACGCAGGCGTTCTCGCGCGGCGCGCCAGAAGGCAAGCTCAGGTCCGGCGGGGCGACGAAGCGCCACGGGACGACGATCGCGTTCCGGCCGGATCCGGAGATCTTCGGCAAGAGCGCGACCTTCGACGTCGAGCGGATCCGAGAGCGGCTCGAGGCCAAGAGCTACCTGCACCGCGGGCTCCGCATCACGCTGAAGGACGAGAAGAGCGGAGAGCGGTGGGACTTCCTCCACCCGGGTGGGATCGTCGAGTTCCTCTCGCGCACGATCGCCCTGCGCGGCAAGCCGGCGATCCACCCGCAGCCGTTCACGCTCGACCGTCCCGACGACCCGCGGGTCGAGGTCGCGCTCGCGTGGACCGAGGGCACGGATGAGCGGATCCAGAGCTACGCGAACGGGATCCCGACGCCGCAAGGGGGCACCCACGAGAGCGGCGTCAAGGGCGCGCTGAACAAGGCGATCCGCGCGTTCATGGCGGCGAAGAAGATCGAGCCCAAGGGTGTGAGCGTCGCGGCCGAGGACATCCGCGAGGGCCTCGTCGCGATCGTCTCGGTCTACGTCGCGGAGCCGCAGTTCCAGGGGCAGACGAAGGATCGCCTCAACAACCCCGAGGTCACCGCGCAGGTCGAGGCGGTCGTGCGGACGGCGCTCGAGCAGTGGCTGCTCGACAACTCCTCGGTCGGCGAGGGCATCGTCGCGCGCATCATCGCCGCCGCGCGCGCGAGGGAGGCGAGCCGCGCCGCGAGCCAGCAGGTCTCGCGCAAGAGCGCGGTGAGCCACCGCCTCAACCTCCCGGGCAAGCTCTCGGACTGCTCGAGCACGGACCCGCACGCGAGCGAGCTCTTCCTCGTCGAGGGCGACTCCGCCGGCGGCTCGGCGAAGGCGGGACGTGATCGCAAGACGCAGGCGATCCTCCCCCTGCGCGGCAAGGTGCTCAACGCGGAGCGCGCGAACGTCGCGACCGTCACGCAGAACAAGGAGCTTCAAGACATCGTCTCGGCGCTCGGCTGCGGGATGGGCAAGGACTTCGACGTCAAGAAGCTCCGCTACGGCAAGGTCTTCCTCTTGATGGACGCCGACAGCGACGGGCACCACATCGCGACGCTCCTCTTGACCTTCTTCTATCGCCTGCTCCCCGGGCTCGTCCGCGAGGGGCACGTCTACCTCGCGCAGCCGCCGCTCTACCGCATCGGCGCGGGGAAGGAGACCTACTGGGCGCTCGACGACGCCGACAAGGAGCGCATCCTCGCCGGGCTGCCGAGGACGGTGAAGCCCACCATCCAGCGCTTCAAGGGGCTCGGCGAGATGAACGCGGAGCAGCTCAAGGAGACGACGCTCGATCCGAGGAGGCGGCGGGCGCTGCGCGTCGTGATCGACGAGGAGCTCGAGACCGATCGGGTGCTCAACGAGCTCATGGGCAAGGACGCCTCGATGCGCTTTCGCTTCATCATGGACAACGCGCCGAAGGCGGACACCGACGAGCTCGACGTGTGATCGGGCCGGCCGCGGCCGCGTCGATCGTCAGAGCCCCTCGTCGCGCAGGAACGCGACGAGGTCGCGGTAGAACGCGAGGTGATCGAAGTCGTTGAGGAGGCCGGGCGAGTCGCCGAAGAGGTGGCCGATCTCGTCGAGGTGATCAGCCGGGATGCAGCCGAGGAAGCGGCCATGGCGCGCGCTCGAGACGGGGACGAGGCCGTCGCTCGGCTCGTCGAGGATCGCCTGGGGCACGGAGAGGAGCGCGTCCGTCGGATCGGTCGTCGAGTCGTAGCGCCGCAGGAAGCTCGCGCGATCGCCCCGGCGGCAGAACTCCGCGGCGAGCGATCGGCCGCTCCGGCCCGCGATGGAGTAGTAGCGGACGCTCGGCTCGTCGGGGTGAGCCGCGTTGAACGCGTCGCTCCCTCCCCGCGAGAAGAGCCGGAGGGGAGCGAAGACGCTCGTCTCGTCGCCCGCGGCGTCGTAGAGCGGCGCGGCGACGAGGCGGACGAGCGCGTCGAGCAGGTCTTGGAGGCGCCGATCCGCCACGACGCGCAGCACGACGTCGGCGATCGGTGTGCCCTCGTGGGGCGTCGCGATCGTCGTCACCGACGCCACGAGATCGGGCCGGAGGTTCGCGACGACGCGGGCGTCGAGGCCGCCCTGCGAGTGCGCGACGAGGTTCACGCGGGCCGCGCCCGTCTCCTCGAGGACGCGCTCCACGTGGGCGAGCAATTCGCGGCCGCGTGTCTCGGAGTCGTTGAAGGGGTCGACCGCGGGCGTGTAGACCTGCGGCTCACCGTGCGCCGCGAGGTCCGCGCGGACGTGCCAGTAGTAGTCGACGAAGCCGAGCCCCGCGAAGTCCTCGAAGCCGAAGAAGCCGTGCGCGAAGACGATCGGGTAGGGCGGACCGAGGCGCGCCGCGTCCTGCCCCGCGTCGGCGGGCCGCGCGGGCGCGTCGCTCGCGGGCGCGTCCGCGGCGGGGCGCGCGTCGAGGGTGATCGACGCGTCGAGGCTCGCGTGAGCGTCGGAGGGGGAGCTCGCGTCGGGCGCGCCGAGCTCGCTCGCGCAGCCGAGCGCGCCGAGCGAGGCGAGCGCGAGGAGCGCGAGCGCGCGTCGAGGGGGCATGAGCGGAGGATCCTCGACGACCGACGGGGCGTCAATCACGCGGAGATCGCGCGTTTTCGAGGTGGGACGCCGCGCGTGAGGCGCGGGAGATCAGCGGCCCGCTCGCGACGGAGCCTCACCTCCGACTCTCTCGCGCTGGACGTCCTCCGACGTGGTACAAACCCCGGCCCGACGCGCCGCGGAGTCCGTCCGACCCCGCGTCGTACGCGCGCTCTCGAACGCGCGCACGGCCTCAGCGCGTCGGTCCGAGCTGCACGCGCTCGTCGAACGGATGACGCTCGGCGGGCCTCAACGACGCCAGAAGGAGAACCCACCGATGACGACCGAGCTCTTTGCGCCGCCAGCCTCCGGGACCGCGATCACGATGTCGAAGGACGGCAAGCTGCAGGTCCCCAACGACCCGATCATCCCGTTCATCGAGGGCGACGGGACCGGGCGTGACATCTGGAAGGCGTCCGTCCGCGTCCTCGACGCGGCGGTGGAGAAGGCGTACGGCGGCGAGCGGAAGATCCACTGGTGGGAGGTCTTCGCTGGGGAGAAGGCGTTCCTCACGTACGGCAATTGGCTCCCCGATCAGACCGTCGACGGCTTCAAGAAGTACCTCGTCGGCATCAAGGGGCCGCTCACGACGCCGATCGGCGGCGGCATCCGCTCGCTGAACGTCGCGCTCCGGCAGATGCTCGATCTCTACGTGTGCCTTCGCCCCGTGCGCTGGTTCAAGGGCGTGCCCTCGCCCGTTCGCGCGCCCGAGAAGTGCGACATGATCATCTTCCGCGAGAACTGCGAGGACATCTACGCCGGCATCGAGTGGGAGGCGGGCTCGGACGGCGCGCAGAAGCTGGTCGCGTTCCTGAAGGAGAACTTTCCGAAGGAGTACGGGAAGATCCGCTTCCCCGAGACGAGCGGGATCGGCATCAAGCCCGTCTCGAAGGACGGCACCGAGCGGCTCGTCGAGGCCGCGATCGAGCACGCCCTGCGCTACGGACGCAAGAGCGTGACGCTCGTCCACAAAGGCAACATCATGAAGTTCACGGAGGGCGCGTTCCGGACGTGGGGCTACGCCATCGCGCAGAGCGCCTTCCGCGCCGACGTGGTCACCGAGCGCGAGAGCTGGATCCTCGGCAACCAGGAGCAGAACCCGAAGCTCACCGTCGAGGAGAACGCGCGCCTCGTCGAGCCGGGCTACGACATGCTGCCGCCGGCGCAGCGCGACGCGCTCCACGCCGAGGTGAAGGCGGCGCTCGCGCTCGGGCCGACGCACGGTGACGGCAAGTGGAAGACGAAGCTCCGCGTCAAGGACTCGATCGCCGACATCACGCTCCAGCAGGTGCTCACGCGGCCCGCCGACTTCGACGTCATCGCGACCTTGAACCTGAATGGCGACTACCTCTCGGACGCGCTCGCGGCGCAGGTCGGCGGCATCGGCATCGCGCCGGGCGGCAACATCAATTACGCCACCGGGCACGCCATCTTCGAGGCCACGCACGGCACCGCGCCGAAGTACGCCGACAAGGATCAGGTGAACCCGGGCTCGGTGATCCTCTCGGGCGAGATGATGCTCCGCCACCTCGGCTGGGACGAGGCGGCCGATCGCGTCATCAAGGGCATGGACGGCGCGATCGGCGCGAAGACCGTCACCTACGACTTCGCGCGGATGATGGAGGGCGCGACGCAGGTGAAGTGCAGCGAGTTCGGCTCGGCCGTCATCGCGCACATGTGAGCGCGGATCGGCGCGAAGGGGGCGGCGCTCGCGCGCGCCGCCGCCCGGCGATTGCGAGAACGGTTGGATGGATCCAAAGGGAGGGCGTTCGAGCGTGCGCCCCTCGAGGCATCAAGGAGAACCCATGGCGAAGCGAAGAAAGATTGGAGTCATCGGCGCAGGCAACATCGGCGGCGAGCTCGCGAAGCTCGTGCTCACGCGCCAGCTCGGCGACTGCGTGCTCCTCGACATCCCGGAGAAGGCGGACGTCGCGCGCGGCAAGGCGCTCGACCTCATGCAGACGGGCGCCCTCGAGGGCCTCGACGGCACCATCACGGGCACGAGCGACTACGCGGCGCTCGTGGGCGCCGACGTCGTGATCGTGACGGCGGGCGTGCCGCGCAAGCCGGGCATGAGCCGCGACGACCTCCTCTCGATCAACCTGAAGATCATCCGCTCCGTCGCGGCCGGGATCCGCGAGCACGCGCCCGACGCGTTCGTCATCGTCATCTCGAACCCGCTCGACGCGATGGTCTACGAGATGAAGAAGCAGACGGGGTTCTCGGCGAAGAAGGTCGTCGGCATGGCGGGCGTCCTCGACTCCGCGCGCATGCAGCTCTTCCTCGCGCAGGCGATCGGCGCGAGCGTCAAGGACGTGCGCGCGCTCGTCCTCGGCGGGCACGGCGACTCGATGGTGCCGATCGTCTCGCACACGACGATCAACGGCATCCCCGTCGCCTCGCTCCTCTCGAAGGAGACGCTCGACGCCATCTTCACGCGGACGGCGGGGGGCGGTGGCGAGATCGTCAAGCTCATGGGGACGAGCGCCTTCGTCGCGCCCGCGGCCGGCGCGATCACGATGGCGGAGGCCTACCTCTTCGATCAGAAGCGGATCCTCGCCTGCGCCGCGTATCTCGAGGGGGAGTACGGCTACAAGGATCTCTACATGGGCGTCCCGGTCGTGATCGGCGGCGGCGGCGCGGAGAAGGTCATCTCGATCTCGCTCACGGCGGAGGAGATGGCGCTCCTCGACAAGAGCGCCGAGGCCGTGCGCGGGCTCCTCGAGGCCGCCGCGAAGCTGTGATCGGGCGCTCGAGGGAGCGCCGAATCCACATCGAGGCGAGGGCCGATGGCTCGAGCGCGCTCGCGCTCGCCATCGGCCTCGTCGTCTCCGCGCTCGTCGGCTGCGACGGCGCCGCGTCGAGCCGGCGGGATTCCGTCGAGCCGAGCGCGCGCGAGGCGCCCCCCGCGGCGACGTCGGGCGCCGTGCACGAGCTCGAGCCGCCGCCTCGCGCGCCGGCGCCCGCGCCGCGACCTGGCGATGGCGTGGAGATCCCCGAGGGGCTCGTCGAGCAGCTCGGGGAGCCTCCCCTCGCTGACGTCGAGCGCTCGGCGGACCTCGCCGATCCGATCGCGCGCTGCACCCGTGGCTGCGCCCTGATCGACGCGGAGGGCCGGCTCGTCGCGGTGCGCCCGGCCTTCTCGGCGGAGAGCGGGATCCCGTCGAGCGTCGCGATCGTTCGCCTCGAAGGGAGAGCCCTCTCGCGCCGCGAGGTCGATGTGGGAGAGGTGGATCCGCGGGCCCTCCAGCGCTTCTTTGACGGGGAGGGCGAGGCGCCGTGGACCCCTATCGTGCGCCGCGCGCTCGGCGGAGCGCGCCTCCGCCCCGCCGCGAGCCTCGTCGCGAGACGCGCGACGGCGCTCTTCTCGATCGAGGAGTACGCGCCGCTCGTCGCGCTCGGCGCGCCCTTCGGCGATCGATGGATCTTCGTCGAGGTGGGGCGCGCGGCCTACCGCGTCCACCTCTTGCGGGCCGATCGCGGCGTCGATCGGCTGCTCGCGACGCTCCCGCTCGCGGCGACGGCCTGCGACGGAGAGTCGGTCGAGCGCACCTGCGTCGCGCCGATCGGCATCGACGACGTCCTCGCGGCGCCCGATGGCCGCACGCTCCTCGTGCTCGCGCACGAGGCCGCGGCGGGCCACGGCGTCGGCGCGAACGTCGAGTTCGTCCTCCCGCTCGAGGACGCGAGCCTGCTCGCGAGCGTCGACGACGATGCGTCTTGGCGACGCGCGATCGACGCCTCGCTCGCCGCGCCGGGCCCACGCGCCTCGCTCTTCGGATCCGAGGCCGTCGAGGGCGACTCGGTCGCGGCGCGGTGCGTTCGTGGCTGCGCGCTCTACCGCGGAGACGGCGCCCTCTGGGCCGTCCGGCCGCTCCGCGTCGTCCGCGGCGACGCGCTCGATCTCGCGATCTTCGAGCCGAGGGTCGATCCGGCGGCGAGCGCGGAGCTCGTCCCCGGCACCGAGGGCGGCGACGTGGAGAGCCGAGCCCGCGCGCTCGCGTCGGCGCTCTCTCGCGCGCCGACGCGCCTCGGGCGGTCGCTCGTCGCGCGCGCGGCGATCGCGAACGACGAGGGGGTCGCGTTCGCGCCCTCGGTCGTGCTCCGCGCGCCGCTCGCGGGAGAGCGCCTGGACGTCGGCCTCGAAGGTGACGCGTACGTCCTCCGCTGGCAGGATGAGGGGCGCTCCCTCCCGCTGGCGCACGCCCCGGCGATCCATCGCGGAGATCGCGTCGCGGAGCCGGGGATCGTCGAGGTCTTCGCGCAGCCGTCCGCGGGCTTCCCCTTGCTCGTCGTCGGCGCCGCCATGACGCGGGGCGCGAGCGCCGAAGGCGGCGTCGCCCACCGCACGTTCCACTTCGTCGTCTCCGAGCGTCCCGCGCGGCCCCTCTGATCCCGCTCGCCGGGCGCGCGGCGGCGCGCGCGCTCGAGGCGCGCCGCGCGACGACGGCGCTAGCCGACGGATGGGGCCGTCGCAGTTCTGCATTGTCACTCGAGCCTCGTGTCGGTAGGTTCGGCACCCCTGTCCGGAGAGTCGCGATGAACATCCACGAGTACCAAGGCAAAGAGCTCTTCGCGCGCTACGGCGTCCCCATCCCGAAGGGCATCCCCGCGTTCGACGCGACAGAGGCGCGCGCAGCGGCCGAGAAGCTCCACGCCGAGACGGGCAACGAGGTCGTCGTCGTCAAGGCGCAGATCCACGCGGGCGGTCGAGGGAAGGCCGGCGGCGTGAAGGTCGCGAAGGGCGCCGCGGCCGCCGAGGACGTCGCGAAGAGGCTCCTCGGGATGACGCTCGTGACCAAGCAGACGGGCCCCGCGGGCAAGGTCGTCCATCGCCTCTACGTCGAGCAGGGGCTCGCGCTCGAGGGCGCGCGCGAGCTCTACTTCTCGATGCTCGTCGATCGCGAGAGCCGCCGCGTCACGGCCGTCGCGTCCGTCGCGGGCGGCATGGACATCGAGGAGGTCGCGGAGAAGGAGCCCGAGAAGATCCTCAAGGTCACGATCGATCCGATCGCGGGGTTCTCGGGGCACTACGCGCGGGAGCTGGCGTTCGGCCTGGGCCTCGGGAAGAACCAGATCAAGGAGTTCTCGGCGCTCGCGGAGAACCTCTATCGCCTCTTCCTCGCGGAGGATTGCTCGATGATCGAGATCAACCCGCTCCTCGCGACGGGCGACGATCACATCATCGCGCTCGACGCGAAGATCAACTTCGACGAGAACGCGAGCTTCCGGCACCCCGAGTGGGAGGCGCTGCGCGACGAGAACGAGGAGGAGCCGACCGAGACGGAGGCGAAGGCGGCGGGCCTCTCCTACGTCAAGCTCGACGGCGACATCGGCTGCCTCGTGAACGGCGCAGGCCTCGCGATGAGCACGATGGACATCATCCAGCACTTCGGCGGGACGCCCGCGAATTTCCTCGACGTCGGCGGGGGCGCGTCGAAGGAGCAGGTCACCAAGGCCTTCCGCATCATCCTGCGCGACCCCCACGTGAAGGGGATCTTCGTCAACATCTTCGGCGGCATCATGAAGTGCGACGTCATCGCCGAGGGGGTCATCGCGGCGGCGAAGGAGCTCGGCCTGAAGGTGCCGGTCGTCGTCCGCCTCGAGGGGACGAACGTCGAGAAGGGGCGCGAGATCCTCGCGGGCTCCGGGATCGCCGTCCTGCCGGCCGCGAACATGGCCGAGGGCGCGAAGAAGATCGTCGAGCTGGCGAAGAAAGGCTGAGAGCGATGTCGATCCTCGTCGGTAAGGACACCAAGGTTCTCTTCCAGGGCATCACGGGCAGCGCGGGCGGCTTCCACGCCGACCAGTGCATCGCCTACGGCACGAGCGTCGTCGCGGGCGTGACGCCGGGTCGCGGCGGTCAGACGTGGACGGGCGCGACGTCGAAGAAGAGCGTGCCCGTCTACGACACCGTGAAGGACGCGGTGCGAGAGACGGGCGCGAACACGAGCTGCGTCTTCGTCCCGCCGCCCGCGGCCGCCGACTCGATCCTCGAGGCGATCGACGCCGGCGTCGAGCTGGTGATCGCGATCACCGAAGGCATCCCCGTCGTCGACATGCTGCGGGTGCGGCGCGCGCTCGACGCGCAGAGCGGCCCCAAGCGGACCCGCCTCATCGGCCCGAACTGCCCCGGCGTGATCACGCCGAGCGCGAAGTGCAAGATCGGCATCATGCCGGGCCACATCCATCGCCCCGGTCACATCGGGGTCGTCTCGCGATCGGGCACGCTCACCTACGAGGCGGTCTTCCAGCTCACGGAGCTCGGCCTGGGCCAGAGCACGGCGGTCGGGATCGGCGGAGATCCGATCAACGGCACCGACTTCCTCGACGTGCTGCGCCTCTTCAACGAGGACCCGGAGACCGAGGGGCTCATCATGATCGGGGAGATCGGCGGGACGGCCGAGGAGGCGGCCGCCGAGTACATCCGCGAGCACTTCAAGAAGCCCGTCGCGGGGTTCATCGCGGGCACGACGGCGCCCCCCGGAAAGCGGATGGGCCACGCGGGCGCGATCATCTCCGGCGGAAAGGGCACCGCGAAGGCGAAGATCGCGGCGCTCACGGAGGCAGGCGTGAAGATGGCGCCGACGCCGACGGACATGGGCGTGACGCTGAAGTCGATGCTGAAGTAGCGGCGCGCGAGGCTCCATCGCTCGCGCCCGCCGAGCGCGCGACCCCGCTCGGGGGCTCGCGTCGGAGGAGCGGGGCGTGAGAGAGGTGAGCCCGAGGGGGCGCCCGCGATGCCGCTCTGCTCGGGCCTCGCGGGCGTCGTCAATTCTTGGCCGGCGCGGCCCCGGCGCTCGCTTCCTCCGCGGCGTAGTAGCCCGCCTTGCGGTAGTAGTAGTAGCCCTCGCCGCCGCGGCCCGCGGCGCCGTCCACGTCGTTCACGATGGCGCCGATGATCCGCGCGCTGACGTCGCGGAGCTGGCGCAGCGTGGCGTGCAGGCCGTCACGGGTCGTGCTGTGCGGCTTGACCACGACGAGCACGCCGTCGAGCTGCGCCCCGAGCACGGCGGCGTCGGTCACGGCGCCGATCGGAGGGCTGTCGAAGATGACGTGATCGTAGCGCTCGCGCAGCGCGCGGAGAAATACGCGGAAGCGCTCGGTGTAGAGCAGCTCGCTCGGGTTCGGAGGGATGGGGCCGCACGGGACGATGTCGACGTTCGGGATCTCGGTCGCGACGACGACGTCGAGCGGCTCGGCCTCGTTGGCGAGGCAGGTGGTGATGCCGCGGGCGGAGGAGATCTTGAAGGCGCGATGGAGCCGAGGCCGGCGCAGGTCGGTGTCGACGATGACGATCTTCTTGCCGCTCTGCGCGAGCGAGATCGCGAGGTTCAAGACGACGGTCGACTTCCCCTCGCGCGGAGATGGGCTCGTGATGGCGAACGCCCCGAGCTTGCCGTCGCCGCCCATGAACGCGAGGTTGGTGCGGACGGTGCGGAAATTCTCCGCGATCGCCGACATCGGCTCCTTGTGGGCGATCAGATCCCGCTCGAAGACCTCCGCGACCTGACGGCGCCGCCGGCCGCGCCCCGACGCCGCGCCGCCCGCCATCTTCGGGATGACGCCGAGGACGGTCGCTCCTTGCGCCTCGACGTCCTCGACGCTGCGGATCCGCCGATCGGTGCGCTCGAGGATCAGCGCGAGGAGCATCCCGAGGACGAGGCCGGCCGCGAGGCCGATCGAGATGTTCAAGAGGACGCGTGGCGCGACGGCCCCGCGTGGCTCGATCGCGCGATCGACCATGCGCACGTTGGTGATGCGCAGCATCCGGGTGAGATCCGTCTCGGACGAGCGCTTGAGGACGAGATCATAGAGCGCCGCCTTGCTGTCGCGCTCGCGGACGAGGTGGCCGTACTCCATCTCCCAGCGGTTCAGCTCGATGCCGCGCTGGTTGGCCTGCTCGAGCGCCGCGCGCAGGCCGCCTTCCGTCTGGCGCGCCTCGCGGAGCTCCGCCTCCGCGGAGGCGAGGACGGCGCGCGTCCCCTCGATCAGCTCGGCGCGCAGCTGATCGGCCTCGTGCGTCACGCTCAGGATCTGCGGGTGGTTGGGGCCGTAGCGGGTGCGGAGCGCCTCGAGCTCGGCGACCTTCGTGCGGAGCTGCGCTCGGAGCGACTCGAGCCCCGCCGTCGTCAGCGCCGGGTTGCCGCTCGTCAAGGGATCCCCCGTCACCGCCGCCTCGAGCTCGCGCACGCGCGCCGTGAGCTCGATCCGGTGGACCCGCGTCTGGGTGAGCGAGCGCGAGAAGAGCTCCATCTCGTTCGCGATGAGGTTCTGCCGATCCTCGAGCGAGAGCGAGAGCACGTCGTGCTCCGCCTTGAACGCGTGGAGCGCCGCGTCGGCCTGGCGGAGCGCGCCTTGGAGGTCGTCGACCTGGGTGCCCAACCACTCGACGGCGCTGATGGTCGAGCTCATCCGATCGTTGATCGTCTTCTCGATGTACGCGTCCGCGATCCCGTTCGCGATGCGCTGCGCTCGCTCCGGAGAGGGATCGCGCACCTGGACGAGGACGAGCCGCGTGTCGCGGACGAGCGTGACGGTGAGGCTCGCCTGGACGCGCTGCGCCGCGCTCTCGACCGTCGCTCCCTGCCACCCGTCGCGCTCCTCGCGGGGGACCCCCATGAAGTCGGGATCGCGGTGCAGGCCGAGGCGCCGGACGACGATCTCGGCGACGGTGCGGCTCGCGATGATCCGGTTCTGGGTCTCGTAGAATTCGCGGCTCGCGGCCACCGTGAGCATGGGCGAGCCGGAGACGTCCTCCACCTTGTTACCGAGCGGTCGGGGCGGGGAGGGATCGTACTCGAGCGAGCAGGTCGCCTCGTAGATCCGCGGCTGCCGCATCGTCCAGAACGCGACGCCGCCGCCGACGAGGAGGACGGCCGCCAGGATCAGCCAGCGGTGCGTCCACGCGATGCGGAGCTGCGCGCGGAGGTCGATCGTCGCGTCGCCGCTGGGCTCCTGGGTCGACGAGGCGCTTGCGTTGCTGTCGGTCATCGGAAAATGGCGCGAGAAGCGGTCGGCCGACCCTGCGACGCCGGATCGCGGCGAGCGTGCGCGAGGGCCGCAAGCCTGACTCGTTGCGGGGGAGAGGGCCAGAGTTCAAGCGCCACGCCCCGTCTGTGGGCGAGGAATTGCGCGATTCGTGGGCCGAAGCAAGGCGCGGGCGTCGGCTCGACGCGCGGGGCGAGAGGCGCGCGAAAATCGTCGGCCAGCTCGCTCGCGAGCCGTGACGAGGGGAGCATTCCGCGCTAGAAGGCGCCGCCACACGAGCGGCGCTAGGCGCCCACCCGTTCGAGGAGTCCCATGGCCATCGAGAAGACGTTCGCGATTTGTAAGCCCGACGCCGTCGAGAAGAACCACATCGGCGCCATCCTGAGCCTGATCGAGGCTCGGGGTCTCCGGATCCGCGCGCTTCGCATGATGCACATGAGCCGCCCGATCGCCGAGGGCTTCTACGCGGTCCACAGGGAGCGATCCTTCTTCGGGGAGCTGGTCGAGTTCATGACGCGCGGCCCGTGCGTCGTGATGGTCCTCGAGGGAGAGGGTGCCATCGCGAAGTGGCGTGAGATCATGGGCGCGACCGATCCGGCCAAGGCCGCGGACGGCACGGTGCGCAAGCTCTACGGCGCGAACGTCGGCGAGAACGCGGCGCACGGCTCCGACGGGCCGGAGACGGCGCGCTTCGAGATCGGCTGGTTCTTCCCCGGCTACGACGTCGGGTGACGCGAGGGGCGCGCGCTCGACGCGCGCTCGCGTCGGGCTCGCCGCGCCTCCCGCGTGACCAACCCGTGGGCGCGTCGTCGCCGCGCGCTCGCTCGCCGCGCGCGCACGGTGCCGCTCGCCGCGCGCCCACGCAGAGCACGACCGCGACGGCCGGCTTCGCGGCCGATCAGGGCGCGCCGGGGGGGGCTTCGCCGGTTCCGTCGCTCGCGCGATGCGGATCCGGCGCGCTGGGATCCCCCTTGGTCGGCTCGGGCGCGCGCTCGCTCGGGAGCAGCATCGAGAGGACGACCGAGCCGACGAGCAGCGTGGCGACGACGCCGAGCGAGACGCCCTCGCTGATGTGGACGCCGCCGAGCACGTACCCGGCGATCTCGAAGCGGACCTTGAGGAGGATCTTCGCTCCGATGAAGACGAGGACCATCGCCACCGCGCGCTCGAGGAAGCGGAACATCGGGAGCAGGCGCTCGAGCACGATGTAGATCGAGCGCAGACCGAGGATCGCGAACATGCTCGCGGCGAAGACGATCAGCCCGTGGGTCGTGATGACGAAGATGGTCGGGATCGAGTCGACCGCGAAGATGAGGTCCGAGAGCTCGACGATGACGAGCACGAGGAAGAGCGGCGTCGCGAGGAGCTTGCCGTCCTCGCGCACGAAGAAGTGCTCGTGGCGATAGCCCTTGGTGAGCGGGAGGAAGCGGCGGAGCAGCCGCACCATCCGGCTGTCGTCGAGCTGCTCGTGCTCCCCCTCGTCCTTCTTCTTCAGGAAGAGCTTGAAGCCCGTGTAGAGCAGGAACGCGCCGAAGATGTAGAGCACCCACTCGAAGCGGTGGATGATCTCCGAGCCGAGGAGGATGAACCCGCCGCGCAGGACGATCGCGCCGAGGATGCCCCAGAAGAGGACGCGGTGCTGGTAGGCGGCCGGGACGGCGAACTGCGCGAAGATGAGGACGAAGACGAAGAGGTTGTCGACGGAGAGCGCCTGCTCGAGGACGTAGCCCGTGAGGAATTCCTGCGCGCGCGTGGGGCCGAGGTTCGGGGTCACGTAGAGCAGGCCCGCGAAGCCGAACGCGCAGAGCGCCCAGATCGACGTCCAGAGGATGGCCTCGTTGAACGAGATCACCCGCGTCTTTCGGTGGAAGACGAGGAGGTCGAACGTCAAGACGACGAGGAGGAAGGCGACGAGGCCGATCCAGAGCGCTGTCTCGCTGATCTCGGGCATGATGCGGCGAACCCTCGGAGGCGCACGACCGATCGGCCGGCGGCGAGCGCCGAGGGATCCGGGGGGCGAACCATCGCACGCCCTCGACGGAGAGCAACCGCGCGTCCGGCTCCGCGTCGGCGCCGCCCTCGACGAGGAGGTGCGCGGCACGGCGCGCTCCCCGATCGGAGAGTGGGAGGCTCGGAGCACGTTCCATCCGGTGTTCCAAAGCGGCTCACGCCGCTCGCCAGATCGCGAGAATTGGCGAGAAGGCGCGGATCACCGCTCTCGACACGATCCCGCGCGGAGCTTCGCCGTGAGGCACGAGGCGTGCTTTGGCGTCACGCGAGGCGCCGTCACTCCATCGACGAGAGCGGTGGACGGGCCGCGCCCACCGAGCCGAGATGGGCTCGGTGCGGATGCTGAAGAGGAGAACCCATGACGATCGATGTGAACCAGACGCTCGGGCAGATCGCGACCGCCTACCCCACCTCCACCTTCGTCTTCATGCGCCACCGGCTCGACTTCTGCTGCGGAGGTCGACAGAAGCTCAGCGACGCGTGCAAGGAGATCGGCGTCGAGCCCGAGAAGCTGATCGCGGAGATCGACCGAGAGGCGTCGGCGCGCTTCGGCGAGCGCTGGGACACGAAGCCGATCCCGGAGCTGATCGACTTCATCATCAGGCGCTACCACGACACGCTCCGCAGCGACGTCCCGATGCTCATCGAGGCGGCGCGCAAGGTGGAGCGCGTCCACGCGGCGAAGCCGAGCGTGCCGAAGGGGCTCGCGGACAAGCTCACGCAGATCTGGGATGAGCTCCAGCAGCACCTCTTCAAGGAGGAGTCGAGCGTCTTCCCGGCGGTCCGCGAGGGCAGCCGCGGCAAGACGATCCACGGATCGCTCCGCGGCCTCATGGCCGAGCACGACGATCAGGGCGAGGCGATCCGCGCCGTGCGCGAGCTGACGACGGACTTCGTCCCGCCGCCCGAGGCGTGCGGCACCTGGCGCGGGCTCTACGCGGGGCTCGAGAAGCTCGAGGCGGAGCTGATGGAGCACATCCACCTCGAGAACAACGTCATGTTCCCGCGCGCGCTCGCGAGCGAGTCCGACGCCTGACAGCGCGCCTCGCTCGCCTCGCTCACGCGCGCCGCGAACGACGGCGGGTGAGGGTGAGGAGGACGAGGAGCGCCACGCCGAGCGAGAGAGGGCGCCTCTCTGCCGAGGACGTCAAGGCGCAGGCGCAGCCGCCGCCCGCCGCGCCGCCCGTGTCGAGGGCGCCGTCGATCGTCTCCGCGTCGCGCGGACCGCCGTCCAAGACGCCCGCGTCGGGATCCACGGCGGCGTCGACGCGCGGCGGGGGCGTGAGGACGGTGGGGTCGTCGCAGCCGTCGGCGGGGCTCGCGCCCTCGCGGCTGATCTGGAACGCGACGGGCGTCGTCCAGTCGCTCCAGCCGAGGCCGCGATCGCGATAGCGCGCTCGCCAGCAGAGGTACGCGCCCTCGACCAGCGCGTCCTCGCCGTCGAGCGTGACGGGCTCGTCGGTGAGGTCGTCGCCCGCCTGGGTGTCGACGTCGCGGTACCAGTTCTCGTACCAGCGCACGCGATCGGCGAGCGGGTGATCGAATTCGTCGCAGCGCTCTGCGATCTGCCACTGGGTCGCGCCGTGCTCGTCTCCGTCGGGATCGGCGAAGGGGCTCGCGCGCATCATCGAGCACGCGGCCGTGACGCGCCCGCGCGGCATGAGCGGCGTCGGCGTCGTCGGCGGCGTGTCGAAGCGGCGCACGAAGATCTCGTCGCGGACCTCGTTGTCCCGCGCCAAGTGCTCGTTGCCGAGGCTCACGCGGCGCAGGTGCAGGCTCGGATCGTCGCCGGCGGTCACGTCGACGACCACGAAGCCCCACTCGTCCTGGCTCACGCTCACGTCCTCGGAGTCGTACTGGTTGCGGTACTCGCCCCAGTAGTCGATGTTGCCGCCGGCCGTCGCGACGTTGACCCAGAGGTGCGCGGCGTCGCGCGACGCGCCGCGCGCGTAGGCGTGCGTGTGGCCGAAGAACTGCGCCGTGACGCGGCCGCAGTCGCGCTGAAAACGCTCCATCCTCGCCGCGACCTGGTTCGCGAAGGGGGCCTCGCCGAGCGGCCAGAGCTCCGAGACGTTCGCGTGGTGCATGACGACGAAGACGAAGTCGATGTCGTCGTTCGTGCACGCGTCGTCGAGGGCCTCGTCGAGGAACGCCTCCTGCGGGCCGAGGGCGATGTAGAAGTTCGAGTCGAGCCCGATCACGCGGACGTTGCCTCGGTCGAGCCGCCACCACCGCTCTCGGTTCTCGGCGCTCGTGCCCTCCTCGGGGAGGTGGAAATAGGCGTAGTAGAAGGGCGAATTGCTCTCGTGGTTGCCGAGGGTCGGATAGAACGGGACGTGCCGCATGAGCGACGCGCCCGGGCGAAAGAACTCGTCCTCCCAGCGCACGTACTCGAGCCCGCGATCGACGAGATCGCCTGGAACGACGACGAGCGAGATCGCCTGATCGAGATCGCCGTCTCCGGCGACGAAGCGCTCGACGCCATCCTCGATGATGTGCCGATAGACGTCGGGGTTGGCGGGGTCGCGCTGCATGTCGCTCATGAAGACGAAGCGCAGGCTCGCCTCGGCGCTCGGGAGCGAGGGGGTCGAGAAGTACGCGATCGCGCTCTCCGCGCCGCCCGTGTGGACGCGGTAGTAGTAGCGCGTCGCGGGGCTGAGCCCGGTGAGCTCGACCTCGTGGACGCGCGCGTCGCCCTCGGTCGGGACGCTCGACCCGGTCGCGGACGCGCCGAGCGCCTCGGCGGGCCCCCACTCGACGCGGCTCTCCTCGCCCGACGTGGTCTCCCACAGGATCCACGCGGACGTCGGCCGCACGTCCTGTACGTAGGGCGGGACGTGGATCGCCTGGGCGAACGCGGCTGCGTGCGCCAGCGAGAAGGTGAGAGCGAGGGCGCAGGCGACGAGCGCCCGGGGTGCACGAGCCGAGGACCGCATCGCGCGAGTGTAGCGACTTCAGGCGCCCGGCGACGCGGGGACTTGTTCGGCGAGCACATCGGCGGTCGCGACCCGAAACGTCGCGAGCCACGATGGGAGGTCGCGGAGCGCGAAGCGGAGCAGGCCCTCGGCGACGAGCTCTCCCTCACGTCGGAGCTCGGTGTGGAGACGTGTCATGCCGAGCCCGAGGAAGAGACGCGCGTGCTTCTCGCCGCGTAGCGACCAGCGGGCGCCTGTCGCGTCCGCGAACGACACGTCGTAGAGGAGCGTCCCCCGCTCCTCCGCTGGCCGCATCGTGAGGGTGCCGACGCACGGGCGCTCGATCGCGACGTCCTCGACCGTGATCGTGCCCTCGAGCTCGAGGACCACGCCACGCGCGCGCCACGCGTCGTTGAGCCTCGTGTGGGCCGACGCCGTCACGGTGAGGGTGACCGCGAGCGCCCGCTCGTCCGCCGCGCGGACGCAGCGCCCGCGCATCGTCTCGTCGAACACGATCGCGCGCTTCGTGAGGCGCTCGGCCCGCCTCGCGTGCCCGCGCTCCCGCTCGACCACGCACCGCTCGACGTAGCCCGCGGCGCGCTCGGAGAGCGCCATGATCGTGATCTGCGGGTTCACGCCGAGCGGGCCGGGCACGGCCGATCCGTCGGTGATGAAGAGGCCGGGTACGTCGAAGCTCTCGTGCTCCGGTCCGACGACGTGGCGCGTCGAGCTCGCGCCCATGCGGCAGGTCCCGAGCGGGTGGTACGCCGTGAGCGCGAGGTGGTGGGCGCGGAGGGTCCCGATCCCTCGCGTCTCGAGGCGCTCGACGTCGTCCAACCCGCGGAGGCGAGCGAAGCGCGTCATCCCCGGGAGCACCTCGGTCGCCCCGGCCGCGAAGAAGACGCGCGCCAGGATCGCCTGGGCGCGAACGACGCGGCGCACGTCCTCGGAGGAGAGGTCGTAGCGGATGCGCGCGCCGCCGCCTCCCGCGCGCGTGACGCGCCCGCGCCCCGTGTCGCGCAGCATGAAGCCGAAGAACGCCATGTGATCGAGCGCGCCGAGCTGCTCGGTCCATCGACGTCCGACCGAGCCGAGCGCCGCCGCGGCGACCGGGGGGGGTGGATAGCCGCCCTCGAAGCGGATCCCGAGCGCCGCGAATTCCTCGATCGCGTAGCTCTGCGGGACCCCCTCCCAGCCTCGGACGGGCTCCGGCATGCGCGCGAACGCGTAGCCAGCGGGGTGGATCGAGAGGTTCCTGCCGACCTCGCCCGAGCTGTTCGCGAGCCCGTTCTCGAGGAGCAGGAGCGGGGTGTGGATCGCCCCGCACGCGAGGACGACGGCCTTCGCGCGGACGACGAGCCGCGACGGCCTGCCCTCGCCGCCGACGGAGATCGCCTCGACCCCCGCCGCGCGCCCTCGCTCGCGCACGATCCGCGTCACCTTCGCGTGGTGGTAGAGCACGGCGCCCGCGCGCAAGGCGCGGGGCACGTAGCTCACGTTCGTCGAGCGCTTCGCGTCCGTCGGGCAGCCGAAGCAGCACGTCGCCTGCGCGTCACAGCCGGGCGCGTTGCGATGGAGCGGCCCGTGCGCGTAGCCGAGCGCGTCCGCGCCGCGCGCGATCACCTCGCCGATCTTCCCGACGATCGACGGGGGGCAGGGGGCGACCGAGAGCTCGCGCTCGACGTGCTCGAAGTAGGGGTCGAGGCTGCCAGGCCCGAGCGTCGAGAGCCCCTCCTCGAGCACCCAGCGCCGCTGGACGTCCTCCGGGGTGCGGTAGCAGGTGCCCGAATTGATCGTCGTCGTCCCGCCGACCGTCTTGCCGAGCGGGAGCGGGATGAGCGTGTTGCCGATCGTGTGCGTGAGCCCGGCGTCTCGGTAGAGCAGAGCCTGCCTCTCGACCGCGCGCCCGACGAAGTCGCGTCGCGTGAAGTCGCCGCCCTCCTCCAGCATCGCGACGCCGTGGCCCCGCTCGGCGAGCACCGCGGCGAGGGGCGCGCCCCCCGCGCCCGTCCCGACGACGACCACGTCGACCTCGATCTCGCGGTCCTCGTCGATGGACGCGAGATCGATGCGGTTGGCGTCGAAGGCGTGGCGCTCGATGCGCGCGATCGGGGCGTGCGACGCGCCGTAGCCGAGCGCGCGCTGGACGCCGGGCTCCTCGGCTCGGACGAGCTCGATCGGCGCGGTGACCGCGCGCACGAGCCAGCTCGTCGTGGCTCCCTCGGCGAGGGCCTCGAGGACCTCGATCCGTCGCGGGAGGGGCAGGCGCGAGAGCGGACGCCCGGCGACCGGGAGGGCCGCGTCGTCGAGCACGCGCGCGAGCAGCTTCCACCCCTCGAACGCGTGCGGCAGGTGACCCGCGACGAGCGACGCCGCGCGCTCGACGCAGTCTCCGCTCGGCGGCGGGAGGAGCGGCCCCTCCGGCGTCGCCGCCTCCGCGATGCGGAGCAGGCGCCAGCGCTCACGGGGCGACAAGGCCGCTTGGGCGATATCGTGACTCATTGGTCATGGTATACGGATGACCCGCGCGCGGCGCAACCCGCGGCGTGTCTGTGAATACTCCGGTAACGTTCGGTGGCGCTTGCCCAGCGCGCTGCCTGGCCGGATAAACATGACCGCTTCGTACCGATCGCTGGGACGCAGGAGGGAGGCCGCATGGGGCGCGATTTCGAGGACGAGACGAGGGCCCGCTGGAACGGAGCGCGGACGCTCGGCGACGCTCGGCGCGGCGCGTACGAGAGCTGGTTTCAGCGCGCGAACCACCCGACGCGTCCGCTCGCGTTCTGGCTGCGCTACACGATCTTCGCGCCGCGTGGGCGCGAGGTGGACGCCATCGGGGAGCTCTGGGCGATCTACTTCGACGGGGAGCGACGGCGCGTGCACGCGGTGAAGCGAGAGCACCCGATCGCGGCGTGTCGGTTCGCGCGGGACGGGCTCGACGTGACGATCGGCGACGCCTGGCTGCGCGCCGACGCGCTCGCCGGGAGCGCTACGCGTGGGGCCACGCGCCTCGCCTGGTCGCTCCGCTACGGCTCGCCGAGGGCGCCGCTCCTGCTCCTACCCGAGCGCCTCTATCGAGGGGGCTTCCCGAAGGCGAAGGTGCTCGTCGGCTCACCGCTCGCGCGCTACGCGGGGACGCTCGAGGTGAACGACGAGCGCGTCGAGGTCGAGGGGTGGGTCGGCTCGCAGAACCACAACTGGGGGAGCGAGCACACGGCGCGCTACGCGTGGGGTCAGGTCGCGGGCTTCGACGACGCGGCGGACGCGTTCCTCGAGGTGACGACGGCCCAGGTGCGGCTCGGCGCGCTCGCGGGGCGCTCGCTCCTCACGCCGAAGATGACGATCCTCGCGCTCTCCCTCGACGGCGAGGAGCACCGCTTCACCTCGATCCCACGCGCGCTCGCCGCGCGCGGGCGCTACCGGCCCTTCGAGTGGCGGTTCTCGACCGGCGATCGGCGCACCCACGTCGAGGGGACGATCGCGGCGCCGCGCTGGTCGTTCGTCGCGCTGCCCTACGGCAACCCGCCCGGCGGGGTGAAGACGTGCCTCAACTCGAAGCTCGCGAGCTGCCGGCTGCGTGTCGAGCGCCGCGGCCTGCCGACGCGCACGCTCGTGACGGAGCATCGCGCCGCGTTCGAGCTCCTCTCGGACGATCCGGCGCCGCGCGACGTCGCGACGCTCGCCGCGCGCTGACGGCGCGCCTCACCCGGTGGGACTGCTGAGGGGTGAGACCGGCTCGAGGCGCGCGAGCACGTCGCGCAGCGCGTCTCGCCAGGCGGGCATCGGCCCGAGGAGCGCCTCGGTCTTCGAGAGGTCGAGGACGCTGTAGCGGGGGCGCTTCGCGGGGGTCGGCCACTCGGCGCTCGACACGGGCTCGACCGCGCAGCGCTCTCTGAGCCCGAGGCCCTCCACGATCGCGCGCGCGAATTCGAACCAGCTGCACGCGCCGCCGTCCGTGACGTGGAAGGTGCCGCGCGCGTCGCGCGCGAGGAGCGCGAGGGTCGTCCTCGCGAGGTGCTCGGCGCTGGTCGGGCGGCCGCGCTGGTCGTCGACGACGCGGAGGGTGGGACGGAGCGCCGCGTTCTTCGCGATCGTGCGGACGAAGTTCTTGCCCCACGGCGCGTAGAGCCAGCTCGTCCGGACGTAGAGGTGCTCCACACCGCTCTCGCGGAGCCGCTCCTCGCCTATGGCCTTGCTGCGGCCGTAGGCGCCGATCGGCGCGAGCTCCGCGTCGACCGGGTACGGGGCGTGCGCCTCCCCGTCGAAGACGTAGTCGGTGCCGAAGTGGACGAGCGTCGCCCCGAGCGCGATGCAGCGCTCGGCGAGCGCGCCCACCCCGTCGGCGTTGATCGCGGTCGCGCGCGCCTCCTCGATCTCGGCGTCGTCGACGGCCGTGTAGGCCGCGCAGTTGACGACGAGCGCCGGGCGGAGATCGTCGAGCCGGCGGAGCGTCTCGGGTCGCGCGAGATCGATCTCGGGGTAGTCGAGCGCGAAGAGCGCGACGTCGTCCGAGCGCGCGAGCGCCGCCTCGAACGCGCGCCCCAGCATGCCACCGCGCCCGACCAACGCGACGCGCCTCAACGTCGCCCTCCGCGCGCGGCGGCCGCCCCGTAGCGAGGCAAGCGCTCGGGATCGAGGTCGCGGAGCCGGGGGCTCGTCGCGTCCTTGGGCGAGAGCGTCGGGCGCTCGATCGGCCAGCGGATCCCGATGTCCGGGTCGTCCCACCGGATCCCGAGCTCGTCCTCGCGCGCGTAGACGTCGGTGCACTTGTACGCGAAGAGGCAGCGATCGCTCGTCACGGCGAAGCCGTGCGCGAAGCCGGGCGGGATCCAGATCTGGCGATGGTTCTCGCTCGTGAGCTCGACGCCGACCCAGCGCCCGAAGCTCGGCGAGCCGTGGCGCACATCCACGGCGACGTCGAAGACCGCGCCCTCGGGCACCCAGACGAGCTTGCCCTGCTCGTGCGGCGACTGGAGGTGGAGGCCGCGGAGGATCCCGCGCGTCGAGCTCGAGAGGTTGTCCTGCACGAACGGGAGGGTGATGCCCGCCTCGCGGTAGCGCGCCTCGCTCCACGTCTCCTGGAACCAGCCGCGCGCGTCGCCGAAGACGTCGGGCTCGACGACGAGGACCTCGGGGAGCGCGGTCTGCATGAAGCGCATCAGGAGCGCTCTCTCGCGAGGTCGAGGAGGTACTGGCCGTAGGCGGTCTTCGCGAGCGGCCGCGCGAGCGCCTCGAGCTGCGCGCGATCGATCCAGCGCTGGTGGAAGGCGACCTCCTCGGGGCAGGCGATCTGGAGGCCCTGGCGCTCTTGGATCGTCTGCACGAAGAGGGCGGCCTGGAGGAGCGAGCTCGGCGTCCCCGTGTCGAGCCACGCGACGCCGCGCCCGAAGCGCTCGAGGCGCAGCGCCCCGCGCTCGAGGTAGAGGCGGTTCAGGTCGGTGATCTCGAGCTCGCCGCGGGGGCTCGGCGAGAGCGTGCGCGCGAGGGCGCTGGCGTGCTCGTCGTAGAAGTAGAGGCCGGCGACGGCGTAGTTCGAGCGCGGCGTCGCGGGCTTCTCCTCGAGGCTGAGCACGCGCCCCGCGGCGTCGATCTCCGCGACGCCGTAGGCCTCCGGGTTCTTGACCCAGTAGCCGAAGACGGTCGCGCCCTCCTCGCGCGCGCTCGCGGCCTCGAGCAGCCCCTGGAGCCCGTGGCCATAGAAGATGTTGTCACCGAGGACGAGCGCCGACGGCGCGTCTGCGAGGAACGCCTCGGCGATCAGGTACGCCTGCGCGAGCCCCTCTGGCTTGGGCTGGACGGCGTACTCGAGGCGCATGCCCCACTGCGCGCCGTCACCGAGCAGCTGCACGAAGAGCGCCTGCTCGTGCGGCGTCGTGATGATCAGCGCCTCGCGGATCCCCGCCAACATCAGCGTGGTCAGCGGGTAGTAGATCATCGGCTTGTCGTAGATCGGCATGAGCTGCTTGCTCACGGCCTTCGTGAGCGGGTGGAGCCGCGTGCCGCTCCCGCCCGCGAGGACGATCCCTCTTCTCGCCGCTCTCGCCATCGCTCATCGACTCCCGTAATTCGCCGCGATCCAGCGCCGGTACTCGCCGCTCGAGATGCTCTCGACCCACGCCTGGTTCGCGAGGTACCAGCGCACGGTGGCCTCCATCCCGCTCTCGAACGTGTGGGCGGGGCGAAACCCGAGCGCGCGCTCGATCTTCGACGCGTCGATCGCGTAGCGGAGATCGTGGCCGGGGCGGTCTTTGACGTAGCGCTTGAGCGCGAGGAGCGACTCGACGTCGACCCCCGTCTGCTCGGCGACGAGCCGCGCGAGCGTGTCGACGACGTCGATGTTGCGGCGCTCGTTGCGCCCGCCGACGTTGTACGTCTCGCCGTCCACGCCGCGCTCGAGGACGGTCCAGATCGCGTCGGTGTGATCGTCGACGTAGAGCCAGTCGCGGACGTTGAGCCCCTGGCCGTAGATCGGGAGCGGCTCGCGCGCGAGCATCCGCTGGATCATCAGCGGCACGAGCTTCTCCGGGAATTGCCGCGGGCCGTAGTTGTTCGAGCAATTCGTGATGCGGACGGGGAGCGCGTAGGTGCGGCCGTAGGCTCGCACGAGGTGATCGCTCGCGGCCTTCGTCGAGGAGT
The DNA here is from genome assembly GCA_039809495.1 of Sandaracinaceae bacterium. GTDB lineage: Bacteria > Myxococcota_A > Polyangia > Polyangiales > Sandaracinaceae > JAFLCL01. The sequence goes on from JBDHVC010000001.1 coordinate 60,201, forward strand.
AGGGGCTCGACGGGTCGTAGCGCGTCTCCTCCGTGAACGCGCCCGTCGGCCCGAGCGAGCCGTAGACCTCGTCGGTCGAGACGTGGTGGAACACGCGGGGGCGGCCCTCGGCGTCGAGGCACGGCGCGCCGGGGCGCGGCGACCAGTGCCTGCGCGCGATCTCGAGGAGGTTGAAGGTCCCCTCCACGTTCGTGCGCAGGAACTCGCGGGGGCCGAGGATCGAGCGATCGACGTGAGACTCCGCGGCGAAGTGGACGATGACGTCCGGCGGCTCGTCGTGGGCGAGGTGATCGAGGGCGTCGAGGTCGGCGATGTCCACGCGCGCGAAGCCGTAGTTGTCCCGCCCTGCGATCGGCTCGAGCGAGCGGGGGTTCGCCGCGTACGTGAGCTTGTCGACGTTGACGAAGCGCCGCTCGGGCGCCCGCGGGACCGAGCGCAGGAGGAAGCTCGAACCGATGAAGCCCGCGCCGCCGGTGACCCAGATGACCATCGATGACCTCGTCGCGCCGCCGGGCGAGGGCCGAGCGGGGGCCGAACCGTGGCACGGCTTCCCGCGTCCAACAACGCGGATCCCGCGCAGGCGCCTAGCGAGGGGCGCGCGAGGTCGTCCAGGCGGCCGACTGGATCTCGCGCGTCTCGAGCGCGTCGAGGCGATAGACGTGACGCGCGTGCATGCTCGTGAAGCGGTCGTGGCGCATCCGCATCCGGAGGAGCCCGTCGAGCAGGTCGCCGCGCCCGACGCCTCGCTCGAGCGCGCGCGGGACGAGCGCGAGGATCGATGGGTGCGCCTGCTCCGGGTGGAAGATCATCCCGGCGAGCACGCGGATCGACGAGCCGAGCGGCACGAGGCGGCCATCGAAGAGATCGCCGGGGCGCAGGCGTCGCGCGGGGCTCGTCGGGCCGCCGTCGAGCGCGACGCGAAAGAGCGCGCCGCCGAGGAGGCACCGCAAGCGCACCTCGCTCGCGACGTGCTCCGCGCGAAAGAGGCCGCGCTCGCTCCGCGTCAGCGCGAGGGTCCACCGCCTCGCCTCGGGATCGCCGTCCGAGAGGAGCCGCTCGGCGGCGCGCTCCGCGGGCGTCCGACCGTCGGGCAGGCGCTGATCGCACACGAGCTCGTCCGAGAGCGCGCGCATGCGCTCCTCGTGGAAAGGATCGCTCGCGTCGAAGCGCCCGGTGCGCTCCTCGAAGCGCGCCCGCGCTCGCTCGATCCAGCCCGGCTCGAGCCCGCCGACGATCGCGTCGACGAACGACTCCTCGAGGCTCGGCGGCGCGAGGCTGGGCGGAGGCGGTCTGGGGCGCGTCGTCGGCACGGGGGTGTCTAATTCGGTCGTGGCCGCCCGCGCAAGCGCGAGTCGCTTGACGGCGCTTCGTTCGGTCGGGTCGAATGGGCCGTCGATCGGGCGCCGATCGATCGAGAGGAGCGAGCGATGCACACGGACGCCGAAGAGGCGACACGCGCGGTCGAGTCGGTGATTCGGAACATGGGCCTCGACCCGAAGGCCGCGGCGATCCCCGGGAGCGCGGACACGAAGGCGTACGCGCTCAAGCGCGGGAGCGCCCGCGTCGTCATCGCGATCCACGCGACGGAGAAGGGCGGGTCGTTCCGGGTGCTCTCGCCCTGCGTGCGCGTCGCCGAGACGACGCCGAGCGAGCTCTTCAAGCACCTGCTCGAGCTGAACGCCCGCGAGGTCGCCGGGGCGGCGTTCGGCGTGTTCGGCGACGAGGTCGTCGTCGTGGCGGAGCGCAGCCTGCGGGATCTCGACGCGTCGGAGATCGAGGAGACGATCCGCGACGTGGGGCGCATCGGAGACCACTACGACGACCTGCTCGCGGCGCGCTTCGGCGTCGCGCGTTGCTCCGACTGAAGCCCGAGCCGCGAAGCCCTCGTGCGGCGCCCGCCCTCGCTCGTCGCGCTCGCCGCCCTCGTCCTCGCGAGCGGCGTCCTCCCGAGCGGCGTCGGCGTGGGCTCGCGCGCGCGCGCGCTCGACGTCGAGGTGGACTCCGAGCTCGCGTTCCAGGCGTACGAGGTCCGCGCGCCCGGCGCGGTGGCCTTCATCGCGCGGCGGAGGTTCGTCGGCGATCTCGGGCTCGCTCTCGTCGAGCCGCTCTCCTCTCCGGACGCGCTCGGCCGCGTCGTGCGCTTCGTCGCCACGGGGAGGCTCCGCCTCGATCAGGACTTCACGGACGACTGCCTCGTCGGCCGGGACCTCTGCCTCCGCGCGACCGACGCGGAGGCGCGGAGCGACTACCAGCCGCTCGCGCGCTCGACGCGCGTGGACGTGCCGGCGCTCGAGGTGGCGGTCACCGGCCTGCCGCTCGGCGCGGAGGCGCGCCTGGGCCGACAGCTCCGCGTCGACGCGATCGGGCTGGCACGCTTCGACGGCCTCGCGCTCGCGCTCCGACCGATCGCCGCGCTCGGAGCGCGCGCCTATGGCGGAGCCCTCGTGCGTGGGACGAGCCTCGGCGGGAGCCCGCAATTCGACGCGGTCGGCGATCGCTACGTCCCCTCGGAGGGCGGCGCGAGCTGGCTCGATCCCCCGCGCGACGCGTGGATCGTCGGAGGGGATCTCGACGCGAGCCTCGGCGCGGCGCTCTCCGCGAACCTGGCGGCGCGCTACGCGTGGGACGAGCGCGGCGCGCTCCTCCGACGCCTCTCGCTCTCGCTCGCCTCGAGCCCGCACGAGCTCGTTCGGCTCGACGCGCGCGGCGTGCTCGATCTCCTCGATCTAACCCCGATCTCCGCGATGGCGGCCCTCGAGGTGCGGGCCGCGCCCGCGCGGCTCCGCGCGGCGATCGAGCGCCGCGTGCCGCGCTTCGATCCGAGCACGATCTGGGCGTATTTCGAGGCGTCGCCGGTGGACGAGCTCGCGCTCGGCGCGCGCGGGCGTGTGAGCGACGACCTCGAGCTCGCGGGCACGCTGCGCGGGCGTCGGGTCGAGCGAGGGCAGGGCGAGGATCTCGACGCGGGGATCGAGCTCGGCGCGTGGGCGACGGTCGCGGGTCTCAGGCTCGGCGCGAGCGGGTTCGCGTGGAGCGGATCGCTCGGCCCGACGGCCGGCGTCGCGCTCGAGGCCTCGCGCGAGCTCGCCCAGCGCGTCTCCGCCGACCTCACTGTCAGCGTGTGGCATTTCGACGATCCGCTCCGCGTCGACGTGTACGGTACCGTCGTGAGCACGATCCTCGGCGCGCGCTGGCAGATGACGGATGAGAGCGTGCTCGCGCTCGAGCTCCAGCACGCGTACTCCGGGTACGCCGGGCACCGGTTGCGGGGCCTGCTCACGCTGCGGGTGCTGGCGTGGCGATGAGCCGCGCCGCGCCGCGCGCGAGCCCTGGCGTCCTCTTCGCGCTGGCGCTCGCGCTCGCCGTCGCCGCGCTCGTCGGCGCGCTCGCGGGGGGCGCCGCTCGAGGTCAGCCGCGGGGGGGGTCGGCCGGCTCGGATTCGGGCGCGCCTCGCGACGCCGGGCGATCGCTCGTCGTCTATCCAGCGCAGACGATCCGGATCCGCATGAACCACGCGCTCGAGGCGCACGCGACGCTCGCCTGCACGCGCTGCCACGAGCGCGCGAGAGAGAGCGCGGTGAGCGCCGACTCGCTCCTCCCGCCCGAGCGCGCCTGCGCGGCCTGCCACGCCGAGACCGATCGAGACGCCCCCAGCGTCGAGCGGTGTGGCTTCTGCCACGTCGGCGCGGGGCTCGCCGCGCGCGACGCCGACGCCGCGAGCCTCGTCGGTCGGATCTTCATCCCCGCCTCCCGGCTGCCCGCGCCGCGCCTCGCGTTCTCGCATCGCCGGCATGGCGAGATGAGCGGAGGGTGCGTTCGATGCCACGCTGGGATCGAACGCGCTGGGCTCGGGACGAGGGCGCACCTGCCGACGATGCGGACCTGCCTCGAGTGCCACGCGGTCGAGGGGCTCGGCGATCGCCTGCGCGGCGGCACGAGCCGAGAGGGGCTCGAGGCGCTGCGCTGCACCGCGTGCCACGAGGCGCTCGCCGATGGTCGCGTGCGCTCGCGCTTCGCCGAGGGGACGCTCACGCCGCCCGCGTGGATGGCGGGGATGGAGCACGACGGCGACTGGCTCGTGCGCCACCGATGGATCGCGGCGGACGCCGGCCCGCTCTGCGCCTCCTGCCACGTCGAGCGTGACTGCACGGCGTGCCACGACGCGCGCGAGCGGCCGCGGCGCGTCCACCCGGGCGACTTCCTCACGACGCACCCGACGCTCGCGCGACGGGACGAGACGCGCTGCGCGTCGTGCCACTCGATCGGCACGTTCTGCGCCGAGTGCCACGCGAGGCTCGGTCTCGCGACCTTCTCCGCCCCGGCGACGCGCGGCGGCCTATCGCCTCATCCGCCGCGCGCGCTCTGGTCCGAGGGCCCGAACCTGCATGGGATCGAGGCGACGCGCTCGCTCTCGAGCTGCGTGAGCTGTCACGCCGAGACCGACTGCACCGGGTGCCACGCCTCGGGCCGCGTCGGCGGAGGCGGCGTGAGCCCTCACCCTCCTGGTTTCTCGGCGCGATGCGCGGGGATCCTCGACGCGACGCCGACCGCGTGTGCGCGATGTCATGGCGACGTCGCGTCGCTCCGCGCGCGGTGCAGGTGAGGCGGCGACGAGACCGCTTGAAACGGCGCGCCTGCCCTCTGTACCATCGACCAGCACGCCCGACCGGGCGGTTTTTCTTGTGAATTTTCGAGGCGCTCGACTTGCCGCGGCGCTTCGGCTCGTCGGCGGGCTCGTCGCATCGCTCGCCGCATCGTCGCCCGCGCAGGGCGATCGCCATTCATGCCCTTCCACCACGGAGAGGAGTCCGCGTGCTCACTGTCTCCCAACTGCTCGCCGCTCTTCAGGAGGACCCCGACAACACGACGCGCCTGGCGGAGCTTCGTGACGCGCTCGCGAGCGGGGACGCCGCGCGCGTCGGCGACGACGCGGTGCACCTCGTGGATCTCGCTCGTCAGCAGCACGAGGCGCGGTCGGAGTACGTCGCCGTCGCTGGGCTGCTCCTCGCTCGCGCGGGCGCGAGGGGCGCGGCGGAGGCGGATCCGGACAGCCGCGCGGCGATGCTCGTCGCGGCGGCGAAGCTGACGAGCGAGGAGCTGCTCGACGACGCCGCGGCGCGGGCGCTCTACGAGGAGGCGCTCGCGCTCCGGCCCGGGGACGACGCCATCAAGGCGGCGATCGCCGGGATCGACGAGGCCGGCGCCAACTGGAAGGACTTCGCGAAGCGCTTCGTCGACGAGGCCGACGTGGGCACCGAGCCCGCCCTCAAGTGCGCTCTCCTCGTGAGCGCCGCCTCGCTCGTCTGGCAGTACAAGAAGCGCGGGCGGGAGAAGGACGCGGATCGCCTCTTCCTCCAGGCGCTCGACGCCGAGCCCGGCGACCCGCGCGCGACGCGGCTCTACGTCCACACGCTCGGCGGCCGCGAGAAGTGGAACGACGCGACGAACCTCCTGCTCGAGTCGGCGGAGAAGACCAAGCGACGCGACGATCGCCTCTCGTTCTTCCTCCAGGCCGCTCGGATCGCGGCGCGCAAGCTCGATCAGCCCGATCGAGCGGCGGCGATCTACGATCAGGTCGTCTCGCTCTCGCCCGGTCACGCGGAGGGGATGGCGTATCTCGTCCAGCACTTCACCGCGCGCGAGAGCTGGGATCACCTCGTCGCGCTCTACGACGACGCGCTCAGAGGTCGGCTCAAGCCGGAGGCCGAGCAGGGGAACCTGCTGCAGGTCGGCATGGTCCACTGGCGCTTCCGGAACGATCCCGCGGCGGCGGAGCCGTACTTCGCGCGGCTGCGCAAGCTCGACCCGATCCACCCGGGGATGCTCGGCTTCTACCGGGAGTACCTGACGAGCACCGGCGACACCGCCAAGCTCGTCACCATCCTCTCGGACGCCCAGCGCGCCACGCAGGACGCGGCGCAGAAGGCGAGCCTCGGGGTCGAGCTCGCGCGCGCGGCCCAGGCCGGGGGAGCCCTCGACAAGGCCGCGGACGCCTGGAAGGCCGTGCTCCGAGCGGATCCGAAGAACGCGGACGCGACGCCCGCGCTGCGCGAGATCTACCGCGCGTCGGGCAAGTGGAACGCGCTCGTCGAGGTGCTCAAGGCCGAGGTCGACGCGCGCGACGCGAGCGAGGTCGAGGCGAAGGTCGCGACGCTCCGCGAGATGGTCTCGATCTACCGCGACGAGCTCAAGCTCGAGGTGATGGCGGTCAACACCTGGAACGCCATCCTCGCGCTCCAGCCCGCCGATCAGGAGGCGCTCGACGCCCTCGCGGCGAGCTACGAGGCGATGGAGCGCTGGAACGACCTCATCCAGACGCTGACCAGGATGGCGGAGGCGACGAGCGACACCGCGCGGCAGGTGGAGCTCTACATGCGCATCGCGCGGCTCTGGATCGATCGCTTCGCGAACTACAACCAAGCGACGCGGCCGCTCGAGCTCGTCGTCGAGAAGGATCCGTCGCATCGCCCCGCGCTGAACCTGCTGAAGGAGATCTATTCGAAGCGCCGCGCGTGGAAGCAGCTCTTCGACGTGCTCTCGGCCGAGGCCGCGCTCGCGAGCGATCCGGACGTGCGCCAGGCCCACCGCGTCGAGCTCGCGCGGCTGGCGGCCGAGCGGCTCCACCGGCCCGCCGAGGCGATCGCCCTCTATCGCCAGGTGCTCGAGGCCGACACCGCGAACGCCGAGGCGCTCGACGCCCTCGAGAAGCTCTCCGAGCGAGAGAAGGACTGGGCGACGCTCGCGGAGGTCACGGAGCGGAGGATCGAGCGCGCGGTCGATGATCGCGAGAAGGCGCGGTTCCTCGCGAAGCTCGCGGCGCTCTATGGCGAGCAGCTCGACGACGGCGCGCGCGCGAGAGAGGCGTGGAGGCGCATCCTCGAGCTCGATCCGAAGAACGGCCGCGCGCTCAGGACGCTGCGCGAGAGCTACGTCCAGGCGGGTGACTGGGACGCGCTCGAGCGCCTCTACGGTGAGACGAACGACTGGGACGGGCTCGCCGAGGTGCTCGGCAACGCCGCCGAGCGCGCGAGCGACGCCGCGCAGAAGGCCGAGCTCTCGTTCCGCGCGGCCGAGGTCTACGAGACGAAGATCGGCGAGCCGCAGCGCGCGTTCCGGGCCTACGAGCGCGTGCTCGCGGCCGACCCTACGAACGCGCGGGCGGCGCGCGCGCTCCTGCCGCTCTACGAGCGCGACGAGAAGTGGTCGCGCCTGCCGGCCCTCTACGACGTCCTCATCGATCACGCGACCGACGCCGGCGAGAGGCGCGAGCTCGCGGCCGCGGCCCACGGCGTCGCGCTCGAGCGGCTGAAGGACGCCGCGCTGGCGCTCCGCTACGCGACGGAGGCCTTCGTCGCCGATCCGCGCGGCGACGCCGCCCGCGAGCGTCTGGAGGAGGCGGCGGCGCGCGCCGGCAACCTCGCGACCGTGGTGACGGTGTACGAGGCGCGGCTCGCGGCGATCGCCGAGGGCGAGGCCGCGCGCGACGAGCGGACCTGGCTCCGACATCGGATCGCGTCGATCTCGGCCGAGAAGCTCGGCGACATCGATCACGCGGCGTCTTCGCTCCGCGCGATCCTCTCCGAGCTGCCCGAGGATCCCGAGGCCACGGCCGCGCTCGAGACCCTCCTCCGCGACTCCGGCCGCCACGCGGATCTGCGCGCCCACTACAAGGGTCGCATCGATCACGCGGCCGACGACGACGAGCGCTGGGCGCTGACGATGGAGCTCGCGCGCCTCGAGGAGCACGATCTCGGCGACGCGGTCGCGGCCGCGGCCCTCTACCGCCGCGCGCTCGAGCTACGCGCCGAGGACACCGAGGCCCTCGAGGCCCTCGATCGGCTCGCCGTTCAGGCGGGGCGGTGGGAGGAGGCGATCGACGTCCTCTCGCGCCGTCGCGCGCTCGCGGCCGACGCGGATCGCACCGATCTGACGCTCCGGCTCGGGGAGCTGCTCCTCGACCACGGCTCCGATCCCGGCGCGGCGCAGGCGGCGTTCGCGGAGGTCCTCGAGCGGAGCCCGAGCGACGCGCGCGCGATCGTCGGCCTCGAGCGGATCCGCCTCGCCCACCCGACGCGCGCGACCGAGGTCGGGCGGCTCCTCGAGCCCGCGTACGAGGCGACGGGCGCCTTCGACAAGCTGCGTGAGATCATCGACGCGCGGCTCGCCGTCGCGACCGATCCGGGCGAGCGACGCGCGCTTCGGCTGCGGAGCGCCGAGCTCTCGCTCGGGCCGATCGGGGACGCCAAGCGCGCTTACGAGACGCTCGAGACGGCGTTCCTCGATGCGCCGAGCGACGTCGAGGTGGCCGATCGGCTCGCGGCGGCGGCCGAGGCCGCGGACCAGCACGAGGCGCACGCGGTCGCGCTCGCGACGATCGTCGAGGCCGGTGACCTCGAGACCGAGGCGCTCCGCGCGGTCGCGCGTCGTGCGGGCCAGGTGTATCGCGAGGTGCTCGGTCGACCCGCGGACGCCGAGGTGTTCGAGCGCAAGGTGCTCGAGCTCGATCCGAGCGACGACGAGGCCTTCGAGGCGCTCAAGGTCCTCTACACCGACGCGGAGCGCTGGCAGGATCTGCAGGCGCTCTATCGGCAGCGGCTCGAGCAGACGGTCGACGTCCAAGCGAAGCTCGATCTGCTCTTGCACCTCTCCTTCGTGCTCGAAGAGCTCACGAACGATCCCCGCTCGGCGATCCCGATCTACCGAGAGGTCCTCGAGCTCGATCCGAGCCACGAGGTGTCCCGCCGCGCGCTCGATCGGCTGTACGTGCGGACGGAGCAGTGGCGCGACCTCGCCGAGCTCCTGCGCTCGGAGGTGGACGCTCAGGGAGACGCCGACGCGAGCGAGACGTGGGTCCGGATCGGGCAGATCTTCGAGGCGAAGCTCAAGGAGCCCGCGTCGGCCGTCGACGCCTACGAGGCGGCGATCGAGCGCACGCCCGAGCACGCGGGGGCGACCGAGGCGCTCGAGCGTCTGCTCGCCGGGCCGACGCAGCGTCACCGCGTCGCGACGATCCTCGAGCCCATCCACGAGCTGCACGAGGACCACGCGCGCCTCGTGCGCGTGCTCGAGGTCCAGGCGGAGGGCGCCGAGGACGACGAGCGCCGCGTCGCGCTGCTCACGCGCGTCGCGGAGATCGCGGCGAGCCACCTCGGCGACTTCGCGATGGCGTTCGACGCGTACGCGCGCGCGGTCCCGCTCGCGCCGACCGACGCCGCCCTGCGCGAAGAGCTCGCGAACGCGACGCGGGCTCGCGTGGCTCAGGCCGGTCCGGCTGGGGCCCGCGCGATCCACGGGGCACGCGCGGAGGTGCTGAAGGCGACCCTCGCGAGGGCGAGCGCCGCCGATCCCTCCGGCCAGCTCGAGCGCGAGCTGGTGGACGAGATCGCGACGCTGTTCGACGTCGAGGCCGACGACGCCGCCGAGGCCGAGCCGTGGCTCGAGCGCATGTTCGATCTCCACGAGGACGATCCCGAGGCGCGCCGCCGCGCCGCGGAGGCGCTCGAGCGGATTCACCTCGGCTCCGGTCAACCCGAGAAGCTCGCGGTCGACCTGCGGCGCCGTATCGATCTCGAGGACGACCCGAGCGCGAAGAGGCGCCTCCTCGTTCGCCTGGCCGATCTCGAAGAGCAGACCCTCGGCGATCCCACGGCGGCGATTCGGACGTACCGCGAGCGCGTCGAGCTCGACCCGAGCGACGTCGACGCCCTGCGCTCGCTCGAGCGGCTCTACACCGAGCGTCGATCGTGGGCGGAGCTCGCGGACGTGCTCGAGCAGCTCGACGCGTCCGCCGAGAGCGACGCGGAGCGCCGCGCCTACGCGCTCCGCACGGCCGGCCTCGCGCACCAGGAGCTCGGCGACGTCGATCGGGCGATCCGCGCCTACTCCGACGTGGTCGCCCGCTTCGGGCCCGCGCACGACGCGCTCGAGCCGCTGATCCTCTTGTACGAGGCGAAGGCGCTCTGGAGCGATCTCCTCGACGCGCTCGAGCAGCTCCGCGAGATCGAGACCGAGGGCGGCGCGCGCGCCCGGAGCCTCTTCCGAGAGGCGGAGATCCGCCGCACGAAGCTCGACGAGCCCGAGCGCGCGGTCGAGCTCTACGATCAGGTGCTCGAGCTCGATCCGTCGCACGAGGGCGCGCTCGCCGCGCTGGTCGCCTCGACGACGGCCGAGAAGCAAGACGTTCGGATCGAGGCGGCGAGGCGGCTTCGTCCTCGGTTCGAGGCGCGCGGGGCGTCCCGCGAGCTGCTCTCCGTCCTCGACGTGCTCGCCGCGGTCGACGATCCCATCGACAGGCTCGACGCGCTGCGGCGCGGCGCGGAGGTGGCGGACGCGCTCGGCGACGCCAGCGGCGCGTACCGCCGGCTCTCCGACGCCATCCGGATCGCGACCTCGGACCCCGATCTCGGCTATCTGCTCTCCGAGGCGGATCGGCTCGTGGTGGTGGTCGAGCAGTGGCTCGAGCACCGCGCCCTGCTCGAGGAGGTCGCCGGAGAGATCAGCGACGGCGAGCTCCAGCTCGAGGCCTACCGTCGACTCGCGGAGCTCCAGCGCGACCGGCTGAACGACGCGCCCGCGGCGCGCGCGACGTTCGAGCGGATCCTCGAGCTCCGTCCCGACGACGCGAGCGCGCTCGCCGGGCTCTTGGCGCTCGTCGAGGCGGCGGAGGACTGGCCCGCGGTGCTCGACGTCCTGCGCCGCAAGGCGGAGCTCGCCGACGGGCGTGAGGAGCGCGCGGCGTTGCTCGTCCAACAAGCGCGGCTCTCCGAGGAGAAGCTCGGCGACGCTCCGTCGGCGATCGCGCTCCTCGACGAGGTGCTCGTCGACGCCGATCCGCCGCAGGTCTACGCGTCCCTCGAGCGCCTCTACGGATCGACCGAGCGCTGGGACGACCTCGCCGCCCTCTACGAGCGGATGCTCGAGAAGGGGGTCGGCTCGCCCGTCGAGATCCGGCATCGGCTCGGTGCCGTCCGCGCCGAGCGCTTGGGCGACGTCGAGGGCGCGATCGAGCAGTATCGGGACGCGCTCCTCGCGGATCCGAGCCACGCGGCGAGCGTGAGCTCGCTCGAGCGCTTGATGAGCGAGCCCGAGCACAGGGCGGCGGCCGCGACGGTGCTCGAGCCCATCTACCTCGCTCGCCTCGACTGGAAGAAGCTCGAGGCGGCGCTCGAGGCGCGGCTCGAGGGCGAGCCCGAGCCCGAGCCGCGCAAGGAGATCCTCGCGCGGATCGGCCAGATCCACGAGGACTACCTGGAGGATCTGAGCGGCGCGTTCGACGTGTACCTCAGGCTCGTCCGCGAGGATCCGCGAGACGAGGGGAGCTGGGACACCCTCACCCGCCTCGCGCGCGTGCTCGAGCGCTTCGGTGATCTGGCGGACGTGTACCGGGGCGTCCTCGCCGACATCGGCGTGGACGACGCGGTGACGTACCGCCTCGCGATGACCGCGGCGGAGCTCTACGAGAACCGCGCGGGGGCGCCCGATCGCGCGATCGAGCTTTTGCGGCTCGCGAGCGCCTACGCGCCCGGCGATCGAGAGCCCTTCGACGCGCTCGAGCGGCTGCTCGTCCTTCGCGGCCGCTGGGACGAGCTGCTCGAGCTCTACCGCCAGCGGATCGACGGCGCCGAGTCGGACGAGGAGCGGATCGCCTTGCTCGAGAAGAGCGCGGCGATCGAGCGGGACCAGAGAGGCGACGCCGAGCGGGCGATCCGGATCTACGACGAGCTGCTCGAGGTGGACCCTCGACACCCGACCGCGAGCGTCGCGCTCGAGTCGCTGCTCGTCCAGACCGAGCGCTGGAACGACCTCGCCGATCTCCTCCGCCTGCGGATCGATCACGCCGACGGGACCGAGGAGGCGCTCGCCCTCAAGACGCGCCTCGGGGACGTCCAGGCGCAGCGTCAGGGCGAGATCGACGCGGCGATCGACACGTACGAGGACGTCGTCTCGGCCCGCCCCGATCAGCCCGCCGCGCTCGCCGCGCTCGAGGCGCTCGTCGTCGATCCGGCCCATCAGCTCCGGATCATCCGGATCCTCGAGCCGATCTACCAGCTGACGGATCAGTGGAAGAAGCAGATCGCCATCCACGAGGCCGAGGTCAACGTCACCGAGGAGCCGGCCGAGAAGGTGCGTCTCCTGCGCGAGATCGCGCGGCTCCACGAGGATCGCGGTCGCAGCACCGCCATGGCGTTCGAGGCGTACGGGCGCGCCTTGGCGGCCGACGCCGCCGACGAGGACGTGCGCGCCAACGTCGATCGGATCGCCGCGATCCTGGGCGACTGGGACGGGCTCGTCGCCGCCTACGAGGCGGCGCTCGCGGCGACGGGGGATCCGGGGGTGCAGTCCTCGCTCCTCTCCACGCTCGCGCGCGTCCACGACGAGAAGCGCGGCGATCCCCGCGCGGCCATCCAGACCTACGAGCGCATGCTGGCCGTCGATCCGAGCGATCCGAGCCCGCTCGACGGGCTCGAGGCGCTCCACACGATGGTAGGCGACTGGGGCGGGATCGTCTCGACGCTCGAGAAGAAGGTCGAGCGCTCCTACGATCCCGTCGAGCGCGGCGAGATCCTCCGGCGCGCCGGCTCGGTGGCCGAGGATCTGCTCGGCGACGTGCCGATGGCGGTGGGCCTCTACCGGCGCGCGATCGACGAGGACGACGGCGACGCCATCGCTTACGAGTCGCTCGACCGGCTCTACGAGGACGTCGCGGACTTCGCGGCGCTCGCGCCGGTGCTCTCGAGGCGCCTCGAGCTCGAGACCGACCCCGACGTGCGCGCCGAGGTGGGGCTCCGGCTCGGTCGGATCGCGGAGGAGCACCTCCGCGACGCGGACACGGCGATCCGCGCCTATCAGCAGGTGCTGGCGGACCGACCTGGGGAGGCGACGGCGCTCGAGTCGTTGGGGAGGCTCTACGAGCGCCAGGCGCTCTGGCCCGAATTCCTCGAGAACCTGCGCTTCCGCGCGGCGGCGGCCGACTCCTCCGCCTCGCGCATCGCGTTCCTCTTCCGATCGGCGGAGATCCTCGAGCGTGAGCTCGACGACGTCCCGGAGGCGCTCGCGACCCACCAGACGATCCTCTCGATCGATCCCCGCTACGAGTCGTCGATCGCGGCGCTTCGGCGGATCGCGCAGCTCGAGGACCACCGCGAGGCCGCGAGCGAGATCGTGCTGCCCTTCCTCGAGGCGCAGGGGCGCTGGCAAGACGTCGCGGAGCTCGAGGAGCTCGTCGTCGCGGCGACGTCCGATCCGCTCGAGAAGCAGCACCACCTCGTGCGGCTCGCGCGCATCCACGAAGAGGGGCGGGGGGATCAGCGCGCCGCGTTCGACGCGACCCGCCGCGCCCTCGCGGAGGACGCGGGCGATCGCGCGCTCGTCGACCAGCTCGAGCGCCTCGGCGGCGCGCTCGGTGCCTGGGAGGAGGTCGCCGACGTCCTCTCGGCGCGAGCCGGCGCGAGCTCCGACACCGACACCGCGCTCGATCTCCTCGGCCGCCTCGCTCGCATCACCGAGCAGGCTCTCTCGGACGACGCGCGCGCGATCGACGCGCATCGGCGACGGCTCGAGCTCGTGGCGGACGACGAGGACTCGCTCGCGGCGCTCGACCGTCTCTACACGAAGGGCTCGTCTTGGAACGAGCTCGTCGACGTCCTCGACCGCCGGGCGCAGAACGCGGCGATGAACGCGCCGGGCGAGCACATGGAGCTCCTCGTCCGCCTCGGCACGCTGCGAGCCGAGCACTTCGGCGACGCGGCGGGCGCCTTCTCGGCCTTCCGTGAGGTGCTCGAGCGCGATCCCTCCGAGCCGCGCGCGCTCGGCGCGACGGAGCGGCTGCTCGCCGACGAGGGGCTCGCGCGCGAGGCGATCGAGGTGCTCGACGCCGCGTACCGCGCGACGGGCGCGGTCTCGAAGATCGCGGGGCTCTACGACGTGCGGATCCGCCTCGCCGACTCCGACAGCGAGCGCGTGCGCCTCTGGCTCGATCTCGCGCATGTCCGCGAGAACGACCTCGCGGACATGCGCGGCGCGCTCGACGCGGTGGTGAAGGCCTACGAGCTCGATCCGCGCGACGAGGGGACGCTCGAGGACGTCGAGCGCCTCGCGAGCGGCTCGGGCCGCTTCGAGGTGCTCCGCGGCCTCGCCGAGCGTGTACTCGAGAGCTCCGGCAAGGAGGCGCTCGACTCGACGATGAAGCGCGATCTCTTGCTCCGCGCGGCGAGCTGGTACCGCGATCGGCTCGGCGATCGCGAGGCGACCGAGCGCGCGCTGCGCGCGGCGCTCGAGGCCGACGCGGAGTCGAGCCGCGCGCACGAGGAGCTGGTCGAGCTGCTCCGGGCGCCCGGTCGCGAGGAGGCGCTCGTCGAGGCGTTGCTCGCGTGGGCGAGGGTCGAATTCGACGAGCCCGCGCGGATCACGCGGCTCCTCGAGGCGGCCGAGCTCGCGCGATCGGCGCGCTCCGATCTCGCCACCGCGCGCCGCGCCTACGAGCAGGTGCTGGTCTCGGATCCCATCCACGCGCGCGCGCTCGACGCGCTCGTCGAGATCGCGACGAACGAGGCGCGCTACGGGGACGCCGCCTCGCTGCTCGAGCGCCGCGTCGAGGGGGAGAGCGATCCCGCGACGCGGATCGAGGAGCGCAGGCGCCTCGCGAAGATCGTCGAGCGTCACCTCGGCGACGCGCGACGCTCGATCGACGCGTGGCAGGCGCTGCTCGACGAGGTGCCGACGGACCTCGAGGCGATCTCGGCCCTCGAGACGATCTACGAGGCGACCGGGCAGCACCGCGAGCTCGAGGAGCTCGTCCAGCGACGGCTCGACATCGCGGAGAGCGAGGCCGATCGCCTGAGCGCGCGCGTGCGGCTGGCGCGGCTCGCCGAGCTCCAAGGGCGTCGCGCCGACGCGATGGATCAGCTCCGTGACCTGCTCGCCGACGCCCCGGACAACGCCGAGGCGCTCGACGCGCTCGAGGCGCTCTACAAGGCGGACGGTCAGTTCGAGTCGCTCGCGACGAGCGTCCGCTCGCGGGCGGAGGCGAGCGCGGCGCGCGGAGATCGCGCGGAGGAGCGGCGGCTGCTCCAGCGGCTCGCGACGATCGAGGAGCAGGACCTCCATCGGCCCGCCGACGCGGCGGCGACGTACGAGCAGATCCGCGGGCTCGCGCCCGACGACGCGGACGCGCTCGGCTCGCTCGTTCGGCTCTATCGCGCGCTCGAGCGGCCCGCGGACGCGGTGACCGTCCTCGAGCAGATCGGCGCCTCGCTCTCCGGCGCGGAGGCCGCCGCGAACGCGCTCGAGGTCGCCGAGCTCGCCGAGCGCTCGCTCGACGACGTGGCGCTGACGGAGCGAGCGCTCCGGCGGGCGCTCGCGGCGAGCCCGGCGGACGCCCGGATCCGGGAGCGGCTCCGCGCCTTCTTCACGAAGGGGGGCAACGCCCGCGGGCTCGCGGAGCTCCTCGCGGAGGACGCGGCGGCGGCGACGGATCCGAAGAAGAAGGGCGCGCTCTACAAGGAGCTCGCGGAGCTCCGGGAGAAGCAGCTCGGCGATCCAGCGGGAGCCGCGGAGGCGCTCGAGCAGGCGGTGGCGCTCGATCCCGAGGACCGCTCGGTGCTCTTGCCGCTCTCGGATCTCTACGTCGCCGCGGGGCGCTCGAGCGACGCGATCCCGGTGCTCGAGAAGATCATCGCGTCGTACGGGACGCGTCGGAGCAAGGAGGTCGCGGCGTTCCACCACCGCCTCGGGAGAGCGCTCGAGGCGCTCGGGCGCTCGGACGAGGCGCTCGCCGCCTACGACGCCGCCTTCAAGGTCGATCTGACGAACGTCGCGATCCTCCGGGACCTCGGGCGCCTCTGCTACGCGAAGGGCGATCTGGATCGCGCGCAGAAGACCTTCCGAGCGCTTCAGCTCCAGAAGCTCGGGCCGGACGTCGGGATCACGAAGGGCGACGTCTACTTCTACCTCGGAGACATCACCGCCAAGCAGGGCGACGCGAAGAAGGCGATCTCGATGCTCGAGCGCGCGCTGATCGAGGAGCCGGGCCACGCGGAGGCGACGGCGCTGCTCGCGCAGCTCAAGGGGTGAGCCCGAGCGAGCGATGGCCGCCGCGAGGGGCGGCCGCGAGCCGCGATCGGCGCGCAGCGTCGCCGTTGACGGCGGCGCGCGAGGCGGCTAAAGAGCCGCCTCCCCTGGAGGACACGATGGTTTCCGATACCTGCAAGACCGAGCGTCGCCGTCGGCACAAGCGTGCCACGGTCGGCCGCGATCAGAAGCGCGCGCGCACCAAGACCGGCACGCCGAAGTTCCCGATCCACGTCGAGGAGAAGAAGGCCTGAGCGCCGCGCGAGGTCGACCTGAACCCCAAGAGCGTGCGTCCGTCGCTGGTTCATGCTGTCCCTTCGTGGTCGGGAGGGCCGCCTAGAGCCGCTCCCTCACGCCGAGTGGGTCGTCGCGAGCATCCCACCGCCGAGCCAGCATGTCGCTGCTCGGCGGATCGCGTCGAGCGAGGCGCGCCGTCAGTGGAGAGGCCGACCGTGGCGCTCGAGGTCGTGGTCGAAGTCGTCGGAGGGCTCGACCGGTCGCGTCGATGACGGAGCGCGGCTCGGCGAGCCCACCACGAAGAGCGTGGCGGACGGATCGCTCGTCGCGCTCGTGACGATCGCGAGCGCGGCATCGCTCGACGCCGCCGTCGTCGTGGCCTCCGGCGGGCTCGCCGCCCGTGTGGAGGCGGAGGGCTCTCCGCCATCGCGCTCCGAAGGCGCGTCTTCTGTCGCGAGGATCACCTCATCGGGGAGGCGGTCGCGCTCGCGCGCGAGGAGCCTCGCGCGGTGACGAGCGAGCGCTCGCGCGATCCGCTCCTCGCGCGCGTCCTCCTCCGCCCAGCGCCGCTCGATGACGCGCCTCTGCTCGTTCCGCTTGCGCCACGCGACGAAGACGAGGAAGCCGGCGAGCACCCAGCCGACGCTGCCGCTCGCGAACATCGGCAGCGCCCCGAAGCGCGACGAGAGATCTTCGCGCCACTCGAGCTCGAGGGCGCCGAGCCCCGCGCTCCACGTCTGCGCGATGGCGAGCTCGAAGCGCTGGCCGCGTCGGACGCGCCCGATCAGCTCGGCGAGCTTCGTCGGATCGCTGCGGCGCATCAGCCAAGCGACGAAGTCGGCCGACTCGGCGTACGCGAGGCTCACCTCGTGCGGCTGGCTCGGGAAGCTCCGGTCGAGCTCGTCGAGCGGGAGGACGGCGCCTCGGAACGCGGCGAGCCAGAGCGTCTCCACGCGCTCGATCGAGCGCTCGCGGGCTTGGTGGATCGCGACGCCCTCGACGAACCAGAGCGGGACGTCGTCGGCCCGGCTCCCCGCCGCGGCGAGCGCCGCGTGGAGGGCGACGTGGCTCATCTCGTGGACGAGCACGTCGGAGAGCGGAGGGCGCTGCCACGTCTCGGGCGCGGTGAGCGTGAGGAGGATCAGCGAGAGCCCGGGATAGGCCACGCCGACCGCGTAGGTGGGCGGTGGCGCTCCGACGGGCGCGAGCGCGGCCATCTCGTCCGGATCCGTCCCCACACGGACACGCACGCTCGAGAGCGTCGCGTCGGCGCCCAGCTCGCGCTCGATGCGTGGGAGCGCGCGATCCCAGACCTCGAAGAGGGGCTCGACGACGCCGCGCGCGCGCTCCGGAAATTCCCAGCGCACCGTCCCGCGCACGACCTCGGCGAAGCCCTCGGGCGCGGCGGGGACGGCGAGGCCGGTGCCGAGCGTGACGTCGTGCGGAGCGTCCTCCGCGAGCGCGCGGACGCTCGGGAGCGCGACGCAGGCGGAGATGAGGAGCGCGGCGGCGAGCGCCACGCGCCACGCCCTCCGCGACAAGCGAGCCGCGAGGCGGCTCACCCCGAGGGCGCGCGTCACGGCGAGCCGCCGGGGCGAAAGCGGAGCATCGGCATCGGATCGTGCTGACTCGTCGTGTAGACGATGACGAACGCGGCCGCGCCGGCGAGGAGCCCGCCCGCGACGAGGTAGGGCCAGTTCAGCTCGATCCAGTCGGGCGTTGGCGCCTCCGCGGGATCGCTCCGAGGCGTGATGGAGCGGGCGACGGCGCTGGAGTCGCTGCTCGCGTCGGGGACGCTCGCCAGCTCGCGCGTCGCGGCGCGAGCGCGTGAGCGGACGAAGCGAGCGAGCCGCTCGGCGCTCGCGTCGGCCGCGAGGACGCCCTCGAAGAAGGCTCGATGGCGCACATCGAAGACGACGATCTCGCGCGCCCCCGCGCGGGCTCGGACGAGGACGAGGACGGCGACGTCGGCGCGATCGCCGAGGGACGCGAGCGTCTGGACGTCCTCGCGCTCGCTCCCGCCGAGCGAGCGCCGCGCGCGGAGCATGGCGTCGATCGTCTCCTCCCCGCTCTCGCCGAGGAGCGAGGCGACGATCGCAGGATCGCTCGGGAAGCGCACGCTCTCCTCGAGCGCGGCCGCGACGTGGGCGGCGGCCGCGCGCGCCTCGTCGTTCGGATCGCCGACGAGGACGAGCGCCGCGCGCCAGAGCGCCGCGGGCGCCGTGGTCGCCGCGCTCGGCGAGCCGCTCGTCGTGGACGAGGCGTCGGGCGTGGCCTCGTCGCGCGACGGCGATGGGGTCGAGGCCACCGTCGGATCCGACGCGCCGACGGGCTCGCTCGGCTCGTCGGCGCGGAGCCTCGACGTCGAGCCGAGGAGCGCGCCCGCCACGAGCACGGCGAGGAGCGCCTCGAGGCTCCGAACGTGCCCTGTTCTCGCGCGCATCGCCTCGTTCTAGCACCGAGACGCGGCGGAGCGCCTGCGCGGCCGGGTGGGCCTCGGCGCCGCGCCGCGAGGCGTGAGCGCCGCGCGATGGGCTGCTAGGCTCGCGCCGTGCTCGTACGCGAGGTCGGTCGAACCGTGGCGACGTACGCGTGGACGGGGGCCGCCTCGTTCGCCGCCGTCGGGCTCCACGCCGTCGCCGGCGACGCGGTCGACCTCGCGCGCGAGACGAGGCGCTGGGCGCGCGGGCTCGAGCGCATCTGGTCGCTCGAGCTCTCGGTCGAGGGGCTCGAGCACTACGAGCGAGGGGCCTCGACGGTGCTCGTGGCGAACCACCAGAGCTACGTCGACGTCGTGGCGCTCTTGCTCGTGACGCCAGAGATGCCGGTCTTCCTCGCGAAGCGCGAGCTCGAGCGGGTCCCGTTCTTCGGGCGCGCGATGAAGAGCCGTGGTGACGTCTTCATCGATCGCGCGCGTCACGACGCGGCGACGAGCACGATCGAGCGCGCCGCGCGATCGATCCGCCCTGGCGCGCCGCTCCTCGTCTTCCCAGAGGGGACTCGTGCCGACGCGCCGCGGATCGGCCGCTTCAAGAAGGGCGCGTTCCACCTCGCCCAGCTGGCGCACGCGTCGCTTCAGCCGGTCGGGATCCGAGGCTCGCTCGAGGCGTGGCCGCGCGGATCCGCCGTCCCCCGCGGCGGGCCCGTTCACGTCGCGTTCGGTCCGCGGATCCCCGCGGACGAGGTGCAGGCGATCCCGCTCGATCCGTTGATTGCGCGGGTTCGCGCCGAGGTCTCGCGCCTCTCGGGGCTGCCCCTGGGCGAGGAGGAGCGCGGCTCGCCGCGAGCGTCGGCGTGAGCGCGCGAGCGCCCGCTAGAGCCCGGGATAGTCGTGGTCGATCGGGAAGACCTCGCTACACGGGCGGCACATCGCGTTGGCGAGGCCGGAGTTGCGGCGCGTTCGCCCCGCGACGGCCTTGAAGACGGGGCCGCTCTCCCGCTCGTCGCACGCGAGGCACTCGTTCAGCGTTCCGTCGGGCGCGTGGTAGGGCGCGCGCAGCAGCCGAAGACAGACGGAGCCGCAGGCGGCGCGCGTGTGCTCGGTGTTGTACGCCCAGATCTGCGCGCAGGGGCGCGTGAAGCCGAGCGCCTCGAGGCAGCCGACGAGCCCATCGAAGTCCGTGACGTGCATGAGCCCGCACTGGCGCACGGGATCGGTGAGATCGGGCTGGCTCGCGTAGACGGCCAGATCGGTGAGCGTCGAGCAGATGCCGCACGCGTCGGTGTGCGTGACGATCCCGCCTCGCGCCTCTGCCTCGTCGGCCGACGGGAACGTCTCGAGGTGGTAGGTATGAGCGACGGGGTCGTCGATCATCACGGCGCAAACGGTCCCGAGCGGAGCGGGGCTCGGCGTGCCTTCGTCGTAGGGGCTCGAGCCGAGCTCCGAGAGCGGCGCCGCGAGCGTGTACGCGCGCAGGACGTCGAGGCTCGACGCATCCCACGCGCGCGGCTCGAAGGGGCGCTCACCGCACCCCTCGCAGCGCGGCCGACACGCCGTGTCGTCGAGCCCCGTGCGCTCGTTCGGCCGCCCGAAGAGCATCGCGCAGGGGGCGCCCGCGTCGGGCTCGGGGGTCGGAGGCTCGCACCCGCCGAGCGCGGCGAGCAGGGCGAGGGTGAAAGCCCGCGAGGCGAGGACGCCGAGCCTCGCGCGGGGCGACGCGGCGGGGGAGAGGGCCCACATGCGGCGACCCTACCAGCCCGCCCGAGGCGACGGCGATTCTCTTGGACAGCATCGACGCTCGTCTGCTAACGATTCTCAGTGTCCCCTGTCACGCGTGGGTTTTGGGTGAATTTCGGGGTCCTTCGGCGACGGCGCGGAGGGGCCCGATGAGCGCCGCGGCTCGAGGGGCGCTCTCGCGCGAGGCGCGCCGCGACACCTGGCTCGTCGGCCTCTCTCGCCTCGCGTCGGCGATGGCCATCGCGCTCGCGCTCGTCTCGATCGCGCGCCTCTTCGACGAGCCGAGCGAGGCGAGCGTCGCGTGGGCGCTCGCGTGGGCGCTCGTCGCCGCGCTCATGGCCTTCCTCGAGCTCGCGTATGGAGGGCACGCGGCGCGCGCCGAGGAGCGGCGCCTGCGAGCGAAGCTCCTTCGCCGCCAGCTCGAGCTCGCGACGACGACGGGTCATCGCTTCGCCGACGGAGCGCCCGCGCGGCTCATCCAGCTCATGACGGACAACGCGGAGCGCGTCACCGAATTCCGCGAGGCGTACCTGGGCGCGACGATCGCGGCGATGCTCGTCCCCTTCGTCACGCTCGGCTACGTCGCCCTCGCGATCGATCCCGTGGTCGGCGGCCTCGTCCTGCTCTCGTGCCCGCTCATCCCCGTCTTCCTCTACGGCTTCATGCGGCTCTTTCGTAAGACGTCCGCGAACTCCCGGAAGCAGCGCGGCGTCCTCGCGAACCGCTACCTCGACGCGATCCGCAACCTGACGACGATCCGCCTGCTCGGAGCGGGCGAGCGCATCGAGGGGGAGCTCCGCCAGGAGGGTGAGGCCAACCGCGGGACGATCATGCGGCTGCTCGCCGGCAACCAGCTCGTGATCATCGTGATGGACGGCCTCTTCGGGCTCTTGCTCGTGAGCGCGACCGCCGCGCTCGTCGTGGTGCGCTCCGCGTCGCTGTCGATCGGCGAGATGGTCGCCATCTCGCTGCTCACGGTCCTCCTGCTCGAGCCGCTCCAGCAGGTCGCGGGCTTCTTCTACATCGGCATGGGCGGCATCGCCTCGGAGAAGGCGATCCGCGCCTACCTCGCGAGCGCCCCGGGCGCCGAGGGTGCGCGGGCCGCGTCGCCGTCGCCGAGCGGGCTCGAGCCCAAGCCCGACCTCGCGCTCGAGCTCCGCGGCGTCCGCTTCGACCACGGGCGAGGCGAGGTGCTCTCGGGCGTCGACCTCGAGGTCGAGCGCGGCGCTCGCGTGGCGATCGTCGGCCGGAGCGGGGCGGGCAAGTCCACGCTCCTCGGCCTCTTGCGGGGCACGCTCGCGCTCCAGGGGGGCGCGCTCTTCGTCGGAGGCGTCCCCGCGGATCCGGCGCGCCCGAGCGCGCTGCGAGGCCTGAGCGCGACGGTCTCGCAGACGACGTGGATGTTCACGGGGACGATCGCCGAGAACCTCCGGCTCGCGCGCGAGGACGCGAGCGAGGCCGAGATGTGGGAGGCGCTCGAGCGCGCGGAGGTCGCGGACGAGGTGCGCCGCATGCCGCGCGGGCTCGACACGCACCTCGGCGAGGGGGCGGCCCTCGTCTCGGGCGGGCAGGCCCAGCGGGTCTCGCTCGCTCGCGCGCTCCTCTCGAGGCGCCCGCTGCTCCTGCTCGACGAGCCGACGAGCCAAGTCGACATCGAGTCGGAGGCGCGGATCGTCGACGCGCTCGCCGCGCTCCCGCGGAGCTGGACCGTCGTCGTGGTGACGCACCGTCCCTCGCTCCTGCGCATCGTGGACAGGGCCTATGGGCTCGAGGGCGGCCTTCTCGTGCCGGCGCGCGTCGAGGACGGGGAGATCGATCATGGCTGAGCGCTCCCTCTCTCCCTCGCGCCTCGAGGCGCTCGCGCACGCGCCTCCGCGCGACGACGAGCGGAGAGGGCCCTCGAGCGAGCCGAGCCTCCGCGAGCTCTTGCGCTGGCTCCTCGGGATCACGAGGCCCGTCCATCCGCCGCTCCTCGTCTCGCTCTTCTTTCGCGTCGTGAACCTCTCGCTCGACGTCGCGCTCTTCGCGACGGCCGCGGGCGGCGCCGTCCAGCTCGCGACGGGCGGCACCGAGACGGCGCGCTTCTTCGCGGCGCTCGTCGCCCTCTCGCTCGGTAAGGCCCTCGCCGCGTACCTCGAGCAGTTCACGGGGCACTACGTCGCGTTCAAGGCGCTCGAGCTGCTCCGCACCTTCGTCTTCGCGAAGCTCTGGCCGAAGGCGCCAGCGATCGTCGCCTTCTCGCGCTCGGGCGATCTGCTCGCGAGCCTCACGCGCGACGTCGATCGCATCGAGGTCGTCTACGCGCACACGTTCGCGCCGGTCGTCTCCGCTCACATCGTCGCGCCCCTCGCGTTCGCGCTCGCCGCCGCCCTCTTCGGGCTCTCGCACGTGTGGATCGCGGGCGCCGCGCTCGGGCTCTCGCTCTTCGTCGTGCCCTACATCGGCGTGCGCCGCGCGTTCGCCGACACGGCGGAGACGCTCGCGCGTCGACGAGCGCTCGCGCAGCACGTCACCGACTCCGTCTTCGGGCTCGACGAGGTGCTGGGCTACGGGCGCGAGGCCGAGCGCCTCGAGGCGATGGACGCGCTCGGCCAGGCGATCCAGGCGAGCGCCAGCGCGCCTCGCCGCATCGCGGCGCTCCGGCGCGGCGCGAACGTGCTGCTCGCGCTCGTCGCCGTCGCGTCCGTCGTCTGGCTCGGGCTGGGCGAGCAGCCGCTCTACGTCCTCGCGGCGCTCGCGGCGGGCACGCTCCGCGTGTTCGAGGCGCCCCGCGGGGTCGAGGACTCGACGGGCTACCTCGATCACTCGCTCTCGGCCGCGCGGCGGCTCTACGCGATCAGCCACGCGCCCGATCGCGTCTCGGACGGGCCCGACACGCTCGCGCTCTCGCGGCCTCCGAGCGTCCGCTTCGAGGGCGTCTCCTACGCGTACCCGAGCCCCGATGGGCGCGCGCTCGATGACGCGCTCTCGGACGTCTCGCTCGAGATCCCTGCGGGTGGGCACGCGATCCTCGTCGGCCGATCGGGCTCGGGCAAGTCCACGCTCGTCCAGCTCCTCTTGCGCTACGACGATCCGCGGCGTGGCCGCGTCGCGCTCGATGGCGCGCCGATCACGCGGTTCTCGCTCGACTCGCTGCGACGCAACGTCGTCGCCGTCTCCCAGCGCAACCAGCTCCTCGCGGCGTCGATCGCGGAGAACCTGCGGCTCGGCGCGCCGCGGGCCAGCGACGAGGAGCTGCGGCGCGCGATCGAGGTCGTCGGGCTCGCGCGCGAGATCGACGCGATGCCGGAGGGCCTCGGGACCTTCGTCGGCCCGAACGGCGCCGCCCTCTCGGGGGGACAGGCGCAGCGCCTCTGCCTCGCGCGCGCGCTCCTCGTGCATCCCAAGGTGCTCGTCCTCGACGAGTTCGCCGCCCACCTCGACGAGGCGCTCGAGGACGAGATCCGCGAGGCGCTCTCGCGGTGGGACGCCGACATGACGATCCTCGAGGTGACCCACCGCCTGCGCGCGAGCCGGCACGCGGACCTCGTCGCCGTCCTCGATCGCGGCCGGCTCCTGCTCGCGGGCCCACCGTCCGAGGTGACCGAGGAGGCGATCGCGGCGCGCTTCGCGTCGTCGGGCGGCTCGTCGCGCTGAGGAGGCGCTGAGGAGGCGCTGACGCCTCCCGCGGCGGGTTCGCTCAGCGAAAGGGCACCTGCGCACCCGAGAGGACGCGACCCAGGGCGATCAGGGCCTCGGCGATGGCGAGCGAGCGCTCGTGGTCGACGAGGAGCGGGGCGGTGTCGGGCGCGGGCAGGAACGCGGAGGCGCGGCCCTCGCGCAGCATCACCTCGAGACCGCCGAGCCGAGCGTCGACGAGCGCGCGCGCTTCGCCCGGGAGGCTCGCGAGCGTGCTCGGGTCGCGCGGGAGCGTGAGATCCAGCGCCGCCGACTCGACGGGCTCGACGGCGATCTCGATCCCGGCCGGCCTCGCTCTGGAGAAGCGCACGCGGGCCGAGAACGCGCGCTCGTCGAGGTTGGCTCGGAGCGCGCAGTCTCCTGGCTGAAAGCGTCCACGGAGGCGCCGAGCGATCGCGAGCGCGCGCTCGCGGTCGAGGCTCACGTCGCGAGGCGAAGGGACGCTCGATCGCGCGGCCTCGCACGCGTCGAAGAGCGCCTCGACGCGCTCGACGAGGGTGCGGAGGTTCGCCTCTCCGTCGCCCGACTCCTCGCTCGAGATGGCGATCTCGGTGTCGGAGGCGTGCCAGTCGAACGAAGGCGCGACGGCCGCGAGGCTCGCGACGAGCCCCGTGGCTTGCGCTCGATCGCGAGCCGTCGCGATGTGGCGGCTCGCCCACGCCTCGATCGGGACGCGGATGGTGTCGGTGAGGGCGCCGTCGAAGACGCCCGTGCGCCTTCGGACGGCGAGCTCGAGGCCCCAGCACGGCGTCTCGAGCCGGGCCGCGACGCGAGGGCGCCCCGCCTCGATCGTCCAGCCGATCCGCGCGAGGTATGCGCCGGAGGCGGCCTCGAAGGCTCGCACGAGCTCGTCGTCGGCTCGAGCCCATCCCGCGCTTCGCGTCGCCGTGGCGTCGAGGATCTCCCTCCGGCGGCTCGGGCCGACGAGCGGTGCGAGCAGCGCGGGCGACTCCTCCGCGAGCTCGTCGGACTCGACGAGCTCGAGGGGGATCTCGAAGAGGCTCGGCGGCTCGAAGAGCGAGAGCCCTCGGCTGGGCGTCGACGCGGAGAGGACCCAGCCGTGATCGAGCTTCGCCGAGGTGAAGCTCGCGACGACGTTGGGCAGCCGGAAGCGAAAGGGGACGGCCGCGTCCGAGAGCGGGGGGATGACGACCGTGGTCTCGAAGCAGAGGCCCGTCTTCGACGCCGCGGGGCTCGGCAGGTGCGTGAGCACCTCCGAGACGCGGAGGCGGAGCTCGCGAGCGGTGTCGCTCATCACGCGCGGCGCGACGAGGCCACCGACGACGCCGCCGGAGGCGACGCGCTGGGACTCGAGGGAGAATTCGAGGGGATCCTCGGGTCGCGTGGCGAGGACCGCGGGGATCGCCCGAGCTGCGCGCCTTGCCCCGCGGACCTCGAGCAGCCAGCTCGCCTTCGCGTCGGGCCAGAAGGGGATCGAGGCGCGCGCGCTCACCTCGTAGCGCACCCAGCCGCCGCCTCCGCTGAACGAGGGCGGCTGCCCGGGTGGGATTTCGAACGTGACCCTCCTCCGCGTGATCCCCGAGAGGATCGAGGCGTCGACGACGCGCGCGCGCTGGGTCGGGTGCTCGAGGGAGGTCGCGCTTCGATGCGATCCGCTCCCGACCGCCCACCCCTCCGTCGCTCGAAGCTCGAGATCGACCCACTCGACGTCGGTCGGCTCCTTCGCCTCGATCTCGAGGGTGACGGTGATCGACTCCCCGACGTGGATCTGGGGCGGCACGAAGAGGCGAAGCTCCGGGGTGCTCTTCCAGAACGACATCCGCGCGTCGAGTCTCGCACGTTTTCGATCGCGGTCTCGGACACCACGCACGGCCGCAGGGGCGAAGCGCTCGGTCGCGCCGCGGGGAGGCTCGCGGGCCCCTGGCTCGGATCGCGGCGTGGAGCGCGACGCCGCGATCGGCGGCGATGGGAGAGCGTCCCCGGCGGGATTCGAACCTGCGACCTTTCGCTTAGGAAGCGACTGCTCTATCCAGCTGAGCTACGGGGACGAACGCCCGGCCTATAGCTCGGCCCATGGCGGGGCTCAATAGCGAATGACGCTCCGGACCGGGAGCGGCTCGAGGGCGCGTGGGCCCGCGAGCGCCTCGAGCTCGACGAAGAAGCCGAAGCCCACGACCTCGGCGCCCGCGCCCTCAAGGAGCGAGGCGGTCGCCTTGGCGGTCCCGCCGGTCGCGATGAGGTCGTCGACGACGAGCGCGCGCGCGTTCGGGCGGACGGCGTCCTCGTGCATCTCGAGCGCGTCGGTCCCGTACTCGAGCGCGTACTCCGCGCGGCGCGTCTTCCACGGAAGCTTGCCGGGCTTGCGGACGGGCACGAGCGAGGCGCCGAGGCGCAAGGCGAGCGGCGCGCCGAACAGGAAGCCGCGCGACTCGATCGCGACGATCGTGTCGGGCCGCAGATCGGCGACGGCGTCCGCGAGGAGGTCGATCGCGACCGAGAACGCGGACGGATCGCCGAGCAGCGGCGTGATGTCACGGAAGAGGATCCCCTTCTTCGGGAAGTCCGGGATGGCGCGGATGTGCGAGCGAACGAGGTCGAGCTTTTCGGTCATCGTCTCTCCGGATGGGTCTCGAGGCCCTCGATGGCGTGTGCCACGAGGGAGAACTGGTTGGTGTCGGTCGCGTCGAGCCCGAGCGGCGTGATCGACACGTACCCCTGATCGACCGCCTCGGTGTCCGAGCCCTCGCTCGGATCGTGGAAGGCGTTGGGGCCGCCGATCCAGAAGTACTGATGTCCGCGCGGATCGCGACGAACGTCGACCTCCTCCGAGTAGCGGCGGTGGCCGAGGCGGGTCCCGCGGATGCCACGGAGCGGGCGATCCCCGGCGGGAAAATTCACGTTGAAGAGCGGCGCGCGCGGGCCCCGTGGCGAGGGCGCGACCTCGAGCAGCCGAAGGACGATCCGGCTCGCGAGCGGGGCGATCGGCTCGAACGTCGAGCCGCTGCCCATGCCGAGCGAGAAGGCGACGGCGGGGATCCCGCGGAGCGCCCCCTCGCGCGCCGCGGCGACGGTGCCGGAGTAGAAGGTGTCGGAGCCGAGGTTGTAGCCGTGGTTGATCCCCGAGACGACGAGGTCCGGCGTTCGCCGCGTCAGCTCCTTCCAGTAGAGGCCGACGTAGATGCAGTCCGCGGGCGTGCCATCGATCGCGTGGAAGCCGTCGACGAGGTGGTGGCGCAGGGGGCGCGCGAGCGTGAGCGCGTGGCTGTTCGCGCTCTGCTCCGTGAGCGGCGCGACGACGACGACCTCGGCGATCCGGGCGAGCGCTTCGTGGAGGACACGGACGCCTCGCGCCGCGACGCCATCGTCGTTCGAGAGCAGGATGAGCGGGCGTTCGGGCACGGGCGGACTCTGACACGTCGCGGAGGTGATCACAGCGGCGCCGTGCGCTCGCTCCGCTCGGCAGAGCCGCCTGCCGGTCGGCTCGCGCGGACACGCCGCCGCCCCCGCGAGGCGTCGCGCGGGAAGAGGCGTTCGAGGCCGACCAGACCTCGAACGCGAATAGCCTGGGGTGGTTGGCCCCAGGCTCCTTCGACCGATCTCGCGATCGGGGCGGCGGGATTCGAACCCACGACCCCCAGACCCCCAGTCTGGTGCGCTAACCAGGCTGCGCTACGCCCCGGAAAGAGGCGCGGATGGTACTTGGTTCGCGAGCGCGTGCAAGGACGAAGATCGCGTCGCGCGCGGCTCGCCCGTTCGACGCGCGATCCAGGAGCGCGCCCCCTTGTAGCGAGGCCCCGTATTGAGCACACTCGCGCCCCACGACGAAGGGCGTCGACCCTTCCAGCAGGAGGAACGTTCTATCAATCGCCCCCGATTCGACCCACGCGGCCCTCGCACGTTCAGCGGCCCTCGTACCAACCATCGCATCCGCATCCCGGAGGTCCGCGTCATCGGCGCCGAAGGGGAGATGCTCGGCGTCTTGCCGACGCACGAGGCGCTGCGCCTCGCTCGCGAAGCCGACCTCGATCTCGTGGAGGTGAACCCGAAGGGGGTGCCGCCGGTCTGCAAGATCATGGACTTCGGCAAGTTCAAGTACGAAGAGAAGAAGCGGGAGAGCGAGGCGCGCAAGCGTCAGGTCCAGGTCGAGCTCAAGGAGGTCAAGCTCCGGCCCAAGACCGACGACCACGATCTCGCGGTGAAGGTGAAGCACATCCGCCGCTTCCTCGAGGAGGGCAACAAGGTCAAGGTCACCTGTCGGTTCCGGGGGCGCGAGATCACGCACCCCGAGACGGCCGAGGTGCAGCTCGTCCACTTCATCGAGGAGACGCGGGACATCGCGATGGTCGAGCAGACGCCGCGCCTCGAGGCGCGCACGATGACGATCCTGCTCTCCCCGCGAGCCGAGGTTCGCGCTCGCGTGGCACAGCAGGCGGCGAAGCGCGCGGAGCAGGACAAGGCCCGTCCGACGGATTCGAAGATCGAGCCGGACGCGGAGGCGTTCGACGATGACGCCGATGACGAGGGCGAAGACGACGCGTGACGCGTGCGGTCGCGCGCGGGGGGGGGCGGCGCCACGCTCGGGATCGCGCGGCGCGCACGCGTCCACGGGCTCGCGCGCTCGCGGGGAGAGTGTCGGAAGCTGTTGACACGGTGCGTCGCGATTGCCGACCATTCGCTCGCTTCACGAGCGTGAGGCGAGCGCTCGCGCGGGCGAGCGCGAGGCGGCGAAGGAGCCGAAGATGAGCGAGAATGGTGCGGCGAAGCCGGTCGTGGTGGTGGCGGATGACGACGTCGAGATCCTCACGCTCGTCACGCGAGCGCTGCGCCGCATGGGGCTCGAGGTCCACGAGGCGAACGATGGCGAGGAGGCGCTCGCGCTGATTCGTCGGGTGCACCCCGTCGCCGTCGTGCTGGACGTGATGATGCCCGGCATGAGCGGGTGGGAGGTCTGTCGAGCCATCCGCGACGACCAAGATCTCACCTCGATCGGCGTCCTGATGCTGACCGGGATCGGCGAACGCCTGAACGAGATGACCTCTCCGCTCTACGGGGCGGATGACAGCCTGGACAAGCCCTTCGACTTCGACGAGCTCGAGGAGCGGGTCGAGGCGCTGCTCGCGAAGAAGGGCGCTCGCTGAAGCGGGGCGCGCCGCGCCGCGCCGTGATCCCCCGCGTCGGATCCCGCGGGGGAGGGCGCTATTCGTCTTCGTCGACGGGGCGCCTTCGGGGGGGCGAGGTGCGGTTCATCGCGACGAGCCGCGCGGTCGCGTCATGGGCGAGCGCGTGGTCCATCCCGACCATCGACGTCACCTGCCCGTAGAGCGTGCGCGCACGCGCTGGGTCGCTCGCCTCGAGCCGCTGCGCCTCTCCGAGCGTCTGTCGCGCGCGCGCCTCGCAGTCGTGAAAGAGCGCGCGCGCTTGCGCGTGCTGCGGCGCGACGCCGAGCGCCGCGCGGACGTCACGGCAGGCCTCCGCGGGCCGGGTGGCGATGTTGCCGCGCGCGCGCGCCACGTAGCCCGAGGCGAGGCCCGGGAGCAGCTCGGCGGCGAAGGCGCCCTGGCCGCCGGAGATCCGCTGATCGAGGCGATGCGCCTCCTCGAGCGCGCTCAAGTTGCCGCGCCGCGCTTCGGGCAAGCGCCGCGCGAAGGTGTCGATGTTCTGGGCCATCTGCGTGAGCGTGGTCCGCAGCTGGCTCTGGGCCGCGTCCGCTTGAGCGCGCGCGAATTGGCTCGCCTCCGCGAAGGCCTGCCGGCGATACGCCGCGAGGATCCGAGGATCCGGCTGACCTCCGCCGCTCGCCGCGCTCTCCCTCGTGCGCCCCCCAGGCGCCGCGGCGCCACGCCGCGCCGCGCGTGGATCGTCGGCTCTCGCGTCGGCTACACGTCGCGACGGCGTGGGGCTCGGCGCGGGGGCGGCGGCGGGTGGCGTCGCGCCCGCGCGCTCGCTCGTGGGCGCGGTCGTGGGGCTCGGCGCGGGGGCGGTCGCGGCGGGGGGAGACCCCACCGGGAGGTTGGAGGCGGGTGAGGTCGGATCGCTCGCTCGCGCCGGCGCCACGATCGGCGCCGTGGCTGGGCCAGCCGCTGGGCTCGCCGCTGGGCTCACCGTTGGGCTCGTCGGTGTCGCAGGCGCCGGCGTCGCGAGCGGCGGGACGCCCACGCTCGGCGCGGGCGGGGCGATCGGGAGCGCGATGGGAGCGCTCGTCGGTGCCCGATAGAGGAGAAGCGCCATCGCGACCGCGCCGATCATCGACGCGATCACGACCAGGGCCGCCGCGGCGACCGCCAACGCGCCGCGCGTCACGGCGACCTGGTTCCCCGGGACGAAGATCGATCGGTTGGACTGGGAGGGGTCGGGGAATTCGGAGGGAGAGGGCGTCCACGAGGGCATCCCGGGCGCGTGCGGCGTCGCCGGGAGCGACTCGTCGTTGGTCGTCTCGAAGGAGGCTGGCCCGAGCGGCGCCGGGCGCTCGAGCCCAGGCAGATCGACGACGAGGACCGTCTCGCCGATCTCGATCCGATCGCCGCTCGCGATCCGCGCCTGATGGACGCGCTCGCCGTTCAAGAGCGTCCCGTTGCCGCTCCCGAGATCGACCAGCGTGATCCCGCTCGGATCGAGCTCGAGCCGCAGGTGCCTCCGAGAGACGGAGATGTCGGTGAGGATCACGTCGTTGTCGATGCCGCGCCCGACGGCGTTGCTGCCTTCGTGGAGCACGAAGTCTCGCCCGACGTCCTTGCCCGCCTCGACGACGAGCGTCGGGCCCCCTCGCGCGTCCGCGAGGACCCGGGTGCTCTCCTCGGCGAGCACCTGATCCGCGTCGATGCGCGTCGACTCGCTCGGGAGCGCGCCGCCCTCGAATTCGTCGAACGCCTCCGCGCTCGTCCCCTCGATCCTCGAGAGCGAGGGCTCGAGCATCCCCGACTCCTCGCTCGGATCGGGGGCGACGCCCGACGCCTCGTCGGTGAAGGCGGGCAGGTCCTCCCGCGGGTCGAGCGAGGGATCGCTCGGCGGCTCGGGCGAGGCGAGCGCGCTCTCGAGCGACGCGTCTCCGATCGCGGCAGCGTCGGTGATCGTCGGCGTCGAGGGCATCGACGTCGGCGCGGGCGCGGCTCCGGGCGCGGCTCGGGGCGCGAGCGTGCGCGCGAAGGCGAGCCGCCGCTGCGACGGCGCCACGGCGACAGCGGGCGCGCGCGCGTCGTCGGCGGAGGAGGTGCGCTCCTCGCTGGCATCCAGGTTCGCAGGTTCGGCCATTCTTCGAGCCACGACGAGCGTATCGTCGCGCGCGCGTCGGCACAATGCGCGCACGCTCGCGTCGCGCGGTGCGCGACGCGCGCTCAGGTCCGATAGTTGGCGTTGATCGCGATGTACGAGCGCCCGAGGTCGCAGGTCAGGTAGCTCGCCTTCCCCGGCCCTCGACCGAGCGAGACGCTCACGGTGTACTCCGGCGTCGCCATGATCGCCTGCGCGGCCTCTTCGGCGGCCTTCCCAATCGGCATGCCCCGCCTCACGATCGGCACGTCCCCCACGCGGATCGCCGCGCGCTCCGGGTCGAAGACGGCGCCCGAGCGACCGGCGGCCGCGAGGATGCGGCCCCAATTCGCGTCGACGCCGTGGAGCGCGGTCTTCACGAGGGGAGAGGTCGCGATCGTCCTCGCGGCGAGGCGCGCCTCGGCGTCGGTTCGCGCCCCCGAGACGGCGAACGTGACGACGTGCTCCGCACCCTCGCCGTCCGCGACGATGCTCGCCGCGAGCGCGCCGAGCACCTCCTCGATCGCCTGTAGGAGCGCGCGCGCCTTCGGCGTCTTCGCCTCGACCCGCCCCGCCCGCGCGGAGGCGAGGAGCACGATCGAGTCGTTGGTGCTGGTGTCGCCATCGACGCTGATGGCGTTGAAGGTCCGATCCGCCGCTTCCCGAAGGAGCCGCGCGAGCAAGGAGGGCGAGGCGCCCGCGTCGGTGACGACGAAGGCGAGCGTCGTCGCCATGTTCGGGTGGATCATCCCCGCCCCCTTCGCCATCCCGAGCACGGTGGCCGTCTCGCGCCCGAGCCGAAACGTCCGCGACGCCACCTTCGGCCAGCGATCGGTCGTCAGGATCGCGCGCGCGAAGTCGCTCGCGCTCCGCGGATCGGCGGCGTCGAGCAGGCGCGGGATCGCGCTCGTGATCTTGTCCGCGGGCAAGAGCGCCCCGATCACGCCGGTCGACGCGGGCGCGACGTCGTCCGCCGAGGCGCCGATGGACGCGGCGAGCGCGCTCGTCGTCTTGCGCGCGGCCGCCATCCCGGCGCGTCCGGTGCACGCGTTCGCGTTGCCGCTGTTCACGAGCACGGCGCGCAGGCGCCCCCTCTTCGTCGCGGCCTCGGCGAGGAGGACGGGGGCGGCGCGCACCCGGTTCTGCGTATAGACCCCCGCGGCCGCGACGCGCTCGTCCGCGAGGATCAGGCCGAGATCGGGCTTGCCGGAGGCCTTGATGCCGGCCGCGACCCCCGCGAAGCGAAACCCCCGAACGACGGGCGGAGCGACCTTCTCGATGTCCAAGAGCGACGCGCGCGAGAACGACATGGCGCGCACCGTAGAGCGAACGCTCGCCGCGGTTCAACTCCCGCGCGTCCTGGGCCCCGGTACGGGGCGGGCGGGGCTTGAAAGGGCCCTCCGCTCTGCTACCCCCTACCGCTTCCGTCCGCGAGACGGAGGCTTTTTCGTTTGTCGCCCACCCCCCTCCGCGCATGACCCAGCCCACCTCGATCCCCGAGCGTTCGACCGATCCGAAGCCCGATCCGGAGCTCTCGCGCGTCGTCGCCGAGGAGGAACGCACGCTCGCTCGCATCCAGAAGCACCTCGTCGCGCGAGCCGAGGAATTGCGCGCGTCGGCCGGGAGCTCGGCGAGCATCGACTACGACCTCGAGCTGCTCTCGCTCCGCAACCAGATCCAGGAGGCGCGGCTCGAGGACGTGCCGCCGCTCATCGAGGAGATGGAGCGGCTCACGGAGGTCGCCGCGCGCAGGGGTAAGGTCGCCGAAGGCGCGATCGACTCGGAGTCTCCCTACTTCGGGCGCCTCGTGCTCGAGGAGGACGGCAAGAAGCGCGAGGTGCTGATCGGCAAGGCGACCTACCTCGACAGCCGAACGAACGTCCGGATCGTCGACTGGCGCGACGCGCCCGTCTCGCGGATCTACTACCGCTACGAGGAGGGGGACGAGTACGAGGAGCGCTTCGGCGGGCGCGAAGTGCAGGGCGAGGTCGCGACGCGCCGCGCGCTCGCGATCGCCAAGGGACAGCTGCGGCGGGTCGGGTGTCCCCAGGGGATCTTCGTCCGGAGCGCGGACGGCGCGTGGCGGCGCGCGGGCGACTCGGCGCGGCTCAAGGGTGGCCAGGGCAGCGCGATGCGCGCCGAGGATCATCACCGGCCTGGCAAGCTCGGCGTCGGCGCCGACGATGGCCGCGACGAGAAGTTCCTCCCGGAGATCACCGCGCTGATCGACGCCCGACAATTCGAGCTGATCACGAAGCCCGACGTCGGGATGGTCGTCATCCAGGGCGGCGCGGGATCGGGCAAGACCACGATCGGGCTTCACCGGCTCGCCTACCTCGCCTACCAGGATCCCAAGCGCTTCCGAGCGGATCGGATGCTCGTCCTCGTCTACAACGACGCGCTCGTCCGCTACATCTCGCGCGTCCTGCCCTCGCTCGGCGCGAGCGGCGTCCCCGTCACGACGTTCGAGCGCTGGGCCTCGAGGCTCCGCGCGGCCCACGTCCGCGGGCTGCCGACCGAGTACGAGGACGGGACCCCGAGCGCCGTGACCCGCCTGAAGAAGCACCCGCGGATGCTCGAGGTGATCGAGGACTACTGCCGCGAGATCGCGGAGCGCGTCGACGCGCGGCTCGTCGAGGCGCTCGCCGGGGTCGCGGGCGCGGACGAGGCGCTCGCCTTCTATCGCGCGCAGGCGCCGGCCCCGATCGCGCTCCGGCTCCATCGCCTCGACCGCTGGGCGAGCCCGGAGGATCCAGCGCAGGATGGAGGCCCGAGCCCGGAGGGCGCGAAGCCGAAGGCGCCGCTCGCGCTCCGTCATGCGATCGGTCGGACGCTCGTGACCACGCGGCGGGAGCTCCTCGACGTGCCGGCCGCGTGGGCCGACATCCTGACGGACGAGCCGCGCCTCACCCGCGCGTTCGCGGCGGACGCGGGCGATCTCGATCGCGAGGATCTCGCGACGGCGCTCCGCTGGTGCGGGGAGCGCTGCGCGCTCGTCATCGCGGAGCTCGAGCGGCGTCGGGACGAGGGCGCGAAGCCGGAGGACCACGACGCGAAGCGGACGAGCGCGATCGAGGACGAGCCCTCGCTCCGCGTCCTCGACGAGGAGCCGGCCCCCGCGAAGAGGCTCGTCGCGCGCCGCAAGGCCTCGGACGACGACGACCAAGAGGACGAGGACGATCGCTCGGTCGGCGTCGACGGCCTCGAGGAGCACGAGAGCGCCAAGCTCGACCGCGAGGACGACGCCCTCCTGCTCCGGATCACCCAGCGCCTCCGGGGGCCGCTGCTCCGAGGCGCGGGCAAGCAGGTCGAGACGCTCCGCTACGCGCACGTCCTCGTCGACGAGGCGCAGGATCTCTCGCCGGTCGAGCTCGCGGTCGTGATGGGGACGACGACGAAGGAGCGCTCGGTCACGATGGCCGGCGACGTCGCGCAGCGTCTCCACATGGACAACGGCTTCAAGAGCTGGGCAGAGCTCCTGCGCGCGGTCGATCCGAGCAAGGCGGAGGGCGAGGGCGCGCCGATCGAGGTCTCGCCGCTCACGGTGCAGTATCGCTCCACGCACCCCATCATCGAGCTCGCGCAGGAGGTGCTCGGCCCCTTGGCCGATCCACGGTCCGGCCACGCGATCCGCGACGGCGCGCCCGTCGAGCTCTTCCAGTTCGCGCACTCGGGCGAGGCCGTCGCCTCCCTCGGCGAGGCGCTGCGCGAGCTGATGCAGGCCGAGCCCCGCGCCTCCGTCTGCCTCATCGCCCGCTACCCGGAGCAGGCGGACCTCTACTACAAGGGGCTCCAGACGGCGGAGGTGCCGTACCTGCGTCGCATCGCGGATCAGGACTTCCCCTTCCGCGCCGGCATCGACGTGACCGACGTTCGCCAGGTGAAGGGCCTCGAATTCGACTACGTCGTCCTGCTCGAGTGCTCGAGCGCGGTGTATCCCGTCACGGACGAGTGCCGCCACCTCCTGCACATCGCGGTCACGCGGGCGGCGCACCAGCTCTGGGTGACGACCTCGGGGGAGCCGTCGCTCATCCTCCCCGAGTCGCTCCGCAATCGGGCGTATTGAGCGCCCGCTCGGCCCCCGACGCCCTCGTGCGCGCGCCGCTCGCCTTCGACCCGAGCTGGATCGTCCATCGAGACGAGCACGTCGTCGTCGTCGACAAGCCCGCGGGGCTCGCGACCATCGCGCGCGACGCGGGCGGCGCGATCGCCCTCGTCCCCTCCCTCGAGGCGCACCTCGATCGCGCCGAGCCGCTGCCCGTGCTCTCACGCCTCGATCGGGAGACCTCGGGGCTCATCGCGTTCCCCCTCACACGCCCGGCGCTCGAGGTGATGGCGCGCGCGAGCGAGGCGGGCGCGATCGCGAAGCGCTACGTCGCGGCCGTGAGCCTCGGCGCTCGCGCTCGCGCGCCCTCGGGGCGGATGGAAGACCACCTCGCGAGCCACGGCGGCGTCACCCGCGTCGTCGCTCCGGGCGCTGGGAAGCTCGCCATCGCGCACGCGCGCCCCCTCACCACGCGCGCCGATCGAGCGCTGATCGAGATCCGCCTCGAGACGGGCCGCACGCACCAGATCCGCGCCCAGCTCGCCCATCGGGGCGCGCCGATCGCGGGCGACACCCTCTACGGAGGCGCGCTCGCGCCGCGCGTCCTGCTCGCGGCGACGGCGCTCTCCGTCCCGCACCCCGCGCGCGGGGTGCTCGCCATCGAGCGCGAGCCGCCCGCCGTGTTCGCCCGCTGGGTCGAGGGCGCCCTCTCGGCCGGGGAGGCCTTCCGGACGGCGCTCGAGGTCGCGCGCTCGCGCCGCGCCGAGCTCTTCGCCGATGCACGGCGCGAGCCCGGTGAGGCGACGACGGCGTTTCGCCTCTTCTCCGAGGCCGGCGACGGCATCCCCGGCGTGGCGATCGACGTCTACGGGGACCACCTCGTCGTCCAGCTCCACGACTGCCCGCTCTCCGAGGAGCACCTCCTCGACGCGCTCGCGTCGCTCGGGGCGCGCGGGATCTACGTGAAGCGACGCCCCAAGCGCGCGCAGGATCTCTCCGGGCGCGACCTCCTCGAGCTCGCGCCGCCCGAGCCCTCGCGCGGCGAGCCGGCGGACGATCCGGTCGTCGTCCGCGAGCACGGCGTCCCCTTCCTCGTGCGGCTCGGCGACGGGATGTCGAGCGGCCTCTTCCTCGACCAGCGCGAGAACCGCCTGCGGGTGCGGGCGTGGGCCCGCGATCGCGCGGTCCTCAACCTCTTCGCATACACGTGCGGGTTCAGCGTCGCGGCCGCCGCGGGGGGCGCGCGATCGACGCTCTCGATCGACGCCTCACGCCACGCGCTCGAGCGAGGGCGTGCGAACCTCGCCTTCGCGGGCTTCGGGGGCGACGCCCACCGCTTCGTCGTCGACGACGTCTTCGCTCGCCTCGCCCGCTTGGAGCGCGCGGGGGAGCGCTTCGGCCTCGTCTGCCTCGATCCGCCGACCTTCTCGACGACGAAGCGGACGCGCTGGACGAGCGGGCGCGCGTGGATCGATCTCTTCGCGCGGGCGCTCCGCGTGCTCGAGCCGGGCGGGCTGCTCCTCGCCACGAGCAACGATCGGCGGATGTCTCAGGCGAGCTTTCGCGCCTACGCTCGCGCGGGCGCGGACGCCGCCCACGTCGCGCTGACGCGCCTCGTCGATCGCGCTCCCCCGCTCGACTTCCGCGCGGGCCCAGGCCAAACCCCGCTCCTCAAGGGCCTCGTCGTCGAGCGCGCGTGACGCGAGCGATCGAGGCGGCGAGGAGGGCTCGTGGAGAAGGCGCTCGTCACCGGAGGGCTCGGTTTTCTCGGGAGCTGGATCGTCAAGCGCTTGCGGGCGCGGGAGATCGAGGTGCGCGTCCTCGCGCTCCCGGGCGAGCGCGACGAGAACCTCGAGGGCGAGCGCGTCGAGCGCATCGACGGTGACATCCGCGATCCCGAGGCGTGCGCGCGCGCGGTCGACGGGTGCGACGCGGTGTTTCACGCCGCCGCGCTCTACGAGGCGTGGGCGCCCGATCCGACGCGGATGTACGAGATCAACGTCCGCGGCACCTTCCACGTCCTCGAGGCCGCGCGCCGAGCGCGCGCGGAGCGGATCGTGGTCACCGCGAGCATCGCGTCGCTCGGGCGCCCTCCGGAGGGCGCGATCGCGGACGAGCGGAGCCCCTTCGAGAGCTGGGACATCGACTTCCCCTACGCACGCTCGAAGTACCTCGGGCGCGAGCTCGCCGAGGCGTTCGCGGCCTGGGGGCTCGACGTCCGGATCGTGTGCCCGGGGATCGTGATCGGCCCGAACGACACGCGGCCGACGCCGAGCGGCGCGCTCATCCTCACCTCGCAGCGCATGCCCGGCCCGCCGATCGCGTTCGCGGGGGGCGCGAGCTACGTCGACGTGCGCGACGCGGCCGAGGCGCACGTCCTCGCCGCGCTCTCGGGCAAGCCGGGCGAGCGCTACGTCGTCGCGGGCGCGCCCCTCTCGAACCTCGAATTCGTCGAGGCGATCGAGCGGGCGACCGGGCGGCTGCGCAAGGCGCGCGTGCTGCCGGTGCCGCTCGCGCGCGCGCTCGTGCGGGGCTTCGAGGCGAAGAGCCGACTCACGAAGAGGCCGCCCGAGCTCTCTCGCGCGTTCTTCGAATTCGGGCTGCGCCCCTCGTACTTCTCGAGCGCGAAGGCGGAGCGCGAGCTCGGGGTCGCGTTTCGACCGATCGACGAGTCGATCCGCGACGCGATCGCGTTCTTTCGCTCGCGCGCGATGCTCTGACCCGCGCGCGGTTCGGCCCGGTCAGTCGAGCGGGAAGGCGTCGAGCGGGGGCGCGGCGGCGTCGCTCGCTTCGCCCGCGTCGGCGCCCGTGCTCGCGTCGGCGCCCGTGCTCGCGTCCGCGCCCATCGCGTCGCTCGGCGTCGCGTCGAGGATCGCGCCGTCGCTCGCGCCCCCCGCGTCGCGGGGGCAGTCGGGGTGTGGCGGATCCTGCGCGCAGAGATCGAACTTGGTGCGCAGGCAGCCGCTCGACGTCAGCGCGGCGAAGGCGAAGAGCGCGGCGAGGATCCACCCGCGCGCGCGCATCAGAACGTCCCCCGAACGAGCAGCCGCTCCGGCGCGAGCGAGACCTCGATGCGCGATCCGTCGACCGGCGCGTCGGCGCCGATCACCCACCACGCGATCGCCCCCGCCAGGGCGACCGCGCCTCCGAGCATGAGCGGGATCCCGGCGGCGAGGTTCTGCTGCTCGCCGCGCAGGCACACGCTGCGATCGGCGTTGTACCGATCGCAGGTCGAGTCGAGCGACGCCCAGATCCCGAGGCCGATCCCCGCCGCCCCGAGCGCCGCGAGGAGCGTGGGCCCGATGAACCCGAAGAGCGGCTCGGCCTCGCCCGAGGCGCGCCTCGTCGACGCGGACGACGATCCGTCGACGATCGGCATCCGCAAGCCCTCGCTCACCGGGGGCGCCCCGTCGCTCGAGCCCGAGGACGCGCTCACCGAGGACGAGGGCGCGGACGGCGCGCTCGTGACCGTGCCGGGATCGAGGAGCGCTCGGGCCCGCGCGCGCTCGAGCACCTCGACGACCATCGCGTCGATCACGCCCTCGACGCTGGCCTCGGGCGTCACGACGCCGCTCGCGAGCTCGTGGGACACGCTGCGGCCCCCCGCGAGGGCGTGGAGCGAGAGCGAGAGCTCATGCACCGCGCCGGCCTCCATCCACACGCTCACGCACGCGACGCGCGGCACCCCGAGCTCGGCGGCGAGCCTCCCGGCCTCGCTCGTGCTCGGGGGGGCGAGCCGCGAGGCGGGGAAGCGATGCGCGAGCTCGACCGGGTCGACGACGTCGAAGCCGTCCGCGGCGAAGCGTCTGGCGACGGCCTCGATGACGGGCTCTCGCAGGGGCTCGCTCGCGTCCCCGCCGACCGCGACGACGAGCAGATCCTGAGCCGCGGCGTGGGCGCTCAGCGTCCAGAGCCACGCGCCGAGCCACACCGCGAGGAGCCGTCGCGCGAACATCGGCGACGGCTTCGCACGAAGGGGCGGGATCGTAAAGGGATCGAGGCAGGGGAGGCGGTCGGGACGGGACGCGAGGTTCACTCGAATTCGTGAGAAAAATCACGGACGACGGCGCGCGAGCCCGCTCGAAGTGTGATGGTCGGCCGCCATGATGTCTTCCCGCAGCCTCTTCGACCCGACCGAGGAGCACCAGCTCCTGCGCCAGACGATCGCGGAGTTCGCGCGCCGCGAGCTCGATCCGAGGGCCGCCGACCACGATCGCGACGCGACCCTCGATCTCCCGCTCTTTCGGAGGCTCGCGGGCCTCGGCGTGCTCGGGATCACGGTTCCGCCCGAGGCGGGCGGCGCGGGCATGGACACGGTCGCCGCCGTGATCGTCCACCACGAGCTCGCCAAGTACGATCCGGGCTTCACGCTGGCGTACCTCGCGCACGCGATGCTCTTCGTGAACAACTTCTACCACTGCGCCAACGCGGAGCAGCGCGCGCGCTACCTCCCGAAGACGCTGAGCGGCGAGTGGGTCGCCGGGATGGGGATGACGGAGCCGGGCGCGGGGACCGACGTCCTCGCGATGCAGACGACCGCGCGACGCGAGGGGGATCACTTCATCCTCGATGGCACCAAGACGTTCATCACGAACGGCGTCGAGGGGCACTGCTTCCTCGTCTACGCGAAGGTGGACGGCCGCATCACGGCGTTCGTCGTCGATCGCGACTGCCCCGGCTTCTCGACCTCGCAGCACATCGACAAGCTCGGCATGCGCGGCTCGACGATGAGCGAGCTCGTCTTCGAGCGCTGCCGCGTCCCGAGCGCGAACCTCCTCGGCGAGGTCGGCGGTGGGATCGCGCACATGATGCGGAACCTCGAGGTGGAGCGCCTGACGCTCGCCGCCATGAGCGTCGGCATCGCGGAGCGGTGCGTCGAGATCATGGTGAGCTACGCGAACGAGCGGCGGACCTTCGGCAGGCCCATCGCCGAGCACGGTCAGATCCAGCGCTACATCGCCGATGGGTACGCCGCGATGGAGGCGGCGAAGGCGCTCACGTACAACGTCGCGCGCGACGTCGGGCCGGATCGTCGAAACCGGATCGGCTCGGACGCGGCGAAGCTCTTCGCAGCTCCCGTCGGCAAGCTCTGCGCGGACTACGCCATGCAGGTGATGGGCGGCGCTGGCTACTGCCGCGAATACCCCGTCGAGCGGCTCTGGCGGGACGCGAAGCTCCTCGAGATCGGCGGCGGCACCCTCGAGGCGCACCAGAAGAACCTGACCAAGGACCTCTCGGCGAGCCTCCGCCGCTGAGCGGCGATCGCCGGGCGATCGGGTAGGGGGAGGTCGGTGGGCTTCTCGTCCGCGAGGGCTCTCGCTATCCTCGGGGCATGACGCATCGTCGATCGATGGTTCGGGGCGCGTGCGCGATCGCATCGCTCCTCGTGCTCGGAGGGTGTGAGGAGCCTCCCCCGCCGGCGGGCTCGTACTACGAGGCGCGCATCCAGCCGATGTTCGGCGGCTGCGTCGAGAACGCGGGGGTCTGCCACGTCGCGAACGATCGGGGCGAGGCGCCGGGCAACCTCGACATCAGCTCCTACGACGCCCTGATGCGCCGAGCGGATGTGCTCGAGCACTACGGCCCCTATCCGGTCCCGACGCTGCTGCTCAAGGCCGGCGATCCGGTGACCGTCAACGTCGAGACGCTCGACCCCCCCGACCCTGCGCGGCCCGACGTCCGCGAGCTCGCGGTGCGCGTGAACATCACGCACGGCGGCGGTCGCACCATCGCGACCGGCTCGGACAGCGACGCGATGCTCCGGCAGTGGATCTCGAACGGCTACACGCGCACGGGCGTGCCGCGGACGGCGCGCGCCATCGGGCTCTCGGGCACCTGCAGCGATCAGGCTCGGCCCGGGCCCTCGCTCGCCTCGCTGAGCGCGAGCGAGCGCGCCTCCTACGATCGCTTCGTGAGCGAGGTGCA
Source organism: Sandaracinaceae bacterium (assembly GCA_039809495.1). Lineage (GTDB taxonomy): Bacteria > Myxococcota_A > Polyangia > Polyangiales > Sandaracinaceae > JAFLCL01. The sequence goes on from JBDHVC010000001.1 coordinate 101,537, forward strand.
GCCGGTCCTCCGCAGCTCGTGCGGGGACAGCACCTGCCATGGCTCCGCCGTCATCGACTTCCACATCGCGTGCGGCGACAGCGAGGAGCAGCTCCTCGGGAACTGGGCGGTCAGCCTCGAATTCTTGGGCGATCCCTACGATCGGAGCGAGCTCCTGCGGCGCCCCCTGCCGCCCAACCGAGGCGGGACGTTCCACGCGGGGGGCGCGATCTTCACGGGGATGGAGGACGGCGACTGGCAGAAGATCGCCGCGTGGGCGGAGGCCACCGTCGCGGCCGATCCGGACCGCTTCCGAGAGGGCGACGCCTCCGATGGTTATCGCTACTTCGCCAACCGCGTCCAACCCGTGCTCGTTCGCGACGGGTGCATGGTGCTCGGCTGCCACTCGCCGCTCGGCGTCCGCTTCCAGCTCCGGGGCGGCTCCGCGGGCGCCTTCTCGAGCGCGGCGCGACGACACAACTACCGGCTCGCGCGCTCGTTCCTCGCGATCGAGGCCGAGGATCCGCTGCGAAGCCGGATCATCGAGAAGAACTCCCTCGCGCCGATCGGGATGCCGCATCGCGGGGGCGCGCTCTTCGCGCCCGCCGACGGCGTCGACTGCGCGGACTTCGATCTCGAGCGCGGCAACATCGACGCGGTACCGTCGCGGTGCATCCTGAGCCGCTGGCACGACATCGAGCGGGCCGACGCGATCGGGCGCGGCGAGCTGCCCGCGACGCCCGATCCGCGCGCCATCGTCTGGGTCGAGCGGCCCCTCGGGGTCGGCTCGGGGCTCGACTTCGACACGTACCGGCCGGGCGCCGATCTCCGCATCGCCGACGTCACGCTCGACGCGGAGGGCCGGATCACGCTCGGCGCGGGCCGCTCGCTCCTCGCGGGCTGCGGCCTCGACGCGAGCAGCACCGACGTCCGCGGCCCGGCGAGCGCGTGGGACGGCAGCCGCTTCGCCTTCGCCGCACGCACGTCCGCGAGCGCGCCGCTCCGGCTCTACTGGGCCCGCTCCGACGGCACCGCGTGCGAGCGCATCCCCGGCGTCGCCCCTGCGTCGGACGAGGCGAACGGGATGCTGCTCCACGACTTCGATCCGGCCTTCGCCCCCGACGGAACGCTGGTCTTCGCCTCGGTGCGCGGCGACATCGCCTACGGCCACCCCGAGCGAGGTCCGACGCGCACGCCGGCGAGGCTCGCGCCCAACGCCAACATCTACATCTTCGATCCCGCGACGCAGACGACGCGCCAGCTCACCTGGCTGCTCGGCCAAGAGGTCGAGCCGGCGCTCATGGGCGACGGGCACGTCATCTACACGATCGAGAAGCGCGCGCGCGACTTCTACCAGATCTCCCTGCGCCGCCACCTCCTCGACGGCGGCGACTACCACCCGCTCTATGCGCAGCGCGACAGCGTCGGCTTCGAGAGCGCGACGGAGGTCGCGGAGACCGGCGATGGTCGCTTCGTGTTCATCGGCGCCGATCTCGACACGCCCGACGGCGCGGGCTCCGTCGTGCTCGCCGACCGCTCGATCGGGCCCGATCAGGACGATCGCGATCCCTCCGACGTTCGCTACTTCCACTCCCGCGACATCCTGCTCGCGGGGCCGGGACGCGGCGCCGGCGCGTTCCGCTCCGCCTCGCCGCTCCCGACCGGACGGATCCTCGTCTCCTGCGACATGCGGCCCGCGCCGAGCGCGCCCTACGACTTCGATCTCTGCGAGCTCGAGCCGCGCGACGGCTCGCTCCGCGTCGTCCAGGCCGTGCCCGGGCGCGCCGAGGTCGAGGCGACGGCGATCTACGCGCGCCCGGTCCGCTCGATCGCGCGGAGCGACGGCGCGGAGATCGATCACCCGATCTTCGAGGAGGGCGCGACGGACGCGGTCGTCCGCTTCACCGACTTCCCGATGATCGAGTCGCTGATGTTCCGCAACATCCGCACCTCGCGCCCGATCGACGATCGCATCGGCGGCATCGAGGTGTTCGAGAGCCTCCCGCCCCCCGCGGGCGTGAGCCGGATCTCGGATCTGCCTGCCGATCGCGTCGTCACCGACGCCTTCGGCAGCTACTACGAGGAGCTCCGCTCGATCGGCTCCGTGATGCTCTTTCACGACGGCTCGACGCGCATCCGCCTGCCCGCTGGGCGGCCGCTCGTGTTCGCGCCGCTCGGCGCGAGCGGAGAGCCGCTCGAATTCGCGCCCGGCATGCCGTTCACCGGGCGCCTGATGCAGCGCGAGACGGAGCAGTACTCGCCGGGCGAGCGCATCTCGCGCTCGGTGCCGCGCCGCTTCTTCAATTCGCTCTGCGGCGGGTGCCACGGCTCGATCAGCGGGCGCGAGATCGAGGTGACGCCGGCGCTCGACGTCTTGACCGGCGCGTCGATCGACGTCGCGCGCACGGCCACGCCCCACGATCTCACGCACTGAGGGCGCGCCGCGCTCGACGTGACCCGTCGAGCGCGCGCTCGTCGCGGATCGCCGCGTCAGCTGAAGCCGAGCAGACGCCCCCCTTGGTAGACGAGCAGCGCGGCGAGGTAGGCGAGCGTGTTCATGTAGACGAGCGTGAAGATCGCCCACCTCCACGAGCCCGACTCCCGCTTGATCGCGGCGAGCGTGCTCATGCACTGCGCGGCGAGGACGAAGAAGACCATCAGCGAGACGCCGCTGAGCGGCGTGAAGAGCGCGCTCCCGTCGCCGCGCTCGGCGGCGCGCAGCCGATCGCGGAGCGAGTCCGACGTCTCATCCGCGTCCGTGCCGACCCCGTAGACGATCCCGAGCGTCCCGACGAAGACCTCGCGCGCGGCGAAGCTCGCGAGGATGCCGATCCCGATCTTCCAGTCGAAGCCGAGCGGCGCGATGAGCGGCTCCATGAGGTGACCGAGGTGGCCGCCGACGCTGTGCTCCATGCGCAGCTCGGCGCGCGCGTGCTCGATCGCCTCGATCGCCTCGTCGCGCTCGGCGCGATCCTCGAGGTGCGCGCTCGCGCGGGCGCGCGCGTCGAGCTCGGCCTCGCCCGCGGCGTCTCGCGGGTAGGAGAGGAGCGCCCAGAGGACGACCGTGATCGCGGCGATGATCGTGCCGGCGTCCCAGAGAAACGATCGGGTGCGCTGGGCGACGGCGCGGGCCACGCTCCCGAGCTGGGGGACGCGGTAGGGCGGCAGCTCGAGCAGGAGCGGCGGCGTCTCGCCCTTGAGGATCGTGCGCTTGAGGACGGCGGCGGCCCCGAGGGTGGCGCTCACGCTCAGCGCGTACATCGAGAGGAGGGCGAGCGCGCCCGCCTCGACGCCGATCGACGTCTTGGTCCCCGGCGGGAAGACGATCGCCGTGACCAGCGCGTAGATCGGCAGCCGCGCGCTGCAGGACATGAGTGGGAGCGCCATCATCGTGACGAGCCGATCGCGCCGGTTGGCGATCGTGCGCGTGGCCATGATCGCGGGGACCGCGCACGCGAAGCCGGAGAGCATCGGGACGAACGCGCCGCCGTGGAGCCCCACGCCGTGCATCACGCGATCGATGACGAAGGCGACCCGCGCGAGGTAGCCCGAGTCCTCGAGCAAGACGATGAAGAGCGAGAGCATCGCGATCTGCGGGACGAAGACGATCACGTTGCCGACGCCGGCGATGACGCCGTCGACGAGGAGCTCGCCGAGGGGGCCCGCCGGCATCACGGCGCGGACGAAGCCCTGGGTCGTCGCGACGGCCTCCTCGATGCCGCTCATCATCGGCTCGGACCACGCGAAGAGCGCCTGAAAGACGACCGCCATGACCGCCGCGAAGGCGAGGAGCCCGAGGAGCGGGTGCGTGAGGACGGCGTCGATGCGCTCGCTCGCCCTCGCGCGCTGCCCGGCGCGAGAGATGACCTTCGCGGCGACGCGATCGACGTACGCGTAGCGAGCGGTGACGAGCGCCTCCTCGAGCGTGGCGCCGCCTTCGGCCTCGGCCTCGCGCCGCTCGCGCTCGACGACCTCGCGGAGCGCGCCTGGAACGTCGTCGAGCTCGTCGCCTCCGATCGAGAGCAGCGCCCAGCGCGCGAGCGCCGCCCGCCGAGCGTCCGCGCGCGGCTTGGAGAGGGCGCTCGGCGCGGGCCACGCCGCTTCGATGGCGAGCTCGACCCGCGCGAGCGCCTCCTCGAGCGGGGGCGGGAGCGCGAGCTCGATGGTGGGCCCCGCGCGCTCGCCGTCGGCCTTCTCGACCCTGCGCGCCAAGACGCCGATCGCCGCGCGGAGCCGGTCGAGCCCCTCGCCGGTGCGCGCCGAGACCGCGATGACGACGATCCCGAGCTCGCGCGCGAGGGCCTCGGCGTCGACGACGATGCCGTGCTCGCGCATGTCGTCGACCATGTTGAGGCAGAGGATCGTCGGCAGGCGCGTCTCGAGGAGCTGGAGCGCGAGGTAGAGGTGACGCTCGAGCGCGCTCGCGTCGGCGACGAAGATCGCCGCGCTCGGCTGGCGCCCCGCGCGCGGGAGCACCTCGTCGATCGCGATCTGCTCCTCCTTCGAGCGCGCGCTCAGCGAGTAGGTGCCGGGGACGTCGACGAGCTCGAGCCGCGTCTCGCCGAGCGTCAGCTCGGCCGTGCGTCGATCGACCGTGATCCCCGGGTAGTTTCCTGTTCGAGCGCGAGCTCCCGTCAGCGCGTTGAAGAGCGACGTCTTGCCTGCGTTCGGAGGGCCCGCGACCACGATGCGGGCGCGCGGTGGGTCGCTCACGCGCGCTCTCGCTCCCCACAGATGAGGCAGATCGCGTGAGCGTCGTCGTGCCGGATCGAGAGGCTCCCGCCTCGCACCTCGAGCTGGATCGGATCACCCAGCGGCGCGATGCGCACGACCCGAACGGGCGTACCGCGCAAGAGGCCGAGCTCGAGGAGCCGGCGGTGGAGCGGGCCGTCTCCGGCGATCCGCTGGACGTGGCCGGTCTGGCCGACGCGGAGGTCGGCGACGGTTCGAGGAGGCATCGTCGCGGTGCTCATCCGCCGACTATGATAACGGTTATCAGATGCACGGCAAGCCGACGACACCACGGATCGCCGAACGCGCGGCGACGAGGCGGATCGCGGCAGCGCGACGTGATGGATCGGCCGCGGCGGTGGCTCGGCTCGAGGGCTCCGCGGGGCTCGGCGCCCTCGGGCGCGATGGGTTGCGACGGCGTACGGGACGGGCTAGGCGTCCCGCCCCATGACCGACGTCGATGACGAGATCCGCGAGATCAAGCGCGAGATCATCGAGTCGCGAGCCCTCGTCATCAAGACGGGCAACGTGCTCAGCGCCCTCGCGGCCGACGTGAAGTCGATCGCCAAGCGCCAGACCAACTACGAGCGTCGGATCTCGTGGAACAGCTGGGTCGCCTACATCCTCTTCGCCGCGCTGAGCTTCTTCGGGCTCTGGCTCGCGAAGAACGCCAGCGTGGGCGACATCGAGGATCAGCTCGGTCGCTACGAGGCGCAGGTCCAGCAGCTCGAGCGCGAGCTCGGCGAGGAGACGCAGCGCGCCGAGGCGCGGACGCGGGCCGAGGCCCAGGCGGCGCAGTTCTACCGGCTCATCCGCGATCGGCGACGGGAAGAGGCCGTCGAGCAGTATCCCAGCATCCGCCGCGAGCAGCTCTCCGCGGCCGAGGCCGCGTTCTTCCGCGACACGGTCGACCGCTTCCAGGAGGATCTCTCCGTGCAGGCCTTCCAGAACGGGACGGACCTCGTCCGGACCGGCCGCTACGCAGAGGCGGCCGAGGCCTTCCAGGAGTCCCTCCGGCTGCGCGACGACGGCCCGCACGCGCCCGCGGTGCGCCTCGCGCTCGCTCGCGCCCTGCGCCACCTCGGCCAGGATGCGCGCGCGAAGGATCTCGCCGCGGAGGTCGCCGAGCAGAACGTCGACCGCGAGCTTCAAGACGACGGCCTGCTCCTCTTCGCGGAGTGCGCGGAGGCGATGGGCTCGATCGACGAGGCCCGCGCCGCGCTCCACACCTACCTCCGGCGCTGGCCCCGCGGGGCCTACGCCGTCGACGTCCGGCATCACCTCTCGGATCTGAACCGGCGGGTGATGCGCGGCGAGGTGCGGCGGACCCCGACGCCCTCGGCCTCGCCGAGCCCGGCGCCTCGACCCACGTCGCCCTGACAGCGCGCGTCGCTCGACGCGATCCTTCGAGCAGAGGCGCGCTGGCTCGGCGGGAGGGAGGCTCACGCCGATTCGCTCGGCGTGAGGGAGGGCTGGGGGCGGACCCTCCGACGAGGGAGAGACAGCACGAATCAGGGCACCTGGCTCGTGCCGTCGGGGGCGGGCCCGACCTGCTCGCCCAGCCGGTTTGGCGCGGGCGGCGCTCGCGGTATAGGCCCTCGGGTGAGCATCGACGAGAAGACCGAGGGCGCGCCGACGTCGCCCATCGCGAGCCCGCCCGAGGCCGCGAGCCCCAAGGCGCCGCCGGGCGATGCGCCTCGGCGCGCGAGGTGGATCCGTCTCGCGCGTGACGTCGCCATCGGCCTCGCGATCGTGCTCGCCATCCAGTGGTGGCAGGCGCGCGGGGTCGCCCCCGAGGGGCTCCCCGACGTCTCGCTGACGCTCCTCGACGGGAGCACCGTCGCGCTCGCCGGACCGCGCGAGCGCGCGAGGCTCATCCAGCTCGAGGCGTCGTGGTGCGGCGTCTGTCGGATGGAGGACGCGACCATCCGCTCGCTGGCGCGCGATCACGACGTCCTCGTCGTCGCGACGCAGTCGGGCGACGCGGCGGCCGTCCGACGCTTCGCCGAGGAGCACGATCTCGCGGGGCTCCAGATCGCCGTCGACGAGCAGGGCGCGCTCGCGCGAGCGCTCGGCGTGCGCGCGTTTCCGACGACGCTCTTCGTCGACCGCGAGGGCCAGATCGCGAGCACGGCCGTCGGCTACACGACGTGGCTCGGGATGCGGGCTCGGCTGGAATGGGCCGGACGCTAGCGCGCGTTCGGTGCTACAAGGCTCGCTTTCGCGAAGAGTCCTCATGACCCAGCCCGACGACGCGAGCTCACGCCCCAAGGCCGAACCCGAGGCGCCCGCCTCGAGCCCCGACGCGCCGCGCGCGCCCCGAGCGTGGGGGCTCGTCGGGCTCGCCGTGCTCGGGGTCGTCCTCCTGACCACGCTCGACCTCTGGACGAAGACCCTCGCCGAGGAGCACCTCGCGCGCGTGCGGCAGGGGAGCCCGCCCGCGCTCTGCGAGCCCGACGAGCGCGGCTACGTCGGCATGCAGCGCCTGCGCGGCGAGCCCTACGTGGTCGTCGAGGACATCCTCGACTTCGAGTACGCGGAGAACTGCGGCGCCGCGTTCGGCATGATGCGCGACGCGCCCGAGGCGGCGCGCGCGGGCGTGTTCGGCCTCGCCGCGATCATCGCCGTGAGCGCGCTCTTCTATCTCTTTCGCACCGGGCGCGGCGGCCCGCTGCTCGCGTGGGGAGTGCCCTTCGTCGCCTCGGGCGCGCTCGGCAACCTGATCGACCGCATCCGCTACGGCTACGTCGTCGACTTCATCCACGTCCACTACGAGCCGTGGGACTTCGACTACCCGACGTTCAACGTCGCCGACGTCACGATCACGATCGGCGTCGCGCTGCTCGTGCTCGACGCCTTCCGCGCGGAGCGCGCGCCCGACGCGACCACGAAGCCGGGTGGGGGGTCGAAGGCTCCTGACGCGCGCGCGGTGGCTCGCGCCGCGGCCGAGGAGGGCTCCGAGGCGGACGCCCCTTCGGGAGGCGCCGTCGCCTCCGCCGAGGAGGAGGGGGGAGAGGAAGGGACGGAGGTGGGATCGGCGTGATCCCCTCGTTCGGCACCTTCTTCGGCGAGGACCTCCCCGCGTACTTCTCGATGCTCACGGCGGCGTTCGCCGTCTGTACGTGGTTCGCGGTGCGGTGGTCGAGGCAGAGCCGATACGATCACGAGGTGCTCATCGACGTCGCGCTCTACTCGGTGATCACGGGCGTCGCCGGCGCGCGCATCGCGCACGTCCTCTTCGACGGCTACCTGATGGACTACGTGCACCTCTGCACGGACTACACGCAGGTGAGCTGGCACATCACCGAGCAGCAGTGCAACGCCGAGTGGGTGCAGGGGAGCTGGGACGCCGCGGCCCAGGTCTGCCACCCCGTCGAGCAGGACTGCTTCGCCGCCTTTCGGTTCTGGCAAGGCGGCCTCACCTGGTACGGCGGCATGATCGGCGCCGTCGGGTACGCGATGCACATCTTCCGCAAGGAGGGCTTCCCGCGGCTCCCCGCGCTCGATCTCGCGGGCCTCGTCCTGCCGCTCGGGCTCTTCTTCGGGCGCCTCGGCTGCTGGTTCGCCGGCTGCTGCTTCGGGAGCCCGAGCGACAGCGCGCTCGCCGTGTCCTTCCCGCCGTGGTCCCCCGCGAGCGAGGAGCAGTGGCGCGATGGCCTGCTCACGCACCCCTCGCTCCCCTCGCTCGCGGTCTGGCCGACCCAGCTCATGGAGTCACTCGGCTCGCTCGCGATCGCGTTCTTCGTGATCGGCTGGCTCCACCCACGAAAGCGCTTCCACGGCGAGGTCTTCTGCGTCTCGACGGCGCTCTACGCGCTCCTGCGCTTCGGGCTCGAGTTCCTGCGCGCCGACGATCGCGGCATCTACTTCGGGCTCGCCACCTCGCAGTGGATCTCGCTCGTCCTGCTCGGCCTCGTCGCCTGGGTGTGGGTGCGCACCCGCGACCACGCCCGTCGCGCGGAGGGTGCGCTCGCGCCGCTCACAGCTCGAACAGCCCCTCCAGCCTGAGGACGGCGCCGAGCTCGAAGGGCTCCCGATCGAAGTCCGTCACGATCCATTCGGGCCGGAGCTCGACGCCGATCGCGAGCTCGCGCGTGAGCAAGAGGTCGAGGCCGAGGACCGCGCCGAGGCGCAGATCCCCGCGGACGCCCTCGAGCGAAGGGAGCGAGGCGTCGATGACGCTCACGATCCCGCCGACGCTCAGCCCGAGGTAGGGGACGACGCTCAGGACGTCGACGACGTAGACGAGATCGGCGCTCAGCGCGACGCGATGCATCGCCGCGACGTGGAACGCGTAGTCGGCGCGCGCGCGGAGCTCCCAGGTGTCGCCCAGCCCGACCCCGATCCCAGCGCCCAGCGTCACGGCGTGCGCCGGGTAGACCGTGTCGGAGGCGATCCCCGTGTAGCCCGCGGTCGCGAAGAGCCCGAGCTGATCCTCGTACGCGCGCGCCGCGCTCGGCAGGATCGAGAGCGCGATCGAGAGCGCGAGCCCGAGCGTCGACCCGGAGAGGACGAGCCGGGCGAGCGGACGGAGTCGCGTCATCGCCGTGTGGCGGGCGGCGGGCACGCCGCTCCACATGCCACGCCGACGGCGTCGATGGAAGGAGGGGAGGCGGCGTTGACGAGACGAGGACCGCCGGTAAGATGCCGCCCCCTCTCTCCCCTCGCGATGCGTTCGCGAGCGCCACCGACCGAGGTTCTCCGTGTCAGAAGACGATCAGAAGCGTGACGCGACCGACGCGACGGACGCACCGACCGAGCCCGAGGAGGGCTCGACGGCGAAGGCCGACGCGAGCGAAGGGGACGCACCGACCGAGCCCGAGGAGGGCTCGACGGCGAAGGCCGTCGCGAGCGAAGACGACGAGGTCGACGACGCGAAGGCCGACGATCGAGGCGACGCGAAGGAGGGCTCGGACGCGCCCGATCCGAGCGACGCGGAGGCGACCGCGGGTGGGCGAGGCGAGGGCGCGGCCAAGCCCGCCGCGGCCAAGGCGAGCGCGAGCGATCCGAGCGCGAGCGAGCGATCCGCGCGCCTCTCGGCGGGCGCCCGGCTCGCGGCGCAGAAGGCCGCGAAGGCGGCCGTCAAGGCGGCGAAGAAGGAAGAGCGCAAGGCCGCGCAGGCGCCCGCCTCCGCCGAGGCGTCGTCCGAGCCCGAGAGCGAGGATCCGGTCGATCGTCTCAAGGCGACCGAGATCGGGCGCGGCGCGCTGAAGGTCGGGGGCTGGTGGGAGCACAACCAGCAGCTCGGCTGGGGCATCATCGCCGCGGTCGCCATCGTGATCGTCGGCGTGATCGGCTGGCGCGTGCGCGCGGAGTCGAGCTCGAGTGAGATCGGGACGCTCCTGAACGACGCGATGGAGACGGCGTCGGCGCGGATCGTGGCCTCGAGCGAGGCGAACGGCGAGGCCTCGAGCGACGACGAGGCCGCGCCGCGCGAGCGGACGTTCCCGACCACCCAGGCACGCGACGAGGCCGCCATCACCGCGTTTCAGGCCGTGATCGAGCGAGCGAGCGATCTGCCCGCCGCGAACGTGGCGAGGCTCGGGCTCGGCCGCGCGCTCCTCGATCTCGGCCGCCATGACGAGGCGCGCGACGCGTTCCAAGCCGCGTTCGATCACAGCGGGCGCTCCGGCCTCGTCGCCTGGCAGGCCCTCGAGGGGGTCGGCTTCGCGAACGAGGCGGCGGGGCGCCCGGAGGACGCTCGCGCGGCGTACGAGCGGCTCGCCGACATCGAGAACCACGCCTATCAGCAGATCGCGGACTACCACCTCGCGCGCCTGCTCATCGAGGCTGGTCAGCGAGACGAGGCGCGGACGGCGCTCCGAGCCGTCGTCGACGCCCTCCGAGCCGACACGGTCGAGGGCGGCGAGCCCCGGTTCCCGTTCGTGCTCTCGCAGGCCGAGCTCCGCCTGCGCGAGCTGGATCCCTCGAGCGCCGTCTCGAGCGGCGCGGCCGGCGCTGGGGGTGGCGGCGGCGGTCTCGGCGGCGCTGGCTCGGGGCTCGAGGGCCTGAGCCCCGAGCAGCTCCAGCAGCTGATTCGTCAGTTCCAGCAGCAGCAAGGCGGTTCGGGCGAGGGCGGCTCGGAGTGACGCCGCGAGCGCGTCGCCTGCGAGCGTGGCTGTTCGCCGCGATGCTCACGCAGCCCGCCCTGGGCTGCGGTGGCGGCGAGCCGATCGTCTCCTATCCGCGACGCTGGGATCAGGGCCGAGCCTCGTCCTCGACCGGCGTGATCCAGGTTCGATGGACGCGGCGGCTCACGCCGGAGCTCGAGGGGCCCTACCTCCCGGTCGAGCACGCCGTGCCGACGCTGGATCCCAACCACGACCGTATCTATGTCGGTACATCCACGGGCCAGCTCTGGGCCTTCGACGGCGCGGGTGGACGGATCTGGATGTATCAAACCGGAGGCGGGATCGGCGACGAGCCCGCGTTGAGCGCCGACGGCGAGCTCCTCTACGTGGGGAGCGACGACGGGTTCCTTCACGCGCTCCGCGCCGTGGATGGCAGCGTCGTCTGGCGAACCGAGATGCGCGGAGCCCTCGGCGACGCTCCCCTGATCGCCGCCGACGTCGTCTACATCGTGACGGAGAACGACGTCGTCGAGGCGTTCGATCGGCGTAGCGGAGAGGCGCTGTGGCGCTTCGAGCGGCAGCCCACCGAGGGGTTCTACGTCACCGAGCATGCGGGCCTGACGCTGGCGGATCGACGCCTGCTCACGGGGTTCACGGACGGCGCGGTCGTCGCGCTCGATCCGGGCGATGGGCGGGTGCTCTGGACGCGCGAGACCGCGGCCGATGCGCCGGCCGCGCGTTCGGCCGACGATCTCCGCTTCACCGACGTCGACACGACCCCCGTCGTCGACGGCGACACGGTCTACGTCGCCTCGTTCGCGGCCGGGCTCTACGCGCTCGAGGTCTCGAGCGGGAGTGTGCGGTGGCGACGCGAAGAGTGGACGGGGGTCACGTCGATCAGCCCGGCGCCGGGGGGGCTGCTGATCCTCTCGTCGGGCGATCTCGGGGTGCTCGCCGTGCGCGCTCGAGACGGCGAGCGCCTCTGGGCCACGCCGGTCACGCGTGGCGCGCCCACGGCGACGCGCGTGGCCGGTGACGTGGTCGTCTTCGGGGAGTCGGCGGGCGGGCTCGTGGGGCTGACGCTCGGAGCCGGCCGCGAGGTGGCGCGGGTCGAGGACGGGCACGGGTTCGGGGCGGGCGCGGCGATCGCCCAGGGTCGCGGAGCGGCGGTCTCGAACACGGGGACGCTCTTCGTGTTCGGGCTCGACTGACGGCGCGTCGTCATCGGGCGCGACCGACGGCGCGTCGTGTTCGGGCTCGACCGACGGCGCGGCTCGACCGAGGTGATCCGCCGAGCGAGGCGGATTTTCCCCGAAAATCCCCCTCTTTGATTTCGCAGAAGATAGATTATGTCAACTGAGATCCGGATCCCGTCGACCCGGAGCTCGCCGGACCGACGGCTCGCCCGTGCCGGAGCCGCCGAGGAAGAGCCGCGCCAGCTCCGACGCGTCCACGCGTCCCGTCGAGACCAGCACCTCGAGCAGCCCGCGGCCGAGCCGCGCGACCTCGACGAGCGCCTCGATGCGCGCCCGCTGGAGCTCGACCCGAGGGCTCTTCGGCTCCGCGTCCAGATCCGCGAGCGCCGACTCGAGCGCGGTCAGCGCTTCCTTCACCTCGAACAGCTCTCGCTCGCGGAAGACCCGAGACACCATCTTCCAGAGGCTCAGCTCCGCCTCGAAGAGCTCCGCGCGGACGCCGGGTTGATGAACCCGGCGGACGACCCCCCAGCGCTGGAGCTCCGCCAGCGTCATCGAGACGGTCCCGGCCGAGAGCTCTAGGGTGTCCCGGATGTCTCGAGCTCCGAGCGGACCCTCGCTCAGGTAGAGCAGCGCCCAGATCCGGCCCATGTGGCGCTTGAAACCCCAGAAATCCATCAACCGACCGACGGCTTCCGTGACGCGCTTCTCGGCGGAGCTCAGCATGCCCGAGGCCTCGCGTCAGGGGATCCACGCGACGTCGAGCAGCCCACCGACGGGGAGCATCGTGGGGGCGTCTTCCCTGCGTTCGAGCTCGACGTGGTTGCCGTTCCACGCGCGCACGGGCGGCGCGCCGTCGCTCGCGAGTTGGACCACCCGCAGGCGGTTGAGACCGGGGACGAGCGGGACCTCCACGGCGAAGGAGCCGTCGTCCCCCACCTCGCCCTCGCCGATGCTGTCCGGCCCCGCGACGCTCAGCCGTTCGACGGTGATCCGGCTGCCGGGACGCGCGGCGCCTCGGACGACGAACGCCGGATCGACCGCGATGAGCGCCGCCGAGTCGAAGATGATTCTCGGAAAATCACGCCCGCCGAGGAGCAGGCGGCCGTCACCTCCTCGCCCGCCCGAGTCATCGCCATCTCCCCCCCGCAGATCCGCGGAGGGCTCGCAGTCGAGCGCGCTCGCCGTGACGCTGGCGAGACCACCGCCGCCTCCGCCTCCGCGCGAGCCGGCCGGAGCCGATCCGCCACGTCCCACGATCTCGCCGAGGCAGAGGTTGCCGAGGACGACGACGGCGAGGCTCCCCGCCCCGTCCCCACCGGCTCCGGCGCCTCCGCCTCCACCTCCTCCGCCGCAGCGAGGCGCGAAGAAATCGAGGGCACAGCTCGGATCGATCGGCTCGGCGGGCTCACCCGCGGGGACACCGACGCCGCCCGCCTCCGCGGAGGCGCCGCCCCCCGCGCCGCGCTCCGCGCTCGCGCCGAGCCCGCCACCGGGCCCGGGGGCGTCGCGTCCCAGCTCGGCGCCACCCGCGCCCCCGCCCGGCCCAGGCGCGGCCTCGAGCGCGGAGACGTCGAAGCGATCGATTCGCGCGTCCCCGAACACCACCCAGCGCACGGGCTCGCCGCGCCCGGCGAGGACGCTGGCCGACCCGGCCGTGACCGAGGCCGCGAAGTAGACGCCGTCCGCGCTGGTGCGGGACGCGGCCGGGACGCTCAGGGCGTCCGTCGGGAAGACCTGGACGAGCCCTCGGGAGACACCGCTCGGCGCGGTGACGGTGAGGTACGAGCGCGTGGCGTCGAACGGGGCTGGGATCGTCTGCCCCGAGTTGGGGGCGAGGTCGCGGACGCTGGCGATCACCGCGCAGCGCTCCGCGTCGCAGCGCTGCGCCAGGAGCTCGAGCGCCCCGTCGCCGCTCACCGTGGCGTCCGTCCAGTCGTCGCCGCTCGAGACGAGGACGGTCACGAACGCCCCCTGCCCCTCGTAGGCCGCGATGTTCTCGACCATCACCGGCGTGGGCGGTGGCGGCCCCGCGTCGCGCGTCCCTGGAGGGACCGGATCCCCACCCTCACACGCCGAGGCGAGGAGCCCACCGGCGAGCAAGAGGGTGCCGAGCGACCGCGTCGGGAGGGAGCGCTCGCTCGTCCCGCGCATCAATCGCGCGCTCGCTCGACGAAGAACCCATCGAAGGCGTCGCCGTAGTCGCCATCTCCGGCTGCGAAGATGACGATCCGGGTGCTCCCGCGCTGAAGCGCGCGGAGGCCGAGCGGGTAGATGAGCGTCTGCGTCTCCTCGGCGCCGCCCGCCCCTCCGGTCGCGTCCGGCGTCTGCTGGGGCTCCTCGCCGCCGACCGCGCCGCTCATCAGCTGCTCGAGCGTCGGATCGATCGCGCTACCGCCGCCCGAGGGAGCGGGATCCGCCGGGGTCGCTGGCGCCGCCGCGGGCGCCGGCGCGGCGTCGGTGGTGGACGTGCTCGTGTCGGCCTCGGTGCTCCCCTCCATCGCGGCGCGGCCGAAGGGCGCGATGGGCTCCGGGATGAAGTCGATCGCGCGTGCGCCGGTCGCGGCCTCGATGAGCGGCGGCTCGAGGCGCGCGAGCGCCCACTCGATCGCGGCCATGCGGGCCTCGGGATCCTCGTCGATCACCATCGTTCGGTTCTCGAGCTCGAACCAGCGCGAGAAGCCGTGGTTCGGGAAGAGCACCTCGATGCGCTCGACGCGCCCCTGCTGGAGCAGGACGCGGAGCACGAGGTGCATCTCGCGCTCGAGGCGGTTGCCGCCCGGGACCGGGATCGCGTAGTGTGCGTGGTAGTGCTTGACGCAGCGCTCCGGCGTGCAGACCGGCGCGGGGGCCGAGCCGAACGCGCGGGAGAATTCCGGGTTCTGGCGCGCGACCTGGGCGATGGGCGAGCCGAAATTGCGGATACCGACCAGCGTCCGCATCCAGAACTGCGCCGCGTTCGTCACCCACTGGCGGCGCTCCTCCGCTTGCTGCTGCGCGCGCTGCGCCTCGAGCTCGGCGGTGTGCGCCTCTGTCTCCTCGCGCCCGGAGCTCACCTGCTGGAGCGCGGTCTGGCGCGCGCGCGCCTGCTCGACGTAGGTGCCGTCCGGATAGGCGCGGAGGTAGAAGGCGAGCCCGTCGGCGGAGCCGTTGCTCGCCGACCACGTCGACGCCTCGTTCGCCTCACGCTCGGCGCGAACATCGGAGCTCCAAGCGCCGTTCTGGTAATGGGTCGCGTAGTCGGCGAGCGCGATGAGCCGATCGTTGGGCTCGCTCGTCGTTCGGATGCGACGGTAGAGCGCGATCTCCTCGTGCGAGACGAACATCGAGCAGCCGACCGCGAGCGACGCGAGCGCGAAGGCGAGCGCCGCGATCGAGACACGCGAGCGAGGGGTCGCGGTCATCACACACCTCCACAGAAGTTGCACTGCGCGACGTCCGCCGTGGGGACCTCCACCGGCGTCTGATCGAGCGCGCGGATGCAGGCGTCCGCGCTCTTCTGCGTCGGGGTCTCGCACGGGAAGCTGAAGCCGGTGCAGTAGGCGTAGGGGCCGCCCGTGCCCGTGCGCCGCGTGCAGTTGGCGTACTCGGTGACGGGCAGCCGTCCGCCGTTCAGCTCGCGCGCGCAGAAGTACGTGCGGTAGGCCTCGCAGAATTCGGCCGGATCGGCGAGCTCGCCGCTCCCATCGCAGCTCCCGACGTGGCCGGGGCTCGGTCCGCCGAGCGCGAGGAACAGGATGATCCCGGCGAGCAAGCGCGGCGCGAGCCGCCGCGGCCTCTCTCGGAGCGCCGACTGTCGTTCATCCGTCACGGGAGCACCTCGTAGTCGAAGATCAGGCCGGCGTCCGCGCTCAACATCGGCTGGACGAAGGCGGCGAAATACGTCGAGAACACCACGTCGAGGTAGACGCCGAAGCCGGACAGGAATTTGTACTGCGCGCCGCCGCCGAGCTCGACGCCGATCGTCTGGTATGCGCCCGACAGGCCGAGCGGGATCCCGACGTGGGCGTTCACCTGGAGGGCGTCGCCGAGCCAGACGCGCAGGAAATAGCTCGGCGCGAGCGTCCACTGGCCGAGCTCGAAGAAGCCGTCCGCGTAGGCGAGATCGGTCGGATCGGGCGTCACGTTCGTCGCGATGCCGAGGCCGACGCCGTGCTGGAGATCTCCGTCGCCCTCGAAGTAGTAGGCGCCGCGGAGCTGGAGATACACCGGCGCCGCGAGATCCTGATGCAGGACATCCGGATCGTAGTAGAGCCGGAGCGATCCGCCCGCGCCGATCGTGCCGTCGATGAACGCCGAGCGATGGGCGATCGGCGCGCTCGACGCCGCGGGCCCCTCGCCGCCGCCTCCCCACGCGTAGCCGCCGCTCGCGCCTCGGGTCGGCACGGCCTCGTCGTCACTGCTCTCGTCCACGCGACGTTGGGCGTGAGCGTCGAGCGACCACGAAGCGAGGCTCGCCGCGAGCGCGAGCCCCGCGAGCGTCGCCCCGATCGAGGGGCGAGCCTTCGATCGACGAACCCTGAGGGAAAGTAGGGATTTCACGGGCGGCGAAACTAGAGGACCGCCTCGCGCCGGTCAAGACGGCGAGCGACGTCGCCGCGGGCGCGATGCTATAAGGCTCGCCGTGGCGAAGTTCCTCTCGGGCTTCGGCGTCGCGAGCGCGCTCTTCGTCCTCGTCGGCGCCTTCTTGCACCTGGGCCTCGGGTGGGGGCCACCCGCGCCCACGCCGAGCGTCGATCCGCTCGAGGGCTCGCAGGCGGCGCTCGAGCCGGCCGAGGAGGAGGCCCCGAGCGAGCCCCGCCGGCGTCGCCGACGCGCCGCGCGGCCCGAGGAGCGCGTGGCGAGCGGGCCGAGCGGGCCGAGCGGCGAGGCGCTCACGCGCGTGACGACCACCGGCGACGACCTGCGCGAGGGCGATCCGCGGGTGATCGACGGAGCCGCGCAGGGCGGCGAGGCGCAGCTCTCGCCGCGGCAGATCGAGAGCGTCTTCGACGGCGCGATGCCCCGCATCCGCCGCTGCCTCGTCCTCGCGGCGGGCGACGAGCTCGTGCGCGGTCGGCTGGTGTTCGGGCTGCGCATTCGCGGGACGGGCGAGGTCAGCGCCGTGAGCCTCACCGGTCCCGCCGCCGTGACCACGGGCGAGGCGGGCGAGTGCCTGCGCGGGCTCGTGCGCGCGACGCGCTTCCCGAGCTTCGATGGGCCCGAGATGCTCGCCCGCTACCCCATCGTGCTGGAGTGAGCGGCGTGGCGTCGAACGAAGCTCCCCGCGAGGCGTCGCCCGCGCCGGATCGCTCCTCCGCCAAGGGACTCTGGATCGCGCGCGCCGGCCTCGTCCTCGTCACGATCGCCGCGTGGGCGCGCACGCTCACGCAGCCCCTCGTTCGGAGCTGGGACGACGGCCACTTCCTCGACCCGTCGGCCAACCCGACGCTCGTGCCCTCGTGGTCGGCCTTCGTGTCGGCGTGGACCGAGATCCACTTCGACGCCTACCAGCCGCTCCACCTGCTCTCGTACTGGATCGACGTCCCGCTCTGGGGCGCGAGCGGGCCGGTCGTCCACGCGACGAACCTCCTCTTCTGGATCGCGATCGTGCTCCTCCTCGAGCGCGCGCTCGAGCGGCTCGGCCTCTCGCGGGTCGCCGCGAGCGTCTCGGCGGCGCTCTTCGCGGTCCACCCGAGCGCGATGGAGATCGTCGGCTGGGGCACCGGGCGCAAGGACCTCGTCGCCCTCCTCTTCTCGATGGCTGCCCTGCTCGCGCACCTCGACGCGAAGGGCCGCTGGGATCGCTCGGCGTGGCTCTCGCGCCTCTTCTTCCTCCTCGCGATGCTGGGCAAGACGGCATCGATGCCGCTCCCGCTCGTGCTCCTCGCGATCGACGCGTGGTGTGGGCGCCGCTCGCTCCGCGAGGCGGTGCTCCAGCAGCTCCCCTCGCTCGGCGTCGCCGCCGCGCTCGGCGGCCTCGTGCTCTACATCTGGCAGAGCCACGACCTCATCCGCGGGATGGGCACGGACGCGAGCGGGATCGACTGGGCGCTCGTGCCGGCGACGCTCACGCACTACCTCCACGTCGCGTTCTTCCCGGACGCGCTCACGCCGATGTACGCGTTCGAGCGCGATCGCCCGAGCACGACGCTCGAGATCGTGCTCGGCCCGGTCGCCTTCGCGATCGCTCTCGCGCTCGCGTCTCGGGCGCGCCGTCGCGGGGGGGCGTTCGCGCTCGCGGGCGCGGGCCTCGTCGCCGCCCTGCTCTTTCTCCTCCCAGTCTCGAACCTCGTCCCGCTCTACTTCCAGTGGGCGGATCGCTACCTGGTCTGGGCGTCGATCGGCCTCGCGCTCTCGCTCGGTGCCTGCCTCGACATCGTGTTCACGGGCGAGGGGCGGACCGCGCGCGTCGCCGTCGTCGGCGGCCTGCTCGTGCTCGCGCTCGCCGCGCGGAGCGTCCAGTACGCCGGCGTGTGGGCGAACGATCTGCGGCTCTGGGAGCACGCGGTGTCCGTGGAGCCGCGCTCCTACTACGCCTGGATGAAGCTCGGCGAGGTCCGCCGAGACGCGAGGCAATTGGGCCCTGCGCTCGACGCCTACGCGCGCGCGATCGCGATCGCGCCCGATCTGCGGCTCGGCCACGCGGCCTTCGTCTACACGCTCGGGCTGCGCGACGAGCAGCGCCACGATCTGACCCCCTCGCGCGCGCTCGAGCACTCCGAGCGCTTCCTGCGCCGCATGGACGACGCGCACGCGCTCCGCGATCTCGCGGCGGACATGGCCGACCAGGGCTACCGACAGGCGATGACCTACGTCCTCGCGCGCTCGTTCGACCTCGCGCCGCCCCGCGAGGACCAGCTCGAGCACGCCGTCGCGGTCCAGCTCCAGAGCGGGAACCTCTGGCTCGCGCGCTTCTACCTCTCGCGCATGCGCCAGCGCCCGCTCTCGGCGCTGGTCAACGCCTTCTGGCGACGCGAGCGGGCGGCGCACGAGGCGACGCATGGGGGCGCCGACGCCGCGCGAGGCGCGGACCCTGGCCCGCCGGGGATCGCCCTCGACGTCGACGATCTCGGCGACGCGCCCTGAACGGTCACGCTCCTCGAAAGACCGGCGCGCGCTTCTCCGCGAAGGCCGCGAGCGCCTCGAGCCGATCGGAGGAGGCGAGCGTCCGCTCGTAGGCGCGGCGCTCGAGCGCGAGTCCGTCCTCGAGGCAGAGATCCGCCGCGGCGTCGACGGCCTCGAGCGCCGCGGCGATCGCGATCGGGGCCGCCGCGAGGAGCGGGGCGACGAAGCGCTCCGCCGCGACGATCGCGCTCTCGTCCGGATCGGCGAGCGCGTTCACGAGGCCGATCGCGAGCGCCTGCGCGGCGTCGATCCGCCTCCCGAAGACGATCAGCTCCTTCGCGCGCGCCCCCCCCACGGCCCTCGCGAGGCGCTGCGTGCCGCCCGCGCCCGGGATGATCCCGAGCGACGTCTCCGTCAGGCCGAGCGTCGCGTCGCGCGACGCGACGCGGAAGTCGCAGGCGAGCGCGAGCTCGAGGCCGCCGCCGAGCGCGACTCCGTCGATCGCCGCGACGACGGGGATCGGCAGCCTGTCGATCGCGCCGAAGCACACGCGATAGAGGGAGAGGAAGTCGCGGACCTCCTCCTCGTCCATGCCGCGGCGCTCCTTGAGATCGGCCCCCGACGAGAACGCTTGGCCGCCTCGGCCGGCGATGATGATCGCGCGGAGGGATCGGTCGGCGGCGGCCTCTCGCGCGAGGTGGCCGAGCGCTCGCACGCTCGCCCGGGCCAAGGCGTTGCGGCGCTCGGGGCGATCGATCGTCCAGATCGCGAGCGCTCCGCGGCGTTCCACGTGGATCCCGGTGCTCCCCCCCGCCGCCTCGATCTCGCGTTCCGTCGTGCTCATCCGCGCGATCTATCACGATCGCGGCGCGCACGATGGGCTCCCCCGCGTGCGCGCCGCGGGGGCTCTCGGGACGCCCTCACATGAGCGGCGGATCGAAGCGGATGCAGCGATCCCCCGCGCAGAATTCGTCGAGCGCGTTGGCGCTCGGTTGAGCGACGACCGCGATGACGATCGCGAGCGCGACGACGGCGACCACGCTCACGCCGGTCACGATCCAGACGATGGGATCCTCGTACCACTGGGGCGGGCCCTGCTCGGGGATCGCGACGAGCTCCAGGTCCCAACGGCTCCGCTCGCCGGACACCGCCTGGATCGTGCGGAGCGCGTCCTCGTAGCCGTGGAGCGAGAGGCGCAGCTGGTGCTCGCCGTCGGCCAGATCGACGTCGAGGGGCGTGTCCCCTCGGTAGCGCTCGTCGACGAAGAGCCGCGCGCCCTCTGGCGTCGTCGCGACGACGAGCACGTGCGCGAGCGCGAAGAGATCGACCGGGATGCGGACCTCTTGCCCCGCGCCGACCTCGATGACGTCGGTGTACTCGCTGTAGCCCTCGAGCCGAACGCGCACGGTGTGCTGGCCCGCCGCGACGTCGACGGGCCCCATCGGGCCGACGCCGACGACCTGCTCGTCGATCGACACCTCGGCGCCGTCCGGGAGCTGATCGAAGACGACGCTGCCCCCCCTGCGCTCGATCGTGCGCTCCGCGCTCGCGCCGCCGCGCCGCGGGCCTCGGCGCTGCGCCGCCGCGCTCGACGCGCCGAGCGAGAGGCTCGCCACGAGCGAGAGCAGGACGATCGAGACCCAGCGGTGGAGGAGCGCCATCTCGCGCATCGACGTCATCGTAGAGAGGAGCGGGCGATCGGGTCAACGACGAGTCGTCGAGCGCGCGGCGAACGCGCTACAACCCCGCCATGTCCGAGGACGACACGACCCCCGATCTCGCCACGGCCGACGGCCTCGTCGCGTTCATGACGGCCTCTCCGACGCCCTTTCACGCGGTCCGAGAGGTGAAACGCCAGCTCCTCGCGGCGGGCTTTCGCGAGCTCGACGAGGGCGAGGTCTGGAAGCTCGCCGCCGGGGAGAAGCGCTTCGTGGTCCGCGCGGACACGACCCTCGCCGCGTTCGAGGTCGGGGAGCCGAGCCCGGCCGAGAGCGGCTTTCGGTGGGTCGGCGCGCACACCGACTCGCCGAACCTGCGGATCAAGCCGAACGCCGACGCGCGGCGCGCGGGCCAGCTCCAGCTCGGCGTGGAGGTCTATGGCGGCGCGCTCCTCCACACCTGGCTCGATCGCGATCTCGCGCTCGCGGGGCGCGCCCAGGTCCGGACCGCGCGCGGGCTCGAGGCGCACCTCGTCGACCTCCGCGGCCCGATCGCGCGCGTGCCGAGCCTCGCGATCCACCTCGATCGCAAGGTGAACGACGACGGGCTCGTCCTGAACCCCCAGCAGCACCTGCCGCCCCTCTTCGGCCTCGAGTCCGGCGGTGAGCTCGATCTCCGCGCGCTCCTCCGCGACGCGCTCGAGCGCGAGGGCGTCCGGGCCGAGCGGGACGCGATCGTCGGCTTCGACCTCGGCCTCTACGACGCCGTCGCGCCGACCCGTGGCGGCGCGCGAGGCGAGTACGTCTTCTCGGGTCGCCTCGACGACCTCGCGATGTGCCACGCCGCCCTCGCGGCGCTGCTCACGTCGCCGCCGGCACCGCGGCTCACGCGCGGCTTCGTGCTCTATGATCACGAGGAGTGCGGCAGCCAGAGCGCGCAGGGAGCGCACTCGCCGTTTCTCCGCGACCTCTCCGCGCGGATCGTCGCTGCGCACCCACGACGTGAGGACGACGCGCTCCTGCGCGCGCTCCACCGCTCGTTCCTCGTCTCGGCCGACATGGCGCACGCGCTCCACCCCAACTACCTCGACAAGCACGAGCCGCAGCACCAGCCGATCCTCGGCAAGGGGCCCGTGATCAAGCTGAACCACAACCAGCGCTACGCGACCGACGGCGAGAGCGCGGCGCGCTTCGAGATCTGGTGCGCTCACGCGGGCGTCGTCCCCCAGCGCTTCGTCACGCGGAGCGATCTCGCGTGCGGCACGACGATCGGCCCGATCACCGCGGCGGGGGCCGGCATCCGCGTCGTCGACGTCGGCAACCCGATGCTCTCGATGCACTCGATCCGCGAGCTGTCGGCGAGCGCGGACGTCCCCGCGATGATCGGCGCGATGCGCAGCTTCTACGCGGGGCTCGACGACTGACGGCGCGCGCTCACTCGACCTCGCCCTCGAGCCAGCGCGCGTACGCCTCGTGCGCGATCGTTGCCTCGAGGACGACGAGCTCTGGCACCTCGTAGGGGTGATGCGCGAGCACGACCGCTCGCGCGCGCTCGAGGGCGGCGGGCGTCGTCTTCACGACGAGCTGGTGCTCCTCCTCGTCGTGGATCGCGCCCTCCCACCGATAGATGGAGCGGATCGGGCCGATGACGTTCACGCAGGCGGCCGCTCGCGCCTCGACGAGCCGCCGGGCGAGCTCGCGCGCGACCTCCGAGGTCGGCGTCGTACAGAGCAGCACGATCGCGCCCTGGTCGGCCATCGCGCGGCCTCTTCAGGCCTTGCCGATCGCGCGGAGGTTCGAGGGCACGTCGAAGACGCCGCGCTGCTTCGCCGCGGCGAGCACGCGCAGCGCCTCGCGGTAGCCGCGCGTCAGGATCCGTCGCGCGTTCTGCCGATCGAAGAACCCGAAGCGGCCGAGGTCCGCCGAGACGTTGAGGATGGCGAGGTTCGGGTGGAGCCGATGCATCAGGTCGATGCCTCGGCGCTCCTTCTCCGAGAGGACGATGTTCGCCATCTGCCTGGCGACGGTGGGCAGCGAGCCGAGCGCGATCGAGGGCTCGTCCTTGCGGGTGACGTGGGGTCGATAGACGTTCGAGATGATGACGACGTCGGCGCCCGCCTCCACCGCGAGGTCGATGCTCAAAGTCCGCGTCACCTCGCCGTCGACGTAGTAGCGATCGCCGATGCGGTAGGGGCGAAAGAGGAGCGGCACGCAGCAGGACGCCGCCACGGCCTGGCTGATCGGGACGTCGTCCTCGTACCCCGCGCCGAAGACGACCCGGCCGCGCCCATCGACGTCGGTCGCCGTGACGAGGACGGGCTTCTCGAGCTTGCGGAAGTCGTTCGTCGGGAGCCGATCGCGGAGGAAGCGCTCGAACCGATCGATCGAGAGCAGCCCGCTCGTGAGCCAGCCCGGCGACCTGACCTGCTCGAGGCTCGGCGCTCCGACGAAGAAGCGCCCCTTCATCGCCGCGTCCGGGTTCTCCCTTCGCCACGTAGGCCGGATCCAGTCGACCATCTCGTCGACCGACACCCCCTGCGCGAAGAAGGCGCCCGCGATGGCGCCGGTCGAGGCCCCAACGTAGACGTCGGCGCGGATCCCCAGCTCTTCCATCGCGCGAAGGACGCCCAGATGGGCGATGCCCTTCGCGGCTCCGCCCGATCCGAGGAACGCGACGCGCGGCTTCATCCGAGCCGCCTCGCGTCCTCGTCCCGTCTCTCAGGCGGCCCAGCCGCGCAGCTCGCCCCATCCCCTTCGAGCGTCGGGCTCATGTCGAGCGCTTGGCGACTCACTGCCGCTGCATGCCGCGCGTCTGCTGGACGCTGAGATCCCCACCTTGGGCGCCTCCGTAGGGAGGGAGCCCCGCGAAGAAGGCGATCCCGAGATAGACGAGCGCGATCGCGCCGACGACGATCGCGCCCTTCACCGGCGCGCTGAGATCTTCCCAGAAGGACATGGACACACTCCTTGATGCGGGCTCTATCCTAGAGAAGAGGCGTCGCCATGGTCAACAACAACTCACCGCTCTCCCTGCTCCGCGCGCGCGCCCTCGAGCTCGGGCGCGTCCCCTCGCTGGGCCTCGCGGCGCTCCGGCTCGGCAAGCGCACCGGCGCGCTCTACGAGGTGAACCTCCCGACGGTGCGGGCGGCGCTCGAGCAGCGGCGTGGCGGGGGGCTCGGGCTCGCGTCGATCTTCCGGGTCCACGCGGCGGGTCGGCCGGACGCGATCGCGCTCGCGGACGAGGCGCGGCGCCTGTCGTACGCGGAGGTCGATCGACGCATCGATCGCGTCGTGACCGAGCTGTCCGCGCGGGGGCTCGGGAAGGGCTCGCCGATCGTCATCGCGCTCCACAACCGGGTCGAGCTGCTTGAGCTCCAGGCCGTGGCGACGCGGCTCGGCGGCGCCGCCGTCTCCGCCAGCTGGCGGAGCACGGTGGACGAGCTGGCGTACGTCGTCTCGCACTCGGGCGCTCGCGCCCTGGTCATCGAGGCCGAGCTGGCGGCGCCCGTCCTCCGTTCGCGCGAGCGCTTCACGGGGATCGGCGAGAACCTGATCGTCGTCGGAGAGGCGACCCCAGGCGCGCTCTCCTACGACGGTCTCGCGGAGCGCGGGCGGCTCGAGGCGCGCGAGGATGGCGCCGAGGACGGATCGGTCGTCATCTACACCTCGGGCACGACCGGGAAGCCCAAGGGCGCGGTGCGCTCGTTCGGGCGCGACGCGCACCTCGCGTATCTCCGCATGGTCGGCGAGCTGCCGGTGCGCGCGGGCGATCGACACCTCGCGATCTGCCCGCTCTACCACTCGACCGCGTTCGGCTTCGCGACGATCACGCTGGCGCTCGGCGGGAGCGTGTTCGTCGAGCGGAGGTTCGACGCGGAGGGGGCGCTCGCCCGCATCGATCGCGAGCGGATCACGACCACCGCGGTGGTGCCGACGATGCTCCACCGCATCCTCGAGCTCCCAGAGGCGATCCTCGAGCGGTCCTCGCTGCGATCGCTGCGCGCCGTGCTCTCCGGAGGCGCTCCCTTGTCGGGGACGCTCGCGCGCCGCTTCGCGGCGACGTTCGGGCACATCCTCTACAATTTCTACGGCGCGACGGAGACGGGGATCAACACGATCGCGACGCCCGGCGAGCTCCTGCGCGCGCCCGGGACGATCGGGCACGCCATCCCCGGAAACGAGATCCGCCTCCTCGACGAGCGGGGGCGCGAGGTCGACGTCGGCGTCACGGGCGAGCTCTTCGTGAGGAACGGGATGCTCGTGCACTACCACGGGGACGACGCGGCGACGCGCGCGTCGATCCGCGACGGCTTCTTCTCGGTCGGGGATCTGGCGCACCGCGACGTCCATGGCCTCTTTCACATCGATGGCCGCAAGCGCGACATGCTGATCAGCGGGGGCGTCAACGTGTACCCGGCCGAGGTGGAGGAGGTGCTCGCCAGCCACCCGAGCGTCGCCGAGGCGGCGGTGATCGGGATCCCCGACGAGGACCTCGGCGAGAAGGTCCAGGCCTTCGTTGCGCTCCGGTCGGGCGCGAGCGCGAGCGCGGAGGAGCTGGTCGCGTTCGCGCGGACGCGCCTGTCGGGCCCCAAGCTCCCGCGCGAGATCGTGTTCCTCCCGGAGCTCCCGAAGAACCCGACGGGCAAGGTCCTCAAGCGCGAGCTCCGCGCGCGATCGAGCGACCCGCGACGTTGACGGCTCGGGCCCCTGCGGCTAACGGCGTCCGAGCGATGTCTCGTCGCGTCTTCGAGCCGGAGATCCCTTGCGCCCGCTGCGGCGCGCCCGTCGAGCCCGTTCGCGCGCCCTGTGTCTCGTGGCTCGATGGCGAGGAGCGGCCTCGCGTCTACTGCGGCGCGAGCTGCCGCGACGCCGACGCGCGGCCCGCGCCCGCCGTCCCCGCCGAGCGCTCGCCCCGCGTCAGCCGCGCGAGCGAGACGTGGTCGCAGGACTCCGAGCTGCTCGTCCCGCGCGTCCAGCGCGCCTCGAGCGCGACCTGGACTGGCCGACACGATGCGCTCGCGCCCGCCGCGCCGCTCGCCCCGCCGCCGACCCTCGCGCTCGGGCTCGCGTGCGCCGCGATCGTCACCGCGGCGTTCGCGCGCACCCACTCCATCGTCGCGATCGCGGCGGTCTTCGTGCTCGGCTCGGCGCTCGCCGCGCTCGCAGGCGGAGCCCACCTCCGGACGTCGGCGGGCTGGCTCGCGTATCTGGCAGGCCCCATCGCGGCGGGCTTCGCGACCCTCTCGGCGATCTCGTTCCATCACGACGGCGACGACGCCCGCCTCGCGCTCGTCGGCGCGGCGTTCGTCGCCGCGCTCGCCAACCTGAGGTGGTGGCTCGACTCGCTGACGGACGCGCCGATCCACGCCCTCGGGTCGCGCCTGCGCCACGCGCTGCCGAGCGCCTCGCGGCTCATCCGAGCCGATGGGGCGCTCGTCGAGACGCCGGAGGACAAGGTCCGCGTCGGCGAAGAGATCGAGGTGGCCGAGGGCGAGCGCGTGACGGTCGACGGCGTGATCTCGCGCGGGAGCGCGCTCGTCCTGCCCTACCCCGCGGCGCGCTCGCCCCGGCGACGCGTCGTCGGCCAGCCGCTGCTCGCGGGCGCGCGCATCGTCGAGGGGCGCGTGCGGGTCCGCGCGACGCACGTCGGCGCCGATCGCGCGCTCCTTCGGCCGCTCGGCTTCGGAGACGCGACGGCGCGCGACGCGGCCTCCCTCACCCGCCGCGCCGCGCGCTTGCTCGCGCTGGCGGCGCTCTTCACGCTCGGGGGCGCGATCCTCGGCGTCCTGCTCGCGCCCGCGGAGGCCGGCCTCGGCGCGCGCCTCGCCGCGGCCGCCGCCGCCCTCGTCGCCGTGCCCGTCCTCGCCCTGCGACGCGCCTCGTCGATGCCCTACACGGCGGCGGGCCTCGCGGCGGTCGAGCGAGGGATCCGGTTCGCGAGCGCCGCCACCATCGACGCGGCCGGCCGTGTGTCCTCGACCGTGCTCTCGACGCACGGGACGCTCACGGAGGGCGCGCCCGAGGTCGTCGAGGTGCACGGGATCGACACGCAGAGCCCCGACGAGGTCGAGCGCGCGCTGCTGCTCGCGGCGGCCGCCGAGGAGGGGAGCGTCCACCCGTTCGCTCGCGCGATCGCGACGCGCGCCGGCGATCGAGCGCTGCCGAGCGTCCGGAAGATCACGAAGGTCCCCGGCCGAGGGGTGCGCGCGACGAGCGCCGCGGGCGAGACGATCCTCGTCGGGAGCCGCACGCTCCTGCTCGACGACGGAACGAGCGTCGCGGTCGCCGAGGGAGCGGTCCAGCGCGCCGAGGAGCGCGGTCAGTCCGTCGTCTTCGTCGCCGAGCAGTCGAGGGCGCGCGCGTGGATCGCGATCCGCGACGAGGTCCGGCCGGGCGCTCGCGCCTCGGTGCAGCGCATGATCGATCTCGACGTGGAGGTCCTCGTGCTGAGCGGCGACCATCGCGGCACGGTCGAGGCGCTCGCGCGCGCCGTCGACGTGGACAACGTGAAGGCGGAGCTCGCGCCCGACGAGCGAGCCGCCGAGGTGCGCCGGCTCCGCGAGCTCGGGAGCCGCGTCTGCGTGGTCGGGCACGTCACGCACGACGCGGAGATGCTCAGCGCGGCGGACGTCCCGCTCATGCTCGACGCGGCCGGCGCGCCCGAGGCGGACCGCGGGATCTCCCTCGCGAGCGACGATCTCCGCGACGCGAGCGCGGCGCTCTGGATCGCGCGCGCCGCGCGGCACGACGCCCTGCGCGCGAGCGTCGCCGCGATCGCGGCGGGGTGCCTGCTCGCCCTCGTGGGCGCCCTCGGGCTCGCCGCGCCTGGCGTCGTCGCGGTGCTCGCGGTCTTCGTGGACCTCTACTCGCTCCCCGTCGCCGCGCGGGTGCTCTCGCGGATCGATCTGCGCTTCCCGAGCCGCGGCTGATCGCCGATCAGTCGGTCACGTGGACGAAGGTCCCGGGGCGACCGGCGCCGGCGACGACGCCGTGCCAGCCCGGCGGCAGGACCGGCGCCGTCCACTGGAAGAGCCAGCGCGCGTCCGCCGGCGCGAGGTTGACGCAGCCGTGGCTGCGCGGGCGGCCGAACCGGTCGTGCCAGATGGCCGCGTGGAGCGCGAAGCTGCCATCGTAGTACATGGTCCAGGGGACGTCCTCGATCGAGTACGCCTCGTTCGCCGACGAGGTGTCGTCCATCGTCGCCGAGACGTGCTTGCTCTGGATGCGGAAGGTCCCCGTCGGGGTCTCGAACCCTGCCCTCCCGCTCGAGACGAGCGTCGCGAACACGGGTCGATCACCCTCGTAGGCCACCAGCGTCTGGCGCGCGAGCGCGACGTGGATCCACTTGTCGTTCGGCCCGATCCCGCGAGGGCGCGCGATCGGCTCGATGAGGCGGAGGTTCGACTCGCGCACGACCGCGCCGGCGCGGGTGATCCGGTAGGGGTTGCCGCCGCGATCGAGCGTCTCCTCTTGGAGCAGGAGGGGGGCGTGGAAGTCGAGCACGCTCGCCGCGCGGAGCGCGCCCGTTGCGGGATCGCGCGCGAAGGATTGGGCGCCCTGCCGGTAGACGAAGCCGAGCGGCGGCTGCCAGCGCCCACCGAGCACGACGCCCCGCATCGCCGGAGGGGTCACGACCGTCATCGCGTCCGCGGGGACGTAGGCGCCTCGGATCGTCCGGAAGTACCGGACGCCGTCGACGAGCTCTTCGCGGTCGACGCTCACGTAGAAGCCCCGCTGCATGCGCATCCGAAAGAACGACGGGAGCGCGCTCGAGGGGGGGGCCTCGGCGCTCTGGAGCTGGGGCGGAGCCTCGGGGCTCGGATCCGGTCCGCTCTCGCCCTCGGCCGCGGGAGCGGAGGCGCTCACGGCGAGCGCGGCCACGCGCGCCTGCTCGCGAAGCTGCGCCATGATCCGCTCGCCGTCCGCGACCTCGCTCGGCCGCGGGGCGCGCCAGTACTGGGGCGCGTCGGCGCGGCCGACGGAGGCGTACGCGTAGGGCATCGACGCGTCGAGCGCGGGTGCCACCGGGGAGCCGTCGAAGGTCTGCTCGCGGTCGCCGAGCTGGTATCCGGTCCCGCGACAGACGTAGCCCCCGCCGACGACCTCGTGCCAGGTGCGATCGCAGCCCGGCCCTCGGACGCCCGCCTTCGCGCGAAACTGCGCGCCTCGCCGCATGTACCCGATGATCGGGCTCGCGCCGTCGGGCCGCGCGCGGACGTGCGCGAGGTAGTGATAACAGACGCCGAAGAGCGGCCACGTGCGGTCGAAGTCGGCGCGCTCGCGCAGCCGCGCCGCCCGCAGCTCGGCCTCCGGATCGGGCGGCGGCGTGACGGCGCTCGTGGCTGGAGCCACCCCTGCGCTCTCGTCGCGCGCGGGCGTCGGCGCGCTCTGCGTCCCTCGTGGCGCCTCGCGCCGCGCGAGGAGCGCGGCGGCCTCGTCGTTCGTGGGCGTCGCGGGCGCGATCACGGCCTCACGCCCCGCGTCCTCTTCCGCCTCGTCGATCGAGGCCGAGGTGTCGAACGGGACGTCGCAGCTGAGGAGCGCCAGCGAGACCGCGAGCGATTGGGCGCCGCGACGCAGGCCGAACGTTCGGACACGAGCGAGCATCGAGCGAGCGTTCGCACGCCGCGCGCGCTCACGTCCAGAAAGCGACCGACGGCGCGCCTCGCTCGACGTGATCCGCCCCGCGGGGGTGCGCTAGGACTCATGCCGTGAGCGCGGGCGTCAGCGCGAGCCGACCCGCGCCTCGGCCGCGTCGATCGTGTTCGAGAGGAGCATCGCGATCGTCATCGGCCCCACCCCTCCGGGGACGGGCGTGATCGCGCTGGCGCGCTCGGCGGCGCCCTCGAAGTCGACGTCGCCGACCAGCTTGCCGTCGGCCCCGCGGTTGATCCCGACGTCGATGACGACCGCGCCCTCGCGGATCCAGCCGCCCTGGACGAGCCGCGGCTTGCCGACGGCCGCGATGACGACGTCGGCCTCGCGGACGCGCGCTTCGAGGTCCCGCGTGCGTGAGTGCGCGAGCACGACGGTCGCGTTGCGCTCGAGGAGCATGGCCGCGATGGGCTTGCCGACGAGGCTCGAGCGGCCGATGACGATGGCGCGCGCGCCCTCGAGCGCGATCCCGGCCTCGTCGAGGATCCGCATGCAGCCGTGGGGCGTGCAGGGGCGCAGGCCGGCTCGGCCTCCCCAGAGCCGGCCGATGCTCGTCGGCGTGAGCCCGTCGACGTCCTTCGCCGGGTCGATCGCGTCGATCACGGCGTTCGGATCGAGGCCCGTCGGGAGAGGGAGCTGGACGAGGATCCCGTCCACGTCGTCGGCCGCGCCGAGCGCGCGCACCTTCGCGAGGAGGGTCTCGATCGAGGTGTCGGCGGGGAGCCGGTGCACGGCCCCTCGGAGCCCCACCTTGGTCGCCGCGAGCTCCTTGTTGCGGACGTAGACCTGAGAGGCGGGATCGTCGCCGACGAGGATCACCTCGAGCCCGGGCGCCCGCCCGTGCTTGGCGTGGAAGCGCGACGCGCGCGCCGCGACCTCCGCCTTCACCTTCTCCGCGAAGGCCTTGCCATCGATCGACCGGGCGCGGGTCATCGCTTCGCCTCCTCTCCGATCGCGAAGACGAGCCGCGATCCGTCGACGTCGACCTCGCTCGCGCCCGCCTCGCCCGCGAGCGTCGCGACGCGATCGAAGCGGGCGGCGAGCACCTCGCTCGCGATGTGGTCCGCGTGCGCCTCGATGGCGTCGGCGAGCGCCCCCTCCGCCTCGTAGCGGAGCGCGACGCGCGCCTCGTGCGCCAGATCGAGCGCCTTGCGCGCCGCCTGGATCTTCGAGATCACCTCGCGCGCGAGCCCCTTCTTCGCGAGCGCGTCGGTGAGGGTCGTCTCGAGGATGACCACGCGCCCTCGATCCGAGGCCGCCGCGAACCCCTCGCGCGCGCGCAGCCGGATCTGGATCTCGTCCGGGCCGAGCGTCACCACGCGCCCGCCCACGTCGAGGCGGAGCTCGCCGCGCGCGCTCAGCTCGTCGTGGAGGGCCGTGCCGTCGGCGCCGAGGAGCGCCGCCTTGCAGGCCGGCATGTCCTTGCCGAGCTTGGGCCCGAGCGCGCGGAAATTCGGGACGATCTCGAATTCCACGAAGCGCTTGGGCTCGTCGGTGAACGAGAGGCGCTCGACGTTCAGCTCCTCCTCGATGATCGCGCGGTGCGCCTCGAGCGTCTCGCGGTCGTCCGGCCTCGCGACGACGACGATCGCCTCGAGCAGGGGCTGGCGCACCTTGAGCTTCTCCGTCGCGCGGACGCGCGCGCCGAGCGCGACGACGTCGCGGACGAGCCGCATCTCGTCGCGGACGCGCGCGCTCGCCCGATCCTCGCGCGGCGCGGGGAACTCGGCGAGGTGGACGCTGATCGGCGCGCTCGGGTCCGCGGGGCGGACGAGCGCCTGGTGGAGCTCCTCCGCGAGGAAGGGCACGAAGGGCGCGAGGAGCCTCGCGAAATCGACGAGCACCTCGTAGAGCGTGCCGAACGCCGCGTGCTTGTCGGCGCTCGCTCGACCGCTCGCCTCGTTGGGCGCCCAGAAGCGGGAGCGGCTCCTGCGCACGTACCAGTTCGACAGCGCGTCGAGGAAGCTCTCGATCGCGCGGGCGGCGGGGTGCGTGCGGAAGGCCTCGAGCGCGCTCGAGACCTCGCGGACGGTCGCGTCCAGCTCGGCGAGGATCCAGCGGTCGAGCTCGGGCCGGCTCGAGACGGGCGGGGGATCGTGCGGCGCCCAGCCGTCGATCGCCGCGTACGTCGCGAAGAACGAGTAGACGTTCCAGACCTTGAGCAGGAGCTCCTTCGTCGCGTCGACCGCGCCGCCCTCGAACCACTTGTTCGTCTGGCCGGGGACGCTCTGCGCGTAGAGCGCCCAGCGCACCGCGTCGGCGCCGTACTTGTCGAACATCGCCGAGGGGTCTTGGTAGTTCTTCAGCGACTTGCTCAGCTTCTGCCCCTTCTCGTCGGTGATGAGCCCGAGCACCGTGCAGTTCTTGAAGGGGTGCGGGGTCTTCGCCTCCGGGAAGACCATCGTCGAGATCGCGAGCAGCGAGTAGAACCAGCCGCGCGTCTGATCGATCGCCTCGGTGATGAAGTCGGCGGGGAATTCCCGCGCGAACGCCTCGGCGTTCCGGTGCGGGAAGCCGTGCTGCGCGAAGGGCATGCAGCCCGAGTCGAACCA
The DNA here is from genome assembly GCA_039809495.1 of Sandaracinaceae bacterium. Taxonomy (GTDB): domain Bacteria; phylum Myxococcota_A; class Polyangia; order Polyangiales; family Sandaracinaceae; genus JAFLCL01. The sequence goes on from JBDHVC010000001.1 coordinate 133,426, forward strand.
GCAGTCGATCACCTCCGAGACGCGCCGGTAGACGCCGTCCTCGCCCGGGACGGTGAAGGTGACCTCGTCGATCCACGGCTTGTGGACGATCAGGTGCTCGCTGAGCGTGGGGTCCTTCGCCTTCGCGGCGTGGAAGTGATCGAAGGCCCGCGGGTTGAGCGCGAGGATCTCGTCGATCGAGCCCATCGCCTTCGCCGCGCCCGTGACGTCGTTGATCCAGATGGGGAGCGGCGTCCCCCAGAAGCGCTCGCGCGAGATGGCCCAGTCCACGTTGTTCCGGAGGAACTCGCCGAAGCGCCCCTCCTGGATGTGCTCGGGCTCCCAGTGGATCGCGCGGTTGTTCGCGATGACGCGATCGATCTCGCGCGTCGTGCGGATGAACCACGAGCGGCGCGCGTACTGGATGAGCGGATCGCTCATCTTGCGCCAGCAGTAGGGGTAGTCGTGGCGGTAGACCTCCTCCTTGAAGAGGAGCCCTCGCTGGCGCAGGTCGCGGAGGATCTCGCGATCGACGTCCTTGACGAAGCGGCCCTTCCACGGGGCGACGTCGTCCGTGAACGTTCCGTCGGGGGCGACGAGCTGGAGAAAGCCCATCCCGCTCTCGCGGCAGGCGCGGAAGTCGTCCTCGCCGAACGCGGGCGCCGTGTGCACGATGCCCGAGCCCGTGTCGAGCGTGACGAAGTCCGCGCCGATCACCTGGAAGTACTTGCCGGGCTCGCGGTGCGTGGGCACGAACGACGCGAAGGGCGGCGTGTACTCCATCCCGACGAGCGCCGCGCCCTGGCGGGTCTCGAGGACCCTCGCGTCGGCGCCGAAGAGCCGCTCGACGAGCGCCGCGGCGACGATGAGCCGCTCGCTCGAGCCGTCCTCGCCCTTCACCTCGACGCTCGCGTAGTCGACGTCGGGCTTGACCGCGAGCGCGACGTTGCTCGGCAGCGTCCAGGGCGTCGTCGTCCACGCGAGGAACGACGTCCGCTCCTGCCCGCGCACGGGGAAGCGGACGAACACGGAGGGATCGTCCACGGTCTTGTAGCCCTGGCCGACCTCGCCCGCGCTGAGCGCCGTCCCGCCTCGAGGCCACCACCAGACGACCTTGTAGTCCTGGTAGAGCAGCCCCTTCTCGAAGAGCGTGCGGAGCGCCCACCAGACGCTCTCGACGTAGGGCCTGTGGAACGTGACGTAGGCCTCGTCGAGATCCACCCAGAACGCGATGCGGCGGGTCATGCGCCGCCACTCGTCGATGTACTTGAACACCGACTCGATGCAGCGGTGGGTGAAGGCCTCGACGCCGTAGCTGACGATCGCGTCGCGACCGCTGATCCCGAGCGCCTTCTCGACCTCGACCTCGACGGGCAGCCCGTGCGTGTCCCAGCCGCCGCGGCGCGGGACGTAGTGCCCCGTCATCGCGCGGTGGCGCAGAAACACGTCCTTCATCACCCGCGTGAGCACGTGGCCGGGGTGCGGCATCCCGTTCGCCGTCGGGGGGCCCTCGTAGAACACGAAGGGCTTCTTGCCGGAGGCCTCCTCGACGGAGCGCTCGAAGATCCGCTCGCGCTGCCAGAGCTCGAGCAGGCGCAGCTCCAGCTCGGGGAAGGAGACTTTGCTCGGAACACGCTGGAACATCGGGCGACTCATAGCACTCGCGTCTCCGAGAGCGAAGCTCGGGCTCCGCGCGGGGGGCTCGCCCCGCCGGCCCAGCGCGGCCGCTCGCGCGGGTGGGCGCCCCGGGTGATTCCGACGCGGCGAAAAGCCTCGTATCCTCTCGTCATGGGACGCCACCCGCTCGCCCTGCTCGCGCTCGCCTCGGCCGCTCTGATCGCGGGCTGCACCGGCAAGCTCACGATCGATCGCGCGCCCGAGGGGGGCGACGCGGGCGCGCCGCCCTTCACCGACGCCGCCGTTGAACCGAGGCTCGACGCCTTCGTCCCGCCCGGCGTGGACGCGGCGACGCGCGACGCGTTCACCCCGCCGACCCCCGACGCGCACGTCCCGGCCGCGTGTGAGGCGATCACCTGCGGCGCGAACCAGCGCTGCGACGCGACCCTCCGCGCGTGCGTCTGCCTGCCCGGCTTCGTCGAGGACGGATCGGGGTGCGTGGCCGCGCCTCCCGGAGACCCGAGCACGCGGACGGCGGCCGAGGCGTGCGCGATCTGGGCCGAGGCGCATCGCGCGACGGCCACGCGGGAGTGGAACGAGGGGAGCGGGATGTGCGACGGCGGATCGATGACCGCCGAGGCGACGGACGACACGCTGCGTCGCATCGCGGGCTTCCGCGCGCTCGCGGGGCTCGGCCCCGTCGTCGACATCCCGGATCAGCGCGCACAGCAGCAGGCGTGCGCGGTCTTGATGTATCGAAACCACGCGCTCTCCCACACCCCACCCTCGAGCTGGACCTGCTACTCGAGCGCCGGCGCGGCCGGCGCGGGGAGCTCGAACCTCGCGCTGGGGACCTCGACGAGCGCCGACACCATCGATCTCTACGTGAGCGACGGCGGGGTCGACTCGCTCGGTCATCGACGCTGGGTGCTGAACGGCCCGCTCGGTCGCGTCGGGATCGGGTTCGCCGGCAACGCGGGTTGCCTCTCGGTCTTCGACGGCTCCGGCTCCACGTCGCGCACCTGGGTCGCGTGGCCGCCCCCCGGGCCCGTCCCCTCCGCGACGACGACCGCGTGGTGGTCCTTCCAGATCATGGCGCGCGGCGGCGCCGCCGACGCGAGCGTCACGATGGTGCGGATGCGCGACGGGGTGGACGTGACCGGCGCGATCCACCGGCTCCCCGATGGTTACGGAGGCTCCTCGGTGGCCTGGTCGCCGACCGAGCACGCCGTCGGTGAGCGCTACCGCGTGACGGTCACCTCGAGCGCGCTCGGCGCGATCTCGTACGAGGTGGAGATCGTCGACTGCTGACCTCTGAGGTCGCGCACGTCGCGAGCGATTCCGGGTTGTGTTCCATCGACGTCTCGCTACCCTCGCCTCCCGGCGATGGTGGTCGACGAGGTCGCCAGCAGCGCGAAATTCACATCGTTCGTAGGGAGGGCCTGATGTTTCGAGTGTTCTCGTTCATGGGACAGGTGTTCGGCATGGTCGGCCGCAAGCCTGGGCTCCTCGCGCCGCTCGTCCTCAACATCGCGGCGGCCGTCCCCCTCCACATCCTCTTCGTCTTGGCGTCGTACCTCGTCCCCGCGCAGTACGGACACCTCGTCGACTACGCGCTGATGCTCCTCGGCTGCACGGCGCTCTACTTCATCGACTACTTCTGCGCCGGGCTGAACACCTCGCTCGTCGCCGAGCAGGTGACGACGGGACAGGCCTCGCTCGGGACGGCCTTCTCGCGGACGCTGCGCGCCTCGCCGAGCATCCTGGTCTTCGCGATCGTGACGGCGATCTTCGATCTCCTCGTGCAGATCGCGAACAGCCGCAGGGGCATGATCCGGACGATGCTCCTCGGCATCATCCGCACGGTCTGGACGACCGCGACCTACGTGATGATGCCGGCGATGGTGCTCGATCGGCTCGGCTTCGTGGACTCGTTCAAGCGCAGCAAGCAGCTCATGGAGAACGATCCGACGCAGGTCGGCGTCGGCGTGGTCGCCCTCGGGCTCGTGACGTGGGTGATGGGGCTCGCGGCGTTCATGGCGGCGAACTACATCGGCTTCGGCGTCCTCGCCGCCTACCCGATGGTGGGCATGATCTTCGCGCTCTTCGTCATCAACGTGAGCTGGGCCGTCAGCAGCTACCTGAAGAGCACCTACTACACCTGCTACTACCTCTGGGTGAGCGAGTGCTTGCGGCAACAGCGCGCCGGCGTGGATCTCGCGCCCGCGCCGCTCCGCGACGCCCTCGGCGGCATCCAGCCCGGCATGGGCTACTTCGGCTGACCCGCGCCGCGGCGCGCCGCTCGGCGAGCTACTCGCGCCGGAGCCTCGACGCCTCAGGGCGTCGAGGCTCCGGCGCTTTTTCCGATGCGTCGGCGAGCACGAGCGCGCGCGCGATGGCATCCTCCGCGCCGACATGCTGCCGCTCGCGATCACGGGTCTCGGGACCGTCGCTCCCTTCGCGCTCGACTACGAGGCGTTTCGCCGTGGGCTATCGGACCCTGAGGAGGCTCGCCGCCGATCGTTCAGCGGGCCATCGAGCGCGCTCGGGCAGCCCAAGCGCGCGCCCCAGCAGAAGAGCGAGGACGAGGCGGTCGGCCCGCCGCCCGTCGTCGCCGAGTGCCGCGACTTCGACGCCAACGCGCTCCTCGGCGACAAGGGGCATCGCAACATCGATCGGCTGACGAAGTACCTCATCGTCGCCGCGCGGCGGGCGCTCGAGGACGCGAACGTCAAGCGGGACGGCGTCTTTCTCGGTGCGCTCGGTCCCGATCACGTGGGGATCTGCTCATCGACGGCCTACGGATCGCTCGACTCGATCACCGAGCTGAACCTCGTCGCCGAGCTCGAGGATCCCCGCTACATCAACCCGGCGCGCTTCCCGAACACCGTCATCAACGCGGCCGCCGGCTACGTGAGCATCTGGGAGGACCTCCGCGCCCCCAACACGACGGTCGTCAACGGCAATTGCGGGGCGCTCGACGCGGTGCTGCTCGCGGCCACGCACCTCGCGCACCGCCGCGCCGACGCCTTCCTCGTCGGCGGCGGCGACGTCGTGAGCGAGCCGCTCTACACGGCCTTTCGGCGGCTCGACGCGATCGCGGAGGGCGACCAGGTCAGCGAGCCCGGGAGCGCGCGCTCGACCGGCATCCACCTCGGCGAGGGGGCGGCCTACGCGCTCGTCGAGCGTCGCGCCGACGCCGAGGCGCGCGCGGCGAGGATCCGCGCGGTCCTCGCGGGCTACGGCACGGCGTTCGAGCCGCCGACCCACGACGCGTTCATCGTCAACCCGACGCCCCTCGCGATCGGTCGAGCCATCCGCCTCGCGCTCGACGACGCGGGGCTGCCTCCGAGCGCAGTGTCGGTCGTGTGCTCGAGCGCCTCGGGCCTCCCGCGCTTCGACGTCGCCGAGCTCCACGCGATCGAGCAGCTGCTCGGCACGGAGGTCGCGGTCGTCGCGCCCAAGGCGATCTGCGGCGAGGCCTTCGCGGCGTCGGCGGCGCTCGGCATGGCGGCCGGGGTCGCGTGGCTCGAGGGGGGGCAGCCCGGCCCGCTCATCGCGGGGCGCTTGCCGGAGCGCATCGACAACGTGGTCGTCACGGCCATGGGCTACTACGGCAACGCGAGCGCCGTCGTCCTCCGCCGGGCCTGATCCGCTGCGAGGCGGAGCGCGGGGCGCGAAGGCCGCGACGCAGCGGCGCGCACGCCGTGATGCGTTGAACTTCCACGATCTCGCGGTAGTACCCGCCTCCCATGACGAGCTGGATCAAGGACAAGGCGCACGCAGAGCTGGCGCGTATCCGCGAGGCGAAGGAGAAGCAGGTCTACCCCTACTTCCGCCCCTTCGAGAGCGGAGGCCTGCACATGAGCATCGGCGGTCAGCCGATCGTGAACTTCAGCTCGAACGACTACCTCGGCCTGACGAACCACCCGAAGGTCAAGGAGGCGGCGAAGGCCGCGGTCGATCGCTACGCGTGCGGCCTCTCGAGCTCGCGCGTCCAGGCGACGACGGTCGCGCACGTCGAGCTCGAGGAGCGCCTCGCGGCCTTCTTCCGGATGCCGGCCGCCGTCGTCACGACGACGGGCTACCAGGCGATGGTCGGCACCCTCATGTCCCTCGCCGACGCGGACACGACGCTCGTCCTCGACCAGCTCAGCCACGCCTGCATCCTCGACGGGAGCTTCCTCGCGGCGGGCGTGCCCCGCACCACCACCGACATCCGCTTCTTCAACCACAATTCCGCGCGATCGCTCGATCGCATCCTCTCGAGCCGGCGCGGCAAGAACGCGCTCGTCGTCCTCGAGGGCGTCTACTCGCTCGACGGGGATCAGGCGACGATCGGAGAGATCCTCGAGGTCTGTAAGCGGCACGACGCGTGCGTCGTGCTCGACGACGCGCACGGGACGGGCACGCTCGGGACGCATGGGCGCGGGATCCTCGAGGAGCATGGGCTCGAGGGGACCTTCCCGTCGGAGAAGCTCGTCATCGTCTCCACCTTCTCGAAGAGCCTCGGCGGCATCGGCGGGATCATCCTCGGCGATCCCGAGGTCGTCGATCACATCAAGCACCGCGCGCGCTCCTTCGTGTTCTCGGCGACGCTGCCCGTGCCGATCGTCGCCGCGGCGGCGACGATCCTCGGGATGCTCGAGACGGATGGGCCCGCGCTCGTCGCGGAGCTGAAGGAGAAGGCCGAGTACATGCGGAAGAACCTCCTCTCGCTCGGCTTCGATCTCGGCTTCTCGAACACGCACATCATGCCGGTGATGTGCCGAGACGAGCGCAAGGCGCTCTTCATGCACGTCGCGCTGCTCGAGAACGGCGTGATGATGGTCCCCATCACCTACCCTGGGGTGAAGGAGGGCGAGGAGCGGCTCCGGCTGAACGTGACGCGCGGTCACTCGAAGGAAGACATGGACAAGGCGCTCGAGCTGCTCGACGTCTATGGCCAGGCGTTCTTCGTTCAGAGCGGCGAGGCGCTCGGGCCAATGGAGAGCTGAGCGCTCGAGGGCCGGCGCGCTTCGCTCGCCTCGAGGCGCTCGAGCGCTTGCTCCGCGACCGACGCGTAGCGCGAGCCGGCTCCTCCGAGCGCGAAGAACGCGCGCAGGCTCTCGACGGCGCGCTCCCGCTCGATCGCCGCTTCCTCCTCTCGGTGTTCGCGCAGCGCCGCGAGCGCGAGCGCCTCGTGGGCGAGCGCCTCGTAGGCGTGGATCTCGAAGGGAGGATCGAAGCTCACGCCCGGCATGTGGAGCGGAGCGAGCGCGCCGTGGCGCTCGACGAGGGCCGCCGTGCGCGGATCGGTCGGGGGCGCGAGGAAGGTGCGGGTCGCCTCTTCGGCGGTGGCGAGCGCGACCGCGTAGAGGCCGGAGCGCTCCTCCGCGAGGGCGCGCCCGAAGAGCGCGAGCGCGAGGGTGAGCGAGTCGGCCCTGCTCGCCCGGATCGCCTCCGCGTAGAGGGCGCGCGCGGCCACGGGATCGCCGCCGAGCATCACGGCCTCGGCCTCGTTCAAGGCGAGGAGCGCCTGGCTCGGGGACGCGAAGACGAAGTAGAGCGCCTCCTCCCGCGCGGTGCTGACGAGGGCAGGCACCGCCGGGGCGCGCAGGCCCAGGCGTGCCCGCTCATACTCGGCTCGGGCGCCGTCGTAGTCGCCCGCGCGAGCTCGGAGCGAGGCGAGCGCGAGGGCGACGCTCGACGCCTCGAAGCCGGGCTCGAGCGAGCGGGCCCGCTCGAGCTCCGCGATCGCGTCGTCCGTTCGCCGCGCCGCGCGATCGGCGCCCTCCTCGCGGGCGAGGTCGGCGAGCGCGAGGCCGCGATAGACCGCGAGCTCGACGTCGTCGGGCAGAGTGACGCGCGCGCGATCGAAGCGATCGAGCGCGCGCTCGAGCTGGAGCCGCGGCGGGGGCGAGATGCCGTCGTCGACGGGGGCCACGCGCGCGTCGAGGAAGAGCGCGACGCCGTCTCGAAAGAGCCGCCTCCCTCCGCGGCGAGCGGGCGCGAACACGTCGCGGTAGCCCGCCTCACCGAGCCGCTCCCGACCCTCCGAGAGCGGGCGGAGATCGGCGCGCGCGGGCGCGACGACGAGGCACGTCGAGCCGACGACGCGGGCGACGAGGCGCAGGAGGAGGCGACGAGCGCGCGGGGTCACGGGGGACGCCATCGTAGGACGAAAACGGGTCGCCGCGCGGTCGGCGGCTCGCTACGATGGGGGGATGCCTTCGCCTCGCGGTCTCCGGGGATCGTTCGCGCTCGTGCTCCCAACGGCTGCCCTCGCCCTCTCGATCGGCGGCTGCCCACGACGCCAGGAGCCGGTCGGTCCGGACGCGAACGTCCCGCCCACGTGGCCGGACACGGGGCCGCGCGACGCGTACGTCGAGCGCCCCGACGTGCCGACGCCGGACGCGAACACCGACGCGAACCCGACCTGCGCCGCACAGACGGTGAGCGCGGCGGTCGATCGGTTGCCGGTCGACATCATCTGGGTCGTCGACGACAGCTCGAGCATGGCGCCCGCGATCGCGCAGGTGCAGTCCGGCATGAACGCCTTCGCCGCGCGGCTCGCGGACAGCGAGCTCGACTACCGCATCCTCCTTTTGTCCCTGCGCGGCGTCGGCGAGACCACGGTCGGGGGCGAGCGTCGCTTCCGGGTCTGCATGCCCGAGCCCGTCGGCGGCCCCGGCTGCGCCGACAACGCGCCGCGCTTCCATCAGGTCGAGGTGGACATCAGGAGCACGCAGCCGCTCGAGCAGATCCTCGGCACGCTCGGCCAGGTCGCGGGCTATCGCGAGGGCGACGCGCTCGGTAGCCGCCCGTGGCTGGAGCTCCTGCGCCCCTCCGCGACCAAGTCCTTCGTCGTCGTCACCGACGACAACGCGCGGCTCTGCGGCGGTCCCAACGGCTGCGACATCGTGGGCGGCGCGAGGTGGTCGTGCACCGTCCCGGGCGCGACGCCCTTCGGCTCGCCGACCGACTTCGAGACGTACCCGGGCGGCCAGAGCCCGTTCGCGCGGAGCCGCGATCTCGGCCCTGGCATCCTCACCCCTCGCTACGACTTTCCGGACACGGGCCTCATCTTCGAGGGCTACGTGTTCAACGCGATCTACGGCTGGGGTAGCGAGACCGACGATGGCGTCGCCTGCGGCGCGTGCGGGACGAGCAGCGCGGTCGTGTCGTCGCCCGGCCCGACCTACAGCGCGCTCGTGCGCCGAACGGGCGGCGTGCGCGCTCGCATCTGCGACGGCCCCGCCGCGTGGGGCCCCTTCTTCGACGCGCTCGCGACGAGCGTCGTCGAGACGTCGCGGATCGACTGCGAGGTCGCGATCCCTCCGCCCCCCGAGGGCCAGTTCTTCGTGGCCGATCGGGTCAACGTCGAGATCCGCGGGAGCGCCTCGACGACCCCCGTCGGTTACGTGACCTCTCCTGCCGCGTGCAACCCCACGACCGGCGGCTGGTACTACGACGACGTCGCCGACCCGAGCACGATCATCCTCTGCCCGGCGAGCTGCGATCGCGCTCGCGCGGAGGTCGTCAGCACCACGACCGGCATCGACGTCAGCTTCGGCTGCGACTCGATCCCGGGCTGAGCCTCTCTCCAGCGGAGCCTCTCTCCAGCGGAGCTCGCCTCGATCCGAGCTCGTCGCCCTCGGAGCCCCGCGCTCGTCAGCGATCGATCGACACCACGATGGCGGTGATGTTGTCGCGCCCGCCGCGCTTGTTCGCCATGCCGATCAGCTCGACCACGGCGGCGCGCGGCTCGTCCGCGAGGATCGTGGGTAGCTCCCGATCCTCGACGTAGCCGTGGAGGCCGTCCGAGCAGAGCAAGAAGGTGTCCCCCGGCGCGAGCCCGAACGCGACGGTGTCGACCTGGACGTAGTCGCGCGAGCCCACCGCGCGCGTGATGACGTTGCGGTGCGGGGAGCGCTCGGCCTCCTCGGGCGTGAGGATGCCCTGCTTCACCTGCCAGGCGACCAACGTGTGGTCCTCGGTGAGGCGCGTCACCTCGGCTCCTCGGGCGCGATAGATCCGGCTGTCTCCGACCTGCCCGGTGATGCCGACGTTGCCGAGGATCATGAGCGCGGAGACCGTCGTGCCCATCCCGCGCTGCTCCGGATCCGTCTCGGCGAGCGCGTACACCATGTAGGTGGCTGCCTGCACGGCGGCCTCGACGGCGCGCTGCGCGCGATGGACGAGCGCGTCGGAGACGCTCCCGTTCGCGAGCGCGTGGAATTCGTCGACGTCACGGCGGAGCATCGAGAGGACGGTGTCGACCGCCTCGCGGCTCGCGATCTCGCCGGCGGCGTGTCCTCCCATCCCATCGGCGACGACGAAGATCCCCGCGTCGAGGTCGATGCCGAACGCGTCCTCGTTGGAGAGGCGGCGCTGGCCGACGTCGGTCCCGCCGAACGCGTGCAACGAGAGCTTGCGACCACCTTCCATCGAACTCGCGAGCGTAGCAAAAACGGGGAGCGTCGGACGACTTCCGTGTGCGGCCCGGCGCCCGCCGCGCGACTGCGCCCTTTCCAGGCAGGGACGGGGGACGATACGATGCGCGCGGAGGTTTCATGCCGCGTCGACGCAGCTCCGAGTCTTGGATGAGGCACCCCTTCCCGATCGTCCGCGCGCGCGCCGGATCCTTGGCGCTCGCGGCCCTCGGCTCGATCCTGGGATCCTCGCTGGCCGGCTGCCCGGGGCCCGACCCCGATCCGATCCCGCCGGACGCGGCGGTGATCGAGGACGACGCGGGCGTCGTCGTCGGCGACGCCGGACGCGACGCGGGCCCGCCGATCGTGGCGAACACCGATCACTGCACTTACCTCCCGATGCCCGCGACGGCGCGAGCCGGGGGCACGGTCACCCGCGGTCCGCTCACGGCCGGCGTCGCCGAGGGCTTCCTCGCGGGCCCCGTCTCGGCGACGCTCGGAGCCTACACGGCGCGGGCCGAGAACATCGGTGGCCAAGGGTTCTTCGACGCGCGGCGCGAGCCCGTCGCCGGCGCCTTCGCCACGTCGGTCGGCGTCGAGGCCCGCCCCCGCGTCCGCGCGCTCGCGCTCTCGACCGGCGAGGGGACGCCGGAGACGGACGACGACGAGACGATCCTCCTCATCAAGGCGGATCTGGGGGTCGGCTATCAGGGCCTCGTCCACGAGGTCGAGCAGGCGCTCGGCCCCGAGTTCGCGGGGAAGATCCTCATCGCGACGAGCCACTCCCACAACGCGTGGGGCAACTACCACGGGCACGGCGCGATGCAGGTCGGGTTCTCGCAGTTTCGCCGGATCGTCTTCGATCGCATGGTCGAAGACATCACCGCCGTCGCGCGACGCGCGCTTGCCGCGCGGGTCCCGGCGCGGATCGGGATCGGCTACGACCCGGGCTTCGATCCCGACAACCACGTGAGCCGCGATCGGCGCAGCGAGAACGATCGCTTCGCCGGCGGGCCGGAGAAGGATCATCGCCTCTACGTCATCCGCGTCGACACGCTCGACGACGAGCCGCTCGCGGCGCTGCCGATGTTCGGGATGCACGGGACCTTGCTCGACGCGGACAACGTGATCGCCACGACGGACGCGCCGGGCTCGATCGAGCGCGTCATCGAGGAGCAGTTCGAGCGCGCGCCGGGATCGAGCCTGCCGCCCGTCCTCGTCATGCACCTCCAGGGCGCGGGCGGCGACGTCTCGCCGGTCGGGCGAGGCTCGACCGACTGCCCCGAGCGCGCGACGCACCCGTACTGCCAGGACTTCGCGGAGATCGAGACGGTCGGCTGGTCGGCGCGCGACGCGATCATGGCCGTCTACGATCTCGCGGGCGAGAACATGGCGCACGAGGTCGCGCTCGAGGGGCTCTCGCGCTCCTTCGAGCGGGGGCCGAATTGGGAGAACTTCACCGTTCGCGAGGGCGCGCTCCGCTACGCGCCCTTCGACGGAATCCGACCGGCCGATCGCGAGGTGTGGGCGGACGAGGCGCACACGAGCCTCATCTCGCCCATCGACGAATTCAACGCGCCCCTCGGCGCCGCGCTCTGCGGAGCTGCGCGCGTCGCCTTCTTCGCCGCGGCGCAGATGCCCAACACGGCGCACATGGAGGAGTCGTACGCCGGCTGTAACCAGCTGAACGCGCGGTTCATCCGCTTCTTCGAGACGGCGCTCGGGGCCGAGATCGGCACGACGCCGGTCTGCGACACCACGCGTACGACGATCAGCGCGATCCGCATCCAAGGCGACGACAGCTTCGGTCGCTACGTGATCAGCTCGCTGCCGGGCGAGCCGACGACCCTCATCGCGGACCGCATGCGCATGCTCGCGCAGAGGACCGACGCGGGCCTCACCGACGATCGTTACCTCATCCTCGGCTACACGCAGGACAACAACGGCTACCTCCTCACGGCGGAGGACTGGGTGTCGAACGGCTACGAGCCGAACATCACGTTCTGGGGGCCGCTCGACGGTGAGATGATCGTCGAGAACGCCGTCGCCCTGCTCCCCGCCGTGCTCTCGGACGAGCGCGAGAACACCTACGAGGGTGGAACACGCGTCGCCGTGCCCTCGCCCACCGAGGACTTCACCGCCGACGAGTCGATGGCGGCGGGGCGCGAGCCGGGGACGATCCCCGCCTCGAGCCCGAGCTACCTCGCGACCCAGGCGGGCGTCGACACGCCGATCCAGCTCGTCGAGGGCGCGACCATCCACCGCCTCGACACCGTCTACTTCACGTGGATCGGTGCCCACCCGCTGCACGGGACGCCGCGCGTCCACATCGAGCGTGAGGTGTCCGCGGGCACCTGGGAGACGGTGACGCGTCGCTCGGGGCGAGCGGTGGAGGACGCGGACTTCATCCTGACGTGGACGCCGGATCCGCTCGAGTCCCCCGCGCCGGGAGGTGACCCACGGACGCACTACTGGACCGTCGAGTGGCAGGCCGTGCCCGCGCTGGGCCAAGCGGGGCTCGAGGGCTTCCCCGACCGCCTCGGCCTCCCCGTCGGCCGCTACCGCTTCGCCGTCGACGTCCCCGCGGGCGCTGGGCACCTCGGGACGACGCAGTACCTCGTGACGCGGGAATTCGAGGTCGCCCCGGCGAGCCTCCGCGTGGCGGTCGAGCGCCTCGCTGGCGGGAGCGCGACGATCACCGTCTCCGCGCTCGCGCCGAGCGGCTTTCGGTTGCTCGATCGCACGGCGGGAGCGAACCGGCCGATCCCGCTCCGCGGCGCGGCGGTGCACGTCGAGCTCGCCGGAGGCGCGACCGTGGACGTGACGCTCGACGACAGCGGTCAGGCGACGTTCGCGGCCCCCGCCGGCGCGATCAGCGTGACCGACGCCTTCGGCAACACCGGCACGGGGAGCTGACGGCGCGCCCAGGCTCGCCTCCGCTCAGGCGCTCGCCTCCGCTCAGGCGCTCGCCTCCGCTCAGGCGCTCGCCTCCGCTCAGGCGCTCGCCTCCGCTCAGGCGCTCGCCTCGTCCTCGGCGCCCTCATTCGTGTCGTCGGCGGCGCGCGGGAGCGGCCGAAACCACCGAAGCAGGAGCCAGACGTCGAGCGCGATGAAGAGCAGGCAGAGGCCCGCCAGGGCGAGCGCCCAGCCCTCGGAGCGCGGGCTCTCGTCCACGAAGAGGACGTACGACTCGGAGGTGACCGGCGCCCCCATCGCCTCCTCGAAGAAGCCGCGGACCCCCTCGAGGCGCCGCCCCATCTGGCCGAACGTCACGAGCCGGCCCGCGTAGCTCCCCCGCGGCGCATCGAGCGCGCTCTCGGGCATGTGGACGAAGATCGTCCGCTGGCCAGCGAGCGGAAAGACGATGAAGCGCTCGCCGCGCAGGAGGCGCCGGTAACGCACGGCCTGTGAGAGCACGGGCGTCCCACGGACCTCGGCGAACGAATTGGAGACGAGGGTGGCCGGGACCACGTCGCTCGCCTCGCCGAGGTGAGCGGGGGCGGACGACGCGAAGAAATAGGCGATGTCGTGTCGCAACGTGCTCACGAGCCCGAGCGCGACCGCGACGGCGAGCGCCATTACCGCGAGCGTGGTGAAGCGCCGCCCCCTGGGGGGGAGCGGGAGCGCTACCAGCTCCGGATCCAGCTCCTCCGCCGCTCGGCGCGGAGAGGGGTGGAGGGGCTCCTTGAGCGATGCGTCGTTCACCACGAGACCTACGACAGCGTGGGCGACGCGAAGGTTCCGCCCCGCCGCTCTCGCCCCCGACGGGGGCTCAGGTGCGCTCCACGACCATCGCGAGCGCCTCGCCTCCGCCGATGCAGAGCGTCGCCGCGCCGAGGCGCTTGCCCTGGTCCCGCATCGCGTGGAGGAGCGTGGTCAGGATCCGAGCGCCGCTCGCGCCGATGGGGTGGCCGAGCGCGATGGCCCCGCCGCGCACGTTCACCGTCGCCGGATCGAGCTCGAGCTCGCGGGTCGTGACCATCGAGACCACCGCGAAGGCTTCGTTGATCTCGTAGAGGTCGATCGCCTTGGGCGCGAGCCCCGCGCGCCGACAGGCGGCCTGGACCGCGCCGACGGGAGCGGTGGTGAACCACTCGGGCGCCTGCGCGTGCCCACCGTACGAGACGATCCGCGCGAGCGGCGTGAGGCCGCGCGCCTTCACGACCTCCCCTGACGCGAGGACCAGCGCCGCGGCGCCGTCGTCGATCTTCGAGGCGTTGGCGGCCGTGATCGTCCCCGCCTTGTCGAACGCGGGCCGGAGCGCCCCGATCTTGTCGAACTTCACACGCTTGGGCTCCTCGTCCTCGTCGACGATGGTGGTCCCCGACTTCGTCTCGATGCTCACGGGCGCCAGCTCGGCGGCGAAGGCCTTGGCCTCCTGGGCGGCGAGAGCCTTCTTGTAGGACGCGACCGCGTGCTCGTCCTGCGCCTCGCGCGTGAAGCCCTTCTCTCGAGCGCAGAGCTCACCGGCGTTGCCCATGTGCCAGTTGTGGTAGGGGTCCCAGAGGCCGTCCTCGATCAGCGAGTCGACGACCTTGCCGTGGCCCATACGCAGCCCCGCGCGCGCTTGCGGCAAGAGATAGGGGGCCTGGCTCATCGACTCCATCCCTCCGGCGACGACGACCTCCGCGTCGCCGAGGAGGATCGACTTCATGCCGAAGATCACCGCTTGAAGCCCGGATCCGCAGACCTTCCCCACGGTCGTCGCGGGGACGCGGTCCGGCAGCTCGGCCGCGCGCGCCGCCTGACGCGCGGGGGCCTGCCCGACCCCGGCCGTGAGCACGTTGCCCATGAAGACCTCGTCGACGTCCTTCGCCTCGAGCCCCGAGCGCTCGAGCGCGGCGCGGATCGCGACGGCGCCGAGGCGCGGCGCTGGGACGCTCTGGAGCGCTCCCTGGAAGGCGGCGATGGGCGTGCGCGCGGCGGCGCAGATGAAGACCTCTCGGCTGGACATGGGGCTCACTCCTGGATGGGCTCGTGGCGTTGTTCCCGAAACCGAGAGGAGCGTCAACCTCCGCTCGCGTCGAGCTCGACCGGCGCCGCGTCGAGCGACTCCCCTGCGTCGGCGCCGCCACCCGATCCACCGTCGACGCCCGCGTCGCGCGCCACGCCCGAGTCGATCGCGCCCGACTCGCAGAGGATCGGCGCGGCCGGAGGTCGGACGCTCACGAGCTCGGGAGCATCGACGACGTAGAGGTCGGTGCTCTCCTCGTGGTTCGCCGGCACGCCCCTGCGCAGCCCTCCCGTGACGAGGATCCGTCCACCGCGGAGCAGGGCGCTCGCGTGACCGAAGCGGGCCGTGTGGAGCGACGCGAGCGGGCGAATCCGGGCCGGCGCGTCCATCTCGACGACGAACGAGTCGTCCATCGGCTGCAATTGCGCCTGCGGCGTGGCGTCGCGGATGCCGGTCGATCCGCCGATGACGACGACCGAGTCGAGCGTCGCCGAGGGCGCGCGGTAGAGCGTGGCGGTGTGGTAGATGCGCTCGCGATCGACCCCGTCCGCGCCCTGGATCTCGAGGCGCTCGAGCGCGCGCGCGCTGGGGGCGTAACGAAAGGCGCGGACCGCGGGCGAGGTGGGCGCCGCGGTGAGGCTGTCCACGAGCCCGAGCCCGCCGACGAAGACGACCCGATCGGCGCCGATCGCGCTGGCGGTGTGGAGCGTCGAGACGGCGAGCGCGTCGGGAGGGGCCGACGTGAGGCGGGCGCCACCGTCGATCACCATGGCTCGATCGAGGGTCTGATCCCAGTCGTATCCGGCGGGATCCCCCGCGACGAGGGCCTGTCGTTGCCCTCCATAGACGAGGAACGTGCTCTCGAGGAGGCGCGTGAGCGTCGCGCCGCGCCGCTTCCCCATCGACGCGAACACGGGCCCGCTCGCGCCGACCAGCTCTTCGACCGACCAGGCGACCTCCCTGCCATCCCCGACGAACCCCTCGAGCGCGCGCACCGGGGATCCCGGCAGGGCGTCGCGGGCGCTCTCGAGCCCCACCACGAGCCGAGCGGAGACGCGCTCCACGCTCGCGGAGTGGGATCGGGGGTCGTAGAGGAGATCGATCACCGCGGCCGGCGTCCCCGTGCCCGCGAGGACGTGCGTCGGCATCTCGGACATGGGCCCCTGCTCGAACGTGAGCTGGCCCGCGCCCGTGACGCCGCCGAAGAGCCGGACGCGCTCGAGCCCATCGACGCTGCGCGCGATCCAGCGCGCCTCGAAGAACGTGCGCGCGACCTGGGCGACGTCTTCGGGGGCTCCTCGAAGCTCGACCCGATGGAATTGCTCGTCGTGCGCGTCGAACGCGAGGACCGCGTCGCTCGTTGGGACGAGGCCCACGGTCGGCGTGCCGAAATTGATCCGGATCGCGCCGGGTGTCGTCACCCCGCCGACGATGAGCGCGTCGCCGTTCGAGAGCGCCACGCTCTGATGGAACGCGCGTCGGAGCGGGAGATCGCTCGCGAAGGGGAGGCACGTGTAGCTCCCATCGCCCGGATAGAGGAAGACGCGGTTGCCCGGGTCGTCGAACGAGATCCGCGTCGCGTGCCCGACCGCGATGAGCGACGCCGGGCTCGCGCCGCTCGGACCGAACACCTGGACGTCGACGTCGTAGAGGGTCCCCGCCGCCGCGGGGACGTCGAACGGGACGACGTTGCCGTCGACGAGCAGCGGGCGATTGCCGGCGCTCGACTCGGGATGATCGCCGCTCGGCGGGGCGATCGCCAGGCAGACGTCCGGGTGATCGCTCTCGCAGACCCGCACCAGCATGCAGGCGATGTCGAGCGGCGGCGTCGCCGCGCCGCACGCGCTCGTCGCCCGCGTGAAATAGAGGGTTCGCCGCTGATCGGAGCAGCCCAGCAGGACGAGCGAGACCGTCAATCCGACGAGGAAGCGAAGCGTTCGGCTCGACATCGCCCCCACGCTAGCACTCTCGCCCCCGACGGGGGAACGCGTCGCCGCTCGCCCCGCGCCTCGCTCGGCGCGCACTCGTGCGCTCGTGCGCTCGTGCGCTCGGCGCGAGCCCCTCGACGCGCGAGCCCCTCGACGCGCGAGCCCCTCGACGCGCTCGGAGGATGGGCGATGCAGGACTTGAACCTGCGACTTCCACCGTGTGAAGGTGGCACTCTACCGCTGAGTTAATCGCCCGGAAACGAGGCGGCGACGCTATCACATCGCGCCACCTCTTCAAGCTCGATCAGTCCTTCTGGAGCTTCGACCGGAGCAGATCCCCGAAGGTGCCGAAGCCCTTCGTCGCCGCCTCGCGGCGGTAGTCCTGGACCGCGCGGCGCTCCTCGTCGTTGTGGAAGCCCTTGCGCGAGAGCCGCAGCCCACCGTCGCGATCGAGCCCGATCACCTTGACGTCGATCGCCGTCCCCGCGGGGAAGCGCTTGCGATGATCGGTGCCGCGCTCGGTCCCCATCTCGGCGTTCGGGATGAAGCCGCGGCCGCGTCGGCCGATGACCCCCTCGACCTGGACGAAGACCCCGACCGGCTCGACCTTCTCGACCTTCACCTTGAGGTGCGCGCCGACGCGGAGCGAGGGGCCGGAGGCGCTCGAGAGCTCCCCACCCTCCTCGAAGAGCTTGCGATCGGCGTCGGAGAGCTTCGAGAGCGAGATGCGCTTCGCGCGGGTGTCGATCCGCTCGACGACGACCAGGATCTCCTCGCCCTCGCGCACCCGCTCGCTCGCGTGCTTGAGGTCGCGCCCGAGCTCGCTGATGTGGAGGAGCCCCTCGACGCCGGGCACGAGCTCGACGAAGGCGCCGAATTCCGTCGTCCGCGTGATGCGGCCCTTGCGAACGGTGCCTTCGGCGAGATCACCGATCTTCTCGTCCCAGGGGTTGGGCCGGCACGCCTTGAGCGAGAGGCCGACGCGCTGGTCGCGGCGGTCGCGGCCTCCGCGCTCCGCCTCCCCTCGACCCTCCGGCCCGCCGAGGCGAACGACCATCACCTCGACCTCGTCCCCGACGGAGACGACGTCGGAGGGCCTCGCTTGGCGATCCCAGGACACCTCGCTCATGTGGACGAGGCCCTCGAGGCCGCCGAGATCGACGAAGAAGCCGTACTCGCGGACGCCCGTGACCTTGCCGCGCACCCTCTTGCCGACCTCGAGGTGCCTTCGCAGCTCGCGGACCTTGCGGCGGAGCTCTCGCTCGAGGAGCGAGCGCCGCGAGACGACGACGCCCTGCTGGCCGGATCGGGTTGCTTGGACCGAGAATTCCAGGCGACGTCCGAGCAGCGCGCGGGGGTCGTCGATCGGCTCGAGCGACATGCCCGACGCGGGACAGAAGGCGCGGATGCCGTCGACGAGGACGTCGAAGCCGCCGCGGTTGAAGCCGTACACGGTGCCCCAGACCCGCCGATGCGCTTCGCGAGCGACGGCGAGTCGAGCCCGGCTCTCCGCTCGGATCACGACGCGGTTGGCGAGCGCGATCTGCCCGCTGCCCGCGACCGACGCGATCCGCGCGCGCAGCACGTCGCCGACCACGAGCCGCGGGCGCTCGACCTCTTCGATCTGGGCAGGGGCCTCCTCCGCCTCGTCGTTCGACGCCTCCTCGGCGGCCTCGCTCACCGACGCCGTCGAGGCGCTCGGGGCGCCGTCGTTCGCGTCGCCGAGGTCGTCCTCGCCTCCTCCAGCCTGCTCGCTCGGCGCGAGCGCCTCGCCCGCGCTCGAGCCTTCGGACCCCTCCGGGTCGTCCGTCGCAGGATCGGCGAGGACGGGGATCTCGCGCGGCTCGTCCTCGAGGGCGTACGCCACCGCCCGACCGAAGAGGTCGAGCACGGCGACCCCGTGCTCGACGGCGACGACGCGCCCGCCGACGATCTCGCCCATCGCGAACGCGGACTTGCGCCCTGGGCCCTCGCCGAAGAAGCGCTCGAACGGGAGCGCGTGCTTCGCGCGCTCGGGCCTCCCCGCCGGGGCGCTCGGCGCCGCGCTCGCGTCGCTCACGCTCGGCTCACCGGCAGCGCTCGGCTCGCCGCCCTTGCGCTTGCGCCGCCTCCGGCGCTTGCGCTTCCCGGGTGCTGCGCCGTCTTCCGCGCTGGCCTCGGGGGCGTCCTCATCCGTCGCCTCGCCGCCCTCGCTCTCGCCGCCATCCGCCTCGGCCGCGTGGAGCGACGCGCCCGCGGCGTCATCGCTCGACGAGCTCGAGTCGCTCGTCGGCGGGGCGGGACGCAGGGGGCTCGCCGCCTCTTCGTTCACGGCGATCATGGGATCCGACGTCGTTTCATCAGGGACTTGGGACATCACGCTCTCCGAAGGGGCGAAGGCCGCGGAGACTAGGGTGCCCCCCCGCGTCCGTCAACACCAGCAGCCTCGCTCACCGCGCGCCGACGCCCACGTCGAGCCCTCGTCAGAGCCCGAACGGATAGCGGAATCGGAGCGGCTCGCCGCTGAACGCCGGGAAGCGCGCGGAGCGCACCGCGCGAGCGATGCACGAGCCCTCGGCCGAGCCTTGGAAGGTCCCGGTCACCGTCGCGGTGCTCACCCGCCCGCTGCTCTGCACGACGACGTCCACCTGCGCGGTGCCATGCCGGTCCCCCGCGCACGCGCGCACCGCGGGCTCGACGCCGAGCATCACCGCCTGGACCGTCTCGCGGTCGAGCGTCTCGCGGACGGGCCCGCGAGGTGCGTCGACGGCGGCCTGAGCGCTCGCGCCCCCGCCCGAGGCGCGCGTCGCGTGGTCGAGCTGCTCCTCGGGTGCGCTCGCGCTCGATCGAGCGGATGGCGCCGGCGCCGCAGCGGGCGCGCTCGCGCCTCGCGCCGCCACCGCGGCGATGTCGACGCGACCCGCCGTGGGCGAGCCGTCCGCGTCATCGAGGCCCCCGAGCGCCTCGGACCTTGGAGAGGTCCGGACCGCTCGCGCTCGAGGTGCAGCCTCGCGCAGCCCTCCTCGCTCGCGCGAGACCATGTCGCTCGCGCTGGCCATCGGGAGCGAGCCCTCGTCGCGTCGCGCGTCGCCGAGCTCCGCCTCCGCCGACGCTACCGGCATCGGCGCCATCGCCTCGGGTGGCGCGGGCGCGGGCGTGCTCGCCGGCTCCGCGAGCGCTGGGCTCGCCGCCGCCGCGCTCGGTGTCTCCTGCGCCTCCGCTGGCGGCTCCTCGTCGCGGCCGGTCGCCGCGCTCCCCGTGGTGGTGACGCTCGCCGTGGCAGAGGGGGACGCCGGGGCGCTCGGCGTCGCGGCGGGTGGCTCGGAGGCGCGGGTCAAGAAGCCCCTCGAGTAGCTCGCGAGACCGATCCCGAGCGCGGCGATCGCCGCGAGGCCGAGCATGACGACGCCCCACCGCGAGCCGCGCTCCTTCGCGCTCGGCCGCACGGGCTCCGTGGGCGCGCCGACCCAGTCGAGCCGCGGCGCGCTCGGCGCCGGCGTGATCGTGGGGATCGAGAACCGCTCGGGCTCCGCGGGCCTCTTCGGCTTCGCCATCGGAGGCGACGCGGGCTTCGCGTGGAGCAGCGGCTCGGGGCGCTTCGGAGGCGCGGGCTCGTCGAGCGGGATGAGGGAGATCCGCTCCTCGATCGGCGCCTCGCTCGCGTCCGCTCGGGTGGGCGCGGGCTCGTCGAGCGGGATGAGAGAGACGCGATCCTCGGCCTCGGGCTCGATCAGGAGGGGCGCGTCCTCGCCCGATCCCAGAGGGGTCTCGGCTCGAGGGGCCGCCGCCGGGATCGGCGACGCGGGCGTCGGGTCGAGCGGTCGCCCCGCCGAGAGCGGCTCGGCGTCGTGCTCGGGCCTCGTCTCCTCTGCCTCGACCACGACGAGCTCGGTGTCGTCGACGGCCCACCGCTCTTCGGGCTCGACAGGTGTGGGGGGAGCCGCCATCGCTGGCGCCGGCGTCGGCTCACTCAGCGGTTTCGGCGCGGGGCGCGCGTCGAGCCGCGCTGGGTGCGGGAAGCGTGCGTGCGAAGGAGCGCTCGTCGGTGAGGGCGAGGGCGGGCTCGCCGCCGCGGGCGAGGAGGGGCGCGGGACGACGGCCCCCGCTCTCGCGAGCGGCTTCGCCTCGAGGCGCTTGGCCTGACCGAGCGGCATCGCCGCGGCCTTCGGACGTGGGCTCGCGCCCGCGCTCGGCTCCTCGTCGTCGAAGTCGGGCGTCCGGGTGAAATCGCCCGAGAAGCGCTGTCCGATCTGGGCGTCGATGCGCGACGCGAGCGCTTCGAACGCATCGCTCGAGGGGACCTCGAGCGGCCAGCTCGCCATCCAGCGGCGCATCCGCGAGAGGTGCCTCGCGTACTCGGCGTTCTCCGGATCCTCGAGCAGCTTCGCGATCTCGGGGTGGCCAGCGAGGCCCTGCTCCGAGTCGAGCGCGTCTCCGATCTTGCGCGCGATCTCGTCGTTCATGGCGCGCCCCTCTCCGGTGGGCGGATGCTGTCGCTCGTCGAGCCCTTCGAGGCCTCGTCGAGCAGATCGCGGAGCTGCTCTCGCAGACGGCGCCGTGCCTCATGGACCCGCCACGCGATCGTCCCCTCGGAGCAGCCGAAGACCTCCGCCGCCTGCTTCTGCGGGACGCCCTCGATGAGCACGAGGACCACCGTCGAGCGGAGCGAAGGCGAGAGGGCGTCGAGCGCGTGCGCCAGCCGACGATAGAGCTCGGCGCCCTCGGCGGCGCGCCTCGGATCCGTGTTGCCCTGCGTGGGATCCGCCGCTGGCTCGGGGATCCGAGGATCGTTCACGTCCGAGGCGTCCGCGCGCTTGCGGCGCCGCAGCGCGTCGAGCGAGACGTTGATGCAGATGCGGTAGAGCCAGGTCGAGAGCTCCGATCTCCCATCGAAGCGGCCGATGGCGCGGTAGGCGCGCAAGAACGTCTCCTGGACGGCGTCCTCCGCCTCGGCGCGGCTCCCCAGCATCTGCGCGGCGCACGCGTAGACGCGGCGCTGGTGGGCTCGGACGAGGCGGCCGAACGCGACGCGATCGCCTCGCTGGGCTCGTCGGATCCACTCGGCTTCGTCGTCTTCCGCCATGCTGGTCAGCCGGAGGAGCTCCCGGTCGCTCGCCTTCGCCTCTCGCCAGCCGATGAGGCGGCGTTCACCTCGCTCGAACGGAGGCGGCGGGATGCTAGGCGATCGGGCGGCGAGGCACAACCACGCGGATGTCGTTCGCGGTGCCATGACGTGGACGGCGCTACGACCCGAGGGCGACGCGCGATCTTGGCGGCCTCGGCGCCCGGAGCCCCACCCGTGGCGCGGCGCGGGCGCGTCGAAGATTGGCTCGGCCACGGCTTCGCCGATACCATCGTCGGGGATGGCGATCGAGCTCACGGTCGAATACAAGCGCCTCAACGCGTTCTTCGCGGACTACACGAAGAACATCGGGCGCGGCGGGACGTTCATCCCGACGGACAAGCCGCTCCCCATCGGGACGGACTTCACCTTCCGCCTCGTCGTCCCGACCCTGCCCTCGCCGCTCGCGCTCCAGGGCCGTGTCCGCTGGATCGTGACCCCCGAGCAGGCGAGCGAGGACGTGGCCGCCGGCATGGGCATCGGCTTCGTCTACGCGAGCGAGGCCGAGCGCCAGCGCATCGCCACGATCGTCGAGGATCTGATGAGCAAGCAGCTCGGGCAGGCGCTCTCCGAGCGGCTGCTCCAATTCTGTCGCCCGAGCGACTGACGACGCGCCTCGCTCGCCGCCGTCAGACGATCTTGCCGGGGTTCAGGATCGCCGCCGGATCGAGCACGGCCTTGATCCCTCGAGAGATCGCGATCTCCTCGGCCGTCCGCGAGAAGGGGAGCGCGTCTCTCTTCAAGAGGCCGATCCCGTGCTCCGCGGAGACGCTGCCCCGATGCGCTCGCACGAGCTCGAACATGCGCGCGTCCGCGGCGTGGGCGTGCTCGAGGAACTCCTCCTTCGAGAGGCCCTCGGGCTTCATCACGTTGACGTGGAGGTTCCCGTCCCCGATGTGCCCGAAGATGCAGAGCTCGAAGCCGGGCCACTCGCGCTCGACGAGCGCCTCGAGCGCCTGGGTGAACGGCTCGAGCTCCGCGATGGGGAGCGCGATGTCGTTCTTGTGAGGGAGCCCCGTCGCGGCGAGGCTCTCGCTGATGCCCTCGCGGAGCTCCCAGATCGCGCGGGCGCGCGCGACGTTCTCCGCGAGCGTCGCGTCGAGCGCGATCCCGCCCTCGAGGACGTGCTCGAGCCACCCCTCGAGCACCTCGCGCGTCGCGCTCTCCACCTCGACGAGGACGTAGTGGCTGCTCCGCGCGCCGATCGGGAGCGCGAGGCCCCGATGGCGGCGCAGCCGCTCGTAGCAGCGATCCGTGAACATCTCGAAGGCGGAGAGCGTGAACGGAGCTGCGCGCGCCTCGCCGAAGAGGCGGAGCACCCCGGCGAGCCCCTCGACGGCGAAGAGCAGGACGTCGAGGGGGCCAGGCGCGGGGGCGAGCTTGAGCGTGACGCGCGTGATGATCCCGAGCGTCCCCTCGCTCCCGATGAAGAGCTGCCGGAGGTCGACGCCCGTGTTGTTCTTCTCGAGCGCGCCGTTGAGCGCGAGCACCTCGCCCCGCCCCGTGACGACCTCGAGGCCCAGCACCCAGTGGCGCGTGAGCCCGTAGCGGATGACCTTCACCCCACCGGCGTTCGTCGCGACGTTGCCACCGATGGTGCTCGAGCCCTTCGACGCGAGATCGATCGGCCAGACGAGCCCCGCCTCCTCGACGTGCGCGTGGAGCGCGGCGGTCACGGCACCCGCCTCGACCTCGACGGTGAGCGCGCGGGGATCGACGGCCCCCATCGCGCGCATCCGCTCGAGGCTCAGCACGACCTCGCCCGACGCCGCGACCGCGCCGCCCGCGAGCCCCGTGCGCCCGCCGGAGGGGACGATCGCTATCCCGCGCTCGAACGCGGCGCGGACGAGGCGCGACACCTCCTCGGTCGAGCGCGGGAAGACCACCGCCGCCGCGCGCGGCTCGAAGACCTTCGTCCAGTCGCGACCATAGACGCCGAGCGTGTCTGGATCCGTGGAGACGTGGTCGACGCCCACGATGACGCGCGCATGCTCGAGGAAGGCTTCGATGGGGGCGGCCGCGGGGGGCGTGGTGGGGCTCGTGGACATCGCGAGGGCGACTTCTAGCAGGCTCTCGCCGCGTTCGACCACGCGCCGGATCCGACGCTCGACGTTGATGCGGAGGATCGCCCCATCGTACGCTGCGCTCGTGCGTCGAACGCACCGACTGGGCCGCTACCACCTCACGTATCGCATCGCCTTCGGCGGCATGGCGGAGATCTACCGCGCGTTCACGTTCGAGGACGACGGCCACAAGCGCGACGTCGCGATCAAGCGGCTGCTCCCCCACTACCGCGAGGATCGCGCGTTCGTCGACATGCTCACCGACGAATTCAAGCTCGTGAGCTACCTCCGGCACCCGAACATCGCCGAGGTGTACGAGCTCGCGGAGCTGGAGGACGACCTCCTCATCTCGATGGAGTACGTCGACGGTCGCGACCTGAGGACGACCATCGAGCGGGCGCGCTCGCTCGGCCTCGCGCTCTCGCTCGACGACGTCGTCTACATCATCGCGAAGAGCCTCGAGGGGCTCCACCACGCGCACATCGCGCGCGACGCCGCGGGGGATCCGCTCCGGATCGTCCACCGCGACTTCAGCCCCTCGAACGTGCTGGTCGGCTACGACGGGCTCGTCAAGCTCTGCGACTTCGGCATCGCCAAGGCGACGCACAACCGCGTGCACACGAAGACCGGGATCATCAAGGGCAAGGTGAAGTACATGTCGCCCGAGCAGGCCTTCGGCCGCAAGCTCGACTGGCGCAGCGATCTCTTCAGCGCGGGCTCGGTCCTCTACGAGCTCGCGACGGGCGAGGCCCCCTTCCACGCCGCGAACGAGATCGATCTCATCTTCGCGGTGCGCGACGCGCGGCCCCCTCGCGCGCGCGACGTCACGCCCTCCCTCCCCGACGATCTCGTGGCGATCATCGAGCGCGCGATGTCGCGCTCGCGCTCGGGGCGCTTTCGGAGCGCGCTCGACTTCCGGAACGCGCTCCTCTCGTTCCTGCGGCGCCACAACCCCGGCTATCGACGCACCCACCTCGCCAACTTCATGAAGCGCGCCTTCGAGGAGGAGATCGAGCGCGAGCTCCGCGCGATGGAGGACTTCGTCCTCGACGGGACGGCGGAGGGGCAAGCGGACCTCGGCCGCAACCTCATCGCGAGCGCCCTCCCCAAGGACGCCCCCTTCAGCCGCTTCAGCCCGAACCCGACCGCGAGCGTGGGCCCGGTGCCCGAGATCGCCTCCGCGCCCACCCAAGCGATCGACGTGCGAGCGCGGAGGGGGCGGGCGCGGGTCGAGGCCGATCCCGCGATCGATCCCGCCCACCCCATCCACCAGGAGCGCACCCTGATCATGGAGCCCAAGGTCGCGCCGCCGCAGCGCCCGTCGTCTCGAGGTTCGGGACGCGCGCGCCCAGGCGCACCGCCGCCGCTGCCGCCCGGGCGGCTCCCGCCCAAGCGTTGAGGAGCGCCCGCGCGCCCCGCGGCCCTGCGTTGACGTCCCGAGGGCGAGCCCCTATAGCCGTCCGTCCATGCGAACGACGTCCTCGCCTCTGCTCTCTCGCACGCCCGCCGCGCTCGCCCTCGCCCTCGTCGCCGCCTGCGGAGCGGCGCCCACGCCGATCGTCGTGACCCCGATGAACGCGGCCGAGAACGCGGTGTTCGAGAACGGCATCGACTACATCGAGGACCCGTCCATCCTCGAGGGATCGTGGAGCGAGAGCTGGGAGCAGGAGATCGACCTGCGCTGCCGCACGGCCGACGTCGTCGCGTTCGTGCGGGTCGTGACGCTCCGGACGGACAGCAACCTCGAGCGTCGCCAGACCCAGCGGCTCTTCGCCCACGTCGACTCGCTCCGCTTCGGCACCCTGCCGAACGACGACGACCTCGAGCTCATCGCCCGCGAGACGGATCCCGGGTTCCCGACGGTTCAGGCCGAGCGGATCCTCAACCAGCGCTTCGTCCTCTTCGGTCGCTGGACCCAGGACGACGCGGACGCTCCGATCGTCATGCGATGGCACCTCTCGCCCGCGTCGGAGCGCATCGTGCGGCGCGTGAACAGCCTCATCGAGCGCCGTCGCCCCGCCGAGGCGGAGCGTCGTCGCGTGATCGTCCACGATCAGTCTGGGAATTGAGGTCGTCGAGCGCGATCGGCGCCCGCGCGCCGCGCTCGAGGAGCTGCGCCAGCTCGTCGGGGAGCGGCGAGACGAAGGCCATCCGCTCCCCCGTCTCGGGATGATCGAGCTCGAGGCGGTGGGCGTGGAGCGCTTGTCGCGTGTGGCCGAGCAGGGCCAGGCGCGCCTCGGTCAGCCCCTCACGCATGACGTCGAGGAAGATCTCCGCCGCTCCGGGCCCGTAGAGCTTGTCGCCGAGGATGGGGTGCCCGATCGCGGCGAGGTGGACCCGCAGCTGATGCTGGCGGCCCGTGTGGGGGGTCAGGCGCACGAGCGTCCGATCGCCGCGATGCTCGAGCGCTTCGTACGAGGTGATCGCCTCGACGCCGTCGTCGCGAGGCTCCATCCGCAGGTGCAGGCCGCTCGTCGCCCGACCGAGCGGCCGATCGATCGTCCCCGCGCCCTCGAGCACCCCGCGCACCACGGCGAGGTAGGTCTTCGCCACGGTGCGAGCCGCGAACTGGGCCTTGAGGCGCACCTCGAAGGGCCCCGGCGGCGCGCACGCGACGACCCCGCTCGTCTCCTTGTCGAGGCGGTGGGCCATGTGCGGCGCGCCCTCGCCCCAGCGCTCGACCAGGAGCGACTTCAGCGTGTTGCGGTGGTAGGTCGCCGAGGGGTGGACCGGCAGCCCCGCGGGCTTGTCGACGACGAGGAGCGCGCGATCGTGGTGCAGGATCCCGAACGACCGCGGCGCGTCGGGCTCACGAAAGCGCTCGCGCACGAGCCGGACGGTCTCCCCCGCGCGGACTCGCTCCGACGGCGCGCGCGGCGAGCCGTCCTCACGGCGCGCGCACGCCTCGACGATCTCCCGCGCCCGCTCGCGCGTCAGCCGAGGGATCCGCCACTCGAGGAAGCGATCGAGCCGCTGTCCCTCCAGATCTGCCGGGACCCGGAAGAGGAGGACGACGCTCGCGCCATCGCTCGAGGCAGCCTCCGCCGCGACGGGCGCGCCCTCGTCGTCCTCGCCCTCGGGCGCGCCCTTCGAGGACACGGCGTCGAGCCGGCCCCGCCGCTCAGGCGGCCTTGGTGATCTTGTTCGAGCGGATGCAGCGCGTGCAGACGCGCATGTGCACCGGCTGACCCTCGACCACGGCGCGGACCGGCTGAAGGTTGGGCTCCTGCCACTTTCGCGCCTTGCGGTTAGAGTGGCTGACTTTGTGGGCGGCCTGAGCACCCTTGCCGCAGACGGCGCACCGATTGGCCATGGATCGAACTCCTCGAAAAGGGCGCGCTTCGTAGCATCCGCGCGAGGCGCGATCAAGGAACGCCCGATCCGAGCCGGAATGAGCGATGGCGAGCCGTCCGTTGTCGAGCCACGACCGTCACCCAGGATCCGCGCGAATGACCCCGGACGAGCCGAGAGGATCGAGCGTCGCGCCTCGCCCGTCGAGGGCCCGGGCGTGGCTCCTCGCGCTCGGGTGCGCGCTGCTCGGGCTCATCCACTGCGACCCCTCGGGCCTCGCGCGTCCCACACCCTCGGCGTCTCCCCACGCCACAGGCGAAGGCGAGGGCCACGCCGCGGCCGCGCCCTCCCCGCCCCCGTCGTCGCCGATCCGGATCCGCTTCGACGCCCCGCTCGCAGCCGACGGTACGGAGCGCTCGCTCCTCGGCACGGTGCGGATCGAGACGGACGAGGGTGAGCTGCTCCGAGAGGTCGAGGTCCGAGGGGCCACGCTCGCCGTCGTCGATCTCCCCGAGGGCGCTTACATGGTGCGCGCCCACGTCGCTGGCTTCGCGCGCGAGGCTCGCGCGATCCGGACCCCCCGAGACGAGCTCGTGATCGCGCTCACGCCGATCGCTCGCGTCGCGGGGCGGGTGCTCGCTCCGGACGGCTCCCCGCACGGGGCCAGCGTTCGCATCGTCGGCTCGGGGATCTGGCCCGCCCGCGAGATCGAGGCGCGCGAGGACGGCTCGTTCGTGTTCGAGGACGTGCCCGCGGGCGTGTACGAGCTCGAGGCGCGCTCCGGCTCGCTCGTCTCACCGCCTCGACGCGGGCTCGACGTCGCACCGGAGTCGAGCTCGTTCGTGGAGCTCCGTCTGGGCGAGGGCTCGTTCTTGATCGGGCGCGTGGTCGACCGCCGCGGTCGCGGCGTGGCGTTGGCGGAGATCGTCGCGTCCATCGGGACGATCTCGCCGAGCGCGCAGGGGGGCGTGAGCCAGCCCGACGGGAGCTTCCGCGTCGGGCCCTTCGTCGACGAGCGGGTCCACCTCGACGTGCGCGCCGACGGCTTCGTCCCGAGCTCGTCGAGCGCCTGCTCGACCGGGACGCCTTGCGTCATCACGCTGTCCGAGGGGGCGACGCTCCGCGGCCGCGTCGTCGACGAGCGCGGAGCCACGATCGCCGACGCGTGGATCGAGGTCCAAGGCGAGGCGAGCGATCGCTCGCCCTTCGCGGCGAGCCCGCTCGCGAGCTCGCTCGACACCCTCCTCTCCGAGGCGAGGCGCCCGGCTCGGGGCCTCGAGCCCGCTGCCTCACTCGAGGCCGGAGGCCTGGGCGTCACCACCTCCGTCCCGCCGATCCCGCTCGGCCCGATCGAGCCGCTCGAAGCCGCCAGCGAGGCGAGCGCCTCGCTCCCGACGGCGGCTCACGCGACGCTGCGGACGAACGCGAGCGGCGAGTTCGTCGTGAGCGGCCTGCCTCCAGGTCGCTTCGAGGTGATCGCGCGCGCTCGGGGCTTCCGCGCGGCGCGCTCCGCGCGCATCACGCTCGTCTCGGGACAGCGCCGCGACGGGCTCGTGCTCGTCCTCGGGGTGGGCGGGAGCGTCTTCGGCACGGTGCTCGACGAGCGCGGGCGCGCCGCCGACGCCCGGATCGAGGCGCGCATCGAGGACGATCCCATCCCGCGCTACCTGACGACCGGCCCGCGAGGCGACTTCCGGATCGACGACGTCGGCGGCTCGGTGCTCCTCTACGTCGTCGGCGAGGGGCACGCGCCGCTCGAGCGGATCGTCCGCGTCGAGGGGCGGGACGAGGGGCCGCTCACGATCCGGCTCGGCGACCCTCGGCGTCGCTTGCTCGCGCGGGTCGTCGATGCGCGAGGCGACCCGGTCGCGGGCGCCCTCGTTCGCTTCGAGACGCTCGCCGCGGGGACGGGCGCGCCGCGCGTGCTCGTCGCCGACGCGAACGGTGAGCTCGAGCTGAGCCCCGCGCCCGACGCGCCGCTCCTCGTCGAGGCCTCCGATCCCCGCTTCGTCAGCCGCCCCGTCGTCGTTCGGGGCGACGATCGCGTCGTCCTCACGCTGGAGGAGCCCGTCACGCTCGACACCAGCCTGCTCGACGATCGGACGAGGCTCGGCGTCGCGGACGCCGAGGTGACCCTCCGCTGCCTGGGCGGGCTCGCGTGCGTGCGGACCGCGCGCTCCGACGAGCACGGCGCGGTCCGGATCGAGCGGCTCGCCCCCGGTCGCTACGCCCTCGAGGCGCGCGCCTCGGGCTACGCGCCGCACGAGGAGCGCCTCGATCTCGCGCGACCGCGACGCGGGCGCGTCATCGAGCGGCCGGCGATCGCGCTCACGCCGGGGCTCCGCGTCGAGGGTGACGTCGTCGATCGGCTCGGTCGGACCGTGGAGGGCGCCGAGGTGACGATCGCCTCTGCGGACGACGCGGCCGCGCTCACGGCTCGCACGGACGACCGAGGCCACTTCGCGATCGCCGGCGTCCCCCCCGGCCGCCGCTCGATCGCGGCCTCGCATGCGAGCGCGGGCGCGCGCCTCGAGACGATCGCGATCCGTGACGATCGAGACCCCGCCCCGCTCGTGATCCGCCTGCCCGATCGGGACGACGGGGAGGCGCGTGTCGCGGATCGACCCCGCCGCGAGGTCGGGATCGGTGTCGAGCTCGATCCTGCTCGAGCGCCCACCGTCGTCACGCGCGTGAGCGGACCGAGCCTGCGCGCGGGCGTCCTCGTCGGAGACGCGATCCTCGCGATCGATGGCGAGGAGGTCGGCGACGCCCCCGCGGCGCGTCGGCTCATGCGGGGGGCGCTCTTTCTGCCCGCCCTCGTCGAGCTCCGTCGCGGCGGAGAGCGCCTCTTCCTTCGCGTCCCGCGTGTCCTCGAGGACGTCGGGAGCGCTCAGGGTTCCGCGAGCCGATAACGCTCGCCGTCGAGCGAGACCTCGCCGTCCTCGACGAGCTTCGCGAGGTGCGCGCGGAGCGAGAGGTGCGCGAGCGGGAGCGCCGAGGCGGGCACGTCGGCGTACACGCTCGGGAGCAGCGCCTCGCTCCGGCTCGGCCCGAGCGCGCGCAGGGCCGAGCGGACGCGCGCTTCGCGCCCGAGGCGGTGCGCGATGGTCCGCGAGAGCACGTCGGGCGCGTCGTCGAGCGTGGGGCCGTGCGCCGGGAGCAGCCGACGAGCGACGCCCCGGAGCCGCTCGAGCGAGCCGAGGTAGCGCCGCATGTGCCCGTCCACCGGATCGATGAGGATCGTCCCGATCCCAGCCACCATGTCGCCGGCGACGACGTCACCCGCCTCGTCCCGCAGGCAGAGGTGGCCGGGGGCGTGCCCGGGCGTGTGGAGGATCTCCCACACGCCGCCCGTGTCGTCTTCGATCCGCTCGTCGTCCGCGAGCGCTCGGCCGACCGCGAAGGCGACGCGCGCCGCGGTCTCGGCGTGCGCCCAGACCTCCGCCCCGCTCGCGCGCACGAGCGCCTCGACGCCGCCGACGTGGTCGGGGTGGTGGTGCGTGAGCACGATCGCCCGAACGCGGAGCGCCCGCTCGTCGAGCCACCGCGCGAGGCGTCGCTGCTCGATCGGGAGAGGGCTCGCCGGATCGACGACGATCACGTCTCGATCACCGAGGACGTAGGTGTTCGTGTGCGTCGCCGGCGGCAGCGTCGGGCTCTCGAGATCGAGCACCCGGATCCGGCTCGAGATCCGCGATCCGTCGCTCATTCGTCGTCGACCGTCGGGGGCTTGAGCGTCGATCGGGGCGGCGACGGCGCGGCCTCCGCGAGCTCCGTCGACGCTCGGAACATCGAGGCGCGCCGCCCGGGCAAGATCGAGGGTGAGCGCCCCTCCCTCGCGAGGCTCGGATCCCCGACGAGCTGGAGGCACTGCTTGAGGAGCGCCTTCATCGTCGCGAAGACGCCGACGCCGCGCAGCGCGATCGCCTCGAATTCGGGGATCCCGGCCGGGATCCGCAGCGCCTCGCGGAGCTCGGGGACGGCGCCGATGTCCTCGAGATCCCGCTTGTTGTACTGGACCACCATCGGGAGGCGATCGAGCTCGTCGCCCTGCTGCCGCAGGTTCGTGTCGAGATCGACGACGGACTGGATGTTGTCCTCGAGGCGCGCGCGCTGAGAGTCGACGACGAACACGATTCCGTCGACGTGCCTGAGGACGAGCCGCCGGGTCTTGTCCTGCGCGATCTGCCCCGGGACCGTGCAGAGGTGGAGGCGCACCTGGTAGTCCTTGAACTCGCCGAGATCGACGGGCAGCAGATCGAAGAAGAGCGTCCGCTCGGACTCGGCGGCGAGCGAGATGAGCTTGCCCCGCCGCTCGGGCCTCGAGTGCTTGTGGATGAACTCGAGGTTCGTCGTCTTTCCTCCGAGTCCTGGCCCGTAGTAAACGAGCTTCAGGTGAATCTCTCGGAGCGCGTGTTGGACGGTCGGCATCGGAGCCCGCGGGCGCGCGGAGCATACCATCGCGCGCCTCGCCTCGTGGTGCTCGCGCGGGCCTCGGCGCTCGCGCTCGCGGGCCTCGCCGCCTGTGGGGGCGCCCGTCCACGCGACGCGGACGCGCGGTTCGCTCGGATCCAGGTCCGCGAGGCGAGCCTCGAGCGCGCGCTCCTCGAGCTCGAGCGCGCCCGCCCGATCGCCACCGCCGACGGGGACGTGAGCGAGGCGTGCGTCGCCCGCGAGCGATCGCTCGAGGAGGCCCGCGCCGCGGCGCAGGGGGTCTGCGCGGAGGTCGTCCGCGGCGACGCCGACGCCGCCCTCCGGTGTGAGCGCGCGCGCTCGCGGGTCGCGGGGGTCGAGTACGCCGCGGCGTGCGGAGCGCAGACGCGCTGACGGCGCGAGCGGGCGCGATGGTTCGTTGACGCACGCCGAGCGGCCGCGCACAACCGCGGCATGTCGATGGACGCGAGCGATGGATCGAGCGCGGACTCGGAGCACGCTCCCGCGTCGGTTCCGTGGCAGACGACGGCGCGGAGCCTCGCGCGCCTCGACGCTCGCGTGCCTCGCGGCTGGGAGGTGCTGCGCGCCCGGTTTCCCCCCATCCTCGACGGGGATGGGGCTCGGGGCCTGCTCGCGCTGCTCCTCGCCGTCACCTCGTGGCTCGGCGCGGGCTTTCGAGAGCACGTCGCCGCGACGCCTCTCGATCCGCTCGCCATCGGGATGCGCTTGCTCGCGACCGGGCTCAGCCTGCGCGCGCTGATCTTGCTCCTCGAGCTCGCGCGGCGGCTGCGCATCGCGCTCAGGGCGAGGCATAGCGTGCTCGTGCTCGCGCCCGAAGGCCTCTACCTGACCGACGGCGTCACGGAGCGCGCGCTCGAGAAGCCGTCGATCGTGTCGATCGTCCTCGCGGGCTCCTGGCAGACGCGACCGACGGGGCGGAGGTGGGCGGACGTCTTCGTCGTGGGCTCGAGCCGCGACTCGCTCTACCTCGCGATCCCTCCCCTCTTCGAGCACGGGCCGGGCGTCCTCTCGGAGCGGCTCATGCGGTGGCTCGGCGTGATCCCAGAGGACGAGAGTACGCCGCTCCCGCCTCCCGCGCCGCTCGCGAGCCAGGTGTACGACGACGCCGCGCGTGGCATCGTCGAGCCCGGCACGCTCGTCGTGCCCCACGGCCGCGGGTGGCTGCGGCGCGGCCCCTACGCCGCGATCCTCCTCGCGATCGTCATCGCCGATGGCCTCGCTCGCACCTCGACCGAGCTCCCCCTCGAGGCGTGGCTCCTCACCTCGGCGGCGATCGGCCTCGCGCTCGTCGTGCCGCTCGCCTGGTGGGTCGCGATGCGGCGCGAGATCCTCGTCCGCAAGGGGATCGCGATGATCCTCACGCCCGCGGAGCTGCTCCTGCGTACGCGCCAAGGCGTCCACCGCGCGCCGTGGGGCAAGCTCCAGCGCGTCTCGATCGACGAGCGCCGAGCCTTCAGCGCGATCGACGGATTCCACGCCGCGAAGACCCTCGTCATCAAGCGCAAGGACGATCCGCCGATCCGCTACGAGGAGGCGTTCCTCGGCCTGCCGGCGGAGGTGGCGCAGGCGCTGCTCGACGCGTACCGCACGCGGAGCCTCCCCCTCCCCCACGAGCGGCGAGCCGTCGCGTCAGCCGCCGATCAGCCCGCGCAGCTCGCCGAGCCCTCGCCCGAGGGCGGGATCGAGGACACGCCCGATCGCCCGCGCGAGCCCGGGGATGGGGCTGGCGAGGCGAACACGCCAAGTGAGGCGTGATCCCGCCGGTCGCTGCTCGACGAGGATCTCTCCCCGATGGTGCGCGAGCCCCGCGCCGCGGACGACGCGGTAGACGAGCCTGCGCGGGGCGTCCGCGTAGAGCACCTCCTCGTCGATCGTCGCGGGTCCGATCCGGACGCGACGGATCGTCCCGACGCCTCGCTCGTCCCCTCGGCTGATCACGCGGACGTCGGCGCCGAGCCACTTCCCCATCGACGCGTGATCGGTGATCGCGGCCCAGACCCGCTCTCGGGGCAGCGCGAAGTCCGTCGAGAGGCAGAGATCGCGCTGGCTCACGTCGCGCTCCAGGCGACGTCGACGATCTCGTAGATCCGCTCTCCTCCGGGCGCGTTGACCGTCACCTCGTCGCCGGCTCGGCGGCCGATGAGCGCGCGCGCGAGCGGCGAGGTCACCGAGATCGTGCCCTTCTTCAGATCCGCCTCGTCTGGCCCGACGATCCGATAGCGAACCGTCTTCTCCGCGTCCGCGTCCTCGAGCGACACGTAGGCGCCGAACTTCACCTTCTCGCCCGTGAAGGTCGACGGATCGATCACGTCGGCGCGCGAGATCTTGTCCTCGATCTCCGCGATCCGCGCCTCGATCAGGCCCTGCTTCTCTTTCGCCGCGTGGTACTCGGCGTTCTCTCGGAGATCGCCGTGGTCCCGCGCCACCCCGATCTCCTTCGAGATCTTGGGGCGCTCGACGCTCTTGAGGTGGTTGACCTCGGCGAGGAGGGCCGCGTGCCCTTCGGGTGTCATCGGGACCCTGTCCATCCGATCCTCATAGGACGCCCCTCGAGCGACCGCAACTTCGCGTCCGGCTCGTCAACGCCCGGACCGCGAGAAACATTCGTGATGGAAGCGCAGGAACTCCACGGAGCCTGGCCCGCGGTTGAACGCGTAGCCGTGTGGCCCCTCATACTCGACCAGCGTGTGGCGACGGCCCCGCTCGAGCCAGGCTCGAGAGAGCGCTCGCGTCGCGCGCAGGAACGGGTCGCGCGAGCTCGAGGCGAGCCGCAGGCAACGCGTTCGATCCGTGGCGAGCGCGGCGTACGCCTCCGTCCGCCCTCGGACGGCCGGCTGGATGCCGCCGACGCTCCCGAACGACTCGGGGTGGCGCAGGCCGACGTCGAGGGCGACCATCCCACCGAGCGAGACTCCGTCGATCCCCGTTCGGCTCGCGTCGGCCGTCAGCTCCGGCAGCGCTCGCCGGAGCGCTGGCAAGAGCTCCTCGGCGAGCCAGCGCCCATACCGAACGAGCGCCTCGGATCCAGGCGCCTCCTCGATGAGATCGGGCGTGTACGGCATGACGACCGCGACGTGATCGAAGGGGTGACGCCGCAAGAGCCGGTTGGCCGCGCCGATCTGGCGCTCGCTCGCCATCGCGCCGAAGTCCGACGCGTCGAGCCGCCCGCGCCGCATCGCGACGAACGCCGCGCGGAGCGCGTAGTCGTCGAGCCACCCCCGCGCTCCGCGGGCCGGACCCCGCAGCGCCTCGCCTCGGCCGTGGAGCGCCACGATCACCGAGACGCTGCCTTCGCGCGCGGGTCGGCTCGACGGCAGGAGGACGAAGACCTCCTCCTCGGCTCCGTCGTGCATCACGCGGACGAGGACCTCTCGAGCCGCCTCGTCCTCGGTCGCGCGCGCGCCGGCGGCAAAGAGCGCGGCGAGCGCCGCGAGCGCGACGAGGAGGCCGATCCAACGCGGCGACCCCTCCCGCGTCACGGAGAGACCGAGCGGCGGCGTCGCAGCTGCGCGTGGAGCTCCTGGAGCGGGGTGACGACGAGCGGGCGCTCGCGTCGCGCCTCGAGCGCCTCCACCGCCGTCGCCGCGGCCGCGATGGTCGTGAAGTAGGGGATGCCGGAGATCAGCGTCTGGCGGCGGAGCGAGTAGCTGTCACGGATCGACTGCGCGCCCTCGCTCGTGTTGATCACGATGTCGATCTCGTGGTTGGCGAGGCGGTCGACGATGTGGGGGCGCCCCTCGCGCACCTTGTTGACCCGCTCGCTCGCGACCCCAGCGCGCGCGAGCGCCTCCTCCGTCCCGCCCGTCGCGACGATCGAGAACCCCAGCTCGGAGAGCCGCGCCGCGAGCTCGCAGACGGCGGGCTTGTCGTCGTCGCGCACGCTGACGAACACCCTCCCCCCGTGCGGCAGCCGGGTCCCCGCGGCGAGCTCGGCCTTGAGGAAGGCCGAGGGGAGATCGTTCGCGATCCCCATCACCTCGCCGGTCGAGCGCATCTCGGGGCCGAGCAGCGTGTCGACGCCTGGGAACTTGGTGAACGGAAAGACCGACTCCTTCACGGCCACGTGGGTCGGCACGATCTCCTTCGTGAAGCCGAGCTCGGCGAGGCTCTTGCCCGCCATGACCTGCGCGCCGAGCTTCGCGAGCGGGACGCCGATCGCCTTGCTCACGAAGGGCACCGTCCTCGACGCGCGGGGGTTGACCTCGAGGACGTAGACGGCGCTCCCCTTCACCGCGAACTGCACGTTCATCAGCCCGACGACGCCCAGCTCCTGCGCGAGCGCGCGGGTCGAGCTGCGGATC
Source organism: Sandaracinaceae bacterium (assembly GCA_039809495.1). Classification (GTDB taxonomy): domain Bacteria; phylum Myxococcota_A; class Polyangia; order Polyangiales; family Sandaracinaceae; genus JAFLCL01. Next base: position 169,529 of record JBDHVC010000001.1, read on the forward strand.
GTCGCGAGCACGTCCGGCGGGAGCGCGTGGGCGGGCAACACCATCGACGAGTCGCCCGAGTGGACGCCGGCCTCCTCGATGTGCTGGAGCAGCCCCGCGATGACGACGCTCTTGCCGTCGGCGATGCAGTCGACGTCCACCTCGATCGCGCCCTCGATGAAGTGATCGACGAGGATCGTCTGGCGCTCCGCGTCCTCGACGGCCTGGAGCGCGACGGTGAAGTACTGCGCGAGGTCGGGGCGGGAGTGGACGATCTCCATCGCGCGCCCGCCGAGCACGTAGCTCGGTCGGACGACGACGGGGTAGCCGACGCGATCGGCGACCTCGAAGGCCTCCTGCATCCCTCGCGCGATGCCGCCGGGCGGCCGCTTGAGGTGGAGCTTCGTCAGCATCGCGTCGAACTGCTCGCGATCCTCGGCGCGATCGATCGCCTCCGCGGAGGTCCCGAGGATCGGGATCCCGGCGCGCGCGAGCGCGAGAGCGAGCTTGATCGGCGTCTGCCCGCCGTACTGGACGATCACGCCGCGTGGCCTCTCGACCTCGACGATCGCGAGGACGTCCTCCAGCGTGAGGGGCTCGAAGTAGAGGCGATCGCTCGTGTCGAAGTCCGTCGAGACCGTCTCCGGGTTGCAGTTCACCATCACCGTCTCGTAGCCGAGCTCCTTCAGCGCGAACGAGGCGTGGACGCAGCAGTAGTCGAACTCGATCCCTTGCCCGATGCGGTTCGGTCCCCCTCCGAGGATGAGGATCTTCGATCGATCGCTCGGATCGGCCTCCGAGAACGCGCTCGGCGTCGAGTAGAGGTAAGGGGTCTTCGCTGGAAATTCGCCCGCGCACGTGTCGACGCGCGCGTAGCTCGGCGCGATCCCGAACCCCCGCCGCGCCGCCTCGACGTCCGCGCGAGGCTCCCCGCGGAGCGTCGCGACGCGCGTGTCCGTGAAACCGAGCGCGCGCGCGCGCCTCAGGCTCGCCTCGTCGAGGGGGCGCCCGGCGCTCTCGGTGAGCGCGCGCTCCTCCCGCACGATCTCCGCGATCTGCTCGAGGAACCACGGATCGATGCCGGTGATCCGGTTGATCTCACCGATCCCGACGCCGAGCCGCAGGGCGTCGGCGATGTACCAGACCCGATCGCCGAGCGGCGTCGCGATGATGTCGAGGATCGCCTCGCGCAGCTCCTGGTCGGACGCCGGCGGCACCCCCTCGGCGCGCGTCCCGACCGCGAGCGTAACGGGCGCGCCCGGAGCGTGAGCGCGCATCGCGCGGACGTCGGCCGCGAGCTGGGGGTAGTCGACGCGACCGAGCAGAGAGACGAGGCCGTCGCGGCCGATCTCGAGCGAGCGCGCCGCCTTCTGGAGCGTCTCCTTGATCGTCTTGCCGATCGCCATGACCTCGCCCACCGACTTCATCTGCGTGGTGAGGCGCGGATCGGCGCCGCGGAATTTCTCGAAGGCGAAGCGTGGCCACTTGACGACGACGTAGTCGATCGTCGGCTCGAACGCCGCCGTCGTGCCCGTCATCGAATTCGTGATCTCGTCGAGCCGATAGCCGACGGCGAGCTTCGCGGTGATCCGGGCGATCGGGTAGCCGGTCGCCTTCGACGCGAGCGCCGAGCTGCGCGAGACGCGCGGGTTCATCTCGATCACGACCATGCGACCCGAGCGCGGATCGATCGCGAATTGGAAGTTCGATCCGCCCGCCTCGACCCCGATCTCGCGGATGATCGCGTGCGAGGCCGCGCGCAGGCTGGCGAGCTCGCGATCCGTCAGCGTCATCGCCGGCGCCACCGTGATCGAGTCGCCGGTGTGGACGCCCATCGGGTCGAGGTTCTCGATCGAGCAGACGACGATGAAGTTGTCGGCGCGATCGCGGACGACCTCGAGCTCGAGCTCCTTCCAGCCGAGCACGCTCTCCTCGATGAGGCACTCGTGGTTCGGGCTCTGCGAGAAGGCCCAGCGGATCGCCGCGTCGAACTCGGTCCGGTTGAACGCGACGCCTCCGCCCGTCCCGCCGAGCGTGAACGAGGGCCGGAGGATCACCGGGAAGCCGATCTCCCTCACCGCCTCGTCCGCCTCCTCGAGCGTGCGCGCCGTCCGCGCGCGGCAGACGGAGAGCCCGACCCGCTCGACGGCCTGCTTGAAGAGCTCACGGTCCTCCGCGGTGCGGATCGCCGCGACGTTCGCGCCGAGCAGCTCGACGTCGTAGCGCTCGAGCACACCCCGATCGTGCAGCGCGAGCGCGAGGTTCAGCGCGGTCTGCCCGCCGAGCGTCGGCAAGATCGCCTGCGGCCGCTCCCGCTCGATGATCGCCTCGACCACCTCGGGGACGAGCGGCTCGATGTACGTCCGATCCGCGAACTCCGGGTCGGTCATGATCGTCGCGGGGTTGGAGTTCACGAGGACGACCTCGTAGCCCTCCTCCTTGAGCGCCTTCGCCCCCTGCGTGCCGGAGTAGTCGAACTCGCAGGCCTGCCCGATCACGATGGGGCCCGAGCCGAGGAGGAGGATCTTGCGAAGGTCGTCTCTACGCGGCATCGCGGCGCTGGTACCAGGACGCCGCCTCCGCCGCAAGAGCGGGCACGGTGGCGGCTAGGCGCCGATCCCGCGCGCCCCGCTCAGCGGCCGGAGCGCGTCGAGGAGCGCCTCCCCGCGGGGCCCCTTGGCCGAGATCCGCGCCGACCGAGCCCCCCCCGCGAGGTCGAGCTCGACGAGGAGGCCATCCTGCGCGAGCAGCGGAGCGAAGCGCTCGCCCCACTCGACGAGGAGCACCGCGCCCTCGCGTTGCTCGGCGAGATCGAGCTCCGTCAGCTCGCTCGCCTCGCCGAGCCGATAGAGATCCGCATGCAGGATCGGGAGCGAGCCCTCGTGCTCGTTCACGAGCGCGAACGTCGGGCTCGTGATCGGGCGCTCGTGGGGTACGCCGAGGGCGCGACAGACCGCGCGCGCGAAGAACGTCTTGCCCGCCCCGAGCGGCCCCTCGAGGACGACGACGTCTCCGCGCTCGAGCGCGCGCGAGAGCGCTCGAGCGAGCCGGATCGTCGCTCGGCGGGTCGGTAGCGCGATGGTCAGGGGATCCCGAGCCACGGCCACACCCTGTCGCGGAGCCGGCCACCGAGCCACCCCGCTCGCTCACCCGCGCGCGGACAGGACGAGCGAGGGGGCTCGCGTGGTCGGGATCAGCTCAAGGCGATCTTGATCCCCAGCGCGTCACGCAGGCGGAAGTACTCCTCCGAGACGCTGAAGAGGACGAGCTCCTTGATCTTCTCCTTGGCCGGGAGATCGACCGGCCCCGTCGCGCCGAGCGCTTGAACCATGCGCGCCGAGGTCTCGAGATCGTTCGAGACGAGGAAGCCCGCGCGACACGCGGTGATCTCCACGCCCTGCAGCCACTTCTTGATGTCGGTTCGTGCGCCGGCCTGCATGAAGCGACGCCCCAGCGTGCCGACGGCGTCGATCTGCGGTGCCTGGAGGTACTTGCGGATCTCCTGCGCCGTCTGGTCGGTCTGCGCGTCGCCCGGGACGAGGTTCGCGAGCCGCAGCGCGCCCATGAGCACCGCCTTCAGCTCCATGTTCGAGGGCAGGAGCGTGCGGATGTAGAATTCCGGCCGGTAGTCGGTGAGGTGGCGCGCCGCGATGAACATGAGGTCGAGCGGCTGAAAGCCGGTGAGCAGCGTCGAGCCGCAGAGCGAGGCGAGCGGGAAGACGCGTAGGTGGGTGAGCCCTCCGGCGACGTCCTGTCGCAAGAAGAGCCGCGGGGCCGGCAGGCCGAGCACCTGCGCGACGAAGCCGAACGTCCGCGGGAACGCGCCCGTGTGGGTCGCCGGATCGACCTGGTACTTCGCCGCGAGGCCCGCCTCGCGATCCGACTGGCCGCGCATCGAGAGGATGGCCGGCCACACCTGCGAGAAGATCTTGGACACGACGAGGTCCGCGTCGGCGTGCGCGAGGTGCTTCAGCCACAGCTCGTCGTCGAGGCGTGACGTCGGGCGGATCGGGCCGCGCACCCGATACTGCTCGAAGAACTGCTGCTGCTCCTGATCGGCCTTCTTGAGGAAGGTCAAGGTCGACGCGAGGCACCACGCCTTGTCGTACTGGCGAGCCTCGAAATAGAGGCGATAGAGCGCCTGATACGCCTCGATCCGGTAGGGATCCTGGCGCAGCAGCCACTGCTGCTCGACGATCGCGTCCTCGAGCCGACCGGGGATCGTCGCGTAGAGCTCCGCGAGGATCTGGTGCTCTTGCTCGCTGTCGGGCCGGATCTGCGACGCCATCTTGAACGACTCGACCGCGTGATCCGCCTGATGCATGCGGTCACGGTAGATCACGCCGAGGTTGTGCCAGAGCGTGTGCTCGAGCTCGCGGTTCTCGTTCCCTGGGAACGTCTTGCCCGAGACCCGATGGATCATCTTGCGGAAGGCCCGCTCGAGCTGCTTCCAGTCCTTGCGTCCGTTGAGGATCTTGTTGATCGCCTCGAACGCCTTGAGCTGGGACGGATCGAGGCCGAGCGCGGCGTCGAGCTCGGCCAGCGCGCGATCCAGATCCTTCACCTCGTCGCGGAGGATGACGCCGATGGTGTACTTGTACTTCGCCTTCTGGGCGTTCCTCGCCTCTTCGCTCGCGCTCTGCTCGTCGACCAGCGCGGCGATCCGCTCGATCACCTCGATCGCCGAGTCCCACTGCTTCGTGCTCTGGTGGAGGATGAGGATCTTGTGGAGGAGCTTGTGCGTCTTGGGACGCATCTCGAGCGCGTCGTAGTACGCCTCGACCGCCTTCGAGCTGTTCTTGACCTTCTCGCTCCAGAGATCCCCGATCTCCTCGAGCATCTTGAAGCGCTCGTCGCCCTCGACGAGATCGAGGATCCGCTTCTTGTAGTGGATGACCTGCTCCCAGTCGTTCTGGGACTCGTAGAGCCCGACCATCGCCTCGAGCGTCGGGCGGTGCGTCGGCGTCTCGTCGAGCGCGCGGTCGAACATGTTGAGCGCCTTGCGGCGATCGCCCTGCTCGCGCTTGATGACGCCGAGGTGGTACTGGATGTCGGTCCGCTGCTCGCCGTTCAGCTCCTCGTTCCGGATCAAGAGGAGCTGGTAGTAGCGCTGGGCCTGGTCCCAATTCTGAGCGGCGTAGTACGCCCCGGAGAGCGCGAACAACGTCGGCAGGTGATGCTGATCGATCTGGTGCGCCTTGCTCAGCGCCTTGATCGCGGCCTCGTTGTCGTTCGTCTTCCGAGCCGCCTCGCCGAGCATGAACGCGAGGCGCTGCTGCTCCTCCGGCTCGCGCTTGCCGGAGCGCTTGACGAGCATGTCGAGCAACGGCTTGGCCGACTCGAAGTCCTCGCTGCGCATCGCCTCTTCGGCGAGCGGGAGCGCGGCGTCTTCGTTGTCCTCGTCCTGCTGGAAAGCGGCTCGGAAGCAGGCGATCGCGCGCTCGTGCTCGTCGAGCTTGTCCTCGTAGAGCCGGCCGAGATCGACGAGGAGGCGCGAGACGAGCCGGGGCTGCGCCTGGTGCTGCGCCTCCTGCTCGAGGGTCCTCGCGGCGGCGAGCCAGTCGCCGCCGTCGAGGTGGATCTTCCGCATCGCCTCGAGCGACGGGAGGTGGCCGGGCTCGACGTCCAGCGCGCTCTGGTACTGCTCGACCGCGCTCACGCGATCGCCGATGTGCACGTCGAGCAGGCGGCCGATGCGGTAGCGGAGATCGACCACGGCCTGCGGGTCGTGGAGGAGCTTCGCGAGGTGCATCATCGTGTCGAGCGCCTGCGAGTGGTCGCCGCGCTTGTCGTAGATGCGCGTCAGCGCGTCGAGCGCGGTGACGTTGTCGGGGTTGATCGCGGTGATGTTGAGGTACGCGTCGACGGCGCGATCGGGGTCGTGCAGCTCCGCGTTGTAGACGTCACCGATGGCCGCGAGGAGCTGCTGCTTCTCGGTGCGATCGGGGGTCGAGCTGACGTGCCGCTCGTAGGTCTCGATCAGCCTCTCCCAGCGCTGGAGCCCGCGGTAGATCCGCTCGAGCGCCCGATAGGCCGCGTCGTTGCTCGGATCGATCTCGATGACCGCCTCGAGCCGCTCGGCCGCCTTCTCGGGCTTGACGAACTCCTCCTCCCACATCGCGGCGACGCGGAGCAGGATCTGGATCCGCTCCTTCTCCGTCGAGACGCACTCGTACTGCTTCTCGAGGACCTCGAGCAGCTCCTGCCACTGCTCTCGCTGCGCGTAGAGGCGCTCGAGGCCCTTCAGCGCGCGCAGGTTCATCGGATCGGTGTCGAGGACCTGCCGGTACGTCGCGACGGCTTCGTCGAGGTCGCCGGTCCGGACCTCGTAGGCCTCGGCGATCTGGAGCTTCGCCTGGAGCACCTCCTCGGGCGTCTCGAGCGCGTCCGCCTTGCGCCGCAGGACGTCGAGGAGGGCGGGCCACTCGCCGCTCTCCTGGTAGACCCGCTCGAGCGCCTCGAGGGCGCCGATCGATCGCGGATCGGTGTCGAGCGCTTGCTGGTAGTGCCCGCGAGACTGCTCGGGGGTTCCGAGGTGCGTCGCGGCGAGATCGCCGAGCTCGACGTAGACGCGGGCCTTCTCCGAGGCGTCGGACGTAATGTCGACCAGCCGCCCGAGCACCTGCTTGAGGGTCTCCCACTGCTGGGTGGATCGGTAGAGATCCGCCATCTGTCGCGTCGCAGGGACGTTGGCGGGATCGAGCGCGAGGATCTGCTGGTAGTACGGGATCGCGTACTCGGGGCGCCCGAGCGCGGAGCCGTACCACTTCGCGCAGGCGAGGCAGATCGCGATCTTCTGCGCGGGATCGGTCGCCTGCTTCAGCGCGGCGTTGGCCGCGCCGAGCAGGTCGTTCCACTTCTGCGTCAGGCCGGCGACCCGCTCCAGCTCGGCGGTGTCGGGGTTGGTGTAGTCCTCTTCCCACGCGAGCTGGAGGGCCTGGAACGCCTCCTCCTTGCTGTCGAGGTGCTGCTCCTGCACGCCGGCGAGCTTCTGGAGGAGCGCCACGCGTCCGGGGACGTCGTCGGTGTTCTCGTAGCGGCTCATGTAGAGCTCGGAGAGCTCCTCCCAGCGCCCCGCGGCCTCGTGGAGCTTCTCGATCTCGGCGAAGGCCTCCACGTGGGTCGGCTGGATCGTGAGTACGCGCTGGTACGCGCTCGTGCCACGGTCCGGCTGCTCCGCGGGGTCCGCCCACGTCTTCGCGATCGTGAGCAGCGTCTGGACCTTGGCCTCGGGGTCGTCGAGCGCCTCGGCGCGGCGCTCGAAGATCTCGATCTGCGCCTCCCAGTCGGCGTTCGCGGCGTAGAGGCGCTCGAGCGCGTCCATCGCCGCGAAGTTGCCGGGGTTCACGTCGAGCGCCTTCGTGTACGCGTCGATCGCGTCCGCCGGCTGCTCGAGCGTGCCCTCGTAGAGCGCGCCGAGCTCCATGTAGCAGGTCTCGATCGTCGCGTCGTCGAGCGTCGCCGCGCCGACCTCGATCACCCGATGGAGACAGTCGACGAGCTCCTGCACCTCCCCGGCCGTCCGGTGGATCTCGATCAGGGCGAAGAGCGCCCCGGTGTGGGTCGGATCGATGTCGAGGACGCGCTGCCAGTTGTCGATCGCGTTGCGCGGGTTCCCGAGCTTGCCGTACCAGACGCGGCCGAGGTCCGCGAAGATCGCGGCGCGCATCTCGTCGTCGTCGCTGATGGCCGCCTCGCGATCGAGGATCGCGACGAGGTCCTCGAAGCGTCCCGCGCGCGCGTAGAGGTCGCCGAGCGCGTTCAGCGCCTCCTGATCCTCTCCGCGCAGCTCGAGGACCTGTCCCCAGATCTCGGCCGCCTTCGGCTCGTTCTTGAGGTAGCTCTCCGTGAGGCGCGCCTTCTTCGCGAGCACGTCCGCGCGCCCCGCGTCGCCGAGCGCCACGGCGAGCTCGCGATCGAAGGTCTTGTCGAGGTTCGCCCAGTCCTGCTGCTCGGTGTAGATGTTCTCGAGCGCGGTGATCGAGGGCTCGTGCTCCGCGTCGAGCCCGTCGAGGATGCCGAGGTAGACGCGCGTCGCCTCGTCCGTGCGGCCCAGGTCGTTCTCGAGCGCCTGCGCTCGACGGAACGAGAGCTCGACCTTGTCGCGCGCGTCCTCGGTCGCGTCGATCCGCTTCTGGAGGATCTCCTGGAGCGCCTCCGCCGCGCCGTTGTCCACGTAGATCCGGTCGAGCGCCTCGAGCGCCTCGGTGTCCGAGGGCGTCGAGGCGAGGACGAAGAGGTAGGTCGAGGCGGCGCGCTCGACGTCGCCCAGCTCCTCCTCGTAGATCCGCGCGAGGCGATGCCCGACGACCGCGCGCGTCGAGGCATCGGCCTGCTTCGCCGCGATGGTCGCGAGCGTGTCGGCGAACGGCTCCCAGTTCCCGAGCGCGCCCGCGAGCCGCTCGGAGTCCGCGATCGACTGCTCGTCCGCGGGGTCCTCGAGCAGCGCTCGGAGGTGCCACTCGTAGGCGATCTGGGGCTCGGACGCGCGATCCTCGGCGATCTCGGCGATCCGGTGGATCATCGTCATCCGCTCGGCGGGCTCGGACACCTGCTCGAGCTCGACCTGGTAGACGCCGACGAGCTTCTCCCAGGCCTCGCTCATCCGATAGAGCGGCTCGAGGATCTGCGCGATGGCGAGCGGCGCGGTCCCCGCCTCGAAGAGCTGCTCGAGCGCGGCGAGCGCGCTCTCGTGCTCCGGCGCCGCGGCGAGGATCTCCTTGTACTGCTCGATCGCGAGGTCGACCTGGCCGAGGTGGCTCTGGTACGTCTGCCCGAGGCGATACTGGAGATCGAGGACGCTGTCGGGGCTGGTCGCGATCTGGGCCCGTCGCGCGAGGATCGCGGCGAGCTCGTTCCACTTCTCGGTCGCCTCGTAGAGGCGGTCGAGCGCCTCGATCGCGGGCTCGTTCGTCTCGTCCGCCGCGAGCACGCGGTTGTAGCGCGCGATCGCCGACTCCACGTCGCCGACCTGCACCTCGTAGAGCTGGGCGACCCGGAGGCCGAGCTCGATGAGCTCGTCGGGCCGCTCGCCGAGCTTGTCGAGCTCGGCGTCGTAGAGGCTCGTGACGCGTGGGAACGCGTCGAGCTCGGTGGCGAGGCGCTCGAGCGAGCCGAGCGTGTGCTCGTTCTGGCTCTCGAACGGGAGCGCCCGAGCGTAGGCGTCGAACGCGCGCTGCGCGTCCTCGATCTGGGTCTCGCACAGCTCCGCGATCCGGTGCAGGAGCTCGACCTTGCGCGCGGGGTCTTCCTCGTGCGCGACCTCGACCTCGATGACGGCGACGAGCTTCTGCCACTCGCCGAACTGCTGGTAGACCGGCTCGAGGGTGGTGGCGGCTCGGAGCGCCTCCTTCCCTTCGCGGATCATCGCCTCGAGCGCGTCGAGCGTCGGCTGATGGTCGGGGACGACGTCGAGGATCTCACCGTAGCCTTCGACGGCCTTCGACGCGTCCGCGAGCTGGTGGTGGAGCAGATCGGCGATCCGGAAGCGGTACGAGATGATCTCGTTCGGATCGGAGGCGAGGTCGGCCTCGCGCTCCAGGATCTGCCGCAGCTCCTGCCACTGCTCGCCGGCCTGATAGAGCCCGTCGAGGCGCTGGATCGCGGGCAGGTCGTCGGGATCGATCTCGAGGATCCGCTGGTAGGTGTCGACCGCCTTCGCGGGATCCGCGAGCTCGTGCTCGTACACGGCGCCGACCTCGACGAAGAGCCGCTTCTTCTCGTCGGGATCGACGACGACGTCGGCCTTCTGGGTGTAGACCGCGAGCAGCTCGGGCCAGCGCTCGAGCTTGAGGTTCAGCTCGATCAGCTTGTCGAGCGCCTCGAGATCCTCGCGGTCGACCTCGAGCACCTTCTGGTAGACGTCGATGGCGGCGGTCGGTCGCTCGAGGATCTCCTCGTAGATCGCGGCCGCGCGGAACAGATGCTCCTTCTGCTCCTCTGGGGCGTCGAGCATCTCGGCCTTGCGCAGGAGGATCTGCGCGAGCGGCTCGTACTGCTCCGAGCTCTGGTAGAGCCGCTCGAGCGCGGACGCGGCGTCGAGGTGGTTCGGGTCGAGCTCGAGGATGCGCCGGTGATGCGCGATCGCGCTCGCCGCGTCGCCGAGCTGGACCTCGCGCACGTCGGCGGCCTTCGTGAGCAGCGTGTTGGCGAGCGCGAGATCGTCGCCCGGCGTCGCCTCGGCGCCCTCGCTCGGGGCCGCGGCGGCGCTGAGCGCGGCAGCGCGCGCCTCGTAGACCTTGGCGAGCCCCTCGAAGTCCCCCGTCGCGCTGGCGAGACGCTCGAGCTGCTCTTGCGTCGTCGTGTTCGCCGGATCCTCGGCGAGCGCTCGCGCGTACGAGTCGAAGGCGTGCGAGGTGTCGTCGAGCGCGATCTCGTAGAGCTCCGCGATCCGATGCAGCAGCTCGACCCGGCGCTCCGGCGACGAGGCGTGCGTCGTCTGGATCTCGAGCACCCGGATGAGGCTCGCGAACTCGTTCGAGTCTCGGTAGATGGGCTCGAGGATCTCGGTGATGAGCAGCTGGTGCGCGGCGTCCGAGATCAGGCGCTCGAGGGCCGAGATCGCCTCCTCGTTCGAGGCGTCGCGCGAGAGCACCTCGCGATAGATCTCGATCGCGGCGTCGGTCGCGCCCATGTGCGTCTCACGCAGCGACGCCAGGCGCAGCATGAGGCGCGTCTCCTCGTCGGACGATCCCGCCAGCGTGAGCTGGCGCTGGACGTTGTCCGCCAGGTCCGACCACATCGCCTGCTTCTCGTAGAGCCGATCGAGCGCGACGAGGCCGCGCGCGCTGGTCGGATCGAGGTCGAGGATCTCGCGGTAGACGCTGATCGCGCCCTCCGGCTCCTCGAGCACCGTCTCGTGCACGTCGGCGACGCGGGCGAGGAGCGCCTCCTTCTCTTCGGCATCGGACGTCGCGTCCGCCTTGCGGCGGAGCACTCCGATGAGATCGCGGTGGCGACCCGTGCGCAGGAAGAGCTCCTCGAGCGCGTCGAGGACCTCACCATCGGACGGATCGCGCGCGAGCACCTGCTCGTACGCCCCGACCGCCGCGTCCGTCGCCCCGAGCCGGAGATCGTGGGCCCGCGCGGCGCGGATCCAGAGGCGACGCGCGACGTCCGGATCGCCGGCCGCCGTCGCGAGCGAGGTCGTCAGCGCGACGAGGTCGGGCCACCACGAGCGGGCCTCGGCGATCGACTCGAGGTGCTCGATCGTCTCCGGATGCTCCGGCAGCTCACGCAAGGCGCGACCGAACGCCTCGAACGCCCGCCGCTGGTCGCCGAGCTGCGCTCCGCAGACCTCGCCGATCTTGCTCAGGATTTCGAGCTTGCGCTCGGGGCTCTCGGCCGCCGCGGCCAGCACCTCGAGGGTGCGCACCAGGGCCTCCCAGTCGCCCTGCATCTCGTAGAGCGGCTCGAGGATCTGCGCCGCGGACACGCCGATCTCCGGCAGATCGAGGAAGCCCTCGAGCGTCGCGCGAGCCCCCTCGTGCTCGGGGATCAGCGTCACGACCTCGCGCAGGAGATCGAGCGCGCGCGGCTTGTCGTCGAGGTGCTGCTCGAGGACACGAGCCAGCCGGTACTTGAGCGCCGCGAGCTCCTCCTCCGAGCTCGGGCCGAGGTCGATCCGACGCTCGAGGGTCTGCGCGAGATCTCCCCAACGCTCTTGCTTCTCGAAGAGGACGTCGAGGGCGCGGTAGGCGGCCTCCTCCTCGTCGCCCCACTCCTCGAGGATCGCCTGATAGGCCGAGATCGCCGCGTCCGGCGAGCTCAGCTCGCCCTCGAGGAGGGACGCGCGACCATAGGCGATCGCCTTCCTCACGCTCGGATCCGTCTCGAGGTCGAGGCGGCGATCGTAGATGTCGAGCAGCTCCGCGAACCTCGACGTCTCGCGGTAGAGGCCATCGAGCGCCTCGATCGCGGCGAGGTTCCCCGGATCCGCCGCCTGGACCTGATCGTACTGCGCGATCGCGTCGTCGATCCGCCCGACCGAGCGCAACACGGCGCCGAGCGAAAGCCGCAGATCGAGCTGGGCCTCGACGTCGGCACGCTCCTCGATCGCCGCGGTGTACGTCGCGATCACGCGCTCCCAGCCGTTCACGCCACCCGCGAGCCGGTTGACGTCCTCGCGCAGCACGTCGCGCATCGGATCGAGCGCGAGCGCCGCGAGGTACTTCTCGAACGCGACGTCTGGCTTCTTGAGGCGCTCCTCGTAGAGGACGCCGGTCTCGCGCAAGAGCAGGATGTGCTCCTCGGTGTCGGTCAGGTGGTGGAGCCGAACCTCGTAGACACCGGCGAGCTTCTTCGCGTCGCCCGCCGCCTCGTAGATCGGAGAGAGCGCGACGGCGGCCGCGTCGTTGTCGGGATCGAGCTCGAGCACCTTCTCGTAGGCGCGAGCCGCGCGATCGGCCTTGTCCTGCATCTGCCAGAGGCGCGCGATGCGGAACTGGAGATCGATCTGCTCCTCCTTCGGAGCGTCCTTGTTGCTCGCCTCGCGATCCAGCGTGCGGACCAGCTCGTCCCACTTCCCGCTCGGAGCGTAGAAGGCCTCGAGGTCGTCCCACGCCTTGAGCGCGACGTAGCGCCGCTTGAGCTGCTCGTGGGCGCGCTTGTCGTCCGGATCGAGGACGAGCAGCCGCTGAAACGCGTTCACCGCGCCCGCGTCGTCGCTCAGCTTGTCGGCGTAGATCATCCCGAGCTTCGCGAGGAGCTGCTTCAGATCGTCGCCGTCGAGCTGCTCGCTCTGCTTCTCGAGCACGTCCGCGAGCGGCTTCCACTCTCTCGCGCGCTCGTAGAGGCTCGCGAGCGCCGAGAGCGCCTCAGGCTGCGTCGGATCGACCTCGACGACCTTCTGCCAGAGATCGATGCAGATCTCCGGCTTGCGGAGCTTCTCCGTCGCGAGCTGCGCGATCTCGACGTAGCGGAGCCCGCGATCGCTCGGATCGAGGAGCGCGGCCTCGCGCTCCATCACGCGCACGAGCTTCTCCCAGTCGCGGCGCTTCGTGTACATCTCCGTCAGCTGGGAGATCGCCTCGACGTTCGCCTCGTCGAGCTCGAGCACCGCCTCGAAGCACTTGATCGCCTCGGCCTGGTTCGAGGACTTCTCGACGTACATCGCGCCCGCCTGGGCGTAGAGGGCGATCTTGTCCTCGACGGACACGACGACCTCCACCTTCGCCAGGATCGTCTTGATGACGTCCGACCAGCGCTTCTGAGCCTCGAACTTGGCGATCGTCTCGTCCAGCTCGGCGAGGCGTGCACGCTCCTGATCCGTCAGCTCACGTGCGGTCATCTCGTTCTCCACCTGCACCTCCAACTACACCGGGGATGCCATCGACACTCGACGTGTTGGCGCGCCCAGGAGCGACGCGCCCCATGCGAAGCCTCTCGCTCAGGGCCCCTCGAGCTCGCCTAGCCGATCTCGCGCGGCCTTCAAGTAGTGCTCGGGCGCGTTCGCCGCGGCGCTCTCGACGAAGCGCTTGAGGTAGCGCCGCGCCTCGCTCCGGTTGTTCTGGAGCGAGTACGTCCAGCCGAGCGAGAAGAGCGCGTCCGCCATGGACGGATCGATCCGCAGCGCGGCCTGGAATTCCTGGACGGCGCCGTCGTAGTTGCGCTGCTGCTGGTACACGGTCCCGAGCAGGTGGTGCAGCTCTGCCTCGTCGTCCGTGCCCGGGATGGCGACCTGGAGCCCGCTCTGGAGCACCTGCACCGCCTCGCCGAGGTAGCCCACGTTCGCGTAGAGGCGCCCGAGCGCCCGATAGCCGGGCAGAAAGCGCGGGCCATGCTGGACGGCCTCGGTGTAGCGCTGGAGGGCGCCCTGCATGTCGTCCTGCCGCTCGAGGATCTGCCCGAGCTTGAAGTACGCCTTGAAGACGTTCGGATCGATCTCGATCGCGCGCTCGAAGGCCTGCCGCGCCCCATCCCAGTCCTCGAGCTCCATCAGCACGGTGCCGAGCTTCTCCTGGTAGCCGGCGCGGTCGGGCGCGATGTCGATCGCGCGCCGCAGGTCGTCGCGGGCCGCGTCGTAGCGCTGCATCTCCATGTGGACGATCGCCAGGTTCCAGTACGCCTGATCGTTCGTCGGATCGAGCGCTGCCGCTTGTTGGAGGCGCTCGACGGACTCGACGTAGCGCTTCTGCCCCGCCAAGACCACGCCGTCGTTCATCGCCGTGAGCGATTCGACGCGCTGGCGCGAGCACTCTCCGCCGCTCAACCACGCGAACAGGAAGAGCCCCGCCAACACGGCTCGCGTGCGGCGCGCGGAAGCGTTCTGAACCAAGGACGAGATCATCGACACGACTCCCTCCGATGCGGTTGAGCGCCGCGATACTAGACAGGATCGAGCGGTCGCCTCAATGGCAAAACGCGCTCCGAGGGAACGAACTCGGGGTTCGAGGCGCGTCGCGTCGTCCCGCGTCCCCGACGGCGCGCGAGCGCGGGCGAGCCGGCGCTCGGGGCCGCGACGCGTCGGACATACGCGGGGTCTCCAGCCATCGCCGAAGCGATCCGTCCACGACGCGGAACGCGCCAACGCGAAGGCGGGCGAACTCTCGCTCGTCCGCCTCCGATCCGCTCGTCTCGATCAGCCCTGCGAGGTGAAGACGAACGGATAGTTCACGACGACCGCTTCCCCGTCGTCGGGCGCGGGGAACGCCCAGCGCTGCACGGCCCGTGCGACGCACCCCTCGACCGACGGGTTGTTCAGGGTCGTGTTCGCGATGCTCGCGGTCTGGACCGTGCCCGTCGAGGAGATGATGAAGCTCACCGTCACGCGTCCCGCGAGATCGGGGTGCTGCGAGAGCTCCAGCTCGTAGCAGACGCGAACCTCGCCCATGTGCCGCCGGACGACGCGGTTGATGACCTCCCTCGGGAGCGAGCCACGCACCTCCGCGTCACCGCCAGCCTGCACGCGTGGCACCGACGCTCGGTGCTCGCCGAACCCGCCGGACCCGGCACCGTAGCCGCTCTCCGAGCCCGTCCCCGCTCCGTGGCCGATCGTCCCGAGGGTCCCGAAACCAATCGTCCCCTCGCCCGTCCCGCCGCCGCCGCGACCGGTCCCTCGGAGCCCGAGGCCCCCGGAGCCGAAGTGGTCATCGATCGGATCGTCCCTGAGGGCGTCGAGGGCGCTCGTCCGATCCGTCGCGAGCGCCGGGTCCTGGCCATCGGGCGACGTCGGGGCGTTCGGCACGTCCGCCACCGTCGGATCGGGCGCCGCCGCTTGTTGGAGGGGCTCGACGGACTCCACGTCCCGCTTCTGCCCTGCCAAGACCACGCCGTCGTCCATCGGCGTGACCGGTTCGACGCGCTCGTGCGAGCACGCTCCGCCGCTCAACCACGCGAACAGGAAGAGCCCCACCAACACGGCTCGCGTGCGACGCGCCGAAGCGTTCTGAACCCAGGACGAGATCATCGACACGGCTCCCTCCGACGCGGTTGACCGGCGCGATACTAGACACGATCGAGCGGTCGCGTCAGCGGCAAGACGCTCTTCGACGGCACGACCTCGGAGATCGAGGCGCGGCGCGTCGGGACGCGCCACCGATGGAACGCGAGCGCGGGCGAGCCGGCGATCGGGGCCGTGACGTGCCGGGCCTACGCGACGTCTCCGGCCATCGCCGAAGCGATCCGTCCCAGTGGCGCGGAACGCCCCAACGCGAAGGCGGGCAAGCTCTCGCTCGCCCGCCTCCGGTCCGATCCGCTCCTCGTTCAGCCCTGCGAGTCGAGGACGAACGGATAGTTCACGAGGACCGCTCCCCCGCCGTCGGGCGCGGGGAACGTCCAGCGCCGCACCGCCTGCGCGACGCACCCCTCGACCCGCGCGTTGTTCAGGGTCGTGTTCGCGACGCTCGCGGTCTGGACCGCGCCCGTCGCGGAGATGATGAAGCTCACCGTCACGCGTCCCGCGAGATCGGGGCGCTGCGAGAGCTCCTGCTCGTAGCAGAAGCGGACCTCGTTGATGTGCCGTCGGATGACGCGGCGGATGACCTCCCTCGAGAGCGAGCCACGCACCTCCGCGTCACCGCCCGCCCGCACGCGTGGCACCGACGCCGAGCGCCCGCGGAACCCACCGGCACCGGAGCCGTAGCCGCTCCCCGAGCCCGTTCCGGCTCCGTGGCCGATCGTCCCGAGGGTCCCGAGGCCGATCGTCCCCTCGCCCGTCCCGCCGCCGCCGCGACCGGTCCCGCGGAGCCCGAGACCTCCGAAGCCGAAGTTGCCACCGATCTGGTCGCCCATGAGGGCGCCGAGCGCGCTCATCGGATCCGTCCCGAGCGCCGAGTCCTGCCCATAGGGCGACGTCGGGGAATTCCACGCGCCCGCCATCGACTGGAGGACACCGATCGCGCCGGCCGTCCGCGCCTGGTCGATCGCCTGCTGGCGAGCCATGTGCGGGTCGGGGTTGTCCGCCGGGCCCTCGATCCCGTAGCGGTTCGTCGTCTTCTCGTGGTTCTCCTCGCCCATCGCGCCTTCTTCATCCTTGTGGCGCTTACCTGTCCCACCCTCTTGGTCGTCGTTCTGCTGCTGCTCCTGCAGCCACTCCGGGGTCTCTTCCTCGACCGTCTCCGGCGGCTGCATCAGGTACTGCACGAGCCGCGAGTCCTGCGAGAGCAGATCCAGCGACAGCGACGAGGGCGATGGCGGCATGAAGTAGAACATCGCCAGGAACGCGAGGTGGATCGAGAGGGAGACGCCCGTCCAGATCTGCTGACGCCACTCGATCCCGGAGCCACCGATGCCGACGGCGCGACCCTGCGCCGTCTGCTTCACGATGAAGGTCATCCCCCGGAACGAGAGCCGCACCGTCGCGCCCGTGGGCAGCGGGTACTGCCGCGCGCCCGCGACCGTCGAGCTCTGCAGCTTGCCCTGCGCGGCGAGATCGTCGATCGAGAGGCTCTGCTCACCGACCGTGACCGATCCGGTCGCGCCCTCGGGGATGACGACCGTCGGCGCCTGTCCGTCGCCCGCGAGGAGCAGCGGCAAGCGCGCGCTGCCGAGCACCTCGGCGCCGATGAGGTAGTCCGCCTTCTCGCTCTGCTCCCCGAGGACGAACGTGCGCGGCGGCGAGAGGTGCGCCACGTGGAGCACGCTCAGCTCACCCCACATGATCACGATCTCGACGGCGCTGTCGCTCGTCTCGACGTCCGCCGGGTTCACCGGGGGTCCGCTCGCGGCGATGCCATACACGACGTTCTCGGGGTTCTCCGGCAGCTCCGCGCCGCTCGAACCCGTGGGGGCCGCCGCGGGCGCCGGCGCAGCGAACGGGTTCGCCAGGCCTCCCCCCGCGAAGGGGTTCGCGCCGGCGAAGGGGTTCGGCAGTGGCGCCGCGACGGCCGGTGCCGAGATGGCCGGTGCCGAGATGGCCGGTGCCGAGATGGCCGGTGCCGAGATGGCCGGTGCCGAGATGGCCGGTGCCGAGATGGCCGGTGTCGCGACGGCTGGTGCGACGGGCGCCTCAGGTCGCGCGCCGACGGTCGTGGGCTCGTCCTCCGCGCTCGCTCCCGCGAACTCGGTCACGATCCGGAACGCACCGATCACGATCTCGTCGCCGTTCTGGAGCCGGCCCTTGTTGACCTTCTTCCCATTGACGACGGTCCCCGCCGCCGAGCCGAGATCGATGATGTAGATCTCGTCGGCGCTCGTGACCTCGATCACCGCGTGCATGCGCGAGACGCTGTCGTCCTCGAGTCGGAGCGCGTTCGATGGGAGCTTGCCGATCTTGACGATATCGCTCGCGATCGTCTCCGTTCGGACGAGCGCATCACCCTGGTGGATCCGGAAGGTCATCGAGACCTTGGCGTTCTGACTCACTTCAGCCTCCCTGCGGGGCACAGCCAACCATCTTCATCGCGCCGCTCGGCGCCTCTCGTCGCGGCGCTCGCCTCGCCCTCCCTACGACAACGGGGGCCGAGGCGGGTTCCACGCGCGCACAACTTCTCGCGCTGTCTCGTCTTCAGAGGTTCTCGACGGACTTGAGCATCTCCGGGATGAAGTGCTCACGAACGCGGATCAGCGACGCGCGCCGACCACGCCGACGAACGCTCAGCAGCTCTCCGTCGGGTCGAACCAGGTCACCTTGGACGAGATCATCCTCGAAGTCGTAGGTCGTGGTCTCTCCGCCCCCGTCCTGCGCCATCACGGCCGGGGCGAGGGTGAGCGTGCCGATGACGACGAGCATGATGAAAACGATGCGTTGCATGGTGACCTCCAGGAACTCCTGCACTCTATCGACTCGGCGCGTCTCAGGTCAACGCGGTCCGACCGGAACGAGCAGAGCGGCCCGCCGCCTCCTCACGGGGCAGGCGCCTGCTGCCCCTCCGGCGCGGGTTGCTGCTGTTGCTGCTGCTGTTGCTGTTGCTGGGCAGCCTCCTGAGCCGCAGCCTGCGCCTGGATCCGCTCCATCTCCGCCTGCATCGAGGCGGCCTCGTGCATCAGGGCGATGGAGCTCTCGATCTGCTGAAGCCGACCCATCTGACAAGTCGTCCGCTGCCATCGGCGCCGCCGCTGCGCGCGCTGATCGGTCGCGCACCGCCGGCTGACGCTCTCCACCGCGCTCGCGTACTCGGGGCGCGAGCCGGCGCGCTGGAGGAACTGTTGGTAGTAGCCGGTCGCTCGATTCAGCGTCGGCTCCGTGCCATCGCGGTAGTCCTGATAGAGCAGACCGAGGTTGAAGTACGACTCGGGTCGCGTCGCGTCGATCTGCTGCGCGCGCTCGTAGCTCTGCTGGGCACCTTGATCGTTGTTCAACCCCCGCTGCGCCGCGCCGAGCCCGAGCCAGGCGTCGTAGTTGTTCGCCTGGAGTTGCGTCGCGCGCTCGAAGGCCCGCGCCGCGTCCTCATAGCCGCGGAACGAGAGCGTGAGCTCCCCGAAATTCATGTAGGCCTCGAAGAGGTTCGCGTCGAGCTGGAAGGCTCGCTCGAACTTCGCGAGCGCCGCGATGATGTTGCCCTGGCGGACGTTGATCAGCCCCCACGTGTTGTAGATCGGCGCGTACGATCCGTTGATGAGCTGCGCCTGACGGCAGACGACCTCCGCCAGATCGAGCATCTGTCGGTCGCTCCCCGCGCCCGGCGTGCTGGCCGAGCCGGTCGCGCTGGCGCCCTGCCCGGAGCCCTGGGCCGTCCCGCCCGCGACCCCCCGCTGCCCGCCCGCACGGCGGATCGCTTGGTCGAGGTAGAGCAGCGCCATCTGGTTGAACGCCGGCAGATAGCCGGAGTCGACGGCGAGCGCTCGGCGCAGGTTGTTCAGCGACTCTCGCGTCGAGGCCTCGGTCCCTTCGTTACGCTGCATGATCGCGAGGTTGACGTAGCCCTCCGTGCAGCGCGCGTCGTCGCGCACCGCACGCTCGAACTCCGCGCGCGCCTGCTGCGCTCGCCCGTTTCGAAGGTGCTCGAGCCCCGACGCGACGCGCGCGCCACAGAACCGAGGGTTCGCCTCGAGCACGCGCTGGTAGAGCTCGCGGGCCTGATCGGCGTGACCGCAGCGATCGTGCGTGACGCCCATCATGTAGATCGCCTCGACGAAGCTGCCCCCCTGGGTCTGGTTCGCGCGCTCGAACCCCGCGAGCACCGACGCGCACTCCTCCGGCGTGAACCCGTCCACCGCCGCCGTCTGGAAGGCGGTGATCGCGTCGGACCAGTGGGTCTGCGCCTCCTGCGAGATCGTCGAGCCGCCCGCGGTCGTGACGCTCCCCGGCCCGCCCGCTCCGCTCGGGGTGGTGCCCCCGTGGCTCTCTCCTCCGCCGCCGCAGGCGGCGAGCCCCGTGACGGCGAGCCCCGTGAGCGCGAGTGTCCCGACGAGCTTCGCGGCAAGCCAGCGATTCATGATGACTCCATGATTCGTGTTCATTTCTCTCTCCGCTGGCCTCAGGTGTCTCCGCCTTGGGGCACGCCGCTCTCGCTCGTGTCGCCCTCGACGTCTTCGCCGGCAGAGAGCTCCACCGGCTCCGGTTGGGCGACCTGGTTCTGGACGAACGACGCCGTCCCTCGCAGCTCCGCGGCGAGCGGGAAGCGTGCGCGATCGAGCTGGTTGAGCTCCTGCTCGCACTGCGCCGAGTACTCGTTGAACCAGCGCACGCGGGTCGCGAGGGTGAGGCAGTACTCGAACGCGCCGAGCGCGCGAGGGATCGGGGCGCCCTGGCAAGCGGCGTCGCCCGCGCCCTCCGAACATCGGACGTCGTCCTCCGTGTCCCAACGTCCGTCGGGGCCTGGGTTCGAGCCGTTCAAGACGTTCTCGAGCGCGTCGAGGTAGATGCCCTCGAGCTCTGGATCGCGAGAGATCTCGTCGGGGATGGGCGCGCTGCGCACGTCGTCGATGATCGTCCGGTACATGACGCCGACGCGGGCAGCCGCGGCGATCTGCCACTGCGGGATCTGCAGGGGCTCGATGAGGTTGTACGCGGCCTCCGCCGTCCGGAGCGCCTCGAACTTCCGCTGGAGCCACGGGAAGAGATCCGTCTGCGCCCAGCGGTTCACGGCGACGAGCGTCGTCGGGCCGCGGTACGCCGGGAAGCGGACCGCGCGGAACTCGTTGAACTTGTAGTCGGCCAGGTAGAAGAGCGCCTCGGAGGTCGCCTCGCGAGCGCGAGCGAGCCAGAGCTGGCGATCCTCGTCGGAGCCCTCCGCCTGCGCGATCCCCTGCTCGGCTCGAGCCCACGCCTGCGTCGCCGCGCGGAAGTACTGCTCCGCTTGGTCTCGCCGCTCGAGCTCCCACTGCGCGCGACCCATCTGGACGTTCGCGCGGATGATCTCGTGGGGGAGCGCCGTTCGGCCGTAGTTCCGGAGGAACGTCCGGTAGTGATCGAACACGCGGTTCCAGTTCCCCTGACGCTCGTAGATCGAGCCGAGCGAGAAGATGACCTGCGACGTCTCGCGAGCCCTCGTTCGACGGTAGTTCCGCTCGTAGAGCTGGGCGTCCTCGATCGCGGTCTGCTCCTCACCCAGGCCGAGGCGGAAGAAGACCGCGTTCTCGAGCGCGACGTGAGCGATCGCGCAGGTCCCCGCGGTCCGCTCGGCGTCCGTGCAGTTCGCGCCGTCCTCGCCGGGGAAGCGCCGCGCGAACTGCTCGTAGAAGCTCGCGGCCTGCGAGTAGATCGCGAGGGCGTGGTAGTTGGCGCCGACGAGATAGACCGCGCGCTTGGCGAGCTCGCTGTCCGGGAAGCGCTCGATCAGCACCGTCCGGACCCGGATCGCGCGGCCGAGCAGGCGCGCGGACTCGTAGTTGATGGCGGCGTTGTAGAGGACCTCGTCCAGGCGGCCGCACTCGCGGTAGCGCCGGAAGATGTCGACGTACGTCGCAGCGGCCTCGCGGTACTGCCGGTTGCGCGTCTGGAGCTCGGCCTGCTGACGCAGGACGTCGCAGCGGAGCTGCTGGAGGACCCCGCAGAGGTCCGCGTGGGCGTCGAGCTGCGCCTCGGAGTTGCAGTAGAGGTTGAAGAGCGGCTCGATGTTGTTCTTGATCTCGGTCACGCAGGACACGCGCCCATCGCGCCGCGAGATCGCGTTCAACGAGTCGAGGTACAGGTTGGCGGCGAACTCCGCGAGCTCGTGCTGCGGGTAGTTCATCGCGATGTCGCGGAAGATGAGCGCCGCCTCCTCGAAGTGGTTGGACTCGTAGAAGATGCGCGCGCGACGGTACTTGACCTGCGGGAGCTCGTCGCTCTGGCTGACGTAGCAGACGAAGCGCTGGAAGGCGTTGAGCATCCCCTGCTCGGTCGCCGAGAAGTCGCGGACCGCGAGGCGCTGCGCGTCGGTCTGCTCCGGCTCCGCCGCCGCCTGCCGGCCGCGACGTCCGCCGCGGGTGGCGCGGGGCTGCGTGCCGGAGCGCCGCGTCTCGCGCTCGGTCGCCGCGTACTGCTGCTGGTAGAGGTTGTTGTAGCAGAGGACGGCGGCATACGCGGCGTCCGAGGTGTATTCGCCCTGGGGGTTCAGCTCGACGACGCGGTCGAAGGCGGGACCACAGCGCGTCCAGTCCTCCATGCGCCAGAGCAGCTCGGCGTAGAAGTACGAGACCCGATAGAGCGTCGGCCAGTCGTCTCGCGCGATGTCGGGGAACTCGAGCTGCTCCATGTCGGGGAAGTGCTCGATCGCGATCTGGTAGAGCTGGGTCGCCTGCTGCATCGTGTTGCGATCGTTCGTCCCGGGCTGGGAGTCCGTCCCGATCGCCTCTCGGTGCCAGGCCACGGCGAGCTCGAAGAGCACCTGTGAGGTGGCCTGCCGACACTCCGAGATCGCCGCCTGCGGGTGCGAGCCGCCCGTGCGGAACGCCGTCTCCAGGTCGACGAGGCGCTGGACCTCCGTCACCTGCTCCGCTTTGGGCCGCGACGAGATGATCGCGTTCGTGACGCGAGACTGCCAATAGCAGAGGCGATCGGAGTTCGGCTGCTCCGCCATCAGCGTGTGGTAGACCTGAATCGTCTCGGGCCACTGGCCGGTGTCGAAGTAGAGTTCGGCCAGGCTCTCCAACATCTCGTACGCCTGGGCCTGGTTGGTGGCGTATCGCTGGAAGAACTGGAGCGCCTGGTTCGGGCGACCGACGCGCGCGTACGGCATCACCAGCTCGCGGCGCGTCTGCCGGGCCATGTTCTCCGCGTCCCGCGCGTCCGGGTGGTCGCGAACGAATTCCAGGACCTGCACGAACTGCTGGAGGGCCCCTCGGAAGTCCTCGAGGTTATAGAGGACCCACGCCTGCTTGTAGAGCGCGAAGCCGTAGACCGGGTTCTGCTCGGGGGGCGACTCGAGGACCTTGGCGTAGAACTGACGAGCCGCGCTCATGTCGCCCTCGCCGAAGTAGTACTCGGCGAACGAGAGCCAGGCGTAAGGCACGAAGCGGCTGTTGGGGTAGCCCTTGATCAGCCGGTTGTAGACCTGACGAGCGCGATCGAATTGGCGCATCTCCTCGAGGCCGAAGGCGAGCGAGAAGAGGACCTCGTCCATCCGCTGGTAATTCGGATAGTCCTGGACGAGGCGAGCGTAGGTGCGGATGGCGTTCTCGCGAGCCCCGCCGACCTCGCGCTCGGCCTCCTGCTGCTGGCGGCGCAGCTCACGCACCTGATCGGCGTTGTGGGCCTGCTCGGCTTGGAAGATCCGCTCGTCGAGCGATCGCGCCTGGGTGTTCCAGTACGTCTGGAGCTCGAAGTACGTCTCCGCGAGGCGCAAGAGCACGTCGGCGCCGCGCGCGTCGCCCGCGCGCAGACGACCGACGATACGTTCGGCCGTCTGAATCTCCCGCCGGAGCAGCTCGAGCGCGCGCTGCTGGCCGGAGGCGGCCGCGCCACGACGCTGGGCCGCGGAGAGCTCGATGCTGGGCGCCGACTGCCCCTGCTTGGTCGGAGTCGTCTGCGCCGGCGCCGCCGCCTGCGTCAGGTGGCTCGCCGGAGCGGCAGCGCCCGCTCGTCGATCGGGGGGAGGCGCGCCGGTCGGACACGTCTCGACCGTCTGGTGCGCCGCGGGCCCGATACAGACCGCGTCCGCTCCGGAGGCCGCCGCGGGCTGCGCCCCGGATGCCGCCGGCCGCGTACCGCCAGATGCCGCCTGCTGCGCGCCCACGACGAGCGGCAGCGCACCCGCGAACATCGAGGCGACCAACAAGATCGTCAGTTGCTTACGGCCCATTCTCGACACCATCGTCCTTAGAGGGGGAATCGGTTGGCGGTGGAGCGTTCGCGCGGGCAGCCTCGCGCGAGCCGAACCGTCAGGGATCAGAAGTCAGGGAAAACCATCGCCGGACAAGAGCGAGGCGCCGATTGGGCGCGAGCCACCGAGCAGCGCGCGACCCTCTCGACGATCTCCGCCTCGCCTCATCGGCCGCACTGGGAGGTCACCTGCTGGCGATAGAAGCCGAGCTCGTCGCGCCAGTACTCGCCGTCGAAGGGCCACATCTGGTGCTCCTCGTCGACGTTGACCTGGAGGCCGCCCGAGCGCTGGAGCTCGCGCTGCTGCTCCTCCATCTCGGCGGAGATCTCGCCGCGCTGGTAGGTCGCGAGCTCGAGCGAGACGGTGTCCACCTGCGTCCCGAGCTCGTTGAGCTCGTCCACGAGGCGCGTGTAGCGGCCGCGCGCGAGATCGCCGGTCTGGTCGACCGCGAACGATCGCGCGACGAGGATGTCCTGACGGATGCGATCGCCGAGCGACGAGTTCTGGAACTCGCCGGGCGTCGAGCCGAGGCGGCTCTCCTCGGCGTCGAGGAGCCGGACGTACTCGAGGTTGCGGAGGAGCGTGCGATCCGAGAGCGCCGTCGCCACGATGCCGCGGATCCGTGGCGAGAGGTTCGCCTCGCCGGCGCGGACGCGCGTCAGGAACTCGAAGAATTGCTGGTTGTCCTGGTACTGGTCGAGCGTCGCGCTGAGCTCGTCGGCGACGGGATCGTAGCGCTCGTGGAAGAGGGCGATCATCGCCTCGGCGTTGGCGATCTGGCACGCCGAGTAGAAGATGACGGCCTTGAGGACGAGGGCCTCGGGGTAGTAACCGTCCTCGAAGTAGGGGGAGAAGAGCGTGTGGATGTTGCCCATCGCGCGCGCATACTCGTCGGCGAGGAAGAACGCCCAGGACTCCTCGAAGAGCGCGTCGAGCCAATACTCGGACGCTTGATCGACGCGGTTCCAGGCCTCGACCGCGTTTCCGAGCAGCCGCCCGTCCACGGCGCGCTCGCCCGTCTCCGGGTCCGTGCGGTTCGCGGCCGCGTAGTAGACGCGGGCGAGCGAGATCCACGCGAGGTTCTCCATGCGCGCGGAGTCGTCGACGCCGCGGGCGCCGTGCTCGATGGCCTCGATGATCGCGCGGAAGGCCGAGACCGCGGGCTGCGCGCGGCGCAGACGCACGTGAGCGATCCCCTCGAAGAAGCGAGCGTTCACGTAGTAGGACGACTGGGGCGAGACGCGCTGGAAGAGCGCGATCGCCTCGTCGAACTCGCCCTGCTGGTACTTGAAGCGACCCATCAGATAGAGGAGCTGGGCGTAGAGATCGGCGTTCTCGGGCGTGTTGAATTGATCGAGCTGGTCGGCGCCGTAGCGACCGACCTTCTCGATGATGCCGGCGGGCTCGGGGAGCTGCGTGGCGAGCTGCGCGAGCCACTGGAGCGTCTGCCCGAAGTAGAGGTGGTTCGGCCCCGCCTGCGTGATCTCGTCGAAGATGGCGAGCGCGGACTGGTAGAAGTGGAGGTGATAGAGGGCTTTGCCGAGGAAGAACTGCGCCTTCTGCACGTTCGCCGGGGCGTCCTCGGTCTCGCCGCCGACGACCCGCTGGAACTGGACCGACGACTCCATGTACCGCTCTTGCTGGTACAGGCGGAGCGCGTTCGCGAGCGCCTCGGACGGCGGACCCTCCGCGGGAGGCGCGCCGCCGCCCGTCTCGTCCACGGTGAACGTCATGTCCTGCGCGGCGACGCCGCCGGCGGCGAGCGTCGTGGCGAGGACGAGGCCGCCCAGAGAGGCGGCGAGCCCGAGCCTGCGGAGCAACTGCGTTGCGATCGTTCGGTTACCCATCCGTGCACGCTTCATGGGAGATCCTTCTAGTCGTCGTCGTCATGTCGCCAGGTCACGCGCGACGATGCTGGACTGCCGAGAAACCGCGCGAGCCGGGCCGAGCGGCCTCGGTGCGCCTGAAAAGCCAACAAAATCGGTGGACTATGACGGTTCGGAGCGCGAGGATAGAGAGCGAGCGGACGCCTTGTCAATAGGGTTCTCGACGAGCGAACGTGCTTGACACGCTTTCTCTCGGCGACGTACGGTCCCGCTCGCCTCGGCGCAGCTCGCTCGGGCGAGCGAGCGCCCGATGGCGCGTGCGACCGGAAGCAACGGTGTGATCGGAAGCAACCTGGTGGGTCAAGACCAATGTCGGGAGCAAAGATGCAGATGGCCTGCGCGAAGAAGCTGAGCTGGGCGCTCATCGTGGGATCGGTCCTCGTCGGGACGTTCGCCGCCGGCTGTCCGGCGAGGGGGGTCGGTGATCCCTGCGTCCCCGAAGCGATCCCCGAGGCGGGCTTCACCGCACGCGAGAGCTACGTCGAGACGAGCTCGGTCCAGTGTCGCACGCGGGTCTGCCTCGTCTATCGACTCCAAGGTCACCCCGAGCACATCGTCGGCGATCCGATGACCTGCCGGAACCCCGCGACCGACAACTGCATCGACACCGACACCCGTGACGCGCGCGTCTTCTGCTCGTGCCGCTGCAGCGCGGGCGGAGGCGATTCGACGCTCCCCCTCTGCACGTGCAACGAGGGGTTCCACTGCGTCGAGCTGCTCACCAAGGGCGGCGACGGCGTCCGCGGCGGCTACTGCATCCCCGACAACTTCTGCGAGGACGACGATGACTGCGGTCCCGGCGGGAGCTGCACGAACAACGAGTGTCGTCGCTGAGCTGAGCTGATCCACGCTCGCAACGCGAAGAGGCCTGGGCCGATGCCCGGGCCTCTTTCATTCGCTGGGGGCCGCGACGCACGCGCGCCGGTGCGTCGGGCCTCGATGGAGCACCGAGCGTGTCGAGAGCCGAGCGAGGGAGGCGAGCCGAGGACGCGGTCGCCCAGTGGATGGCCGACCGAGGCTTCGTGATCGTCGAGCGAAACGCGCGGATCGGGCGCCTCGAGCTCGACGTCGTCGCCCGGCGCGGCGCTCTGCTCGTCGTGTGCGAGGTGCGCTCTCGATGCGAGGGCGGCGTGGATCCCGCGCTCACCTTCGACGCGAAGAAGCGCGAACGGATCCGGCGCGGCGCCCTCGCCTACTGGTCGAAGCACGGGTTTCGCGGGCAGCTCCGCATCGACGCGGCGGCCGTCACGCTCGCGGCGGACGGATCCGCTCGGATCCGCTACTTCGAGCGCGTGTTCTGCGACGACTGACGGCGCGCCCGTCGAAGTGAGCCGTCGAGCGCGGGCGCGCTGGCTCGGCGAGAGGCAGGCTCACGCCGACTCACTCGGCGTGAGGGAGAGGCCCTGGGCAGCCCCGCTGGCGAGCCGGGAGCGGCATGGATCCGATCACGTGACGCATGCCGCGAGGGGCGTCGCGGCGCTCACTCGAGCTCCTTCTCCATCCGGCCACGGAGCTCGTCGAGGGAGTCGAGGACCGACTGGGGCGCGCTCGCGTCCTTCGCGGACGCGATCACCGCCTCGAGGCGCGTGATCTCGTCGCGCTGGTTGGCGCGAAGCCGCTCGATCATGCGCTCGAATTCGGCGAACACGTCCTGCAGCTCGTCGCCCTCGCGCAGCCGCCCGTAGAGCTTGAGGTGACCGTCGGCGACGTACCGGAAGAGGCTCTTCATCTTGAAGGCGGGCCCGACCACGCGATGCGTCACGACGATCCCCGTGACGCCGAGCGAGAGGACGAGGGCGGCGATCCCGCCGATGATGTAGAGGAGGAGCTTCTGATCGGCCTCGCGCGCCGTCTGCTCGATGAACTCCGCCGTCTCGCCCTGCATCGTGAGGTTGATCGTGAGCATCTCGGTCTGCTCGTGAGACGCTCGGTAGGCGACCCAGCCGAGGACCGAGGCGACGAGGAGCGTCACCACGACGACCATGCCCGTGTACTTGAGCTGAAAGCGCGCATCGAGGAGGTAGTTCCGCAAGCGACGCTTGGGGGGGGCTCCGTTTCGGGTGGCGGCTTGGGTGGGCGAGCTCATCTCTCATCCTTTGGCGCGGGTCGTTGCAGAAGATCGTAGAGGGATCGCGGGCGTGGACGCCAACAACTCACCGAGGCGAGGCCGCGGCGAGCGCGGTGGGGAGCCGGTTGAGCGCGCTGTTGACCGCGGCCTCGACGAGCGCGGGGTCGGCGGTCGACGTGCCCGTCGCCGTCGCGGAGCCGCTCAACATGCTCCGAACGTTGCGACCAGGGTAGTCCTGGACCACGACCGAGCAGCGCGCTCGGACCGCGCCGGTCGGGAGCGTCTCGATGGCGAGCGAGATGTCGAGGAAGACGCCGACGAGCGAGCGACGTCGCAGCTCGCGCTGCGCGGCGGCAGCGCTCTCGCCGTCCGGCGCGACGACGATCTGACCGAGCGACTCGAGCCGACGCTCCACGCTCGTGCGGATTCCGTCGGCGAGCGCCGGGGGGGCGGCGCCCGTCACGTTCGGTCGGCCGATCCCGATGTAGTAGCGGGCGGGGCCCGCGGGCGCGGGCCCGACACCGCCGCCTGCCTCGCTCGGGCGGCTCGCGGTGGGCGCCCTCGAGCGGCTCTCGATCGCGGTGACGGCGGCGGTCGCGGCCGTGCGGACGGCGGCCTCCCCGTCGTGCTCGAGGCCACGAAGCGCGGCGATCACGCTCGAGTCCCCGACGCGCCCGAGGGACGACGCGGCCGCCGCCCGGACCGCCGGGTTCTCGTCGCGGAGGGCCGCCGAGAGCGCCGTGAGGACGCTCGGCTCGCCGCTCACGCTCCCGAGCGAGATCGCGGCCTGGGCCCGCACACGAAACGCGGTCGAGGTCTGGAGGAGCCGGACGAGGTAGTCGCTGCGATCGTCGGCGCGCGCGCCCACGGACGAGAGCGAGATCGAGACGACGAGCAGCGCGAGCGCGCGGCGAGCCAGCCATCCACGTGCGACACTCAAGGGCAACCCTCCATCAGCTGCGACGTTCGACGTGGATCGACGCGATCCGTTCACGAGTATCTACGGATGACCCGCGACTGCAACGACCTCGTTGCGCAGCGCGACGATCGAGCCGATCCTGGCGGCGTGTCCGCGCCGGTGACGGGACGGCTCCTCGTGGTCGCGACGGCGATCGTCGTCTGCCTCGCGCCCTCGTCGTCGGCGTCGGCCGATCGGATCGTGCGCGTCCGCGGCGGGGCCCGGATCGAGCTCATCAGCTCACCATCCTCGCCCGAGACCGTGCGGGGCACGCTCCGCGACGACAACGGGGTGCCGCTCACGGGCCGCGCCCTCGACCTCTCCATACGGCCCACGATTGGCGGCTCCGCCGAGACGATGAGCGTCGTCACCGATGCGCGCGGGCGCTTCGAGGGGACCCCCACGCGAGCGCGCTGTCCGTGCGTCGTCGACGCCTCGTTCGCGGGCGATCTCGACCTCGAGGGCGCGAGCGTCCGGATCACCATGGACGGCCAACACGCCCACGTCGCGCTTCGTGTCTCGCTCCCCGAGGGGAACCGCCTCTCGCTCGACACGCCCGAGCACGCGCTCGACGTGATCGCGACCGGCGAGGCCGGTGGCGCGGGGCTCGAGATCGTCGTCCGAAACGAGGCGGGCGTCGCCCTCGCGGAGGGCCGCACGGATCCGCGCGGTCGGCTGACGCTCACGCTCCGCTCCGATGACCTCGGCCCGGCCGCGGCTGGAAGACTCGTCGTTCGCTCCGAGGCCGACGCGACGCGCGCCGTCGGGCAGACCGAGGTGCCGATCGTCCGCTACCGCGCCGTTCACCTCGAGTGGACCGACTCCTCGGAGACGCTCCGCGAGGGCACCTCGCTCGGCGGGCGGCTCGTGACGAGCGTCGGCCCGCTCGCGCATCGCCCCGTCGGCGTCTACGTGGACGGCGAGCACGCCCTGACGCTCGTGACCGACGGCGCGGGCGCCTTCGCGTTCCCCCTCCACCCGTCGGTGGCGCGCGGCGCTGCCGAGATCGTCGTGGAGGCTCGCTTCGTCGCGGAGGGGCCGTGGCTCGACGACGCGCGCTCACCCGAGCGGCGCTTCGTCGTCACGCCGAGCGTGCCGATCCTCCCTTGGCTCGCGCTCTCGAGCGCCCTCGCCTTCGGCGGCGTCGCGCTCTGGCTCTCGAGGCGCCGGACGGGGCGCGCGGCCTCGGACGCGCCGCGCGAGAGCACACCCGGCGTGAGCACGTCGCGCGCGTCGTCGATCCTCGCCCAGACGCGCGAGGTCTCGGGGACGCTCGTTCGCGCGGCGACCGGTGACGCGATCGCGGGCGCGCGCGTGCGCTGCGGCGACGTCGAGACGCGGAGCGGGCCCGACGGACGCTTCGCCCTGCTCCCGCCGACGGGCTCGCTCCGCTTCGAGGCGAGCGCCCCCGGCTTCGAGCCGATCGCCCGGCCCCTGATGATCCCGAACCGGGGCGAGTGGATCGACGTGGTGGTGCGCCTCGAGAGCCGCCGCGATCTCGCGCGGCGGGCGCTCCTCGACGTGCTCTCGCGCTTCGCGCGAGACGAGGTGCCGGCGACGGCGACCGACCGCGAGATCGCGGCGATCGTGCGCGCCGCTGGCGCGGACCCGGGGGCGATCGACGCGCTCGCCGCCGAGGTCGAGGTGCTCGTCTACGCGGAGCGGCCGCCGTCCGAAGAGGCGCTGGCATCCGTGCGCGCGAAGCTCACCGCGCTGACGCCGCGAACGACACGCGTTGACTCGAAGCTCGCGTGATCTCTATAGTTCGCGGCCGCGCCAGCCTCGCCTCGCCACGGCGCGCCCGAGGGACATGTTCGTGATCGTCGTCGTCGCCGCCGTCGTCCTCGTCGTCTTCGGCGCGGTCGTGTTCGTTCTCCGTCGTGGTCAGCGACCCGAGCCGCTCCCCTCGCGTGGTGAGCCAGCGAAGCTCTCGCCCGCGACCCCCGCGCCGCGCTCGAGACCGGAGGAGCAGCGCGAGCCCGCGAGCGCCGGACCGGCGAAGTCCGGCGAGCCGACGCCCGCCGCGCCGGCCGCGGAGAAGCCAGCGCCGGCGAAGGCGAGCGAGCCCGCCTCGGCGGAGGCGCGCGCACCCGAGCCTGGCTCGACGGACGTCGAAGAGGACGACGCTGGACGCCGCGCGGAGGCCGAACGCCCCCCCCACGAGGCCGTGGCGGCCAAGCTCGAGGCCGCTCCTGCGGAGAGCTCGGCCGAGACGCGCGAGTCGATCGAGACGCTGCGCAAGGGCCTCGCGACGACGCGCGGCGGCTTCATCGCGCGCCTCGCCCAGCTCTTCGGTCGACGCAAGGAGATCGATCCCACGCTCCTCGACGAGGTGCAGGCGGTGCTGCTCTCGGCGGACATCGGGCCGCGAACGGCGGACAAGATGCTGGAGGGGCTGCGCGCGGAGATCGCGGCCGCGAAGCTCCACGACGAGGCGGAGCTCTGGGCGAGCCTGCGGGCGCAGGCGCTCGAGGTGATAGGTCCCGCGCTCGGGCCGATCGTGCCCACCAAGAGGCCGACCGTCATCATCGTCGTCGGCGTGAACGGGGTCGGCAAGACGACGACGATCGGCAAGCTCGCGAGCCGCTACCAGGAGCAGGGGCGCAAGGTCGTGCTCGCGGCGGGCGACACCTTTCGCGCGGCGGCGGTGCTCCAGCTCGAGGTCTGGGGCAAGCGGGTCGGCTGCGAGGTGGTCAAGGGCAAGGATCGGGCGGATCCCGGCGCCGTGATCTTCGACGCCATCAAGAAGGGCATCGCCGACGGCGCGGACGTCGTGCTCGCGGACACGGCGGGGCGCCTCCACACGAAGTCGAACCTGATGGAGGAGCTGAAGAAGGTCGTGCGGACGGCCGAGAAGGCCCTCGAGCGCCCCATCGACGAGGTGCTCCTCGTCCTCGACGCGACCACCGGCCAGAACGCCATCCAGCAGGCCCAGCTCTTCCGCGAGGCGATCCGGATCACGGGGATCGTCCTCACCAAGCTCGACGGAACGGCGAAGGGCGGCGTCGTCCTCGGCGTCGCCAACGAGCACGGCATTCCGGTCCGCTACGTGGGCATCGGCGAGCGGGTCGAGGATCTCCGCGTCTTCGCGCCGGACGTCTTCGTCTCCGCGCTCTTCGAGAAGCCGGAGGAACCTTCGTGAGCCTCCGTCGATCCGCGTTGATCGCGCGATCCTCACCGTGTTATAGTCGCGCCCGCTTCCTGTTCAGACACCGTTTTTACGATACATTTCGGACACTTACAGGTCTCGGCCAAATCCCGAGAACGTGGCTTCGGGGGCGTTTCCTCGGTGAGGGAACGGTCCGGGAGACGCTTCAGGGATCCCGCTCGACAGATGGTCGTAGTCGCCACCCGCAGGTGGAAGAGGTCACGATGAGAAAGGCTTGGATCGCGGCGTCGATCGTCGCGCTCGCGCTCACGAACGGATGGGCGGCCACCCGCGCCGTCGCTCAGGACATGGACTTCACGCTCGACGAGACGGAGAGCGGCGACGCCTCGAGCGATACGCAGTCGTCGGCCGACAGCGGCTCCGGCGACGTCATCGGCGATCTCGCCTCGGGCTCCGACGAGGCCGCGCACGCCTCGTCGTCGAGCGCCGCTCGGGAGGAGCCCACCGAGCGCGAGGACGCGCACGAGGAGATCTACGCGGTCCAGCAGATCTATGCGCTGCGCATCAACCGCGTCGAGCTGATGCCGTCGGTGTCGCAGTCGCTGAACGACCCGTTCGTGAGCCACACCGGCATCGGCCTCGGCCTGAACTACTGGTGGACGAACGTCCTCGCGCTCGGCGTGAACTTCATCTGGTACGAAGGGCTCGAGTCGGAGTCGGAGCTCGCCTTCCAGGTTCGGCGGAGCACGCGCCTCTCGGTGCCGATCAACCAGTACCAGTTCGGCGCGCACCTGAACTTCACGTACGTCCCGGTGTACGGGAAGTTCTCGATGTTCAACGAGTTCATCTTCCAGTACGACGCCTACATCGTCGGCGGCGTCGGCCTGATGCGGACCCGCCCGATCCCGGTCATCGATCCCGACGTCCGGCGCTTCGACTTCGACGTCCGCGTCGCGTTCAACCTCGGCATCGGCCTGCGCGTCTTCGTCACCCGCTGGCTCGCGGTCTTCGCCGAGCTCCGCGACTACATGTACCTCGAGCAGCTCGAGAACCTCGGCGTCGCGCTGGGTGAGCAGCGCTCGGACCCGACGACGTGGACGCAGTCGAGCCTCGCCTTCACCAACAACGTCACGGCGCACATCGGCCTGACCTTCTTCTTGCCGCCGGAATTCGACTACCGGCTGCCGCGCTGAGCGAGGGACGCATGAGCACCCGAACGTCGTTTTCACGGAACTCGCACGGATCGAGCATGACCAAGACCAGCCTCTCGCTCCTCCTCTCGCTCGGCCTCGCCGTCGGCGCGCTGAGCCTCGTGGCTCCCGCGCAAGCGCAGGAGGTTCAGATCACGGGGCCGCTCGCCGGCGCGCCTGCGGTCCGGCACATGCGGCTCTACCGCGTCAACCGCGTCAACCTGATCCCGGGGATCAGCTACACGCTCCAGGACGAGTTCGCCCGCTCGCTCTTCGTCGGCCTGGAGGCGAACTACCACTTCCTCGACTGGCTCGGCATCGGCATCTGGGGCGGTTACGCGGCCGGCCAGATCGACACCGACCTGACGACCCAGGTCAACCAGTATGCCCAGGTGACCGATCGCAACCGCCTCTCGGTCCCCTCGGCGGATCGCTTCCACGAGCAGATCGGACGCATCCAGTGGGGCGTCTCGGCTCACCTCATCTTCATCCCGTTGCGCGGGAAGCTCTCGCTGTTCCAGGCGGTCTTCGTCGACACCGACCTCTACGTGATCCTGGGTGCCGCGATCTTCGGGCTCGACGAGCGCAGCTCCACCGTCATCAACGACGTCCGGAGCACCGCGTGCGACTCGGCGCCCACCGGTCGATCGTCGGACGAGTGCATCGCCACGCAGGTCGCGCGCACCGGTCGGATCACGCCCGCCCCGATGCTCGGCGTCGGGCTGAGCCTCTACGCGAACTCCTGGTTCGGGATCGCGATCGAGTGGCGAGCCTTCCCCTTCTCCTGGAATCCCTCCGGGACGGACGAGGCGGGGAGCAGCCGCGGCGCGTTCCCCGACGGTCAGATCGACGGCCAGGACTCGCGAACCACGTTCAACCACATGTTCAACCTCGGCCTCATCTTCAACCTGCCGCCGGATCAGGCCGTCACCGAGTGACGTGACAGCAGCGCGCCCCGCTCGACGTGATCCGTCGAGCGCAGGGCGCCTGGTGCCGCCGGACCAGGCAGTCACCGAGTGATGTGACAGCGCGCCCCGCTCGACGTGATCCGTCGGGCGGGGCGTTCTGTCAGGCCCGCTTCGGGATCCCGGCCTTGTCGAACGACCAGCTCGGCAACGACTGCTTCTCGATGACGCCGCGGGCCTCGCCCAGATCCCAGCCGCGCCCCGAGAACGCCTCGAGGATGCGGTCCTTGACGCGCACGCTCTCCTCCTTCGAGAGCGCCTCCACGACCGCCGCGCGAAAGTCCGCGGCGTCGTCTTGGCCGAGGATCGCGCCCACGGCGTGGAAGCGAGCCGTCTCGTTGACGTCCTCGAGGAACCGCCGCGCCGCGGCGGCGATGCGAGGATCGCGGCGCTCGTCGAGCGCGTGGAGGACCTGGAGCTTGCGCTGCGGATCCCGCTGGTACTCGAGATCCATGTCCTCGAGGAGCGCCAAGAGCTCAGTGACGACCTCCTCGGGCGAGAGGAGGCGATCGAGCATCTTGAGCGGCCAGACGAGCGCCTCCGAGCGCTTCATGAACGCTCGGATCGCGTCGACGCCTCCCGCGCCCGCGTCGAGGACGACGCGAAACGCGAAGTCCTTCTCTTCCTGATCCGTGATGGTGGGATCGGCGTAGAAGGTGAAGCGGGCGAGGAGCGCGGCGACGACCGCGCCGACCCTGTCATCCGCCCCCTCCTTCTTCACGATGGTGAGGATCGAGGCGAGCGCCTGGATCGCGTCCCATCGGTCGGGGGCCTGGGCTCGCTTGTTCCCTGCACGCTGGCCGTGCTTCTCGATCGTCTGCGTGTCGGTCTTCTTCCCAAACCATCCGAACACAAGAACCTCCGAACCTCGCGGCCAGCCGCCCGCCGTCGCCGCGTCGGCGACGCGACGCTCGCGCGCGTCGCGAGCCGGCTCAGCGGATGATGACCGGGGCGAGATTGACCTGACTGCCGCGCACCTGCACCTGGAAGCGAACCATCCGGCAGCCGTGTTTCTTCACGAGCGCCTGTTCGTTCGCCTTGAGCCGCTGCACGAACTTGTCCTCGGTGATGTTCGAGACGTTCTCACCCGCCGCCTGCTTGGCCGCGACATACTCCGCGTAGATCCGCGGGTAGTAGGAGCCCTCGGGCTCCGCGGCGAGCTCCTCGGCGACCTTGGGATCGACCTCGTCCTGCTCGCTCGAGGCCGAGCCGCCCTCTCCCGCGCCCTCCCCCTTGGCCTCCGCCCACGCTCCTCCGCCGCCCGCGACGGCGCCGCTCTCGTCCACCTCCTCGGTGCGGGTCAGCACGTTGAGGAGCTGGTTGATCCGGTACGCGAGCCCACCGAAGTCGGCGCTCTCGATGTCGAGGCGATGGTCCGTTCGGCCATTCATGATCTGGAGGAGCCCCTCCTCGATCTTGGCGATCGGCGCGAGGATGCTCGAGCCCATGAAGAACCCATAGGCGAAGATCAGCAGGGCTCCGACGATCGTGAGCAGGAGGATGAAGTTGACGGATGAGGCCTTCGCGATCTGAGCCGAGCGATCGGCGAGCACGACCATCGCGACGTGCGCGTTGGGCGAGGGGATCGGGCCGATCACGGCGACGCGCTCGCTGCCCGCGAGGGTGACCCGGAAGGGCGACGACACGGTGCCGCCGTCTCGCGCGGCGTTCGTCGCGCTCGATCCCGGGCCGAAGAGATAGGCGCGCAGATCCGCCGGCGCGGCGCCGTCGAGCGAGGACGCGTACACGTCGTCGCCCCAGATGAACGCGACGTCGCGCCCGAGCACGCGGCCCTCGCGATCCGCGAGGCCGTTCGAGAGATCGTAGCCGACCACGAGCGCCCCGAGGATCGCCGATCCATCGCCGCGGATCGGCGCGATCGCGACCTGCCGCACCTTGTGGTCCTGCGTGGACTCCCAGGTGGTGATCGCGGAGGAGCCCCGGAGCGCGCTCGCGATCGCGGGGATCTGCGAGCCGAGATCCACGCCGAACATCGCGTTGACGTCGGCGTCGCGCGCGATGACCCGCCCCTGGTCGTCGACGATCGCGGCGATGTCCGGGCGGCCGAGGCGGCCACGGGCAGGATCCCCGAGCCACGTCGAGGTCCGCTGGGCTGCGTCGAAGGCGCGCTGACGCCGCCCCGCCTCGTCGAGGGCGCCGAAGATGTCCCGCACCTGGCGCGTGCTCGCCTGCTCCTCGACGAGCCCGACCAGCTCGCGCCCCTCGAGCGAGAGCGACTGCGAGGCGAGCTGGAAATCCGAGGAGATCCGCGAGTCGACCTCGTTGGCGAATTCGCTCTCGACGTTCGTCTTGACCATCACGAACGCCGCGAGGCCGACGAGGAGGAGTATCAGAAGGTTCCCCGCGATGATCTTGGTGCGCATCCGCTCCTCCGAGCTTCGTACGAGCCTAACGCCAGGCCACGGCGGTGGTCATGCAGCCGGCATCGTCGCATCGCGCCAGAGCCCCGGCGCGCCGCACGTGGAATGGGTCGAGAACTAGCACCGGTCGAAAGAACGGGTCAATAGCGGCTGTGATTGCGTGCGACGTTCGTCGTGCCCACGGTCATGCGATGGACCTCGTGGTTTTCGACCATCCGACGCTCGACGGACATCGAAGCGCGAGCCCGCACCCCGAGCGCCCCGAGCGCGTTCGAGCGGCGCGGCGAGCGCTCGAGCGGCTGCCCAGCCGCCGGATCGACGCGCGGGTCGCGCCAGCGCTCGAGCGGGAGGACGCGCTCCAGGTTCACGACGACGCCCACGTCGACGCGATCTTCGGGCTCGACGAGCGAGAGCGCCTCTTGGACCTGGACACGTACGTCGGGCCGGGCACCCGCGAGGCGGTCTTGCGCGCGGCTGGGGGATCGGCCGCGCTCGGGAAGCTGCTCGCGCGCGGCGCCAAGCGCGGCTTCGTGCTCGCGCGGCCCCCGGGTCACCACGCGGAGCCGGATCGCGCGATGGGCTTCTGCCTCTTCAACAACGTCGCGATCGCCGCCCGCGCGGCGATCGCGGCCGGCGCGCGCCGGGTCGCGATCGTCGACTGGGACGCGCACCACGGGAACGGGACGCAGGAGGCCTTCGCGGAGGACCCGAGCGTCCTCTTCGTGAGCCTGCACCAGTGGCCGCTCTACCCGGGCACGGGTGCCCCGACGGAGATCGGCCGCGGCTCGGGCACGGGGCGGACCGCGAACCTCGCCATGCCGCCGGGAGCGGGGGGCGCGGAGTACGAGCGGGCGTTCCACGACGTCGTGCTCCCCATCCTCGAGGAGCACGCCCCCGACGTCGTGCTCCTCTCGGCGGGCTTCGACGCGCACGAGCGCGATCCGCTCGCGGAGCTGCGCCTCTCGGAGCCGACGTACGCGCTCCTCGCGAGCGAGCTCGGCGCGCTCGCCGATCGGCGCGACGCCTCCTTCGGGATGGTGCTCGAGGGCGGCTACGACCTCCACGCGCTCGAGGCGAGCCTCTTCGCGACCCTCTCGGCCGCGCTCGAGCCTCGAGGCTCCGATCATCGCCTCGGATCGAGGCCGATCGCGCCCGTGGCCGAGGCGCGGATCCGCCTCACGCGCGAAGCCCTCGCGCCGCACTTCTCTGGGCTCGAGGCCGAGCGCCGCTGACGCGTCGCGCCAGCTCCCTGGGCGAACTCTCCGAGCGGGCGGCCACCATCGGCTGGCGCGTCGCCCTCGGCGCTCACGCCGCTCGCCGTCGTTCGTCCGGCCTCGCGCGCCCGACGCGTGGCGCCCCCTGCTAGGCTCCGCGCGTGGATCTGCGATCGCAGACGTCGTTGCTCGGCGCGGTGCTCTCGCTCGCGGTCGCGGCCACGATCCTCCCGCGACCTCGCAAGCGCCGCGTTCATTGGCTCTTCATGCTCTTCGCGACGACGGTCAGCGCTTGGTACGCGACGTCGTTCTTCACACGGTGGATCCCGACCTCCCTCGTCTGGGAGCGGCTGAACCTCGTCTTCGCCGTGCTCTTGCCCCTCGCGGCCGTCCAGTTCTTCCGCGCCTTCCTGCTCACGCGCTCGCGCCGCTCCGAGCAGCTCAACCGGATCGCGGTGCTGCTCGCGGCCGTGATGATCGCGGCGGTCTTCACGCCGCTCCATCCGAGCGTCTTTCTCGGGACGTTGGTGTTCACCTACGTCTTCGTGCTGCTCTCGGCGGCGCTGGCGCTCGTCTACCGCGCGGGGCGGCGCGCGCCCTCGCGGTTCGAGCGAGCGCGGCTCACGTACCTGGCGCTCGTCGGGACCTTCGCGGCGGTCTTCACGCTCGCCGAGTACCTGCCCTACGTCGGGCTCGACATCCCGCCGGTCGGGACCGTCCTCATCCTCGTGTTCCTCTACGTCCTCTCCCAGTCGATCCTGCGCTTTCGGCTCCTCGACCTCTACGAGCTCGCGGGCAAGCTCTTCGTGCTCACGGCGCTCTCGTTCCTCTTGGCCGGCATCCTCTGGGTCCTCGTGTGGCTCGACGAGGGGAACTTCTACCTGCACTCGGTCGCGGCCGCGATCGTCCTCCTGATCACCTTCGAGTCGCTCCATAGCTGGATCGAGCAGCGCATCGCCGCGCTCTTTCTCCGGGAGCGGCTCGACTTCGAGCGCCTCGGCGCGAACCTCCGGCGTCGCCTGCTCCGATCGACGTCGATCGAGGAGGTCGTGGACGCGGTGGTCACCTCGCTCGACGAGTCACGGCGGGTCACGCACGGGTCCGTCTATCTCCTCGATCGGCAGCACGTCGTCTACGAGCTCGCCGGCCAGCTCGGCCCGCGCGCGATCGCGCGCGTCGATCCCGCGGCCACCCGCGTCTTCGTCGAGCGGCTGACCCGCGAAGGGACCCTCGTCCTCGAGAACCTCGAGCGCGAGCGAGACGAGCGCGTCGAGCTCGGGGACGCGCGCGAGGCGGCGATCCTCGACGACGTCATCGCGACGATGGAGGATCTGCGCGCGTCCCTCGTCGCGGCGATCCGCGGCGAGACGGAGCTCTACGGGCTCCTCTGCCTGCGCGACGATCGCTTGCGCGACGCCTACACCCCCGAGGAGGTCGTCGTCCTGCGCTCGCTCGCGGCGCACATCGCGACGGCCGTCGAGAGCCTCCGCCTCTACGAGCGGATGCGCGACCGGGACCGCCTCGCCGCGCTCGGCGAGATGGCCGCCGGGCTCGCGCACGAGATCCGCAACCCGCTCGGCTCGATCAAGGCGAGCGCGCAGTTCCTCGCGGACTCGACGGAGGAGTCCGTGGGCCACGACTCCACGCACGAATTCCTCGGCATCATCGTCGAGGAGGTGGATCGCTTGAACCGGGTCGTCGGTTCGTTCCTCGACTACGCGCGCCCGACGAAGAGCGCCGCGGATCCCGTCGATCCGACGGCGACGATCGCGCGCACGGTGCAGCTGCTCAGGCCCGAGCTCGACGCCGCCATCGAGGTCCGCCTCGAGCTCGCGCCCACGCTGCCGCCCGTGCGGATCGATCCGGAGCGGCTGCGGCAGGTGCTGATCAACCTCGTCCAGAACGCGGCCCAGGCGATGGAGGGTCGCGGCGCGCTCACGATCCGATCGGGCGTGAGCGCTGTGGCCTCCGAGCCGCCCATGATCGAGATCGCGGTCCTCGACACGGGACCGGGGCTCGCCGCGCACGTCCGCGAGAACCTGTTCGTGCCCTTCGTCTCGACGAAGGAGCGAGGGAGCGGGCTCGGGCTCGCGATCTCGCAGCGCATCGTGAGCGCGGCGGGCGGGCGGATCGACGCGCGATCGACCGAGGGAGCGCCAGGGACGGCGTTCGTGGTGTGTCTCCCGATCGCGGAGGGCGCGAGCCCCACGCAGCCTCAGGGATCGAGCGACGTCGCGGGAGGCGCCGCGGAGGTCGGCGCCGCCGGGCGGTCGCTCGAGCCGAGCGCCGATGAGGTCGCGAGCCGCCTCGCGACCGAGCGGTAGAGCCGCACGTCGCGCCGCTCGAGGCTGCCGCTCGGCATCTCTTGGTCCCCCATGAGCGCCGCGTACGCGCGCACGGCCGACCCCTCTCCGCGCTCACGCGTCGCGTCGGGCAGCAGGTAGTGCCAATTGCCTCGGTACTCGAACGCGACGCCGTGATCGGGCTGAAACGCCGACTCGATGAACGAGGACGAGCGATCGCCGAGCGTCCCGTCGTCCTCGAGCAGAGAGACGCTCACGTCGAGGGACGGGAGCACGCGCGAGAGCGGGCCGCCCATCGCCGACTCGCGCTCGTTCCAGCGCTGCCGAGCGACGGTCGCCGCGGTGAGGAGCGCCCTCGCGATCGAGCTCCCGCGCGCCGAGCGCCAGAGCCGAGGGCGCCCGGACTCCGAGAGGAGCACCATCACCTCGACGTTGCGGATCCGTCGAAGCGGCTCGGGGAACGACTGGACGCGCGGCACGGGGGCGCCGCCGACGACGGCGCGCGCGACGTGGGCGAGCGCCGCCGACAGGATCGGCGCGAGCGCGAGCTCCGTGCGCGGGACATAGAGCGCGGCGGCGGGGGTCAGGTAGAGGCACCGCAGCATCTCGAGCGCGTCGTAGCGCTCGAGCCGCGCACGGAGCGAGGCGCCAGGCTCGCGCGCCGAAGCCGACGTCCGCGCGACGAGGAGCGCGCCGAACCCGCCCTCCGCCATGGCGGAGCGCAGCGCCTCCTCGTCCGTTCCATCCAGGGCGTCGTCGATCGCGGCGCTCGGCTCGATCGCGATCGAGCGCGCGAGATCGGGCGGAGCCGGCCCCCCGACGAGCGCGATCCGTCCGCGATCGTGGGCGAGCCGAGCGATCTCGGCGTCGGCCCCATCCACGCCCGATCGCGCGAGGATCGAGGCGATGATCACCACGGCCACGGCGATGGCGGCGAGGGCGACGAAGGCGCGAGCGCGTCGCATGGGGCTCGCACGCCTCTAGCCCATCCACGCGCGGGGTGCTACGGCGTTTTCGGTCGCGCTGGGATCGTGGCCGCGCGCTCGTCATCATGGCCTCATCCATCCGTCGCGCTCACCGGCGCATCACGATCGCGAGCGTCGACTCCCACGACGGCTGCACCCTGAAGGACGTCGCGGGAGGCTTCGGGACCGTCTTCGAGGTCGGAGCGTCGCGCCCGGCGCGATGGCTCGAGCGCGCGAAGGCGCGCCTCGCGGCGCTGCCGCCCGTGGCACTCGGCCACCTCGCGGCGCGCCTGCACCGGCTCGGGTATGGGGTCGATTTCGTCTCACTGCGCGGCGCGCCGGGCGAGCTCGATCGGATCGCGGGCGCGAGCGAGCACGCGCTCGTCCAGACCTCGCTCGTCGACGCGGACGCCGAGCGCCAAGTGCTCCGGGGTCTCGGGCGCCGAGGCGTCCACACGATCGGGTTCGGCGCGGCGGCGAGCGCGCTGACGGAGCGCTTCGCCGACCACGCGGCGCTGATCCTCACGGGCGAGCCGGAGGGCGCGAGCGACGCGCTCTGGCGCGAGATCCTCGAGGGGCGCACGACCGGCGTGCTCGACGCCGGGAGCGTCCGCGACCTCGACGCGCTGCCCTTCCCCGACTGGTCGCCCTTTCCGGTCGAGCGCTATCGCTACGCGCTCTTGAGCCGGCGCGGATCGACGCTCCCGATCCAGAGCGCGCGGGGATGCCCCTACGCCTGCAGCTACTGCCCATGGCGCGTGACGGCGCGCTTTCGCGAGCGCGATCCCGAGCGCGTCGCGGCGGAGGCCCGACGCGACCGCGATCTCTACGGCGCGCGCGGGCTCTCGTTCCGCGATCCGCTCTTCAACCTCGAGCGTGACCGCGTGCTCGCGATCGCGGACGCCCTCGCACCCCTCGGGCTGCGGTGGAGCGCCGAGATGCGCGCGGATCGGCTGGACCGGGAGCAGCTCGAGGTGCTGGCGCGGGCCGGGCTCCGGAGCCTCGAGATCGGCGTCGAGAGCGTCGATCGGGCGCTCTTGGCGCGCGAGAAGCGCAAGCCGCCGACCCACGCGCAGATCGAGGAGGTCGTCCGCACGGCCAGCAGGCTCGGGATCCGGGTGATCTGCAACTACGTCCTCGGGCTGCCTGGGGACACCGAGCGGACGATCCGCGAGACGGTCCGCTGGGCGAAGCACCTCGACTCGTTCGCGGTCCAGTTCACCGTCGCGACGCCCTACCCCGGGACGAGCCTCGAGCCGCGGCGCCGAGGGCACGCGGAGCTCACCGGCTTTCGCGCGAGCGAGCTCGAGGGCGCGCTCGCCCCGCGCGAGCTAGAGCGGCTCCGGGAGTGGGCGTACGTGAGCTACTACTATCGCCCTCGCTACGCGCTCACGTTCTTGCGGCACGCGGCGCCGTCGCTCCTCGACTGAACCATGCGCGTGAGCGCGCGCCGTCGAAGAGCGCCGAACGGATCGCCCGCCGCTCACGCTCGAAGACGCCGGCGCTCGCGCCTTCGAGGGCCGCGTCGAGGCGGCGGATCACGTCGATGGAGCGCCCTCGCGACGAGGGCCGCCGAGGCGGGCCGAGGACGGGCGGGTCAGGTCACCTCGCGCGCGCTGATCGTCGTCTCGAGCCGACGCAGCCGCTCGACCAGCGAGGCGCTCGCGGCGGCGCCGTCGTCGAAGTCGAGGACGAGGTAGCCGATGCTGGCGTCCGTCGCGAGCACCTGGCTGACGACGTTCGCCTTCGCCTCCGAGACGAGGCGGTTCACGTCGCGGAGGACGCCGGGGACGTTCTGATGAACGTGAGCGATCCGATGCGTCCCCGCGCGACGCGGGAGATCGACGCGAGGGAAGTTCACGGCTCCGGCCGTGCTCCCGGCGCGCAAGAAGGCGAGGAGCGCGCCGGAGACCTCGTGCCCGATCGCGACCTGCGCCTCGCTCGTCGATCCTCCGATGTGCGGCGTGAGGACGACGTTGGGGAGCCCCTGGAGCGCGCTCTCGAAGGGCTGGCCGTTCGCCGCGGGCTCCTCCGGGAAGACGTCGATCGCCGCGCCCGCGAGGTGGTGGCTCCGGAGCGCGCTCGCGAGCGCGTCGATCACGACCACCGTCCCGCGGCTCGCGTTGAGGAGGTACGCGCCCTCCTTCATCGTCGCGATCTCTCGCTCGCCGATCATGTTCTTCGTCTCGCTCGTCTCGGGCACGTGGAACGTGACGAAGTCGCTCTGCGCGAGCACGCTCTCGAGCGACTCGGCGCGGCGGTTGTTGCCCATCGGGAGCTTCGCGGCGATGTCGTGGAAGACGACGCTCAGCCCGAGCGCCTCGGCGAGGACGCCGACCTGGCTCCCGATGTGTCCGTACCCGACGATGCCGAGCGTCTTGCCGCGCACCTCGAACGAGCCGGTCGCCGACTTCGTCCAGCCGCCGCGGTGAACGGTGCTGTTGTGGTCGCCGAGCCGCCGGGCCAGCATGACGATCTCGGCGATGATCAGCTCCGCGACGCTCCTCGTGTTCGAGAAGGGCGCGTTGAAGACGGGGACGCCGCGACGGTTGGCGTGATCGAGCGCGATCTGGTTCGTCCCGATGCAGAACGCGCCGACCGCCCGGAGCTCGGGGAGGGCGTCGAGGATCTTCGGCGTGATCCGCGACTTGCTGCGGATGCCGACCGCCACCGCGCCGCGCGCGGCCGCGATCAGCTCGTCCTCGGGCAGCGCCTTCGAGAGCAGCTCGACCTCGAAGCCTTCGTTCTCCAGGTTCGCCTTGGCGCTCGGGTGGATCCCTTCGACCAAGAGCACACGACCGAGCGACAAGGGCACCTCCACGATGGACGACGACGCGACGCGCCGAGGGCGCGAGGCTTAGCACGCCGAGCGGCGAGGTTCGCCCTCGTCCCGCGCGCTCGGCGCGCGGTCGCGCGTCCGCCTTCGCGACGTGGTACGCCTCGAGGTCGAGGCGGCTCGGGCGCGCGTTCGAGCCCGGCCGCGCCAAGACCATGTAAGGGAGCCTCTGTGATGAAGGAGTCTCTGTGATGATCAGCATCCGATCCCTCGGCGCGACGACGATCGTCGG
Source organism: Sandaracinaceae bacterium (assembly GCA_039809495.1). Lineage (GTDB taxonomy): Bacteria > Myxococcota_A > Polyangia > Polyangiales > Sandaracinaceae > JAFLCL01. The sequence continues at coordinate 213,239 of JBDHVC010000001.1, forward strand.
CCTGCTCACGCTCGCTTGTGGCTCCGAGGCGAACGCCCCGAGCCGCCCCAGCGTCGAGCCGACCGCGGAGCCGACGCCAGCTTCGCCCGCCGAGGCGCGCGCGCGCTGGGTGGACACGGGGTTCGAGCTCGACTCGAGCACGCCGGGCGCCCTCGCGGCGGACCAAGAGGGGCACTTCGACATCCGCCTCGCCGCGACGGGCATCTACCACGTCAACCAGGACTACCCGATCTCGGTGCAGATCACGGCGCCGGACGGCGTGACGCTGCCCCGCGCGACGCTCGCTCGGCCCGACGCCGCCGAATTCAGCGAGCGCGTCGCGCGCTTCGAGGTCCCCATCGTCGCGCCGGCGGGTCACCACGATCTGCGCGCGGTCGTGGACTTCGCCGTGTGCACCGACGAGGGCTGCATGCCCGACACGCGGACGCTCGCGATCGGGATCGACGTCCCCTGAGCCGAGCACACGATGACCCACGACTCGAGCGACGCAGCGGCCCGCGAGGCGAACGGCGCCCTCCGGCGGGTCGGCGAGGCCCTCAAGGCTCGCTTCGTGTCCGAGCGGCGCGTGCTCTCGTTCGGGGAGTACCTCGACCTCGTCCGCGCGACGCCGTATCGACACACCCGCGACGCGGCGCGCTACCTGCGTGACTGCTTCGACGCGTTCGGCACGACGACGGTGCGCCGCGCCGACGGCGAGGAGGTGACGCGCCATCGCCTCTTCGACCTCCCCTTCCTCGATCCCGTCCGCGCGCGTGAGGCGCTCGTCGGGCACGAGGAGATCCAGGCGTCGTTCTACCGCGCGGTCTCGAATTTCGTGCGCGAGGGGCGCATCAACCGCCTCGTCCTCTTGCACGGCCCGAACGGGAGCGCGAAGTCGACGTTCGTCAACTGCATGATCCGAGCGCTCGAGCACTACTCGAGCACCGACGACGGCGCGCTCTACTACTTCTCGTGGATCTTCCCGCGCGGCAAGGACGGCCGCCCCCTCGGCTTCGGCTCGACGGGCGCCGACGAGGTCGGCGCGCGCGCCGAGAGCTACGCCCATCTCCCCGACGCGGCGATCGATCTGCGGCTCGACAGCGAGCTGCGCGAGAGCCCTCTCCTGCTCCTGCCCGCCGAGGATCGTCGCGCGATCGTCGAGGGCGCGTACCGGGACGCCTCGGAGCGTCGCGAGCCCGCTCCACGCCTCGTCATGGAGGGAGAGCTCGGCGCGAAGAACCGGATGATCTTCGACGCGCTGATGACCGCCTATCGGGGCGATCTCGCGCGCGTCCTCGCCCACGTGCGCGTCGAGCGCCTCACGATCTCGCAGCGCTATCGCCGCGGCGCCGTGACGATCGGCCCCCAGATGGCGGTCGACGCGGTCGAGCGCCAGATCACGATGGACCGCTCGCTCGCGGCCCTCCCCGCCTCGCTCTCGTCCGTCTCGCTCTACGAGACGCACGGCGATCTCGTCGACGCGACGGGCGGCATCCTCGAGTTCTCGGACCTGCTCAAGCGTCCGCTCGACGCCTGGCGCTACCTCCTGCTCGCGGTCGAGGAGGGCGAGGTCGCGCTCCAGGCCTCCGTGCTGCCGCTCAACGTCGTCTTCGTCGCGACGTCGAACGATCTCCACCTCAAGGCCTTCCGCGAGCACCACGAGTACCGCTCGTTCCGCGGGCGGCTCTCGCTCGTGCGGGTCCCCTACCTCGTCGACTACCGCGCCGAGCAAGCGATCTACGACACGCAGGTCGTCGCGCAGCTCGGACGCCCTCCGACGCCGCACGCGACCTACGTCGCCGCGCTCTGGGCCGTGCTCACGCGCCTCGTTCGACCTCAGGGCGAGCGCTACGAGCGCGCGGAGCCCGGGAGCGTCGGCGCGCTCGCCCCGACGCTCACGCCCATCGAGAAGGCGGAGCTCTACGCGGACGGCCTCGTCCCCGATCGTTTCACGAACGAGGAGGCGGCCGAGCTCCGCGCTCACGTCGCCGACATCCGGCACGAGGCCGACAGCTCGTTCGCGTACGAGGGCAGCAGCGGCGCCTCGCCGCGCGAGATCCGCACGCTCCTGCTCGACGCCGCGCAGGATCCCGCGCACGACGAGCTCTCGCCGATCGCCGTCCTCTCGCGAATCGAGGAGCTCTGCGACGGGGAGGACTACGAGTTTCTCCGCGATCCCGTCGACGGCGCGTACCGCGACCCCCGAGGCTTCGTGGCCGTGGTGGAGAAGCGCTGGCTCGATCGCGTCGACCGCGAGCTTCGGGCCGCGACCGGCCTCGTCGACGAGGCGCGCTACGGGGAGCTCTTCGAGCGCTACGTCACGCACGTCTCGTTCGCGCTCAAGGGCGAGAAGATCCCCAACCCCGTCACCGGACGGGACGAGGATCCCGACGTCGCGCTCATGCGGAGCGTCGAGGAGATGCTCGGCGTGGGCGAGCGCTCCGAGGACCACCGACGCAACCTGATCAGCACGATCGCCGCGTTCGCGATCGATCATCCGGGCGAGCGCCCCGCCGTGGCGCGCGTGTTCCCGAGGCAGCTCGATCAGCTCCGTGAGGCGAATTGGATCTCGCGCAAGCGGCAGCTCGCGGAGATCGTCGGCGACGTCCTCCGGCTCTCGAGCGCCGAGCCGATCGCCGACGCAGCGCGCGAAGAGCGCGCGCGGACGACCCGGGACGCGATGATCGCGCGCTTCGGCTACTCGCCGAGCGGCGTCCGCGACGTGCTCGCGACGCTCCTCGCGCGGAGGTACGCGTGAGCGCCGTCGAGCTCGACCGGCTGAGCTTCCGCGCGGTGAAGCCGCGCGCCTACGACGGGGTGAGCCGACAGGCGGCCCAGTTCTGGGACGTCGTCACGCACGACGGCGCCGCCGTCGCTCACGCCGAGATCTTCGTCCATCCCGAGCGCTGGGGCGTGCGGCTCTTCGACCAGCTCCCGACGGCCGACGCGTCCGATCTGGTGCGCATCGTGGCGCGCCTGCTCGTCTGGCACGCGAGCTGTCCCACCGAGACGGTCGAGCTCCGGATCATGCGTCCGGGCGTGCCTTCGCAGGAGCTCGTCCGCGTCTCGGGCGACTACGTCTGACAGCGCGCCTCGCTCGACCTGATCCGCCCCAGAGAGGCACGCTCGCTCGGCGGGTGGGAGGCTCACGCCGAGCCGCTCGGCGGGTGGGAGGGGCTCTCGGCAGCCCCTCCGACGAGGAAGGAACCGCACGAATCAGGGCAACGGATCCGTGCTGTGAGCGGACGGACGCCCTCGCCGCTCGGCGCGGGACGTGGGAACGTCCCATCGATGGACGTCTCTCTCCACGTCAACGTCGATCACGTCGCGACGCTCCGTCAGGCGCGCGGGACGACGTACCCCGACCCCCTCGACGCCGCGCTCTGCGCGCAAGAGGCGGGCGCGCGCGGGATCACGGTGCACCTGCGCGAGGATCGCCGGCACATCCAGCCCGCCGACGTCGAGCGGCTGCGCGCGCGTCTCACGACGACGTTGAACCTCGAGATGGCGGCGACCGATCCGATGATCGAATTCGCCCGTCGCGTGCGGCCCGATCTCGTGACGCTCGTCCCCGAGAAGCGCGAAGAGCGCACGACGGAGGGGGGGCTCGACGTGGCGAGCCAGGTGGAGCGCCTCACGCTCGTCGTCGCGCGGCTGAACGAGGCTCGGATCCCCGTCTCGATGTTCATCGATCCCGAGCCGTTCCAGGTCGACGCCTCGCGAGCGACCGGCGCGGCCCACGTCGAGCTCCACACGGGCGACTACGCGAACGCCCCCCCCGAGGAGGTCCAGGGACAGCTCGCGCGGCTCGCGCGCGCCGCCGATCACAACGCCCAGGGGCGCGAGCCCCTCCACCTCGCCGCGGGGCACGGCCTCTCCTCCCGAAACGTCGGCGCGCTCCTCCGCGCCGTCCCGCAGATCGTCGAGCTCAACGTCGGGCACGCCATCGTCGCCGACGCCGTGCTCGTCGGGATGGAGGCGGCCGTCCGCGCGTTCCTTCGCGCCATGGAGCGCCCGTGAGCGCATTCAGGCCGCGTGCCCTCGTCTCGCGCGCTCAGGCCCGCGCGCTCGATCGCGCGCTGATCGACGGGGGCGTCCCCGGGATCCTCTTGATGGAGAACGCCGGGCGCGCGGCGACCGACCTGCTCATCCGCGAATTCCCGGGCCAGCTCGACCGGATCTTCGTCTTCGGGGGGCTCGGACAGAACGGAGGCGACGCCTGGGTCCTCGCGCGCCACCTCGCGGCGCGAGGCCTCGCACCGCGCGTGTTCGTCATCGGCGACGCGCAGCGTATCTCTGGAGATGCACGGATCGCGCTCGAGGCTCTCCGTGCCATAGGTGTCATTCCAGAACCCATCACCAACGACGCGGAGCTCGAGAGCCTCGAACGGCGTCACGCGGAGGCGACGCTCCTCGTCGACGGACTCTTCGGAACGGGGCTCGATCGGCCCCTCGAGGGGATCGCCCGCGCCGCCGTCCGCGCGCTCGACGCCTGGAGCGTGCCACGGCTGGCCCTCGACCTCCCGAGCGGGCTCTCTTGTGATACAGGTCAGCCCCTCGGCGCCGCGCTGCGCGCGGACGTGACCGTCACGTTCCACGCCGACAAGCGTGGGCTCAACGTGAGCCGTGCGCTCGATCTCGTCGGGCGCGTGGTCGTCGTCGACATCGGCGTCGCGCCGCCCCCGCCGATCGACGCGTTCCTCGTCGGCGCCGGGGAGCTCGCGCGCACCGCGCGGGCCCGCTCACTCGGAGCCCACAAGGGTCTCGCTGGCCACGTGCTCGTCGTCGCGGGCGCCGAGGGCCGGACCGGCGCCGCGATCCTCGCCGGGCTCGGCGCGATGCGGGCGGGCGCGGGGCTCGTCACGCTCGCCGCGCGAGGACGCGCCCACGCCGCGCTCGACGCGAAGGTCGTCGAGCTGATGACGCGGCGGCTCCCCGACGGGGTCGAGGCGAGCGTCGCCGACGCGCTCGGCGCTGCGCGCGCGGCCCAGAGCCTCGTCGTCGGCCCGGGGATCGGCCTCGACGACGAGACGCGCGCGTTCGCCAGAAGGCTCGCCGTCTCTCTCGCACCACCGACCGTCCTCGACGCGGACGCGCTCCGCGCGATCGGGGCGGATCTCGGCCTCCTGCGCGAGGCCGCGGGCCCGCGGGTGCTCACCCCCCATCCGGGCGAGGCGGCCAGCTTGCTCGGCGTGAGCGTCCGGGAGGTGGAGGCGGATCGCTTCGGCGCCGCCGACGCCCTCGCCCGGCGGAGCGGGCAGATCGTCGTCTTGAAGGGCGCGCGCTCGATCGTCGCCGCGACCCTGGGCGGGGAGACCCGCTTCGCGGTGTGCGATCGGGGAACCCCGGCGCTCGCGGTCGCCGGGACGGGAGACGTCCTCGCAGGCGCGATCGGCGGGCTGCTCGCGCAGGAGGCGCCGACGTGCCTCGAGGACGCCTTCACGGCGAGCTGGCGCGCCGTCGTCGCGCACGCCCTCGCGGCCGAGGAGGCGAGCGCCGGGCGCGATCGAGGCCTCGTCGCGCGCGAGGTGGCCGACGCGCTGCCTCGAGCGCTCGCCGAGGCGACACCACGGCCGCGAGCGCTGACACGTTGACACGAGGGCGGGTCAACGCGACGCCAACGTGGCATGACGGCGACGGCACATCTTCGGTCGCGCGACAGGTTTCTTCTGTGATTTCGACGGATTAGACCGATGGCATGGCTGCTGCTGAAGCCTCTCTGCCCAGGGGATCGTGGTTCGATCTCGAGGGCCTGGAGGACACGATGCGAGACGCCCTGCCCGAGCCGACGACCCCCGATGATGCGCGCATCGAGCGTGAGGACGAGCCCTCAGGGGTCCATCGGCGCGCCGACCTCGCCTCGGCGCTCGAGCGCGCCTCGTACGAGCACGAGGTGCTGCTCCGACGCCCCGAGCTCACGGCCGCCGCGATCCGCCTGACCGGCTCTCGCCCCGACGCCGACGATCTGGTCCAGGAGGCCGTGCTTCGCGCCTGGACCTTCTGGGATCGCTTCGAGCCGGGCACCAACGGCCGCGCGTGGATGCACCGCATCCTCCTCAACACGTTCATCAACGGGTATCGCAAGCGACGCCGAGAGCACGAGGTCTTGACCGAGGTGCACGCGGCGGAGGCTCACGCTCGCCTGGGCTCGGCGACGCGGGAGCTCCCGGGCGAGCGGCTCTCGGACGAGGTCGAGCGGGCGCTCGCGCAGCTTCCCCGAGAATTCCGAGACGTGCTCGTCCTGGTCGATCTCGAGGATCGGAGCTATCGGGAGGCGGCGGACGCGATCGGCTGCCCCATCGGCACGGTCATGTCCCGCTTGCATCGAGCGCGGCGCGCGATGCAGGGCACCCTCGCGGAGTTCGCCGCGGGCCACGGGTATCGCGCGCCCAGGCCCGAGGCCGGAGCGCTCGAGGCGGCTTGAGCCCTCCCCGCCACCCGTTGACCGGGCGCGCTCCGCCGAATACCATGGGCCCCCGCGTCGTTGACTGCGACGCTCAGGTTTCGTCGGCTTCGGATGCGGCTCTCGCCCGAGACGTCTCGGCGAGGATCGTGTCGACTTCGTGGTTCTCGACCGCGCGCGCCCTCTCGAAGAAGCTCCCGCGGTCGGGACGATCCCACACGACACGCGACCTCGCGTCGTGTCGAGGATGAGCGTTCCGAACGCTCGCGAAGCACGGAGACGACGCTTCGATTGAATCGAAGAGGAGTCGGATGCAAGCGCGCAAGGCAGAGGGTCGGTCCAAGAAGACCACCAAGGCGTCGCCGCACAAGCCCACGAAGACCCACGCCAAGAAGCCGAGCGAGCGGCTGACCGCGCTGAAGGCGGTCAAGGCGCCGGTCGCTGCGAAGACGGGCAAGAACGGGCGTCAGGTCGGTGAGAGCAAGGCGAGCAGCGCTCGCGCGGTGACGAAGGCGGACGCGAAGCCGAAGGCGAGCGTGAAGCCGAAGGCGGCGAGCGTCACGAAGACGCTCGAGAAGAAGGCGAGCGCGACCAAGACGAGCGCGACCAAGGCGGACGCGACCAAGACGAGCGCGACCAAGACGAGCGCGAAGCCGAGGGGGCTCGAAGCGAGGGGCTCGGGGAGGCAGGCCAAGCCGACGGGCGCCGCGCCGAGCGGCGCGGTGAGGTCGACGACGAGCGCCGGCACGGAGGCCTCTCGCAGCGAGCCGTCGAAGAGCAACGCCTCGTTCGCGCGCCCGTCGCCTTGGAGCGCGCCCGCGCTCCCGCCCGTGAAGGTGGACACCACGATCTCCGTGAGCCCCACGGAGGAGGGCGACTTTCACGTCGGGGAGACGGTCGTCTATCCCGCCCGCGGCGTCGCGGACATCGTCGGGGTCGAGGAGAAAGAGATCGGCGGACGTCGCCAGGGCTTCTACGTGCTGCGGGTGCACGACACCGAACAGAAGATCCTCGTGCCGGTGAACAACGCCGCGCAGATCGGGCTTCGGCGCCCCATCAGCGAGGCGCAGGTCCGCGAGATCTTCCGGATCCTCAAGATCACGGACATCCCGCTCGATACGCAGACGTGGAACCGTCGCTACCGAGGCTTCGTGGAGAAGCTGGCGACCGGGAGCGTCTTCGCGGTGGCGGAGGTGCTGCGCGATCTCTCCCGCGTCAAGATCGTGAAGGAGGGCCTCTCCTTCAGCGAGCGACAGATGCTCGAGCGCGCGCGCGGGCTCATCGTGAAGGAGATCGCGGTGGCCCGCGCCAAGTCCGAGGACGTCGTGCGTCAGCAGATCGAAGCGATCTTCGCGTGATCGATCGAGGACGCGGTGTCTGTCGTCGGTCTCCGGAGCGCGGAGCGCCGAGGAACCCAGGGTCGACGCCCGCTCGTGGGAGGTCGGCTCGATTCACGCGCGGCGAGGGACGTCGCGCGGCAGTTCGTCAACGCGCGGCCTCTCTCGCCGCCCCGACGACGGTCGGTGGCGTGATCCGAGACGAGGGGCCGCCCATGAGGCATCTCGATGGCAAGCAAGAGCACGATCGTGGTGAGCGTCGATGCGGGAGAGACCCGCGTCGCGCTCATCGAGAATGGGATCCTTTCCGAGATCTTCGTCGAGCGTGAGCGGGACCGGAGCCCCGTCGGCAACATCTATCTCGGCAAGGTGACGCGGGTCCTGCCGGGGATGCAGGCCGCGTTCGTCGACGTCGGCCTGGATCGAGCGGCGTTCCTCCACGTCGAGGACGTCATCCCGCAGGAGGACTTCGACAAGCTCCTCTCCGGCGAAGAAGACAGCGCGGGCGACGACGAAGACAAGGAGCCGAAGGAGGAGCGCGATCGCGATCAGAACCGCCTCTCGCGCAAGACGCCGATCCGCGACGTCCTCAAGGAGGGCCAGACGATCGTCGTCCAGGTCTCGAAGGGACCGATCAGCACGAAGGGCGCTCGCGTGACGAGCCACGTCTCCCTGCCGGGCCGCTTCGTCGTCTACATGCCGACCGTCGACCACCTCGGCATCAGCAAGCGGATCGGCAACGACAAGGAGCGCAAGCGCCTGCGCGAGACCGTCGAGCAGATGAAGCCGAGCCAGGGGGGCATCATCGTCCGCACCGTCGCGCAGGGGCTCACGAAGGGCACGCTCAAGGCCGACATCGGCTACCTCGTGAAGACGTGGGAGACGATCGCGGAGCGCCAGAAGGCCGCGAAGCGCCCCCCGCAGCTCCTCTACGCGGAGCTCGACATCGTGCTCCGCGCCGCGCGCGATCTGCTCACCGAGGAGGTCGGGAAGATCATCATCGACGATCCGGCGGAGCACGCCCGGCTCAAGCAATTCGTCGAGAGCTTCATGCCCGAGCGCGCGGGCGACGTCGAGCTCTACGACGGCTCGGATCCCATCTTCGACGAGTTCGGGATCGAGGACGAGATCGCGCGATCGCTCTCGCGCAAGGTGCCGCTCCCGAGCGGCGGCTACCTCATCATCGACCAGGCCGAGGCGCTCACCGCGATCGACGTGAACACGGGCCGCTTCACGGGCAAGGGCAAGGACGTCGAGGAGACGATCCTCCAGACCAACCTCGAGGCCGCCAAGGAGATCAGCTACCAGCTCCGCTTCCGCAACATCGGCGGGATCATCGTCCTCGACTTCATCGACATGGAGCGCTCGAGCCACCGCGAGAAGGTCTACAAGGCGCTCGTCAACCACCTGAAGGGGGACAAGGCGAAGACGACCGTCGTGCGGATCTCGGATCTCGGCCTCGTCGAGATGACGCGCAAGCGCACACGCGAGTCCCTCGGACGCACGCTCTACGAGCCCTGCTTCTACTGCGACGGGACGGGGCACCTCCAGAGCAAGACCACGATCTGCCACGAGATCCTCCGACAGATCCGGCGCGAGAAGGACTCCCTCCCCGGCTTCAAGGTGGTCGTGAACGCGCACCCGGCGGTGATCGACATGTTCCAGCGCGAGGAGAAGGAGGCGCTGATGAAGGCGAGCGCCCGCTACGCGCGCCAGATCACCCTCACGCCGCGCAAGGACTACCACCTCGAGCAATTCGACCTCTCCGGGAGCTGACGTCTCGGGGCGCCTTGAGCGCTCGCGCGGCTTCGGAGTACAAGGGACGTCGATGGCGAACCAAGGACAGCGCAGGGACGACCGGCTCACGATCAACAAGGAATTCGAGTCGTTCGACGCCTTCATCCAAGAGTACGTCACCAACATCTCGCGCAGCGGCGTCTTCGTGAAGTCCAGCCAGCCGCTGCCGATCGGGACGCGCGTCAACCTGAAGTTCACCGTGATCATGGACGACATCGAGACGATCGAGGGCGTCGGCGAGGTCGTGCGGATCCAGCAAGATCCTCCTGGGATGGGCGTCGTCTTCCGCGAGCTCTCCGGGTACTCGCAGTCGCTCCTCGAGCGGCTCTTGACGGCACCGAGCCCCAAGGCCCCCTAGCGGCGCGAGAGAGACGCCGTGAGCCTCACGAAGCCCGTTCAAGACCTCTCCGACGCGGAGCTCGACGCCGAGCTCTCGCGACGTCGCGCCGCGAGAGGCCGACCCAAGGAGCCCTCGGCGCGCGTCCAGCGAGCGCTCGACGCGATCGAGAGCGATCGCGCCGTCCGCCAGGCGCTCGCCAACCTCGAGCTCCCGAGCGGCGCGAGCTGGGACGAGATCGAGGCGCGCTACCGGGCGCTCCTCGCGCGCTTCCACCCGGACAAGCACCGCGGGGACGCGGAGCGCTACCGCACCGCGCTCGACGTCGTGGCCGGGCTCACGCGCGCCTACCAGGTGCTCTACGAGCACCACGAGCGCTGAGGGGTGCCGCTTTCTTGTGGCGCGAGCGAGGGGGTCCCTACGATCACCCTTCTCGCGAAGGAGCCCCCATGTCGAACGCTCTCCCGATCCGCAAGACCACCCGCTACCTCGTCCGCGCTCGGGGCCAGGCCGTCGACGCGGACTTTCGGCTCGTCGGCGAGCGCATCCTCGACGCCTCCGGCACGGGGTGCCTGCTCGCCTGCGACCGCGAGGTCCGGCGCGGAGAGCGCTTCCTCGTCTCGTTCGAGATCCCCGCGACCGGCGCCTGGTTCGACGCCGAGGCCGAGGTCGTCCGCGTGATCGAGGGCAACCGCGAGGGGGATCCGGGGTACTGCGCGGGCCTCGCGTTTCGAGACTTCGAGAGCGCGGCGCGCCTCGCGCTCGGGGTCGACCTCCGCGAGCACGCCGCCGTCCACGCGTCGCGCTCGCCCCGCGAGCGCCTGCGCATGCTCGCCCTCGCCTCTTGAGGCGCCGCCGACCACGCCGACCGAAGCGACGTGAGCGTCCCACCCGCCGAGCCAGCGTGCCTCGGCTCGACCGACCACGCCGAGCGAGGCGCGCCGTCACACGGCGACGTCGAAGTCGCGGAGCGCGCGGTTGAGCGAGACCTTGCGGTCGGTGCTCTCGCTGCGGCGGCCGATGATCAGCGCGCACGGCACCGCGAACTCGCCCGCCGGGAAGCGCTTCGAGCGCATCCCGGGGATGACCACGGAGCGCGCAGGGACACGACCGCGGTGCTCGATCGGGCTCGCGCCCGAGACGTCGAGGATCACCGTCGAGGCCGTGAGGACCACGTTCGCGCCGAGGACGGCCTCGCGCTCGACGTGGACGCCCTCGACCACGACCGCGCGCGAGCCGATGAAGCAGCCGTCCTCGATGATGACGGGAGAGGCCTGGGGCGGCTCGAGGACGCCGCCGACGCCCACGCCACCCGAGAGGTGGACGTCTCGGCCGATCTGCGCGCACGAGCCGACCGTCGCCCAGGTGTCGATCATCGTCCCCGCGCCGACCCGCGCGCCGATGTTGACGTAGCCGGGCATGAGGACGACCCCGCGCTCGAGGAAGCTCCCGAAGCGCGCGACCCCCGGCGGGACCACTCGAACACCCGCCTCGTCGTGGTGCCTCTTGAGCGGGATCTTGTCGTGGAACTCGAACGGACCGAGCTCGATCTTCTCGATCGCGCGGAGGGCGAAGTAGAGGAGGATCGCGCGCTTGATCCACGCGTGGGTCTGCCAGACGCCAGCGTCGTCGACGCTCGCGACGCGGAGCGCGCCCCGATCGAGATCGGCGAGGGTGTCCAGCACCGCGTCCGCGTGCTCCGCCGTCGCGAGGAGCGAGCGGTCCTCATAGGCACGGTCGACGAGCGCTTCGCGGTCCATGCCTCGGAGGCTAGCCGCTCCCTTCGCGAGCGCCAGCGCGCGAGATCGGGCGTCGCGGCGATCAGTCGAGCGCGCGAGCCTTGCGACGCGCGGCCTCGAGCGAGCGCGCGAGCGCACGATGTTCGTCGGACGCGTCGATGACGATGAGGATGTCTTGCTCGTGCGGATCGAGCGTCCGCGGCGCGAGGACGTCCATCGCCGCCTCGGCCTCGAGCCTGCCCAGCGTCCTCCCCGGCAGGGCGAGCGCGGCCTTCCTCGCGCGCAGGCCATCGAGGACGTCGAGCATCGCGTCGATCGCGCCCCGCGCGACGGTCGCGTCGAGCGCCGCGCTCTCGCCGACCCCGATGAGGACGACCTTGTCGAAGGCGAGCCGCGCCTGGGTCGACACCAGCACCCGCTCTCCCTCGAGGCCCCGGAGCCGACCCCGCGCGATCAGCGTCGAGAGCCGACCAGAGAGCCGCCAATCGACGAGCCCCGTGGCGCCGCGGAGCGGTCGCTCGTCCGCGTGGACGGGGAGCACGACCGCGTCCACGTCGAGCTGGTCGAGCTTGCGCAGGTCCGGAGGGACGAAGCGGACGTCCATCCGTCACTCCTTCGCGAGGTCGGTCGCGATCCGATCGAGGACGCCGTTCACGAACGCCGCGCTCGTCTCCGTGCCGAAGCGTTTGGCGAGCTCGACCGCCTCGTTGAGCGTGACCTTCCTCGGGATGCTCCGAAACGCCACGAGCTCGTAGACGCCGAGCCTGAGCACGTTGCGATCGACGCGCGTCATGCGCTCGAGGCGCCAGTGGTGGCTGACCTGCCGGATCCGGTCGTCGATCTGGTCGCGCTCCGCCTCGTAGCCGCGCACGATCGCGTTCGCGAAGTCGGCGCCCTCGCGCTCCTCGGGATCCACCGTCTCGTCCGCGCCGTCGAACGCGCTCGCCGCCTCGCCCGTCGACGGCGGGAAATTGGACCAGAAGAGGCGAATCACCTCCTCCGCCGAGCTCTGAGACGCCTCCAGCTGATAGAGCATCTGGAGCGCCGCCTCGCGTCCTCGTCGCCTCGAACCCACCACCGCACTCCTCTCGTGAGCCCCACGCGGGCGAGACGTCAGTAGCCCGCGCTCGCCATCGTTCGGCCGAGCTGGACCATCTCGATCGCCGAGAGCCCGGCGTCCCACCCCTTGTTGCCCGCCTTCGTCCCCGCGCGCTCGATCGCCTGCTCGATCGTGTCGGTCGTGAGCACGCCGAAGATGACGGGCACGCCGCTCGTCAGCATGACCTGGGCGCACCCCTTCGCGACCTCTCCCGCGACGTAGTCGAAGTGCGGCGTCGAGCCGCGGATCACCGCGCCGAGCGCGATCACGACGTCCACCTTGCCGCTCGAGGCGAGCCGCCGGACGGCCAGCGGGATCTCGAAGCTCCCCGGGACGCGCGCGACGACGATCTGCTCCTCCGCGACGCCGTGGCGACGGAGCGCGTCGAGCGCGCCCTCGAGCAGCGGATCGACCACGAAGTGGTTGAAGCGCGCGACGACGATCGCGAAGCGCGCGCCGGCCGGGTTCTCGTAGGTGCCCTCGAGCTGGGTGTGCGGCATCCGCGGGGTGAAGCACGGACGAGCCCCCTCTGCCAGCCGACCCGCGCGCCGTCGGCGATCCGACTCATGGCTCGGAGCCCGCCGGCACCGCGGGGCTCGCGAGCGACCCCTCGCCCGCGAACTGGAGCGCGTGCAGGCGCGCGTAGAGCCCTCCTCGCTCGAGGAGCGCGTCGTGCGTCCCCTCCTCGACGATGCGTCCCTTCGACAGGACGACGATGCGATCGGCGTTGCGGATGGTGCTCAGCCGGTGGGCGATCACGATCGCCGTGCGCCCCTCGAGGAGCGTCGCGACGGCCCGCTCGAGCCTCGCCTCGGTCAACGAGTCGACGTTCGCGGTCGCCTCGTCCAGCACGAGGATCTCGCGATCGAGGTAGAGCGCACGCGCGAAGGCGATGAGCTGTCGCTCGCCGACGGAGAAGTTCGCGCCTCGCTCCTCGACGCGCGCCTCGAGCCCTCCGCGCTCGCGGACGCGATCCCACACCGCGACGCGCTCGAGGCAGGCCCGCACGCGCTCGTCGTCTCGGGTCTTCGCGAACGCCGCCACGTTCTCGCCGACCGTGCCCGCGAAGAGGAAGACGTCCTGCGGCACGAACGCGAAGCGCTCGCGCAGCGCGTCGCGATCGAGGGAGCGGACGTCCACTCCGTCGATCGCGACGCTGCCGCGCTCCACGTCGTAGAGGCGCATCGCGAGGGCGGTGATCGTCGTCTTCCCCGACCCCGTGGGCCCCACGATCGCGAGCCGCTCCCCGCGCCGGAGCGTGAGGCTCACGTCCTCGAGCGCGCGCTGTCCCTCGCGGTAGCCGAACGTCACCGCGCGCAGCTCGAGCACCGCGTCGCCCGTCACGCTCGGGGGGGGCGCGCTGGCCGCGCGATCGCGCGGCGCGTCCTCCTCGGGATGATCGAGGAGCACGAGCACGCGCTCGGCCGCGGCGAGCGAGCTCTGGAGCACGGTGTACTTCGTCGAGAGATCGCGGATCGGCGTGAAGAGGCGCTGCACGTACTCGTAGAACGCCACGACCGTCCCGACGTACGCCGCGCTCGCGCCTGGCTCGACCCACCCGGCGCGGATCGAGCCGTACCAGAGGACGAGCGCCACGGTCACGGCGGCGATCCCCTCGACGGAGGAGTAGAGGAGCGCGTCGTAGCGGATCGAGAGGCGGTTCGCGTCGCGGTACGCCGCGTTGATCTCGCGATACTCGGCGAGGCACTCACGCTCTCGCGCGAACGCCTGGACGACGGCCATGCCCTGCACCTGCTCGGCGGTGTAGGCGTTGAGCTGCGCGATGTGCGCGCGGACGAGCCGAAAGACGCGCCGCGCGCGGACGCGGACCCACTGGACGACGAAGAGGAGCACCGGGAGCACAGCGAGCGTGACGAGCGTGAGGGGCACGTCGAGGTAGAGCATGAACCCGAAGATCACGAACACGGTCATGAGGTCGGCGACGCCGAGCACCGCCCCCGACGCGAAGAGCTCTCCGATCGCGTCGGTGTCGTTCGTCACGCGCGTCACGACGCGCCCGACGGGCGTCCGATCGAGGTAGGCGAGCGGCAGGCGCTGCACCTTCTCGAACGTCGCGCGGCGCATCGCCGCGACGGTCCTCTGCCCGCCGAGCTGGAGCGTGTAGGTCTGCGCGAACCGCGCGATGAATTCGACCACGATCGCCGCCCCGAAGAGCAGCGCGACCCGGGAGAGCGCCGCGGCGCTCTGCTCGATCACCATCGCGTCCACGGCCGCGCGCAAGAGGAGCGGCTGGACGAGCCCACTGAGCGCGATGAGCGGGACCATGAGCCCGGCGACCACGAAGAGCACGAGCGAGGGCCGCGCGAAGGGGCCGAGGCGGCGGAGGAGCGCGACGTCGTAGACCCGCTCCTCGCCGCCGCTCTCCATCGGAGGAC
This sequence comes from Sandaracinaceae bacterium, assembly GCA_039809495.1. Classification (GTDB taxonomy): domain Bacteria; phylum Myxococcota_A; class Polyangia; order Polyangiales; family Sandaracinaceae; genus JAFLCL01. The sequence goes on from JBDHVC010000001.1 coordinate 228,326, forward strand.
GGACGTTCGCTGCGCGCACGGCGTCGAGGCCCGCGCGACGAGCCGCGTCACGATCGAGGGTGACGCGCGCCGCGCTCACGCGCTGCCCTCCGCGAGCCCCTCGGCGACGGCGCCCTCCTCGGCCTCGAGCTCGCGCTCGAGCCGCTGGCGCGCCGCGAGCTTCGCGTAGTGGCCGCCGCGAGCCAGGAGCTCGTCGTGGGTCCCGCTCTCTTGGACTCGCCCCTCCTCGAGCACGATGATGCGGTCGGCGCGACGCGCCGCCGCGATGCGATGGGTGACGAGCACGAGCGTGCGCCCCTCGGCCGCACGCTCGATCCCGGAGAGGATCCGCGCCTCGGTCCGCGCGTCGACCGCGCTCAGCGGATCGTCGAGCACGAGCACGCGCGGCGCGTCGAGCAGGGCGCGCGCGAGCGCGAGCCGCTGCTTCTGGCCGCCCGAGAGCTGGACCCCGCGCTCTCCGACGATGGTCTCGAAGCGCTCGGGCATCGCCTCGATCTCCTCGATGACCGCCGCCTCGTCGGCCGCGACGCGGAGCCGCGCGCGCGCCTCGTCGGTCCCGATCGCGACATCCGGGGGGAGCGCGAATTCCAGGTTCCGCTCGACGGTCGTCGAGAACAAGAAGGGCTCCTGCTGCGCGTAGCCGACCGCGTGGCGCAGGGATCGGAGGGTGAGCCTCGTGATGTCCTCTCCGTCGAGGAAGACCGCGCCCGCCGGCGTCGGCAGGAGCCTCGCGAGGAGCGCCGCGAGCGTCGACTTGCCGCTCCCGGTCGACCCCACGACGGCGAGCGAGCCGCGCGCCGGCACCTCGAACGACACCCGATCCAAGACGGCGCGGCCGTCCACGGCGTACGAGAGGGCGCGGACGCAGAGCGCGCCCTCATCGCCGGCCGCGCGCGCGTCGGGATCCTCGTCGATGAGCGGCGTGCGCGCGAGCACGTCGGCGACCCGCTCGTAGGAGGCGCGGCCGCGCGTCACGATCGAGAGCAGGTAGCCGAGCGCGAGGGTCGGCCAGAGGAGCTGTGCGAGGTACGCGTTGAAGGCCACGAGATCGCCGACCGAGAGCGAGCCCGCGAGCACCATGAGGCCACCGCGATAGATGACGATCAGCGTCCCGATCGAGGAGAGCCCCATCAGCACGGGGAACATCAGGCCACGGATCGTGACGAGCGCCACGTTGTGCTCGACGCTCTCGCGGTTCACCGCCTCGAAGCGCTCGGCCTGGCGCCGCTCGAGGCGATGGGTGCGAACGACGCGGACCCCGGAGACGTCCTCCTGCACGCGCTCGGCGAGCCTCGCGAGCGCGGCCTGCGCGAGGTTCGATCGCCGGTACATCGCGCGCGCGAAGAGGGTGGCGAAGAGCGCGATGAACGGATAGGGCGCGAGCGCGAGCAGCGTGAGCCGAGGCGAGACGACGATCATGAGCCCGATCGCCGACGCGAACGCGAGCACCGAGTTGACGAGGTTCAGCCCGCCGAAGCCGACGAGGAGACGCACCTGCTGGAGGTCGTTCGTCGCGCGGCTCATGATGTCGCCCGTCGTGAGCGTGCGATAGAACGAGGGGCCGAGCCGGTGCAGCTTCGCGAGGAGCGCGTTGCGGAGGTCGAATTCGACGTCTCGACCCACGTCGAAGAGCTCGACGCGGCTCGCGGTGCGGACGACCGACGACGCGAGCGCGAGCGCGATGATCCAGAGCGCGGTGTGCGCCACGGAGCCGAAGGCGCCCGCGAGCAGCGCGTCGACGCCGTCGCGGAAGAGCCATGGGATGGCCTTCTCGCTCGCTTGGGTGAGGACGAGCCAGCCGACCCCTCGGGCCACGGCGAGCCGATAGGGACCGACCCACGACGCGATCGATGGGGCTCGCGCGCGCGGTTCGCTGGAGGAGGCGCTCACCTCCGTCGACGGTAGGCTCGAGTCGGAAATCGAGGTCCCTCGACCACTAGGAGAGGACGCGCTTCCTTCGGCGCACGAGGACGAGCGCGAAGAAGGCCGCGAGCAGCGCCTGGGCCGGCGAGCGCATCCGGCCGGGGGAAGCCGCGCACCGACCGCAGCCGCCGTCCGAGCTCGCGGGGGGGCGCTCGCTGCTCGCTCGAGCGCGGCACACGGACGTCGCCCCGTCGGAGGTGGCGACGCAGTCGTAGTCCCACGGGCAGGGGTTCGCGGCGTCGCAGAGCCTCGTGCAGCGCGGCGTGTCGCCGAACACCGCGCAGATGTCGCTCACGCAGCCCTCGTTCACCGTACAGGGCGCGCCGAGGCCCCCTCGGTCCGGGACGCACACCGAGGAGCTGGCGTCGACCGGTGTGCAGGTGAAGCCCGCCGGACAGCCGCCTGCGCCGTCGCAGAACGTCGTGCAGAACGACGCGTCGGACTGGATCGCGCACATGCGCGAGGCGCACTCCTCGTTGGTGGCGCAGGGATCGCCGAGCGCGTTCGCGCGCTGGCAGGAACCGCATCCCACGCCGATGCCCGTCTGGCAGGCGGTGCCATCCGGACAGCTCGTCGCGCCGCCGGGGATGCAGGGCTCGGAGCAGACCCCCTCCGCGCAGAAGAGCGAGCTGCAGTCCGTCGCGTCGCCGCAGGCCTCACCGATCGCGCGAGCGCCCGCGCTCCCCGCGAGACAGACCCCAGAGCCGCACGTCCCCGTCGCCTGACCGTTGCAATAGAAGCCAGCGGGACACGAGCGGGGGTCGAGCCAGTCGCAGGTCTCGGAGCACCTCCCGTTGAAGCAGACGCCGGAGCTGCACTCGGCGCCCGCGCCGCACGCGGAGCCGATCGGCGCCCCCGTCGAGCGGGGCACGCAAGCGCCGGTCGCGGCGTTGCAGCGCGCGCTCGCGTCGCACTCCGAGTCCGTGCGGCACCCCGCGCTGGCGGTGCAGTCGGGCCGCGTGCCGCGCGCGCGCACGCACTGGTTCGGTCCGCCGGTGATCGCGACGCAGACGTCGCCGCCGCCGCAGTCCGCGGTGCTCGTGCAGTCGCGGCCGCAGTAGCCGTTGCCATCGGGGTAGCCGAGGCAGAGGCCGTGCGCGCAGTCGTCGGGGGAGCTGCACGGCGCGCAGGTGTCACCATCGCCGGCCGCGCGGACGCAGGAGCCCGACGTGCACGTGTAGCCGCTCGGGCAACCGGTGGTCGTGCAGTCGGAGCCCGAGCTCGGATAGAGCGCGCAGATCCCGTTCTGGTCGTCGGTGCCGAGCCGCGCGACGCCGCCGCTGTACGCGAAGTACATCGCGGCGGTCCCGTCCGAGGAGTGATCGAGCCCGAAGAAGTGACCGCCCTCGTGCAGCACGATGGAGTACGCGTTGACGCGGCTCCCGCGCCCCGCGTCCGTCGTCCACGTGAAGTTGACGCCGTTCATCTGCATGTCGGCTTCGAAGATCCGGCCGCCGCTGAACTGGGGCTGCGTGACGCCGATCGCGTTGGCGTCGTAGGGCCAGCCGCTCTCGAGCCAGCCGATGGCCGACTCGCGATCACCCGTGCGAGGCGACGTGCTGGTGGTGCCCCCGTAGCTCGTCGTGAGGTTCGTGCACGAGACGCGGGTCCAGTCCTCCATGCCTCGACGCACCTCCGCCTCGGTCGCCGAGAACCCTCCGAGGTCGACCGAGCCGGCCGAGTGCAGGCGATAGGGCACGCTCCCGGACCAGACCGGGCGGCTCGCGGCGATCGGGGCCCACGCGTGCGCGGCGCCCGAGAGCGCGAGGATGAAGCCCACGAGCCCCGAGAGGAGCGCCGCGGCGCTCACGGTCCACCCTCGCCTCATCGCGCGGCCTCCTGACTCTCGACGAGCTGCCGCACGTACCCGAGGAAGGCGTCGAGCGGCATGGACGACACCGTGCCCTCGCGCACCTGCATCGCCTCGCGGGTCCAGCTCGCGAGGCCCATCGCGCTCGTATCGCGCACGACCCGCGCGGCGACGCCCGGCACACCGGGGCGGACCTCGAAGTGACCTTGGGCCATCGCGTAGGTGCGGTACGTCCCACCGGGCAGCGCGCGCAGGAAGACCACGCACTCCTCGCCGAGGCGGAAGCGCGGCGTGCCCGCGATCCACGTCCCTCGGCCCTGGATGATCCCGCCGATCTCGTCGACCTGCACGCGATCCTCGGCGCGGCCCTTGAGCACGTCGATGATCTCGATCGTGCTCCGCGTGTGCGGGGCGGCGCCGCGGTCGTCGATGACGAGCCGGGCGTCCACGCGCGCGACGCGGCCGAAGAGGATCACGTCGGACTCGGAGACGAGGCGCTCCATCGGCACCTCGACCATCACCGTCGCGCGAGCGGCGCTCACGCCCATGGTCGCGAGGGTGATCGCGATCGCGAAGAGCCCGAGAGCGCGTGCGCGGGCCGTGCTCCCCGTCGCTCCCATGATCCACGTCCAGGCTTCCTTCATCGCTGCTCCCGGTCGCTCGCCTCGCGGAGGCCTCGTCGAGTCGTACTCTATGCCCCGAGGGGCGGCGCCGTCGAGCGAGCCCCGAGCTCGTGCTCGACCGAGCCCCAGCTCTTGCGCTGCCTCTGCGCGCTCGCGGTGTCACCGAGCGCCTCGTAGAGCGCGGGGATCGAGAAGAGGACGTCGCTCCTCCTCTTCGCCTCGAGCGCCTCCTTCACCGCGGAGAGCGACACCGCACGCGGGCAGATCAGCTTGCCACGGACGACGCGCCGCTCGAGCGTCTCCGCGTGCTCGTGCGGCTCGAGGGCGAGCCCCGCCGCGCAGCGCGGGCAGACGTGATCGACCCGGGTGTCATGGAGATAGAAGATGCATCCCTCGGGGAGCGCCTCGCCGAGGCGCGCGATGTCCCCGGCCTCCTGCTCCATGCCCAGGAAGGGGAAGCGCTTCTCGTCGCCCTTCTTGATCGTCCGTAGGAGCGGCATGACCGGGCGCGCGACGCCGCCACGCTCGAGCCGCATGACGGGCGCGGGGTCGAAGAGGATGACGTCTCCGAAGTCGACGATCGCGTCACGGGCCGTCGGGGTCCGGACCACGCCGTGGCAGGGAGAGAGAGGCGCGACGCCGATCACCTCGAGGACGATCGAGGCGTTGGGGACGCCGCCTCCGCCCGTCGCGCTGGCGCGGCCGAGGCCGCGCGTCGGCACGCGCACGAAGACCTCGTCGAGCATCGCGCCGTCCGCCTTCTTCACGAGCGGGAGCGCGCCCTCCTCGACCTCCACGCCGAAGCCGAGCGTGCGCCAGAGCGTCGCCGCCCGCTCCACGTCGGCGCTCGCGGTCGCGACCGTCGCCTGGTTGAAGAGCACCGCGCGCGTCGCTCCGAGGCGCTCCTCCGCGCGATCGAAGGCGATCGCGGCGGCGCGAAAGCGCCCCGCCCACTTGTGGCAGAGCCCGAGGTCGAAGAACGTCGACCCCTCGGGCGCGAGCTTGATCGACGCCTCGAGCCGCTCCACGGCCTTCGCGTCGTGAGCGCCGCCGAGCCGGCGATGCGCGTTACCGAGCATCGCCAGCAGGGACGCGCGGAGCTCGACGGACATCCGCTCGTCGAGGTGGGGATCGTCGAGGTGGGGCTCGCCGAGCGAGAGGACGAGGCGAGCCGGCGCGCCCTCGAGCGGGGGCTCGTCGAGCCCCCGCCGCTCGTCGGCGCGCAAGAGCGCGCGCAGGCCGAGGACGAGGAGCGTCGCCTCGCTGGGGAAGGCGCCGAGCGCCGCGCGCACGTCGTCGACGAGGCCGGGACGCGTCGGCGCGGCCTCGAGGAGGGTCAGCCAGGTCTCGGCGATCTCCAGATCCTCGACGATCCGCGCGCGGAGCGGGGCGATGTGGGCGAAGACCGCGTCCTTCGACGGAAGCTGGAGCGCCTGTTCGATCAGGGCGTGTTCACTCTCGAGCACCGGGCGAGTATGCCCGGCACCCCGAGACACGCCAGCGATCGCGAGGGCAGGCTCGGGATCAGTTCTCCGGCACGGCGCCCAGCGGAATTCGGCGCGTTCCGTTGAGGAGCCCCGGCCCGACGGTGACCGTCACCTCCACGCTGTCGCCCGGACGGCGCGCTCGAATGGCCGCCTCGAGCTCAGCGCCGCTGTGGACGGGGCGCCCGTCGATCGCGGTGATGATGTGCCCCGTCCAGGGAACGCCGAGCCGACTGACCAGCTCGGGCGGCGCGTCGCTCACACCGAGGAGCCCGCCTCGAGCCGCGGGGGAGTCCGGCTGGACGGCTTGGATCTGGACGCCCTCGAAGCCACCTCCGGCGAAGTCTCGGCCGAGGACGCCGAGGAACGCCGATCGCTCTCGTGATCCGGGCGACACGCCGCCGCCAGGCTCGATCGCGCCCGCCGTCGCGACGGGCTCTCGCCGCCGCTCCGTGCGTGTGCTCTCGAGGAACTGCGCGACGTAGTTGGCGGGGACCGCGAAGCCGATCCCGTGGCTGCCGCCAGTGCGGCTCAGGATGGCCGTGTTCACGCCGACGACCCGCCCGCGCCGGTCGACGAGCGGGCCGCCGCTGTTGCCGGGGTTGATGGGAGCGTCGGTCTGGATGAGGCGCCTCGCCATCCCACCGCCGACGTCCGGGACGTCGCGTCGCGCGCTGACGATCCCCTCCGTGAGCGTCCCGTCGAGCCCGAAGGGGCTGCCGAACGCGAGGACCGTCTGCCCGACCTGGACCTCGTCGGAATTCGCGAGATCGAGCGGCGGAGAGGGCACGGCCGCGCCGACGACCTCGAGGATCGCGAGGTCGTGCGAGGGATCCGTTCGGATCACGCGAGCGCGCAGCGTCGTCCCACTCCCGAAGCGCACCTGGGCGTCACGACCGCGCTCGACGACGTGGTGGTTCGTGATGACCCAGCGCTCGGCGCCGACGACGAACCCCGAGCCGCTCGAGGGGCCGCTCAGCACGGTGACGGTGCTCCGCGCGAGCCGCCGGGCGATGCGCACGCGCTGCGCGTCGGAGAGGGTCTGCGCAGCCACGCCGCTCGTCGGAGCGGCCACCACCCCGAGGGGGCCGAGGACGACGAGGACGGCCAAGGCGACCGCGCGCCATGTGTCAGCCATTCGCTCTCGATTCATTCGCGCCTCCGGAACAGGTGATCCCTCGTGACGGACCCGCGCCGCCGCGCGGCCTTGGGCGGTGACCCGCGCCAGGGCCCTCGAGGTCACATCGAGCGTGCGTCACGAGCCATTCTACGCGAGCCGAGCCCGTTTCGTTCCCGGGCGGCGCTCGATGGCTGCTCGCTTGACCAGGCGAAGCGGTTCCCGGTACTTCCGACCCCGATGCCCGTCGACCTCGGCACCCGACTCGTCGCCGCAGGGCTCGTGAGCGCCGCCGGGCTCGAGGAGGCGCTCGCGATGTCTCCGCGGCACGACGTCGCCCTCGTTCGAATCCTCATCGAGCGGGGGCTCTCGGACGAGCGGCTCGCTCGGCATTTCGCCGACGAGGGCTTCGGCCCGATCGTCTCGAGCGAAGAGCTCGGCGCCGCGTCGGGCGAGGCCCTCGCCCCCTCGATCCCGCGCGTCGTCCAGGAGGAATTCGCCCTCCTGCCCCTCCGCTACGATGGCGCTCGCTGGGTCGTCGCGATGGCGGTCCCGACCGATCGCCACGCGATCCTCGAGGTCGAGCGGCTCGTCCGGGCGCCGATCGCGGCGAGGGTCGTCCGCTGGGGCGAGGTGTGCACGACCTCTCGCGAGGCCGAGCCCCCCGTCGCGCTCGTTCGACGTCGTGACACCCTCACGCCGGCCTCCGCGATCGGCGCGCCCGCGCGGGGCGGCGCCCCAGTCGATCCCGCGCTCGACGAGGCCATCCCGCTCGTCCGCCTCAAGTCGCTTGCGCCGCGACCCCAAGCGCCGATGGCCGCTCTCCCCCACCGGCTCCCACGTCGAGCGCCGACGCCGCTCTACACCGAGGTCGCGCGCTCACCCGGACCGCGCGAGCTCCTCCGACGAGAGCTCACCCGAGGGCCGCAGCCGCATCGGAGCGACGCCGAGGAGACCTCGGCGCCGGGGACGGCGAGGATCCCGACCACGAGCCCGAACCGCGAGCCGTCGGCGCCTCCCCCGCGCGCCACGAGCTCGGGCTGGGCCAGCCTCCCCTCGCCCGCGCCGCGACCCGAGCCTCGCCGAAGGCGACGCCCTCGAGGCGAGCCCCGACCACGAGCCGCGGGAGGGCCGAGCCCGAGTGCGCCGAGCCCGAGTGGGCCGAGCCCGAGTGGGCCGAGCGATCCCTCGAGCGCGTTCGCCGCCCTTCGCCGCGCGAGCGAGCTCGACGTCGTCGTCCAGCTCACGCTCGAGGCCTCCCTCACGTTCTCGCGGAGCGCGGTGTTCTTCGTGCTGCGGCGCGGGATCCTCCGTGGGCGTGGCGGGGTCGGTCCCCACATCGGCGAAGACGCGGCTCGGAACCTCTGGATCCCGATCGGGACTCCTTCTCTGTTTCGAGACGTCGTCGAGTCGCGCGTGCCCTACGTCGGGCCCTACGGCGCCGCGATCGCGGATGGCCTCTTTCGGGCGACGGTCGGCTCACGCGGCGGGCCGCTCGGTCTCGCGCCCATCGAGGTGTCCGACAAGGTCGTCGGGCTCCTCGCGACCGATGGCGTCGCGCTCGAGGCGCGCGCCGTGCTCGAGCGCCTGCGGAGCGCCGTCGGGCGCGCGCTCGAGCGGATCATCGTGACGCGCAAACATGCCTGAGCCGGGCGAGTCGATCGCGGTCCTCTTGCCGTTCCGCGACGTCGAGGCGTGGCTCGACGCGGCGATCGCGAGCGTCCGAGCGGCGGCGTGCGTCGAGCGGATCGTGCTCGTCGACGACGGATCCCGCGACGCGAGCCGCGCGATCGCGGCGCGCCACGCCGGCCTCGACGCCCGGATCGAGCTCCTCGAGACGAGCGGGATCGGCATCGTGGGCGCGCTCTCCCTCGCGCGGCGCCGAACGACGGCGCGCTACCTCGCCCGCATGGACGGCGACGACGTCTCGCTCGCGGGGCGGATCGAGGCGTGCTGCCGGCTCCTCGACGCGGCGCCGCGGCTCGCCGCCGTCGGGACCCGGGTTCAGCTCGTCGGCGAGGGTGTTCAGGAGGGGATGAGGCGCTACGTCGCGTGGCAGAACGCGATCACGACGGCCGACGCGCACCACGAGGCGCTCCTCGTCGAGTCACCGCTCTGCCATCCGTCCGTCGTCCTGCGGGCGAGCGCGCTCGACGCGGTCGGGGGCTACCGCGACGGCCCCTTCCCCGAGGACTACGACCTCTGGTGCCGCCTCGATCGCGCGGGCTACGAGCTCGCCAAGACGGACACCGTCGGGCTCGCGTGGCGGCATCGCCCCGGGCGCCTCACCTTCGCGGACGAGCGCTACTCGCTCGCGCGTCAGCGGGCGCTGAAGGCCGAGCATCTCGCGTACCGCCTCGCGCGCGCCCCGCGCGCCGAGCGCTTCGGGTTCGCCGTCTGGGGCGCGGGCCCGACCGGCACACGGCTCGCGCGCGAGCTCGAGCGACACGGCCTCCGCCCCCGCGCCTTCCTCGACATCGATCCGAACAAGATCGGGCGGATCCGCCGGGGCGTGCGCGTCGCCGCGCCGGCGCTCCTCCGAGACGAGCCGCGACCCTTCGTCGTCGTGGCGGTCGGAGCGCGGGGGGCGCGCGCGCTCATCGAGGCCGAGCTCGTCTCGCGAGGCCTCACGTCGGGGCTCGACTACGTCTGCGCCGCGTGAGGCGAGCGGCGCGCGTCAGAGCAGGGGCTTGGGCACGTCGTCGATCGCGAGGCGATCGAGCGCATAGCGGATGAGCGCGCTCCTCGTCATGCGGCGATGGCCCCGCGTCTTGAGCGCGGCGACCTTGGCGTCGAGCGCGGCGAGATCCTCGACGTACATCGAGATGCAGATGATCTCGTAGTGGTCGGGCTTGGGCTTCTTCGCGCGCTTGCGACCCGACGCCGGGCGCGCGCGCTCCTTCTGGAGGATCGCGGGGCGCGCGGCGGGCTCGGGCCGGTAGAACGAGGTCTCGAGCACCTCGCGGATCTCGGCTTGATCGAAGAGCGCGTGCACCGCGCTGGAAGGATCCGTCATGACACGTTTCTCCGTCTCTCTTGGGGTCGGGGGACCGAGCTCACGCGGACGCCGCCGCCGGCTCGAGGGCGCTCCCCGAGGCCTCGGGAGCGGAAGGACGCGAGCCCCGCGAGTCACCCTCGAGGCCGCGATCGATGAGGCTCGCGTCGCCGCGCGCCTCGAGCACGCGAGCGACGAGCGCTCGGTAGTCCGAGGCGCCGTGACTCTCGGGGGCGTGCTCGAAGATGGTCTTTCGAACGCTCGGCGCCTCGCGGAGCTTGGCGCTCGCGCGGATGGGATCGAGGCAGCGCTCCTGGAAGTGCTCTCGGAGCGCCGCGACCGACTCGCGCGCGATGTTCACGCGCGCGTCGTAGAAGGTCGGCAGGACGCCGAGGATGGAGACGTCGTGCTTGAGCAGCTCGCGGACGTTCTTGAGCGTCCTCAAGACCTGCTTCACGCCGACGAGCGAGAGGTAGTCGCACGACACGGGGATGATCACCGAGTCGGCGTACACGAGCGCGTTCTGGTTCATGAGCGAGAGCGCCGGCGCGCAGTCGATGACGACGACGTCGTAGCCGGTGACGCGATCGCCCAGCCGCTCGCGGAGGATCCGATCGCGGTTGGGCCGCGTGGCGAGGTGGAGCTCCGCGGCGGCGAGCAGCTCGTTCGAGGTGAGCACGTCGAGGTTACCGCGCACGGGCACGGCGGCTCGATCGGCCGCGATCCCTTGGACGAGCACGTGATAGAGCGTGCGCTCGCCCCGGATCCCGAGGCTCGCGCCGACGTTGCCTTGCCCGTCCGCGTCGACGAGGAGCACGCGCTGCCCCGCCTCGGCGAGCCCGGCCGCGAGGTTCACGGCGGTCGTCGTCTTGCCCGTGCCGCCCTTGTGGTTGAAGACGGCGATGCGGCGCGGCCCCGACGCCTGCTTCGGGCGGAGCGCGCGGGATCCGACGCCGGTCGCGCGGCACGCCATGGAGCAGAAGTAGAGGGCCCCTCCATCACCGACGACGACCTGGAACGGATACTCGATGTCGAAGGGCCGCGCGCAGACGTCGCAGCGACAGCCCCCGTGGCGCGCGTCACGTTCGACCGCGGACGCGCGAGGAGGCGCGGAGGCGGGGCGCGGCACGACGAGCCGACCGCTCGCCGACCCGGCGCTCAGGCCCTCGAGGCGTTCACCGCGCTCGGAGCCCTCGATCACGCCTCGCTGTTGGCAGAACTGGGTGCAGAAGTACGAGAAGCCTCCCTCGCCTTCGTGCACCTGGTAGCGGAACCGAACGATGAAGCTGCGCCCGCAGACCGAGCAGGCGCTCTCTGGCGCCTGGGGCCCGGCCGCGTCGGCGGGCGGCGAAGCGCTCGGGCTCTTGGGGGTGTCGACCACGCTGCTGCTCCTCGAGAGAGGTCCCGAGGCCTCGCTCGCGTTCGATCACCGAGCCGCGGGCGAGCCTCCCGACCCGCATAACGGGTTCGAGCAGGCGACCGCAAATTATCGGACGACGCCGAGCGCGCTCATGGCGCGAAGCCGTCGCGATGACTCGTGCTGTTCGGCCCTCCTCGGAGGGTCTGCCCAGAGCCCCTCCCGCCGAGCCAGCGTGCCTGCGCGGGGCGGATCACGTCGAGCTGGGCGCGCGGTCAGGTCCGACCGTAGACCGGGACGAGCGCGCCGCGCGTCACGCGGTTCTCCGGGGACGCGAGGAAGACGACGGTGCTCGCGACCTCGTCCACGCTCGGCCAGCGCGCCTGATCAGCGCTCGGCATCGCCGCGCGGTTCGCGGCGGTCGCCATCACGGAGGGGACGACCGCGTTCACCCAGATCCCCTCGTCGCGGAGCTCCTCCGCGAGCGACACGGTCAGCGCGGCGACGGCCGCCTTGCTCATCGCGTACGCGCTGAGGCCAGCCGTCGGGACGAGCGCGGGCTTGGCCGAGACGTTCACGATCCGACCGCCCCGGTCGCCCGAGCGCGCCCGGATCCGCCGCACCGCCTCGCGCGAGGAGAGCCACGCCGTCATCGCGTTCATGGACAGCATCCGCCGCGCGTCGTCGGCGCTCGTCTCGTCGATCGCTCCGCCCGCGTACCCCCCGGCGACGTGGATCGACGCCCAGAGATCGGGCACGTCCGCGTAAAAGCGTGCGACGACCTCTTCGTCCGCGAGATCCGGGGCGAGGCGCGCCTCGAGGCGAGGCTCGAGGTGGACGCGCGCGCGCTCCGCCTCGTCGCGCACCGGGACGTGGACCCGCGCGCCGCGCTCGAGCAGGAGCGCACAGACGGCGGTCCCGAGCGCGCCCGCCCCACCCGTCACGACGACCGATCGTCCCTCGAAGTCCCTCATGTCGCTCTCCTCGTGGGGACGAACGCTAACACGGCCGCCGCGCCCTCCGACGGCGCGCTCAGCCCCGCGGGTGGTAGGTGCCGTGGAGCGCGGCGAGGTGATCGCCCGTCACGTGCGTGTAGACCTCGGTCGTCGAGATGTCGGCGTGCCCGAGCAGCGCCTGGACGACGCGCAGGTCGGCGCCGCCGAGCAGGAGGTGCGTCGCGAACGAGTGGCGGAGCTTGTGCGGCGAGATCGGCCGCGCGATGCCGGCCGTGAGCGCGTACCTGCGCACGATCGCGAAGAAGCCTTGGCGCGTCAGCGGCGCGCCGCGCGGCGTCAGAAAGAGCGCCGACGACGCCTCCTTCGCCCACGCGGGGCGCACCTCGGCCCGGTAGCGCTCGATGCGTCGGCGCGCCGGGACGCCGAGCGGGACGACGCGCCGCTTCTTCCCCTTGCCGAACGCCGACACGAAGCCGGTCTCGAGGTTCACGTCGGCGAGCGTGAGCGAGACGAGCTCCGAGACGCGGAGCCCGGCGGCGTACATCGTGTGGAGCATCGCCGCGTCGCGCAGCCCGCGCGCGCTCTCCTCGTCCGGCGCCGCGAGCAGCGCGAGCACCTCGTCGCGTGAGAGCACGATCGGGAGCCGCTTCGTCGGCCGAGGCGCGTCGACGAGCTCGCTCGGATCCGCCGCGAGGTGCTTCTCTAGGACGAGGTAGCGGAAGAAGCCGCGGAGCGCCGAGAGCAGCCGCGCCTGCGAGCGGGCGGAGAGGCCGTCACGCGAGCGCTTCGCGAGGAAGTCGGAGAGCGTCGCGCCGCTCACGTCGGCGAGCGCGCGCGATCCATCCGAGAGGTAGCGCGTGAAGCTCGCGAGATCGGTCGCGTAGGCGACGACGGTGCGCGCCGAGAGCCCCTCGTCGATGCGCAGATGCTGGAGGTACCCGTCGACGAGCCAGTCGCACTCGCTCACGGCGCGAGCGTCCCACGGGGCGCGCCACGCTCCGAATTTTCGGTCGACGGCGCGCTCCGCGTCTTGCCTCTCGGGTCGTTCTTGGGAGGCTCCGCCCGATGCGCACCCTGATCCTCGAAGGTCGCGGACCGAACACGATGTCCACGCCGATGCTCGAGCGTCTCGCCCGCGAGCTGGAGCTCGCGGCGGGCGAGGCCATCCTCCTCACCGGCGCGGGCGACGCGTTCTCCTCGGGGCTCGACCTCGACGCCCTCGAGCGCGCGACACAGCTCGAGGTCGGCGCGCTGCTCGACGCGATGGAGCGCGCGACGCGGCTGCTCTTCCTGTATCCCGGACCGGTCGTGGCGGCCGTGAACGGGCACGCCATCGCCGGCGGGTGCCTCGTCGCGCAGTGCGCGGACGTCCGGATCGGGGTCGATGACCCGAGGGCCCGCTTCGGCATGACCGGCGTCGCGCTCGGGCTCATCTATCCCCCCTTCGTCCCCGCCGTCTTTCGCGCCCGCGTCCCGAGCCCGCACGCCGAGACGGTGCTCTCTGCCGCCGAGCGGTTCGGGCCGAGCGACGCGCTGCGGCTCGGCCTGCTCGACGAGCTCGCCCCCCGCGAGCGGCTGCTCGCCCGCGCGGAGGAGGCGCTCGAGGCCCGCGCTCGCCTCCCGCGCGCCGCCTACGCCTCCATCAAGCGGGCGCTAAGAGCCCCGGCCTACGACGGGGTCGAGGAGGCCCACGCGCGCTTTCGCGAGGACGTCGTCCCGAGCTGGACGAGCGCGATCGGCGCTCGGCGACGAGGCTGACGATCGGCGCTCGCGCCGCTGCGAAGGATCACGTCTCCGCGCGCTCGGGCGCCTCGAGCCGTTTTTCGCGCCCGCCGCCGATCGCCGTGCTACGTCCGGGCCATGACCGACGACCTGCGCCTCCGCTTCCTCGAAGCCACCCGCGAAGAGGATCCCGCCCTCGCCTCCTCCCTGTCGTCCGACGACGCGAACGTCGCGCGCGAATTGGGTGGGGTTCTCGGCCGCCTCGCCGGCCCGAACGCCCACGAGCTGAGCCCCCGCGCGCGCCTCGCCGCGCGCAGGATCCTCGGGCCGCTGCGTCGGCGCGACGCGGAGAGCCTGACGCTCCTCAACAAGGCGCTCGACTACCTCGACCTCGACGCGAACGGGCGGCTCGACGAGAAGGAGATCGATCTCGCCGCGCGCTGCATCGAGGCCTTCGCGTCGTTGAGCGCCCCAGGCCTGAGCCTCTCGATGCCCGAGCTCCGCACCCTCTACGGGCTGCTCCGCGCGATCGACGCCAACGACGATCACCACCTCGACGCGGGCGAGCTCGCCGAGCTCGACGCGGGCCTGCGGGATCTGCGTGCGTTCATCGAGCGCGCGAGGCTCGCGAAGCCTGGCTTCTCGCCCGAGATCTGAGCGCCGCGACGAGCGACGCTCGTCGCTCCTTCGGCTCGGCGATACTCAGAAATACTGATCGAAGCTCACGTAGAAGGCGACGGGGCTCCGCGCGACGTGCGGCGCTCCGCTCTCCTCTGCGAGCCGCGAGACCGGGACGCCGACGTCGAGGGCGAGGAGGCCCGGCTGAACGCCGCCATACTCGTAGTGGAAGCGCAGGCCTGCGCCCGCCTCCGCGGCGACGCGCGCCTCTCTGCCGTCCGTCGTGCCGAAGACTGCGCCCGCGCCGAGCCAGGTCACGAGCTGGACCTCTCGCACCCAGACCGCGTGGAGCAGGTTGATCGCGAGATCCCCGATCAGCGTGTGGCGATGCTCGGCGACGACGAAGAGCATCGCGTCACCGACGAGCTCGTCGTTCGCGAAGCCTCGGAGCCCGTAGCGTCCCCCGAGCATCTGCCGATCGGCGTCGAGCGCGGAGCCGGCGGTGAAGCCGCCCGCGCCGAGGAAGAAGAACGCGTCGAGGAGGCCGACCGGGACGATCCCGGACACGCGCAGCGACCCGCGGGCGGTGAACGCCGACGAGCCGTCGTCGCGGAGCGTCCCGCCGCCAGCGAGCGAGACGATCGCCGTCACGCCCTCTCGCGGATCCGCGATGAAGCGCTCGGTGCTGAGCGTCCCGAGCAGCTCGAGCTCGAGGGCGTAGCCGCCGAGCGTGCTCGTCGCGAAGCCCGGCTCGACGCGGCTGAACGCCAGCCCACCTCCGAGCTGGATCATCCGACGGTTGTCGGTGACGCGCGGCCCGAGCCCCTCCAGGTAGCGGACGCGACCGGTCGTGCGCGCGATGGTCCTCGCGAGGCGCAGGATGAGGAGGTGCTCGAGGTCGTAGCGGGGTCGCAGGGAGATGTCGGCGAGCCCGGTCACGTTGCCCTCGGACGCGAGGACGTCGACCGAGAAATTGTTGAAGAGCGGGAGGCGCCAGGTCGGCGAGCTCGCGTCGTCCGCGCGCGGATGACCCTCCGAGACGCGGCCGCTCTCCGAGACGCGCAGCCGAGGATCGAGGACCACGCGTCGACGCTCACCGCGCGTCTCGATCACCACGACGCCCTCTCGCCCTGGGCCGTCCCAGACGCCGACCACGCGCTCGCCGTGCTCGTCCTCGACCTCCACCTCGACGGGCTCGGGCCGCTCGTCGCCGTCGCGGAGCACGACGACGCGGTGGCGCCACCGCGGCGCGTCGGGCCTCTCCTCGGGAGCCTCGATGCGCTCGCTCTCGATCGGCCCGAGCCGGTAGTTCACCTCGAGGCTCGGGTAGGCGGTCCACGTCGCGAGCCGCGCGCTCGCCCCCGGTGAGGCTCGCTCGAGCGCGCTCCGCACGCTCCGCCGCCCATGGACCAGCATCGCGACGAGGCGCTGCATGCGGCCCTCTCCGAGCACGTCCTCGATCGACGCGAGCAGCCGCCGCCCGCGCGCGAAGGGGAAGCGCGCGCGCGAAGGATCGTCGCGGAAGCGATCGGGCTCGTCGATCGCGCCGAAGTAGACGTCGTCGAAGGTGATCTGCGGCGCGTTGATGAGCTGATCGACCGCGGGGTGAAACGAGAAGGGCTCGAGCAGCGCCTCGGTCCGCTCGCGCGATCCGTGTCGTCGACGCTCGTCGAGCGCCTCGAGCGCGGCGGCGCGGAGATCCACCGACCACGCGCGATCGGCCGCGGAATCGACGCGCGCGAGCGCCTGCGCGGCGAGCTGGAAGAGCGCTCGTCGGAGGGCGCGCCGGTGCAGCTCGCGGAGCTCGTCGAGCGGAAAGATCTGGAAGACCCGATCGGAGACGAGCACGACCCCGGGGGCCGACGCCGCGAGCTCCGTCCGGCTCGGGACGACGAAGACGACGAGCGGATCGGGGAGCTCGAGGCCGAGCCATCGCGCGGTCGCGAGGACGTCGAGCGCGGCCGCTCGGATCGCCGCGACGCGATCGATGGCGGTCACGTCGTCGAGCCCCTCGACCCCGGGCGCGCCGCGCGCCGGAGGGACGTACGCGTCTCGACGGTCGACGACGACGAGGCGGCGCTCCCCCCCGAGCGGCGAGCTCCGCGCCTCGAGGTCGTCGCCGGCCAAGAGCGGTACGTAGCCGAGGACACGATCGACGTGGAGGGTCGCGCTCAGAGCGCCCTCGACGCTCACGCCGCGTCCCCCGGAGAAGCGCGCGACGACGACGTGGCGCGCGTCCTCGACGGCGTCGTCCTCACCGAGGAGGAGGGGATACCAAGGCCCCGCGAGCGCGAGGCGGGACGTCGCGTGAGCGAGTCGACCGAAGCGCTCGGGCACCTCCAGCGTCGCGTCGACGCGGATCGTGACGACGCGCGCCGGTCCCGGATCGATCGCGACGACGAGGTCCGAGCCCCCGAGATCCCGCGCGCGGAG
This sequence comes from Sandaracinaceae bacterium, assembly GCA_039809495.1. Lineage (GTDB taxonomy): Bacteria > Myxococcota_A > Polyangia > Polyangiales > Sandaracinaceae > JAFLCL01. The sequence continues at coordinate 245,364 of JBDHVC010000001.1, forward strand.
CGGCGCGCGGTCCGGGCGCGGCGGATCGTGCTCCCCGAGCGCCTCGCGGGCGTACGAGGCCTCGCGATCGTCGACCCGCACGCGCTCGATCGCGTAGCCGCCGAGCGCCACCTCGCCCGGGTAGATCCACCGCGCGCTCCGCTCGTCCATCGCGCTCGGCGCGACGGCGAGGCGATCGCCGTAGAGCCACAGCCGGACCCGGTCCTCTCCCTCCTCGACGCGCGCGCGCACCGCGACGTGCTCGACGACGCGCCCCCGCTCGACGTCGACGTCCGCGTCGACCTCGTACCCTTCGACGCTCGCGGCGGACGCGCGCGCGCTCACCGCGAGGACCAGCGCGCCCACGACCCAAGGCCCGAGCGCGCGTCGGAGGCGCTCGCGTGTCATGATGCGAGCCTCGATCGCGTGTTCTTCGTCGATCTCAGCATTCCGATCGCCATCCTGGCGCTCGCCATCGTGCTCGTCCTCGGCCTCCACGCCTGGGCGCGCGTCGAGCGTAAGCGGATCGAGCGGCGCACACGAGCGCTCGTCGCGACGATCGTCGGGCGGCCTCCCGCGGCTCGCCCCGACCCATCGATGGACGCGACGCGCGCCGAGGGACCTAGCCGTCGGGATGCTTGACGGAATCGTCAGCCCACGAACACTGTCCAGGGGATCATCGGACCGTCCCCCGATGACGCTCGAGAGAGCGAGAGCGCCGGTAGGCCGCCAACCCAACCGATCCGCGTCGTCGTCCCAGAGACGACGGCGCTCCACCATCCGCCCTGGAGTCTGACATGGCGCGCCTCATCGCTTACGTCGCGAATCGTCCCGATCGGCTCCTCGAGGCGCTGATCGAGGAGCGGGCCGCGATCGGGGACGCGCCGCCCCAGGAGGCCGCGGCGTGGGGCATCGGCTTCTACCAGAGCGGCGAGGTGCTCCACCGCAAGCGCCCGTTTCGAGGCGACGATCCGGTCGGCTGGCAAGACATCGTCGGCGGCGTGAAGACGGACTGTGCCGTGATCCACCTGCGCAAGGCGTCGGTGGGCGACTATCGCTCCGAGAACACGCACCCGTTTCGGCTCCGCCAGTGGCTCTTCGCCCATCAGGGGACGGTCTACGGCTTCGAGGCGATCCGCCCCCGCCTCCTCGAGGCGCTGCCGGACTTCTTGCGCAGGAACGTGCGCGGCACGACCGACAGCGAGCTCATCTTCCACACGTTCCTCTCGTTCCTCCACGATCAGGGCATGCTCGACGCGCCCGACCTCGACGCGAAGGTGATCTTGAGCGCGATCCGCTCGACCATCGCGATGGTCGACCAGATCGGCTCGGAGATCGGGGCGCCCTCGCCCGACCTCGACCTCGTGCTCTCGAACGGCCGAACGACGGCGATCGTCGCGCGCGGCACGCCGATGTGTTGGGTCGAGCGGAGCCTCGCGACGGAGGCTCGTGGCCCCTCGGGCCCGGGCTTCCGCTACGTCCTCGCGACCGCCACGGAGAGCCCGCCGAGCGACTACCGCTGCCTCGCGCGCGGCTCCGTCTTGCTCGTCTCGCGCGACCTGTCGACGAGCACGCACGAGCTCTGATGCGCGGCGCGGCGTGCGGCGGATGCCTCGGGGTCGGCCTGCTCCTCGCGGTCCTCGCCGGCTGTGGCGCGGCTCGCGCGCCGGCGACGACGCGCGCCGAGGTCCACGTCGCCCCCCGCGCGACGCTCGATCGAGCGATCGACCCCGTGGACGCGGCGCCCAACGAGGACGTCGCGCGGCCCGTCGTGATGACCGCGGGCGTCGAGGAGGCACGAGCGCTCCTCTTCGCGCTCCTCGAGGCGATCCGCGCCGAGGACGTCGAGGGGCTCCGCGCGCTCCTCGTGGAAGAGCCACTCTCGATCCAGGTCCTGCGCGACGCCCGACGTCCCCAGCGCCTGCTCGCGCCGATGCGCCGCGATCAGGCGATCGCGCGCCTCGTGGTGCCCGCGCGGGTCGCTGGCAGCGCGTGGCGATCGGACGCACGGCCCCTCGTCGATCCCGAGCGCGTCGCCGTGCTCTCCGCCCGCCAATTCTTCGAAGGCGCTCCGCCCGAGGGGGTGGAGCCCTCGGACCTCGTCGTGCTCTTCGACGTGCCGGACTCGGCGGGCCCGCTGCTGCGGAGCGTCGCCATCCGCGACCGCGGGATGATCCTCGTCCGCGTGAGCGCCGAACGCGCTCGGATCCTCGGGATCTGATCGCCGCGGCGGCGTCGCTCACAGCACGAACCAGTCGTCCTGATTCGAGCTGCTCCTTCCTCGTCGGAGGGGCTGCCCCCAGCGCCTCTCCCTCACGCCGAGCCAGCGTGCCTCTGCGGGGCGGACCACGTCGAGCCAGGCGCGCCGTCAGCGGCGGCGAGCCTCGAGCGGGCTCAGCGAGGCGTCGATCGTCGCGATCCGCCCGCCCGCCTCCTCGCGCCAGTCGCTCGGACCGACGACGAGCCGCTCGAGCCGGTGCCCCTCGAGCCAGATCAGGAGCTCCGCGGCCTCGGCGATCGGCTGGTTCTCGATCTCGACGGAGGGCGTGAAGCCGACGAGCATGTAGACCTTCGCGCCGGGCGGGCTCGTGATCACGCGGACGCTGCCGAGCTCGCCGGGCGCCCCCGGATCCGCCGGCGTGAGAGCGGGGCCGAGCGCGACGGTCTCGAGGCGCTCCGCGTCTTGGAAGCTCGCCCCCGCCACCACGGGGAGCTCGAAGCGCGGGCCGTCCGCGGTCGCCTCGTAGGCGGCGTCGGGGCTCACGAGGGCTCGCTCGGGCCGGCGCCCCTCGGCGACGACCAGGAACTCGTGCGCGACGCCGAGGGGGAGATCGCGGACGACGACGGGCGCGCGCCCGACGAAGAGGAACACCTGCGCACGAGGCGGATCGCTCGAGACTCGCAGCGTCCCGACCTCTGGCGCGGGCGCCGTGGGCGGCGCGACGACGGGTGGATCGACGCGAGCGGGCCCGAGGAGCGGCTCGACCCAGTCCGGCCGCAGGACGGCGACGCCGAGCGCGCCGATCCCCGCCAGCGCGAGGACGGCGGCGAGCGCGAGCCATCTGCCCCCGCGCGAGGGAGCGGGCTCGTCTTCGAGGTCGAGGTCTCGGACCGTCTTCGGCGTCGCCCCCTCGAGCGGCGGGGGCGCGTCGGAGCCCGGCCGAGCCTCACGCCTCGGCGCGCCCGAGGCGTGAGGCGCGAGCGGCGCGATCGGAGCCGCCTCGATGGGCTCGGCGCGACGCGCGATCGGCGCGGGCATGCGGTGCTCGGTCGTCACGGGCTCGGCGTCGGAGCGGAGCGGGTCGCCGTCCTCGGTGGCTCCCGGATGCTTCGCCGCGCTCGGCGGCTCGTCTTCGAGCGACGTCGGGCGGCTCGCGGCGGCGGGCGGGAGCGCGGGCGTCGGCGCCGCGGGCACGGCAGGCTCCTCCGCGCCGCCGAGGAGCGAGTCGAGGGCGTCGTCGATCCCCTCACCCTCGAGCGCCGGGGGCCGCTCGGAGGCTGGCCGCCGCGCCTCGCGGACGACGCGAGCGAGCACGCGGCGCGAGGCCTGCCGGTTCAGCGGGACGAGCGCCGCCTCGAGGTGATCGCGGAGGCCGCCGAGCGCGTTCTCGCCTCGGGGCTCCTCGGACTCGATGACCTGGATGAGCGCCCTCGGGACGGCGGTGCCCGACGCGACGAGCAGCCCCGCGAGCATCGCCACGATGCTCTCGGCGCAGCCCTCCGCGCTGGCCGAGCCTGGCTGCGCGAAGACCGACACGAGCCCCTCCTCCGAGATCCGGATCGCGCTCATCGTGACGAGCGCGGGCCCATCGGCGAGCTGCTCGGCGCACTCGAGCGCGATGAACGCCCCGATCTCCGAGGGGAGTCGTCGCCCGCGGGCCTTCATCAGCCGCACGAGCTCTTCGACGGTCGGGCCCAATTCGCTCATCGGTCTCCTCGGGAAGCGGCCCGCATCATCGCTCGACCTCGCGCTCGGGCAACCCGAGGCTCGCCGTGGGTCGGACGGGGACGAGGTGATCAGCGAGGTACGCCTTCACGTCGCGGATCGCGAAGCGGCCCTCGTGGAAGACCGAGGCCGCGAGGACCGCGTCCGCGCCACCCTCCTCGATCCCCTCGAGGAAGTGCGCGAGGCTCCCGACGCCCCCCGACGCGATCACGGGGACGGCGACGACGTCGACGATCGAGCGGACGAGCGCGACGTCGTAGCCGTCGCGTGTTCCATCGCGGTCCATGCTGGTGATCAGGATCTCGCCAGCGCCTCGCCGAGCGACCTCGCTCGCCCACGCGCGCGCGTCGCGTCCGGTGCTCCGGCTCCCGCCGTGCGAGAAGACCGTCCAGCCGCCTGCGTCCCTCCGCGCGTCGATCGCGACGACGAGCGCCTGGCTCCCGAAGGTGCTCGCGACGCGATCGATCAGCCCGGGCTCCGCGAGCGCCGCGCTGTTGATCGCGATCTTGTCCGCGCCAGCCCAGAGGAGCGCGCGCGCGTCCTCGATCGAGCGCACGCCGCCGCCGACCGTGAGCGGGACGGTGAGGGACGCCGCCGTCCTCTCGACGACGTCGAGCAGCGTCCCGCGCCCCTCGATCGACGCGCCGATGTCGAGGAACGTCACCTCGTCCGCGCCCTCGCGATCGTAGCGGAGCGCGCTCTCGACGGGATCGCCCGCGTCGCGCAGCTCCACGAAGCGCACGCCCTTGACCACGCGACCGTCCTTGACGTCGAGGCAGGGGATCACGCGACGCGCGAGCATCAGCCGAGCTCCGCGAGGCGGCGCACGGCCGCGCCGAAATCGATCGCGCCTTCATAGAGCGCGCGCCCCGACACGGCCGCGCGGATCCCCCTTCGCGCGAGCGCCTCGAGGTCGCCGAGCGTCGCGATCCCGCCCGACGCGATGACGGTCGCGCGGACCTCCGCCTGGAGGGCGGCCGTCGCCTCGATCGCCGGCCCCGTCCGCATCCCGTCGCGCTCGATGTCCGTGAACAGGATCGCGGCGACGCCCCACGCGTCGCAGCCACGCGCCACGTCGTGGACGGCCCGCCCGCTCCCCTCGCGCCAGCCGGCGATCTGGATCTCACCCCCGCGAGCGTCGAGCGCCGCGACGACGCTCGCGGATCGCTCCCGCGCGAGCCCCGCCACCCACGCGGGCTCACGGATCACCGCCGTCCCCACGACGACGCGCGCGGCCCCCGCGTCGAGCCAGCGTCGCCCCACCTCCGCGTCGCGGATCCCACCGCCGACCTGCACCGCCAGCGACGTCTCACGGACGATCCGCTCGACGAGCGCGTGCTGCGAGCTCGCGCCTCGGATCGCGTCTCCCCGGGTCCGCGCCCCCTCGAGATCGACGACGTGCAGCCGCGTCGCGCCCGCGTCGCGGAAGCGGCGCGCCTCCTCGATCGCGTCGTCCGCGTAGACCGTCACCCGCTCGTAGTCGCCGCGCTCGAGGCGGACGACGCGCCCCTCGAGCAGATCGATCGCCGGGATGAGCTCGAGCGTCATGGGCCACCTCGTACGAACGCCTCGAGCACCAGCGCGCCCGAGCGCGCGGACTTCTCGGGATGGAACTGGAGCGCGAGGACGTTGTCCCGCGCGACCCCCGCGACCAAGGGCTCACCATACTCGGCCGTCGCGACGATCACGGAGGGATCGCTCGGGACCGCGTGGTAGGCGTGGACGAAGTAGAACCACGCCGCGGCCGGGAGCATCGGGTGCGCGCTCCGGACCTCGTTCCAGCCCATGTGGGGCACCTTGCGACGCTCCGAGCGCCCGCGTGGGCTCGCGATGGAGAGGCCGTCCCGGAGGCGAGCGACGCTCCCCCCGAAGACACCGAGCCCTGGGCGTCCCGGCGCCTCTTCGCTCTCGTCGAAGAGGATCTGGAGGCCGAGGCAGAGGCCGAGGTAGGGCCGGCCGGAGGCGATGAGGGCGCGCGTCGCCGCGCCGATCGGGCCCGCCATCGCGCTCGCCGCGTCCGCGAAGTGCCCCTGCCCCGGCACGACGAGCCGCTCGGCCTTCGCGATCCGCTCGGGCTCGCTCGAGACCTCGACGCTCGCCCCGGCGCGCTCGAGCGCCCGCGCGACGCTCCTCAGGTTCCCGACGCCGAGATCCGCGACGACGACCTGCCTCATCCGACGAGCGTCCCCTTCGTCGAGGGGACGGCCCCGCCCGCGCGTGGGTCGAGCTCCGTGGCGGCGCGCAGCGCGCGCGCGAACGCCTTGAAGCAGACCTCGACGATGTGGTGGAGGTTCTCGCCTCGATGCAGCTCGAGGTGAAGGTTCACGCGGGCGCTCCGCGCGAACGCCTCGAAGAAGACCTCCGCGAGCTCGACGTCGAAGTCGCCCACCTTCGCCTTCGGCAAGGGCACCTCGAAGACGAAGAACGGGCGCCCCGAGAGATCGACGGTGCAGCTCGCGCGCGCCTCGTCCATCGGCAGGGTCGCGTGCCCGTAGCGGCGAATGCCGCGCCGCTCGCCCAGCGCGTCGGCGAACGCCCGGCCGATCACGATGCCCAGATCCTCGGTCGTGTGGTGGCCGTCGATCTCCACGTCCCCGCTCGCCTCGACGCGCAGATCGAAGAGGCCGTGTCGCGCGAGCTGCGCGATCATGTGGGAGAGGAACGGGATCGGGGTGCTGATCCGGCCGTCGCCGACGCCGTCGAGATCGAGTTCCACCTCGATCCTCGTCTCGTCGGTCTCGCGCCTGTGGCTGGCTCGCCGCGTCATGAGCCCGACCCTAGCAGGGCGGCGCGAAACGCCCATCGACGACGCCCGCGGCGCGGACGAGCGCCCGCTGGGGCCGCGCCCGGAGCCGCGGCGCGCTCGCGCGTCGAGAGCGGCGTGGCTGGGCTCATCTCTTCATCGCCTCGAGGAGCGCCTCGTAGCGACGCCGAAGGGGCTCGTTGTCGGGCTCGTAGCGGAGCGCAAGCTCGAAATTGAGCTTCGCCTGTGACGACGCGCCGCGCCTCTCCGCGTCGAGCGCCTTCTGGACGAACGGCAGCGCGCGGGGCGTTCGAGCACGCACCTCCGCGTCCGAGCCGACCGGCGCGCGCGCCGCCGTCGCCGGCGGCTCCTCGTAGCGGAGCTTGCCGCCCTCGACGAGCGCGTCGTAGCGCCTGCGCTGCTCGGGCTGCGTGAGGACCCGGTAGGCCTCCGCCCCGCGCCGGTAGATCTGCGCGGCGCGCTCTTGCAGCTCGGGAGGGGCGCTCGCGTGACGATCGGGGTGGTAGCGCCTCGCGAAGTCGTGGAACGCCTCGCGGATACGCTCGGTCGACGCGCTCGGCTCGACGCGGAGCAGCTCGTAGTAGTCGAGGAGATCCAGCCTGTCGTCCGCCACCTCGATTCCTCCCGGCCAGCGCTCAGGCGCCGAGCGCCTGGCTCTGACGCTCGCGCATCCGCTCGATCTCCGCCTCCGAGACGTCGCCGACGAGCTGAATCCGCGTCGACTGCACGCGCCCCGACGCGATGTCCCTCGCGCTGACCGCGAGCGTCCCGTTCGCATCCATCACGAAGGTGACCGCGACCTGCGCCTGCCCGCGACGCTCCGATCGCAGCCCGCCCAGGATCACCTCGCCGAGCAGCTCGTTCTCCTCGAGCCGGCGCGACTCGCCCTGCACGATGCGCACGCAGACCTCGCTCTGCCCATCGCTCGCCGTCGTGAAGACCCGCGTCTGCTCGACCGGGATCGCCGCGTTCCGACGGACGATCACCTCGCAGTAGCCGCCGACGGTCTCGACCCCGAGGGTGTGCGGGGTGACGTCGAGCAGGAGCGGCATCATCCCTCCGCGGCCGACGATCTCGCCCGCGTCGGCGACGGGAGGGGCCGCGAAGGGCGGCGAGGAGCGCGCGCCGAGCGACGGCGCGAGCGCCGGCGCGTCGCCGAAGGGTGCGGCGCTCGAGGGCACGTCGTCGAAGAGGCTCGGGAGCGGCTCGAGCGGCGTGGGGAGGGGGAGCGGCGCCGGGGCGCCGCCCGCGGGCCCGAGCGGGGTCGGGTACGCCGGCGGCGCGACCGCGTCGGCATCGTGCCCACGCGCCGCGCGATCCTCGGCGCCCCCCATCGCGACCCCCACCGCGACGATAGGAGCCCGCTCCACGCTCGGTCCCGCCTGAGCCGTGGGCGGGGGAGCCACCGCTGGCGCCTGCGCAAGCGGACGCGGCGCGCGGAGCGGCGGCGGCACCGAGCGCGTCGACGCCGGCGGCGCGCTCGGGCTCGGCGGCGCGGGCCGAGGCAGCGGAGGAGGCGGCGGCCTCGGCGCGAACGCCGGCTGCTTCGGCCGCGCGGCGGCGATCTCCTCGACGATCGCGTGGCGTCGCGCGCGGCGCTCGGGCTCGGCGAGCGCGGCCTTGCGGAGCGCGACGCGCGCGAGCGGCTTGCTCGGCGGGAGCGAGCCGCGATCCGCTCGAAGGACGTAGCCCTGGAGCGCGGCCCCCTGCGCGACGACGAGATCGGGATCGATGCTCACCCGCGGCTCGAGGCCGAAGTAGTGCTTCACCATCGAGCGCACGAGCGGCATGCGCGTCGAGCCTCCGACGAGGATGACGCCGTCGAGCTGTGTCGCCGTGATGCCGGCCGTCTTGAACGCCGCGTCGCAGACGATCAGCGTGCGCTCGATGAGCGGCCGCGCGAGGTTCTCGAGGGCCGCGCGCGAGAGGCTGAAGGTCAGATCGAGGGACTGCCCGCCCGCGCCGTGGGCGAGCTCCTCGATCCGGACGTGGACCTCGGGCTCCGTCGTGAGCTGGCACTTGGACCACTCGGCCGCCGCGGTGAGCCGCTCGAACGCCTGCGGATCGGCGCGCGGATCGAAGCGATGGTGCGCGAGGAAGGCGTTCGCCATCTCCTCCGCGACGAGGAGGTCGACGTCGTCACCGCCGAGGAAGGTGTCGCCGGCCGTCCCGATCACCTCGAAGATCCCGTCCGTGAGCTCGAGCAGCGTGACGTCGAACGTGCCGCCCCCGAAGTCGTAGATCGCCAGCCGCTCGCGGCGCGCGCCCGCCCCACCTTGGCCGTAGCCGTACGCGAGCGCCGCGGCCGTCGGCTCGTTGAGGATCCGCAACACCTCGAGCCCAGCGACCTTCCCCGCCGCCTTCGTCGCCGCGCGCTGCAGCTCGTTGAAGTTCGCGGGCACCGTGATGACCGCGCGCGAACACTCCTCGCCGATCGCCTGCTCGGCGATCTGCCGCACCTCCCGCAGCACGAAGGCGCTGATCTCGGGGAGCGAGAAGGTCTGCCCCCGCGCGCACACCGCGACGCCGTGGTTCGGCCCCTCGACGATGTCGAACGCGAAGCGCGAGCGCGCCCGCGCGACCTCCTCGGAGTCGAAGGGCCGACCGATCAGCCGCTTGACGGAGTAGATCGTGTTCTTCGCGTCGATCAGGCGCCGCTCGCGCGCGGGGTAGCCGACGAGGACGTCGCCCTGCGGATGGAACGAGACCACCGAGGGGACGAGGCGGTTGCCCTCCGCGTCCGCGAGCACGCGGACCCGCGTTCCGTCGGCGAGGCCGACGGCCGAGTTGGTCGTCCCGAGGTCGATCCCGAGCACGCGCTCCGAAGTCATCGTCCGATCCCGAGCGTATCGAAGTCGCCGGCGTTCATCGACCCTCCGATCGAAGCGCGGCCTCGACGTGATCGAGCTCGCGATCGATCCAGCGGCTCACCTGCGCGGGGAGCGCCCACACCCAGCCGTGGGCCGCGGACGTGAATTGCCGACGCACGTGATCGCGCACCTCGGCCGAGCGCGCGATCGGCGACGTCATCACCTCGTGCGCTCAAGCGGCCGGTGGCTCGGAGCCCGAAGGGGGCGCGTCGTCCGGCCGCGGGGCGTCCGAGGGGTCGCTCGCCGCCGTATCGTCGTCCGCCACGGGCTCGACGGCGACGACGCGCTCGCCCTCGCTCACGCGCAGGACGCGCACGCCCTGGGTGTTGCGCCCGGCCTCGCGGACCTGGCTCACGTGCGTCCGGATGATCTGCCCGCCGCTCGTGATGACCATGATCTGATCCTCGGGGCGGACGACCCTGAGCGAGACGAGGTCGCCGTTGCGCTCCGAGGCGTCCATCGCGAGGACGCCGATGCCGCCGCGGCTCTGCTTGCGCCAGCTCGCCCGCTCTTCGCCGCTCCCCTCGTCGGGCGAGGGCGGCGGATCGCTCGGACGCGCGTCGTCGCCCTCCTCCGGGCCGCTCCCGGCCGACCTGAGCAGCGGCGTGCGCTTGCCGTAGCCGTTCGCGCTGATGCAGAGCACCTGCTGGGTCGCGAGATCCTCGATGACGTCCATGCCGATCGCGACGTCGCCCTCGCGCAGATCGATCCCGCGCACGCCCCGCGTGTCGCGGCCCATCGGCCGCACGTCGGAGACGTCGAAGCGGATCGACATCCCGCGCGCCGTCCCGATCAGCACCTCGCTCTTGTCGGCGACGACCCGCGCCGCGAGCAGCTCGTCGCCCTCGTCGATCTGGACCGCGATGATGCCGCTCACCCGGATGCTCGCGTACGCCGAGAGCGCCGTGCGCTTCACCGTCCCGCGGCGCGTGAGGGTGAGCAGGTACTTGTCGTCGCCGTAGTCCTCGACCGGGACGATCGCCTTCACGCGCTCGTTCGCTTGCGCGTCGAAGCCGAGCAGGTTGTTGACGTGGCGCCCCCGCGCCGCGCGGCTCCCCTGCGGGATCTCGTAGACCTTCTTCGTGTACGCGCGCCCCTTGTCGCTCAAGAAGACGAGGTCGCTGTGCGCGTTCGCGACGAAGAGCGAGGTGACGAAGTCCTCCTCCTTCAGCTCCGCGGCGCGCGCGCCCTTGCCGCCGCGGCCCTGCGCGCGGTACTCCGTGAGCGGCGTCCGCTTCACGTAGCCGCCGTGGGTGACGGTCACCGCCATCGGCTCGTTGGCGATGAGGTCCTCCATCGAGATGTCGCCGTCCGCGTGCACGATCTCCGTGCGGCGCGCGTCGCCGTACTTCTCGCGGACCTCGCGGAGCTCCGCCACGATCACGTCCAAGAGGAGCGCCTCGCTCGCGAGGATCGCCTCGAGGCGAGCGATGAGGTCCGAGAGCTCGCCGTACTCCGCCGCGAGCTTCTCCCGCTCGAGGCCCGTGAGGCGCGAGAGCCGCATCTCGAGGATCGCCTTCGCCTGCCGCTCGCTGAGGAAGTACTCCCCGCGCTCCTTGGCGCGCGCGATCTCCTCCTCGGGCCGCCCCGCGCGCCGTACGAACGCCTCGAGGCCGCGGAGCGGCAGCCGCATGAGGCGCTCGCGCGCCTCGTCGGGATCGTTCGACTCGCGGATCGTCCGGATCACGAGATCGACCTCGGTGATCGCCATCCCGAGGCCCTCGACGATCTCGCGCTGCGCGAGGGCCTGGCGCAGATCGAAGCGCGTGCGACGCGTGACGACCTCGCGCCGGTGCGCGATGAACTGCTCGAGCGTCTGCTTCAGGTTCAAGACCTGCGGCTGCCCGTTGACGATCGCGAGGTTCGTGACGCCGAAAGTGCTCTGGAGCGCCGTGAGCTGATAGAGCTGGTTGAGGACGATCTGACCGGGCACGTCGCGCTTGAGCTCGATGACGATCCGCATCCCCTCGCGGCTCGACTCGTCGCGCAGCTCGCTCACGCCCTCGACGCGCTTCTCACGCACGAGCTCCGCGATCTTCTTCACGAGCTCGGCCTTGTTGACCTGGTAGGGGATCTCGGTGATCGCGATGAGCTCGCGATCGCTCTTGCCCGGCATCGGCTCGACGCTCGCGCGCGCTCGCATCACGACGCGCCCGCGGCCGGTGTGGAAGTACTGGCGGATGCCCGAGGTCCCGTAGACGAAGCCGGCGGTCGGGAAGTCCGGGCCGCGCACGCCGAGGAGCTCGTCGTCGTCGACCATCAGCGCGTCGATCCCGATCGACGGATCGCGGATGATCCGGATGGTCGCGTCGACGATCTCGCGCAGGTTGTGCGGCGGGATGTTGGTCGCCATGCCGACCGCGATGCCGGAGCTGCCGTTGACGAGCAGGTTCGGCACGCGGCTCGGGAGCACGCTCGGCTCGAGCTCCGAGTCGTCGAAATTCGGGCGAAAATCGACGGTCTCCTTCTCGATGTCCGCGAGGAGGTCGGCGGCGATCTTCGCCATCCGCACCTCCGTGTAGCGCATCGCCGCCGGGGGATCGCCGTCGACGGAACCGAAGTTCCCCTGACCGTCGACGAGCGGATAGCGGAGCGAGAAGTCCTGCGCCATCCGGACGAGGGCCTCGTACACGGCCGCGTCCCCGTGCGGGTGGTACTTGCCGAGGACGTCGCCGACGATGCGCGCGGACTTCTTGTAGGCGGAGCTGGAGCGGACGCCCTGCTCGTGCATCGAGTAGAGGACGCGGCGATGGACCGGCTTGAGCCCGTCGCGGACGTCGGGGATCGCCCGGCCGACGATGACGCTCATCGAGTACGCGAGGTACGACGAGACCATCTCGTCATCGATCGGGACCGGAACGACCTGGGGTGAAGCCATCTTCCTTGAGCTCCTCGAGCGCCCACGCGGCGTGCTGCCGGGCGGAGGCGGCGGCACGCTATCACACGCGCCACGGCCGCTCACGCGCGCGTGTGCGCGCGTACGAGGCCCGCGGCCAGCGCCAACCGAGTTGACGCTCCGGGTCGCCGCGCCGCTCGAACCCCCGATTTCGCTCGCGAGGCCCGCTCCTTGCTGTCACGGTTCTCGAAGGAGCCAGCATGCCTCGCGCCGCCCGCCTCACGGCCACCCTCCTCCTCCTCGCTCTCGTCGCCGCGTCCGAGGGCTGCTTCGGGCCGACGCTCCCGCTCCCGCCGCCGACGGCGCTCGTCTCCGCGCCCGCGGCGGACGGCTTCGTCGAGATCCGAGGGAGCGCGCTCGCCGACGCCTATGTCCTCGCGCTCGACCTCGATCGCGACGAGGGCGTGATCGGCCGCGCCAGCGGGGTGGGCGACTATCGGCTCCGCGTCCAGGCCGCCTCCGGCGAGACGATCGAGATCTGGCAGATGGCCGGCACCGACGGCGGCCAACACACCACCGTGGTCGTCCCCGACGCGCCCTGATCGCCGCGCTCGACGCGCCGCGGACGTGCCGCTGCTCGAGGACTCGCCCCCACCGAAGACAGGTGGGGGGCGAAGATGCGTTTTTTTGCTCCGGATCCGCACATGTCTTACATGACCGTACAGGTGGTCCTCGAACCCCTGGAGGAAGTCATGGACGGCGCGATGCGAGACCTGAACCTCATCCGCGAAGAGGCCGACGAGCGCGACGGAACGCTCCAGCGTTGGGGCCTCTACGGGATCGCCTTGGGGATGACGAGCCTCCTCATCGTGGCCTTGTGCTTCCAGCTCGCCCCCGCGGGGAGCCCCGAGCCGAGCGCCGACGCGAGCGATCCGCTGAGCCGCCTCGACGCGATCGCGCGCCTCGATCGCGTCGAGGCGCCCGAGGCCGCGCCCGCTCCCGTCGTGGACCGCGTCGCGCTGAGCTTCCCCGAGCAGCTCACCGAGGATCCGCCGGAGATCGCGGCGGCACTCGCGGCCGCGGCGGCCGAGGCGGCTCACCTCGATCCCCTCCCCTACGACGAGGCCCCGGCTCCGCCCGCGATCCTGCCGGCGCCGGCGCCGGTGCCCGTCCAGGTCGCCCACATCCCGGAGATGCTCCCCGCCGCCGTGGCGGCGACCGAGGGGGACGCGATCGTCCGCGCCGCGCGCACCGACGCCCTCGTCCAGAGCGCGTTCCCGAGCGCCCGCGTGACGGACGTGGCGCGCGAGGGCCACGACGGGGACATCACCATCCAGGTGATCTCGTACGACAGCCCCGACGGCGCGCAGGCGTTCGCGGAGGGGCTGCGCGCGCGTGGCCACCGCGCCTTCGTCATGCAAGCCGAGGTGGAGGGGCGCGGGACGATGTTTCGCGTGCGCATCGGCCCCTTCGAGACGATGGCCGAGGCGAACGCGTATCGGCGCCGCTTCGAGCAGAGCGAGCACATGAACACGATCGTCGTGAGGCGGCGCGAGCCTCGCTGACAGCGCGCCTCGCTCGACGAGGTGCGCCCCGCAGAGGCTCGCTGGCTCGGCGGGAGGGAGGCTCACGCCGATCCATTTGGCGTGAGGGAGGGGCTGGGGCAGCCCCTCCGCTGAGGGCTGTGAGCCCTCGGGTCGCCGAGCGAGCCTGGTAAGCTCGGCTCGACATGGACGAATCGACGCTCCACTCGCTCCTCCGCAAGGGCCAGCAGTACAACGCGAGCGACGTGCTCCTGAAGGTCGGGCAGCCCCCGGCCTTCCGCGTCTCGGGCGATCTGCACTACCTCCAGGGCGACAAGCTCCTCCCCCAGCACACCCGCGACCTCGCCGAGCCGATCATCAAGCGCTCGCGCTACAAGGGCTCGCTCGACGAGCTCCAGGAGCTCGACACGAGCTACTCGGTTCCGGGCGTCGGGCGCTACCGCGTCAACCTCTACCGACAGCGCGGCACGATCGCGATCGCCATGCGCTCGATCCCGCTCGTCATCCCCAGCTTCGAGACGCTCGGCGTGCCGCCGGTCGTCGCCTCGTTCGCGACGCTCGAGCGAGGCCTCGTCCTCGTCGTCGGCGCGGCGGGCAACGGCAAGTCGACGACGCTCGCGGCGCTGATCGACGTCATCAACCAGACCCGCCGCGTCCACATCGTCACGATCGAGGACCCCGTCGAGTTCCTCCACACGGACGCGCTCGGCGCCGTCTCGCAGCGCGAGGTGGGCATCGACACGCCGGCCTTCGCGCCCGCGCTGCGCGCCGCGCTCCGCCAGGATCCGGACGTGATCCTCGTCGGCGAGATCCGCGACGAGGAGACGATGGACATCGCGCTCAAGGCCGCCGAGACGGGGCACCTCGTCCTCTCGACGCTCCACACGCCCGACGTCTCGCGCACGATCGGCCGCGTGCTCGCGCTCGCCGGCGACGCCGTCCAGGAGACGCGCGAGCGCTTCGCCGACAACCTGAAGGCGATCGTCGCCCAGCGCCTGCTCCCCGCCACCGACGGCGGCATGGTGCTCGCCGCGGAGATCCTCGTCGTCACGGGCACGGCGCGCGAGACGCTCCGCAAGCCCGAGGGCAACCCGCCGCTCAAGGACGTGATGGAGCGCGGCGCCCACCCCTACATGATGCAGACCTTCGAGATGCACCTGCGCGAGCTGGTGAAGCAGGGGCTCGTGAGCCCCGAGGAGGCGCGCGCGGCGATCGGGTGAGCCTGCCTCCGGCCCGCCACAGCCCCGCTCACGGCACGAATCCCTACCCCTGACTCGTGCTCTCCCTTCCTCGCCGTGGAGGCTTCCAGCCCTCCTCCACGCCGAGCCGGCGCACCCCGCGTGAGGGATCACGCCGCGCGAGGCGCGCCGTCAGGCGAGGTGACACGCGACGAGGCGCTTCACGCCGTCGCGCTCGATCTCGCGCAATTCGGGGCGCTTCACGTCACAGAGGCCCTGCCGGGCGATCGGGCAGCGCGGCGCGAAGCCGCAGCCCACGCGGCTCTTCGGGTCGGAGGGGCTCGGCGGCTCGCCCGCGAGCGCGGGCCTCTGCGCGCCATCGCCGCGGCGCTCGACCGAGGGCACGGCCGCGAGGAGCGCCTGCGTGTAGGGGTGGAGCGGGCTCGCGTGGAGCGCCTCCGTCTGCGCGAGCTCGACGACGCGGCCGAGGTACATGACGGCGATCCGCTGGCTCACGACGCGGACGACCGAGAGGTCGTGCGCGACGAAGAGGTAGGCGAGGCCGAGCTCGTCCGAGAGGTCGCGGAGCAGGTTCACGACCTGCGCCTGGACCGAGACGTCGAGCGCCGCGACGGGCTCGTCGCAGACGACGAAGCGCGGCGAGAGCGCGAGCGCGCGCGCGATGACGACGCGCTGGCGCTGCCCCCCGGAGAGCTCGTGCGGGAAGCGCGCGAGGTGCTCGTCCTGGAGGCCGACGCGCCGAAAGAGGGAGCGGAGCCGATCCTCGCGCTCGCTCGGCGGGACGATCCGGTGGACCGCGAGCGGCTCGCGCACGGCGTCGCCCACCGTGAGCCGCGGGTTCAGCGCGCTCGTCGGATCCTGGAAGACGACCTGCATCTCGCGCCGGAGCGCCACGAGGGCGTCGCCGCGCGAGGAGAGGACGTCGCGCCCAGCGAAGGAGACGGTGCCCGCCGTCGCCGGGAGCAGGCCGAGGACGAGCTTGCCGAGCGTCGTCTTGCCGGAGCCGCTCTCGCCGACGACGCCGAGCGTCTCGCCCGCGGCCACCTCGAACGAGACGTCGTCGACGGCGCGCACGACGCGGCGCGCGCCGCCGAGGAGCCCGCCGCTCGCGAAGTCCTTCACGAGCCCGCGCACCTCGAGGAGCGCGCTCACGGGCCCAGCTCCGCGCGCTCCTCGCGCTCCGCCATGAGGACGCGATCGACCTCGAAGCACGCCACCTCGCCGCCTCGTGCGTGGCCGGCGAGCCTCGGCGCCTCCTCGCGGCAGCGCGGCGTCGCGAAGGCGCATCGATCCGCGAAGCGACAGCCGTCGGGCCAGCGCCCGAGCGGCGGCACCGTCCCGGGGATCGTCGGCAGGCGCAGGCGCCTCCGCTCCTCGCTCGTCAGCGGGCGCGCGAAGGCCCGCGACGGAATCGAGCGGACGAGGCCTCGCGTGTACGGGTGGAGCGGCTCCTCGAGCACCCTCCGGGTCGGCCCTCGCTCGACGATCTGGCCGGCGTACATGACCGCGACCTCGTCCGCGACCTCCGCGACGACGGCGAGGTCGTGCGTGATGAGGAGGAGGGCCATGCCGAGCTCGTCACGGAGCGCGCGGAGCAGCGCGAGCACCTGCGCCTGGATCGTGACGTCGAGGGCCGTCGTCGGCTCGTCGGCGACGAGCACGCGCGGCTCGCACGCGATGGCCATCGCGATCATCACCCGCTGGCGCATCCCGCCCGAGAGCTGGTGCGGATACGCATCCACGCGCTCCTCGGGCGCCGGGATCCCCACCTTGCGCAGGAGCGCGATCGCCCGCGCGCGCGCGCCCCCGCGGTCGAGCCGCCCGCCCGCCCGGGCGGGGTGCGCGAGGAGCCCCTCCTCGAGCTGCGCCCCGATCGTCATCATCGGGTTCAGCGAGCTCATCGGGTCCTGGAAGATCATCGCAAGCTCGCGCCCCCGAAGCCGCGAGAGCGCGCCCTCGTCGAGCCCGACGAGCTCGCGGATCCCGGCGCTCGTCGCGAGCTCGATCGCCCCCTCCTCGACGAAGGCCGACGGCGCGGGGAGCAGGCCCATGATCGAGAGCGCCGTCACGCTCTTGCCGCAGCCGCTCTCGCCGACGAGGCCGAGCGTCCGGCCCGCCTCGAGGTCGAGCGAGACGCCATCGACCGCGCGCACCTCCCCCTCGTCGGTGGCGAACGTCGTGACGAGCCCGCGGACGCGGAGGGCGAAGCTCACGCGCCGAGCGTAGCGCACTCGCGTCGGATCACGTCCCGCCGCACTCCACCGGCTCGACGGCGAGCCCTGGGCGCGGCCGCTGCGAGAAGACACCGCTCGGCAGCGCGACGTTGATCTCGATCGCGTCGAAGCGGACGAGCGTGTCGATGCCGCGTCGGGGCAGCTCGACGCGGACGCGGAACGGCAGCATCACGCCCTCGCGCGGGCTCGCCTCGCTCCTCGGATCCGCGACGAAGCGATGATCGCCCCACTCGACGTGGAGCGAGACCGCGCCGTCGGGATCCGCCACGGTGAGCTCGCGCAGGCGCAGGCGCTGCTCGTCCGGCCGGGCCTCGACGTCGGCCTCGCGCACCTCGTAGCGGAGCGTCTCGAGGCGTCCGTCGTCGGCGCGAAGGCGCACGACGTAGCTCCCGCCCTCGCAGGCGACGTCGTCCTCCTCCGCGGGGACGAGCGGCGCCTCGCCGAAGAGCACCCGCCCGAGGTCCTCGGCCTCCATCGGGATGCCGAGCAGGAGCGCGATGTTCTCGGCGCACGAGGGGCCGACGAAGAAGCGGTTCTCCTGGAGGTCCATGAGCGCGAAGCTCGCGCCGTCGCTCGTCAGCGTGGCCACCGGCCCGAACTGCGTCATCGCGTCGAAGCGCACGCGATCGGGCCGCTCGGCGAGCATCAGCACCGTGCCCCGGACGCGCGCGCGCTCGGCCGGCGCGCCCGCCTCGCGGCGATCGACCCGCGCCTCGGCGCGGAGGTTCTCCGCCCACGCGAGCAGCCGCTCGTGATGGTGGAGCAGGCGACGCGCCTCACCGAAGCGCAAGGTCGGCGCCGGGCACCGCGCGCCGCCACAGCCGACGAGCATCGCGCCGAAGAGCGCGAGGAGCGCGATCGCGGCCGATCGCGGGCTCATCGCACGATCCCCTCGATGACGCGGAGCGCGAGCTCGTAGCGGCCGAGCGGGGGCATGATGTAGGCGCCCGCCACGCGATCCTTCACCGCGGCGAGCATCTCGCGCGCGATCGCGATCCCCTCCGCGCGGCCCGCCTCGCCCTGCCCCGCCTTGTGCATCCGCTCGCGGATCGCCAAGGGGACGCTCATGCCGGGCACCTCGTTGTGGAGGAATTCGGCGTTCTTGTAGCTCGCGAGAGGAAGGATGCCGACGACGACGGGAACCTCGAGGTCCGCGACGTCGCGGAGAAAGCGCTCGAGCACGTCGGGATCGTAGACCGGCTGCGTCATCACGAATTCCGCGCCCGCCTCGACCTTCTGCCGCAGGCGCCGGATCTCCCGCTCGTAGTCCTGCGCCGCGGGCTCCGCGCCCGTCGCCGCGAGGAAGCGCGTCGCGCCGCCGAGGGGCTTGCCGCCCGGATCGAAGCCTCGGTTGAGGCCGTCGACGAGCCGCAGGAGGCCGATCGAGTCGAGGTCGTAGACCGCCGTCGCGTCGGGGAAGTCGCCCATCTTCGGCGGATCGCCCGTGACGACCACGAGGTCGTGGACGCCGAGCTCGTGGCAGCCGAGCAGGTGCGCGACGAGGCCGAGCACGTTGCGATCGCGCGTCGTCACGTGCATCAGGGCCGGCATCCCGAGCTGCTCCTGGATGCGGTGGCAGAGCGCGAAATTGCCCATGCGCGCCGTGGCGCGCGCGCCGTCGGCGACGTTGATCACGTCCACGCCCCCGTCGCGGAGCAGCCGCGCCGCCTCGAGCGCGCGATCGAGCGAGAGCCCCGCGGGCGGGTTCACCTCGACCGAGACGACGAAGTGGCGCTTGGACGCGAGCTTCGCGCCGAGCGGCCCCTTCTCCGCGAGCGGGACGACGCGCACGCCCTCGGCGATCGGCGGCGGCCGGAGCGAGTCCTCGCGCTCGTCGCGCGGCTCCTCGTCCATCGTCGCCGCGAGCATGCGGACCGACGACGCCATCTGCCGGATGTGCTCGGGCGTCGTGCCGCAGCAGCCGCCGATGCCGCGGATGCCCGCCTTGAGCATGCGCCGCGCGTAGACGAGGAAGTAGTCGGGCGTCGCCATGTACGCGAAGCGCCCATCGACGCGGTGCGGGAGCCCCGCGTTCGGCTGCGCGATGACGGGGAGGCCGGCGTCGAGCATGTGGATCGCCGACTCGTAGACCCCCGCGGGGCCGTCCGCGCAGTTCACGCCGATGGCGTCGGCGCCCCAGCTCGCGAGGCGCTTGGCCACCTCGGCGGGCGCGAGCCCGTCGGCCATCGTCCCGAAGCTGTCGAAGGACACCGACGCGACGATCGGGACGCGGCGCGCCTCGGGGAGACTCGCCATCACCTCGCGCACCGCGTCGAGCGCGCGGTGGATCTCCTCGGTCTGCCGGAAGGTCTCGAGGATCACGAGATCGACGCGCGGCGCGTCGTCCGGCGCGACGAGCAAGGCCTCCGCGTGCTCGCGGAAGACCTCGGAGATCGTGCCGAGCTCGTGCTCGGCGACGCTCTTCAGGAGGAGCCCGGTCGGCCCCATGCAGCCGGCGACGAACGCGCCCTTCGTGTCCGCGACCTCGCGCGCGATCCGCACCCCCGCGCGGTTGATCGCGACGAGCTCTTTCTCGAGGTTGTGGGCCGCGAGCCGCACGCGGTTCGCGCCGAACGTGTTGGTCTGGAGGACCTGCGCGCCCGCCTTGAGGTAGTCCTCGTGGACCTGGCGCACGAGCGCCTCGCGGCTCAGGCAGAGCGCGTCGAAGCTCTGGGTGTAGAGGACGCCCCGCTCGTAGAGGAGCGTCCCCATCGCGCCGTCGAAGACGATGGGGGCCTCGTGGAGCGCCTCGAGGAAGCTGCGCGTCGGCATGAGCGGCCTCAATTGACGCACGGCCGCGCGGGTGTCGAGATCCGCGTCGCGGCACCGATCGGGGCTCGCGCGTGGGTCGGCGCGCGCGCCTCGAGCGCTCCTGGTCAGGTCGGGCCCAGCTCGCTTGACGAGCGCGCGGCGCGCATCTACACCTCCGCTCCCCCGCGCTGGACCGCGAGGCACCCCTGGCTGGTCCCAGCGTTCGGCGAGCGCGCAGGCGCTCGTCGCTTCCCAAGTGGAGGATTCGTTCGATGCCCAAGATGAAGACCCACAGCGGCACGAAGAAGCGCTGCTGGATCACCGGCTCCGGCCACGTCCGGCGCGGCTCGGCCGGCCTGAGCCACATGATGCGCGGCAAGAGCGCGAACCGCCTGCGCCGGCTGCGCAAGCACTCGCTCATCGCCCCGAGCCACGAGGCGCTCGTCAAGCGCCTTCTGCCCTACGGCCGCTGAGGAGGACCGAGATGCCCCGCGCAAAACGTGGTTTCAAGGCGCGTCGTCGCCGCAACCGGATGCTCAAGAACGCCTCGGGCTACTACAGCGCCCGCGGCCGGATCTTCACCGACGCCCAGGAGCAGGTGCGCAGCGGCTGGCAGGACGCCTACCGCCATCGCCGCGAGAAGAAGCGCGCGTTCCGCAGGCTCTGGATCGCCCGCATCAACGCGGGCGCGCGCGCCCTCGGGATCAGCTACAGCAAGCTCGTGTGCAAGCTGCGCGCGGCCGAGATCGGCCTGGATCGCAAGATCCTCGCGGACCTCGCGCTGCGCGATCCGGGTGGCTTCAAGGCCGTCGTCGACGCGACGCGCTGAGCCGAGCCCGCACGGAACCGAACGCCCCGGCTTGTCCACGCAGGCCGGGGTCTTCGCTTTTCTTGGCGCGTCTTCGTGGAGCGAGGTCGTCATGTCGGACGTCGTGGAGGAATTCGAGGGAGGGCTCGTCGCGCTCGGTGACGACGCGGCCCACGTCTTCGACGCGTGCGCGGACGAGAACGCGCTCCGCGCCGCCAACGCGAAGCTCGTCGGCCCGAGCGGTCGGCTGACGGGCCTGCTCAAGCTGATGCCGAAGCTGCCGGGCGACCGCCGCAAGGACCTCGGACAGCGCGCGAACCAGGTGAAGCAGGCGATCGCGGACCGCTTCGAGGCGCGCCGGATCGCGCTCGCGCGGGCGCTCCGAGAGGCGGAGCTCACCGGCCCGCGGCTCGACGTGTCCGTCCCGGGGCGCGCGCCCCCGATCGGCGGCCAGCACCCGATCTCGAAGACCATCGAGGAATTGCTCGACGTCTTCGCGTCGCTCGGCTTCGAGATCGCGGAGAGCCGCGACATCGAGCTCGCGGAGTACAACTTCGCGCGCCTCGGCTTTCCCCCCGATCACCCCGCGACCGACATGCAGGACTCGTTCTTCGTGAGCGGCCGCGACGGCGTGAGCCCGCTCGAGGGCGTCGTGCTCCGCACGCACGCGACGGCGATCCAGGTCCACGAGATGCTCGCGCGCGAGCCGCCCATGGCGATCGTGGCGGCGGGCACGGTCTATCGGCGCGACGACGACGCGACGCACTCGCCCATGTTCCACCAGATCGACGGCTTCCTCGTGGATCGGGGCATCTCGTTCGCGCACCTGAAGGGCGTGCTCACGACCTTCCTCAAGCGAACGTTCGGCGCGGACGTGCCCGTGCGCCTGCGGCCGAGCTACTTCCCGTTCGTCGAGCCGGGCGCGGAGCTCGACATCGGCTGCACGTTCTGTCGGCCCTGGGTCGACGCCGGCTCGGACGCGCAGCGCGCCCGCACGATGGCGTGCCGCACCTGCAAGCAGACCGGCTTCATCGAGGTGCTCGGCTGCGGCTCGATCCACCCCACGGTCTTCGCGTCGTGCGGCGTCGATCCGGCGCGCTGGAGCGGCTTCGCGTGGGGCATGGGCGTCGATCGGATCGCGATGCTGCGCCACGGCATCCGCGACATCCGGATGCTCTACGAGAACGACATCCGCTTCCTCGAGCAGCTCTGAGAGGCCCCGATGAAGGCATCCTGCAATTGGCTGAACGAGCTCACCGGCATCGGCGCGAGCGCGAGCGAATTCGCCGAGCGCTTCACGCGCGCGGGGCTCGAGGTCGAGGGGATCGAGCGCGTCGGCGCCGGGCTCGAGCAAGTCGTCGTCGCGGAGGTGCGCGCGAGGCGAGCGCACCCGACGAAGGAGAAGCTCTCGCTCGTCACCGTCTTCGACGGAAAGGGCGAGCGCGAGGTCGTCTGCGGCGCCCCGAACGTGCCGGCGCCCGGGGCGCGCGTCGTCCTCGCCGACGTGGGAGCCGTCCTCCCCTCGGGCCTCGCGATCGCCCCCAAGGAGATCGCGGGCGTGCGCTCGGTCGGCATGCTCGCGAGCGAGCGCGAGCTCGGCGTCGGCCCCGACCACGAGGGCATCTTCGTCCTCGGCGACGACGAGCTCGGCAAGCCCGGCGTCCCGATCGCGACCGCGCTCGCGCTCGAGGACGCCATCCTCGACATCGCGCTCACCCCGAACCGCCCCGACTGCCTCGGCCACCTCGGCCTGGCGCGCGAGCTCTCGGTGCTCTTCGACACGCCCTTCGCGCCTCACCTGAGGCTCGTTCCGTCGAAGCTCCTCTCGAGCATGCCGGAGCTCCCCAACGGCTCGCGCGGGCTCGAGCTCGTCGAGCGCGTCGAGGGCCACTCGGGTGACACGACGAGCCTCGTCACCCCGATCGAGGGCGCGCCGCTCGCGACGCCGATCCACATCACGGCGCCCGACCGCTGCTCGCGCTACGTCGGCACCGTGCTCCAGCGGGCGCGCGTGGCGCCCTCGCCCTTCTGGGTGCGCTACCGCCTCCACGTGCTCGGTCAGCGCTCGATCGATCGGGTCGTCGACGTCACCAATTGGATCCTCCTCGAGCTCGGCCACCCGATCCACGCGTTCGACGCCGACCGCATCCGTGGCCAGCGGATCGAGGTCCGGCTCGCGCGGCGCGGCGAGCGCATCGCGCTCCTCGACGGCACCGAGCGCGAGCTCACCGAGGACGATCTCGTCATCGCCGACGTCGATCGCCCGATCGCCCTCGCGGGCGTGATGGGGGGCGCCGAGAGCGCCGTCCGCGCGGAGACGACGAACCTCCTCCTCGAGGTCGCGCACTTCGACCCGCGCTCGGTGCGTCGCACGGCGCGCCGCCACGCGATCCACACGGAGTCGAGCCACCGCTTCGAGCGTGGGGTCGACGCGGGCGCGATCGCCACCGTCACGCGGCGCGCGGTGGCCCTCCTCGCGGATCTCGCGGGCGCCGCGGCCGCCCCCGTCGGCGTCGACGCCACGGCGCGGCACCTCACGCGCGAGGCCATCACGATGGAGCCTGGGTTCGTCCGCGACGCGATCGGGGATCCGTCGATCACCAACGTCGAGGCGCGCCGGATCCTCGAGGGGCTCGGCTGCGTGATCTCGCCCGGCGAGGATCACGGCTGGCGCGTCATCGCGCCCTCGCACCGCACCGATCTGCTGCGGCCGATCGATCTCGTCGAGGAGGTCGCCCGCGTTCGCGGCTACGATCGCGTCCCGACCCTCCTCTTTCGCCCCGAGCCGCGCGCCGAGCGCGCCAACGTCCGCGCGCTCTCGGTGCGACGCGTGCGCGCCGCGGCGCGAGCGGCCGGCTACCACGAGGCCGTGAACTTCACCTTCCTCTCGCGCACCGACCTCGAGCGCGCCGAGGCGCCGCTCGATCTGGTGGCGCTCGCGAACCCGCTCTCGGACGAGCGCGCGGTGATGCGCACCGCGATCGTCCCGAGCCTGCTCGCGAACGTCTCGCGCGCCGAGCGCTACCAGCGTCCTCGCGGCCGGATCTTCGAGATCGGCAAGCGCTACCGCGCCTCGGAGGGCCCCACGGGCGCGGAGGAGTCGCTCGGGATCGGCTTCGTCGCGTTCGGCGCGCGCGACGCGTGGCTCGGCGAGGGCGCGCCCGTCGACTTCTACGACGCGAAGGGCGCCATCGAGCACCTCGCCCGCGCGCTCGGCCTCGCGATCGCGTTCGCCCCGAGCGCCGCGCCCCCCGGCTGGCTCCACCCGCGTCGCGCGGCCGAACTGCTCTTCGGCGGCGAGCCGATCGGGCACGCCGGGGAGATCCACCCGGACGTCGCCGACGCCCACGCGCTCGCGAGCCGACCCGTCCTCGCGGAGCTGACGCTCGAGCCGCTCCTCGCCGCGCTCGAGGCGGCGAGCCCCCGCTCGATCGCGCCGCTCCCGCGCTTTCAGGCGGTCGTCCGCGATCTCGCGATCGTCGTCGCCGAGGAGGTCACGTTCGACGCGGTCTTGGGCGTCGCGCGGCGGATCGGTGCGCCCCTCGTGGAGGACGTCGCGCTCTTCGACGTCTACCGAGGCAAGCCCATCGCCGCCGGAGAGAAGAGCTTCGCGCTGCGGCTCTCCTACCGAGACCCCGACGCTACGCTCACCGACGCGCGCGTCGAGGGGATCCAGGCGGCGATCCTGGCCGAGCTCACGAGCGCGCTCGGAGCGACGCTACGCGCCTGACGGCGCGCTCGGGCGAGCGAGCGTCGGCTCCGTTCGGCGCGAGCGTGAGCGGTTGCGAAGCGGCGTCGAGCCGTGGTTCGATTGCGCGCATGACGAAGGCCGACATCATCGACAGCGTCTACGACAGCGTGGGCGGCTTCTCGAAGAAGGAGGCGTCCGAGGTCGTCGACGAGGTCTTCCGCGCGATGAAGGAGACGCTCGCGTGCGAGGGCGGCGAGATCAAGATCTCGGGCTTCGGCAAGTTCCTCGTGCGCGCGAAGGCCGCGCGACGCTGGACGAACCCCCTGACGGGCGAGGTCTCGGAGATCCCCACGCGTCGGGTGCTGCGCTTCTACGCGAGCGAGAAGCTCCGCGCGCGGCTCAACCCACACCGCGTGCGAGGCAAGGCGCCTTGAGCGAGCGCGAGCGAGCCTCGATGGCCCCGGCGTCGAGACGCGCGAGGGTGAGCGACGTCGGGCCTTGGCCCGCCGAGCGCTCCGCCGCGCCCCTCGAATTTCCGGCGCTCCCGAACAAGCTCTTCTTCCGGATCGGCGAGGTCGCCGAGCTCGTCGGCGTGAAGGCGCACGTCCTGCGCTACTGGGAAAAGGAGCTCGGGCTGCTCCGCCCGATGAAGACCCGCGGCGCGCATCGCCAGTATCGCCGCCGCGACGTCGAGACCGCGCGGCTCGTCCGGCAGCTCACGGAGGTCGAGGGCTACACGGTCGGCGGCGCCCGCAAGAAGCTGCTCGAACTGCGCGCTCACCGCGAGCGGACGACGGTCAGCCGTGGGCTCGAGTCGCTCCGCGACGAGCTCCGCGCCGCCATGACCCTCCTCGACGCGCCTCCGAGGCGCGCCGCCTGCTTCGAGCTCGTCGAGCCCGGCTGAAGGCCTCGACCCGCGGCGCATCCTCGGCGCACCCTCGGCGCTTCCGGCGCACGCGCGGGGGCGCGTGTGTCATCATGTGCGCGATGCCTCCCTCGCGTCCGCGCCGTCCACCGTCGCTCCCTTGGCTCACCCTCGCCGCGGTGCTCGCCGCGAGCCTCGCCGCCGGCTGTGCCGACAACACGGCGCTCCGGCTCGTGATCCGCTCGAACCTCGCGGTCCCTAGCGAGATGGACGGCCTGCGCATCGAGATGCGCTCATCCACGGGCGCGAGCGCGCCCGCGCGGATCGTCCCGCTCCGCGACTCGACCTTCCCGCAGACCCTCGTCGTCCGCCCCGAGCCCAACGGCGGCCGGGGGACGGTCACCTTCACGGTGCAAGGCCTCCACGCCGGCACCATCGTGATCCAACGCGTGATCCCTGCGATGTTCCAGGCTGGACAGGTGCTCGACGTCGAGGTCGCCCTCGACAGCGACTGCCTCGGCGTGGAGTGCGGCCCCGGGATCGACTGCCTGCGCGGCGTCTGCCACGTCGTCGAACCCTCCGACGCGGGGATCCCCGACGCGAGCGGGGGCGACGCCGGGCCCGTCGTCGTCGTCGACGCGGGCGCGCCCGACGCGCTCGTCTCGTCCGACGCGTTCTCGCCGATGGATGCCGAGCCGTCGAGCGACGCGTTCTCGCCGACCGACGGCTCCACGCCGAGCGACGCGCCCGCCCCGCTCGACGCGTTCATGTCGATCGACGCGGCCCCGACGCCCGACGCGTTCCGCGAGCCGGACGCCTTCACGCTCCCCGACAGCGGCGTCGGGTGCGCCGGAGCTTCCTGCGCCGGCGCCGTGCTCATCAGCGAATTCACCTACCAAGGGCCCTCGAGCGGCCTCGATGAATTCGTCGAGATCTACAACGCCTCGGATCGCTCGGCCGACATCGGCGGCATGCGGCTCTTCTACACCGCGGCGAGCGGCTCGTCGCGCTCGGGCAAGGCGACCATCCCGCCCGGCACCCTCCTGCCGCCCCACGGCTACTACCTCCTCGTCGGCAGCGGATACTCGACGGCGAGCGTGCCGGGCGACGCCTCGACGACGGTGCCCTGGACGGATGGGGCGAGCGACAGAGGGGGAGGCTTCTCCCTCGAGAACGGCGCCGGCGTCGTGATCGATCGGGTCTGCTGGGGCACGGCGGTCGCCTCGATCTGCCGCGGCACGGCGCTCCCCGCGACGCAGCCGCCCTCGGGGTCGTTCGAGCGGCGCGCGCGGGCGAGCTCGACGGCCGAGTCGATGAGCCCAGGCGGTGCCGACGAGCACGCCGGCAACGGCTACGACACCGGCGACAACCTCGCCGACTTCGTCGTCCGGAGCCTGCGCGACCCGCAGAATTCCTCGAGCCCGCCCGAGCCCTGATCCCCGTCATCGAGACACGCGAGCCGAGCGTGATAGGCTTGGCCAGGCCATGACGACGGTGACGGAAGCAGCAAAACGCCTCGGCATCGACCTCCACCCGCTCGAAGAGGCCAAGCTCGCGACGCTGAAGGACGACACGCTCCTCGCGCAGCAGCTCGCGCGGCGGCTGGTCGCGGCCGCGAAGGAGATCGCGCCCGGCGCCACGTGGTCGACGGAGGCGCTCATCGAGGTGCTCGAGGCGGCCGCCCACGGCCGTATCGGCGACACCGATCGGATCGTCGAGGGGCGCCACCTCCGCAAGCGGGTGCGCGAGCTCTGCGGCGTCGCGGAGCGCTACGAGGAGCCGTTCGCGCTGGTGGTGCTCAAGCTCGTCCGCGAGCCGCGAGAGGGCCTCTACGCGTCGATGGCGCGGCCGATCGCCGCGAGGCTCCGGCCCGCCGACATGCTCACGGTCTACAAGCGGCGGCTCGCGCTGCTCCTACCGAACCTGAGCAAAGCCGGGATCCCCGCGCTCGAAGAGCGCGTCAGGGGGATCGCCGACACGAGCGCGGGCGCGGGCGTGGTCGAGGCGATCGCGTCCGCCGCGTTCCCCTCGGCGGGCCTCGATGATTCACAATCGATCCTCGACTGGCTCGAGGATCAGCTCCGCGTCGACGGCTGATCTGCCTCGACGGCTGATCTGCCTCGACAGCTAATCTGCAGCCTCTCCGGGCTGCGGGCGGAACGGCGCGGCCGCGAGCCCGGATCGCACGCCTCGTCGCCCCCGAGGCGCGCGATCACCAGTCGGAGGGGCGCAGATCCAGCGGGTCCGAATTCGCGATCGGCGACCACGTGTAGTCGCCGCTCCGGACCGACGAGATCACGAAGATCACGGTGAGCGCGATCGCGAGCGTGCCCGCGAGCAGACCGACCAAGCGCGGCCCCGTCCAGAACGCGTCGTCACGAGCCAGCCGCTGTTCGATCTCCTCGTCGGTCACGTCACACCTCCAGAACGCCGCGCCGACCTATCGCGAATGGGCGGCGCTGTCCAGCCTCGTTCGTCGCGAGGCGATCAGATCGGCAGGACGACCACCGGGACGCGCTGCCCCTCGGTGAGGACGACGTTGTAGACGCCGACGATCTGCCCCCCGACGGAGATCGACACGGTCACCGGCGTCGGCCCAGCGACGCCACAGCTCCCCCAGTAGTGGAGCTCGATGTAGTACTGCCCCCGCGGCGGCGTGGGGGTGCTCCAGTAGACGTTCTCGATCGTGTCCGAGCCGCGGACACACGCCCCGCGCGCGTCGTGGTCGAGCACGCCGCCCGTCGGCGACTGGCGATCGCCGTAGTAGATCTGATAGCCGCTCGGATCGCGGACGTAGAGGTCGATGTCCGCGCCCGTCTGCCAGGCGGCCGTGATCTGGATCGCGCCGCTCTGCCACCCGCAGCCCTCGTCGATCCGCCCATCGCAGTTGTCGTCGAGGCCGTTGCAGATCTCGGGAGCGCCGGGCGTGCACTGCACGCCGACCGACGTCACGCCGGCCTGGAGCTGCACCTCGACCTGCCCGCCCGTGCTCACCGGCGTCGACGCGACGACGGTCGTGGTCGCGGTCGGCGGTGGGGCGGCGACGGCCGTCGTCACGATCCGCGCGCGCCGGTAGCAGCCGCTCCCGGCGAGCGAGAACGCGACGAGGAGACCCACGGAAACCAAGGAAAACGAGCGCATGAACCCTCCATCGGACGAGCTACGCGGAGCATACGCGAGCCGCGCGCGCGATCTGCCCTCTCTTGTGCGCTAGGGCACCCTATCCCGCGAGCCCCTCCGGCGCCTCACGACCAAAGAGCGCCCAGAGCGGCTCGACGTCCTCGAGATCGTAGAGCACCGGCGCGACGAGATCCCGCGCGGGGATGAGGCCGCTCAGCACCCCGCTGTCCGAGAGCGCTCTCCCCTCCGGTCCGTCGAGGAGGAAGAAGACGTGCTTGCGCCCAGAGAGCGTGCGCACCGCCGCGACGTCGACGATCCGGCTCCGCTCGAGCGAGAGCTCGGTCAGCCCGCGACGGATGAGCACGCGACGATCGGTCACGAGGTACTCGGTGTTCCTCCCCTCGGCGCGCGCGCGCACCGTGCCCGACCAGACGAGCCCACCGCCGACCGCGAGGACGAGGGCGAGGCTCACGAGGCACGCCGTGAGGAAGAGCCACCAGATCTCGGAGCCGACCGGGAGCCCGACCTCCTCCAGCGAGCGGAGGGCGCCGAGGGTCGTCATCGCGTAGCGAACGCCGAGCAGGAGGACGAGGACGCCGAGCGCGGCGGTCGCGACCTCGCGCCAGCCGAGCAGCCAGCCGGAGGGCCCCGCGCCCCAGAGCACCTGCTCGTCGGGATCGAGCATCCCGACGAGGGCGGGATCGTCGTCCTCGTGGGCGAGGCGCGCGCGCTCTCGGAGCAGGCCGAGGATGGCGTCCGGGCCGCGCAGATCGTGCAGGACGAGGCGCTCGCGGCGCATGAGGGGGCCGAAGGGGACCGCGCGGACGAGCTCGAGCGTCCCGACGCCCGACACGCTCCGATGCCACCGAATGCGCGCGAAGCTGATCGCCGCGCGGTCGATCGAGCGCACGCTCGCGCCGCGTCGGAGGAGCACGCGCCGCGACGAGATCGCGAATTCGCAAGGATCGAGCAGGTAGCGCGGCACGAGCGTCGCCCCGACGACGAAGACGAGCGCGTAGAGCGAGACGAGGGCGAAGACCTGAGCGCCCGGGAGCTCCGCGACGTGGAGGAGCGCCGCGAAGAGCAGCGCCGCGGTCGCCACGCCCGAGCCCGCGAGCGACGCGAGGACGTAGCCGGCCGGCCGCGGGACGTTCGGCACCGGCCTCCCGACCCACGCGAGGCGCTCGAACGGCAGGAGCCGGAACGCGCGCTCCTTGGCGAGCGGGGAGGCCTCGTCCTCGCGTTCGTCGACCACGCCTCGAGGCTAGCAGATGCACCGGCGAAGGGCGCCCGCGTCAGGGGCAGTAGCGGCGCCCCGGGTGTGGCTGGCGCGTCCACCCCGCGCGGCGATCGAGGAACGCCCGCACCGACTCGTGCATCGGCGGGGCGCTCGCGCGCACCTCGGCCTCGGTGACGACGCGGCTGCGCGGGCGGCGGGGCCGCACCTCGGTCACGCGCTCGAGCCCCGCGCGGGCGAGCTGGCGCGCCCGCCACGGGTACATCGGCGTAGCGTCGGCGCAGCCGCGGCCGAGATCCTCGCTCGAGCAGAACAGGCGGACGTGCAGGTGATCGTCGTGGGCGTAGCCGGGCTGGCAGCTCACGTCCTCGAAGCGCGCGATGGCGGCGGCGGGCGCCTCGCGCCGGCGAGCCTCCTCGAGGAGCAGCGCGCGGAGGTGCTCCACGACGAAGATCCGCTGGACGAGCGCGTCCGGATCCGCGAGGAGCGCCTCGATGAAGCGCCACGTCCGCGGGAGATCGATGTGGAGCGGCACGTCGTCGCTCGGATCGAGCAGGTCGCGGTAGTCGGTGCCCTCCCCCGCCGGGTCGATCGGCGCGCCGACGGAGGGGATGGGGTGGCCCGCGTCGTCGAGGAGGTAGAAGAGCACGTCGGCGTCGCGACCGGCCTGATGCGAGGCGTGGTGGTCGATCGGGCCGCCGCGCTCGAAGCCGATGTCGTTCACGTAGAGCGTCCCGCCCGGCAGCTCGCGCGCGACGGTGGCCGCCGCCGAGGTGAGCGCGTTGATCATCTCAGCCGTGCCGTAGAACGCCGCGCGGTTCGGCCGGCGCGGGTTCGAGACGAGCCCCGGCGCTCGCTCGGGGAGCGCGATCCCGCCCTCGAGCGATCCGGTGGCCGGGCCGCCGAGCGAGGTCGAGCGAGAGCCGCGCACGCGCCGGAAGGGCGCGCCGTCGTCGTCCGCCCTCGGCTGCGCCGTGAGCGCGGTCGCCGAGGCCACGAGGGCCGTCGCAGAGAGGGCGAGGAGCCAGACCGAGCGCATGTCGAGGGGAGACATGACACGAGGGCCGCGCCTTGGGCCACTTGACATCATGGGGTGGTCTGAGAACACCTGGACGGCTCGTTTCGGGCGGAGGCGATGATGAAGGAACTCGTGCTGCTGTCGGTGGGACTCCTCGTGCTGGTCGGCTGCGACCCGCCGCGGCGACGCTCGGACGCCGGGCCGGACGCCCGCTCGACCGCGGTCGACGTGGGCCCGAGCCCCTGGGGCGACGCCGGCCCCATCGCGCACCTCGACGCCGCCTACCCGGTGGGCATCGACGCGAACCTCCCCGACGCCGTCGTCCCGCCCATCGACACGAACCCGCCGGACGCCGTCGTCGCGCGGACCGACGCGTACGTCCCGAGGCCGGACGCCGCGACGATCGACGCGAGGCCGCCCGTCTGCGGCGACTACCCGGGCGTGAGCTCGACGTCCGTCCCGGCGATGCCGGGCGCCTGCCTGCCCCGCTGCAGGTCCGCGACGCTCACGGCGATCAACGCCTGCCCGGCCGACGACGACGGAACCTGCCTCTTCGCCGCGCTCGACGCGGACACGACGCCCGCGGCGTCCATGACGGTGGCCGGCGGCGGGGCCATCGACGTGACCTGCGGGCTCTGCTTCGACCTCCAGCGGTTCAGCTGTTACTCCGAGCCCTGCCCCAGCTCGGCGGCGTCCTATCTGCTCTGCGACAGCTCCACGGATCCGGACGGCTGCGCGGGCGAGCGGAGCGCGCTCGTGAGCTGCCTGGATGGGCTCTCGGCGACCCAGCAGACGCGCCTCGACACGTGCTTCAACACGGTCGTCATCGCGTGCTTCGACACGGCGGGAGGCTTCGCGCCGTCGAGCCCGCGCCTCGCGGTCTCACCCTCGCTCGTCGATCCGATCTCCGAGGCGGCCCCGCGCTGACGGCGTGAGCCCGCTCGACGGATTCGTGCCACGCGGCGAGCTCGCGCGCGCCGTCAGAGCAGCGGCGAGAGCAGCCGACCGACCCCCTCGCGCACGCGCGCCGCGTAGCCCCGCGCTCGCCACGCCGCGTGCGAGAGCTCGCGGCTCGCGCGCTGATCCGCGAGGTGCATCACGGTGAGATCCAGCACCACCTCGAGGTCCTGGATGAGCACGACGATCTCGAAATTCAGCCGGAAGCTGCGGACGTCGAGGTTCGCGCTGCCGACGGTCGCGAAGCGGCCGTCGACGACGAGCGCCTTCGTGTGGAGCATCCGCGGCTCGTACTCGTAGATCCGCACCCCGCACTCGAGCAGATCGTCGTAGAAGCTCGCGCCGGCCCAGCTCGCGAGCGTGTGGTTCGAGCGCGCCGGGACGACGAGCCGCACGTCGACGCCGCGCATCGCCGCCGTCTGGAGCGCGACGAGCATCGCGCGATCGGGCACGAAGTAGGGCGTCGAGAGCCAGACGCGCTCGCGGGCCGACGCGATCGCGGCGAAGTAGAGGTGATGGATGGCCTCCATGGTCTGATCGGGCCCGGACTGGACGCACTGGAGGACGGCGTCGCCGACGTCGTCGAGGACGGGGAAGCAGCGCTCGTGATCGAGGTCTCTCCGCGTCGCGAAGAACCAGTCCTCGACGAAGACGGTCTGGAGCTGCGCGACGGCGGGCCCCTCGAAGCGCAGCATCACGTCGCGCCACGGCACGAATTCGTCGCCGACGTTGATGCCGCCGCAGAACCCGATCGCGCCGTCGACGACGACGATCTTGCGGTGGTTGCGCAGGTTGATCGTGGCGGCCCGGCGGATGGGGTCGAGCGGAAAGAAGGGCGCCACCTCACCGCCGGCCCGCACGAGCGGGTCGAACGTGCGCCCCGCGGGGAAGGAGCCGAAGGCGTCGTAGAGCAGCCGGACGCGGACGCCTCGCCGGGCGGCGCGCTCGAGCGCCTCGAGGACGCGCGTCGCGGCGGCACCCCGTCGAAACGCGTAGAATTCGAGGTGGACGTGCAGCGTGGCGGCGTCGACGTCGGCGATGAGCGCGTCGTAGGTCGGTGTGGCCCCGACGACGAGGCGCGCGCGGTTTCCGCCTCCGAGCGACGTCTTCGCCACCTTGCTCGCGAGGCGCATCACGCCCCGCAGGCCGTCCTCGCTCCGCGCGATCGGCGCCGGCTCCTCGGGCGCGCGCTCCTCGCGCTCCACCGGCGTCGCCGCGCGGCGCGCCGCGAACCGGGCGCCGAGGCGCTCGCGGAAGCTCGACGAGACGGCGATCCGCTCGCGCACCGGACGGCGGACGCGGTTACGCCCGAGGTACCAGTAGAGCAGCGCCCCGAGCATCGGGAACGTGACGAGGACGAGGATCCACGCGAACGTCGCGGAGGGCTCCTTGCGCCGCGAGAGCACCGACGGAATCAGCCCGAGCGCGACGAGTTCGGAGAGCGTCACGAAGCCGGAGAGGAGGCTGGAGGGCTCGAGCGGCGGCACGGGGTCCTTCGCATCCGTCGCGATCCGAGCCCGCCCGACTGGGCGACGCGGAGCGCACGCTCGGAGCATCGCACGGCCGCCTCACAGCGCGAATCAGTTGGCCTGATTCGCGCTGTTCCTTCGTTGTCGGAGGGTCTGCCCAGAGACCCTCCCTCCCGCCGAGTGAATCGGCGGGAGCCTCCCTCCCGCCGAGCCAGCACACCTCACCCGACGGATCACGTCGAGTGAGGTGCGCTGTCAGGCGGTCAGTCGAGCGGGCCTCGAATCCCTCTTGGGGCGTCCCGGGCGACGTGCGAAGCTTCGCGCCTCCATGTCGCACGAGCGCAACCCCGGAACCGCCCTCCAGCTCGGTTGGGTCGAGGACATCCACGTCAACAAGAGCGCCGTCGAGCGCCGCGCCGCGACCATCGGCACGCGGCGCACGGTGAAGAAGGAGTGGCAGCTCGCCTGGCTGCTCAAGGCGATCACCCTCATCGATCTGACGACGCTCGCGGGCGACGACACCCCCGGCAACGTCCGGCGGCTCTGCGCGAAGGCGCGGAGGCCGCTCCGCGACGATCTCGTCTCTGCCCTCGACGTCGGCCACCGCGGCGTCACGACGGCGGCGGTCTGCGTGTACCACGATCTCGTGAAGACCGCGGTCCACGAGCTCGAGGGCACGGGGATCCCCGTCGCGGCGGTCTCGACCGGCTTCCCCGCCGGGCTCACCCCGCTCGACACGCGCCTCGCCGAGATCCGGCGCTCCGTCGCGGACGGCGCCCGCGAGATCGACATCGTCATCCACCGCGCGCAGGTCCTCACGAACGACTGGCAAGGCCTCTACGACGAGGTGCGCGCGATGCGCGAAGCGTGCGGCGACGCCCACATGAAGGCGATCCTCGCGACCGGCGAGCTCGGCACCCTCCGCAACGTGGCGAAGGCGAGCTGGGTCGCCATGATGGCGGGCGCGGACTTCATCAAGACCTCGACGGGCAAGGAGAGCGTGAACGCGACCCTGCCCTTCACGCTCGTGATGCTCCGGGCGATCCGCGAGTACGCGTCGCGCACCGGCTACAAGGTCGGCTACAAGCCCGCTGGCGGGATCCGGACCGCGAAGCAGGCGCTCGAGTACATGTACCTCGTCCGCGACGAGCTCGGGCGCGACTGGCTCGAGCCCGAGCTGCTGCGTTTCGGCGCGAGCACGCTCCTCTCCGACATCGAGCGGCAGCTCGAATTCCACGTCACGGGTCGCTACGCGGCCTACCACCGACACCCGATGGCGTGAGCCGCTCGGGGTCACGATTGCGAGGGGCCTGTGAAGCACGCAGGCTCCCGAGAGAGCCCCGCCCGCGAGCGATCCCGGACCTCGCGGCGGGCTGAGGAGCGAGCATGGACGGTTCATCCAAGAGCACGGTCAAGCAAGACCTCGTCAACCGCATCTTCGAGACGCTCGAGTACGGCCCCGCGCCCGAGAGCGAGGGCGCGGCGAACGAGTGGCTCGATCGGCACCAGCGTCGGTTCGGGCAGCTCATCGACGGAAGATGGGTCGATGGGGCCGAGCACTTCGCGACGATGAACCCCGGCCGCAAGGAGAAGCTCGCCGACGTCACGCAGGGCAGCGAGGCCGACGTCGAGGCGGCGGTGAAGGCGGCGACCCGCGCCCTTTCCGCCTGGCAGGCGCTCGGCGGCCACGGCCGCGCGCGCTTCCTCTACGCGATCGCGCGCTCGATCCAGAAGCACGCGCGCCTCTTCTCGGTGCTCGAGACGCTCGACAACGGCAAGCCCATCCGCGAGTCCCGCGACATCGACGTCCCGCTCGCCGCGCGCCACTTCTACTACCACGCCGGGTGGGCGCAGCTCATGGAGTCGGAGCTCGCCGATCAGGTCGCGCTCGGCGTGGTCGGCCAGATCATCCCGTGGAATTTCCCGATGCTGATGCTGGCGTGGAAGATCGCGCCGGCCCTCGCGATGGGGAACACCCTCGTGCTCAAGCCCGCGGAGCAGACCTCGCTCACCGCGCTGCTCTTCGGCGAGATCTGTCAGGAGGTCGGGCTCCCGCCGGGCGTCGTCAACCTCGTGACGGGCGATGGCCGGGTGGGCGCCGCGATCACGAAGCACCCCGGGATCGCCAAGATCGCCTTCACCGGCTCGACCGAGGTCGGCCGCATCATCCGCGAGGCCACCGCGGGCAGCGGCAAGAAGCTCTCGCTCGAGCTCGGCGGCAAGTCGCCCTTCATCGTGTTCGAGGACGCGGATCTCGACAGCGTCGTCGAGGGCGTCGTCGACGCGATCTGGTTCAACCAGGGCGAGGTCTGCTGCGCCGGCTCGCGCATCCTCGCGCAGGAGAGCATCGCCGATCGCCTGCTCGCGAAGCTCCGCGCGCGCATGGAGACGCTCCGCATGGGCGACCCGCTCGACAAGGCGATCGACGTCGGCGCCGTCGTGGACGACGTCCAGATGGAGCGGATCTCGGGCCTCGTCGCCCAAGGGGAGAAGGAGGGCGCCAAGCGCTGGCAGCCGTCGTGGTCCTGCCCGACGAGCGGCTGGTTCTACCCGCCGACGGTGCTCTCCGACGTCCAGCCCGCGAGCACGGTCGCGCAGGTCGAGATCTTCGGCCCCGTGGTCGTGTTCATGACGTTCCGCACGCCCGAGGAGGCCGTCGCGCTCGCGAACAACACCGCCTTCGGGCTCGCCTCGAGCGTCTGGACGGAGAGCCTGAACCTCGCGCTCGACGTCGCGCCGAAGATCAAGGCGGGGACCGTCTGGGTGAACTGCACCAACGTCTTCGACGCGGCGGCGGGCTTCGGCGGCTACCGCGAGAGCGGCTACGGCCGCGAGGGGGGCAAGGAGGGCCTCTACGAGTACGTGCGGCCCCGCTGGATGGCCGCCGCGCACGACACGATCGAGGAGCCGATGATCGCGAGCGCGCCGGGCATCAGCGCGGACGAGCACGGAGCGGGCTTCGGCCGCGCGGATCTCGGCCTACCGTCGATCGATCGCACGGCGAAGCTCTACATCGGCGGCAAGCAGGCCCGGCCCGATGGCGGCTACGCCCTGCCCGTCCACGGCGCCGACGGCGCCTTCCTCGGCCAGGTGGGCCGCGGCAACCGCAAGGACATCCGCAACGCGGTCGAGGCGGCGCACGCGGCG
This sequence comes from Sandaracinaceae bacterium, assembly GCA_039809495.1. GTDB lineage: Bacteria > Myxococcota_A > Polyangia > Polyangiales > Sandaracinaceae > JAFLCL01. The sequence continues at coordinate 281,799 of JBDHVC010000001.1, forward strand.
AGCGGCTGGGCGCGCCAGAGCGGCCACGCGCGCGCCCAGATCCTCTACTACCTCGCGGAGAACCTCTCCGCGCGCGAGGCGGAATTCGCGGCGCGGCTCGCGAAGATGACGGGCCACCGATCGCGGAGCCAGCTCGAGGTGGAGCTCGCCATCGAGCGCCTCTTCACCTACGCCGGCTGGGCCGACAAGTACGACGGCCTCGTCCACTCGACGCCGATGCGGAGCGTCACCATCGCGATGAACGAGCCCATCGGGACGCTCGGGATCGTGACGGGCGACAGCGCGCCGCTGCTCCAATTCGTCTCGCTCGTCGCGCCGGCGATCGCGATGGGGAACACCGTCGTCGCGGTCCCGAGCGAGCGCTGGCCCCTCGCGGCGACGGATCTCTACCAGGTGCTCGAGACGAGCGACGTGCCCGCGGGCGTCGTCAACATCGTCACGGGCACGCGCGAGGAGCTCACCCCCGTCCTCGCGGCGCACGACGGCGTCGACAGCGTCTGGTACCACGGCCCCGAGGCGCTCACCCCGAGCGTCGAGCGGCTCTCGGCGGGCAACATGAAGCGGACCTTCTCGACCCACGGCCGCGAGCGCAACTGGTTCGACGGACGCGAGGGCGAGGGGCGCGAATTCCTCCGCGAGGCGACCCACGTGAAGAACGTGTGGGTGCCCTACGGCGAGTGAGGCGCTCGTGACGTCGAAGCGGCCGTCGTGAGCCCGCCGCCGATCGCGCGCGTCGGCGTCGACGAGAACGGGCTCGGCCCGCGCCTCGGGCCGCTCGTCGCCACCGCGTGCCTCGTCGAGTCGAGCGTGAGCGACGAGGAGGCGCACGCGCGCGGCGCGCGCCTCGGCGTCCTCGACAGCAAGGAGAGCTCGGGCTTCGGCGCGATGGCGCACGCCGAGGGGCTCGCGCTCGCGGTCGCCGAGCGCATGCGCGGGGCGGCCCCCGAGACGGCCGACGACGTGCTCGAGGCCCTCTCGATCGACCCCCTCGAGGCGCTCCGCGCGCCCTGCCCAGCGTCCGCGCGGGGCGCCTGCTGGGGCGCGCTCCCCGTGCCCGCGCTCGGCGGCTCGACCGAGCACGGGCGAGCGATCCTCCGCGAGCTCGAGGCCTCCGGCGAGCTCCGCGTCGCCTGGGCGCGCTCCGCCGTGCTCTGCGTCGCGCGCTTCAACGACGCGCTCGATGAGCGCGGGAGCAAGCTCGACGTGGACCTCGAGCTCTTCGAGCGGCTGCTCCTCGAGGCCCGCGGAGCGAGCGCCCGCCCGCTCCGCGCGACCTGCGGGATGGTGGGGGGCCTCCGACGCTACCTCCCACGGCTCCGCCGCCTCGATCCGAGCCGCGCGACGATCCTCGAGGAGACGCGCCGGCGCTCCGCGTACCGCGTGGAGGGGATCGGGGAGATCGACTTCGTGGTCGACGCCGACGCGCACCTGCTCCCGGTCTCGCTCGCCTCGATGATCGGCAAGGTGGTCCGCGAGCTGGCGATGGCGCGGCACAACGCCTTCTATCGAGCGCACGATCCGTCGCTCCCGGCGGTGAGCGGCTACCACGATCCCGTGACGGCTCGGTTCATCGAGGCGAGCGCGCTGCTTCGAGCGCGGCTCGGCGTCGAGCGGCGCTGCTTCGAGCGCAGGCGCTGACGGCGCGAGCGGCTCGTCCAGGCTCGCGCGGCGCGCCCGCGTCGAGCCGCTTGACCGATGAAAAGCCTCGCCGTACAAGGCGAAACCATGCGAACGACCTCCCTGATCCGTGCTCTCGCGCTCGGTCTCGCGCTCGCCGCGCTGCCGCTCGCCGCCTGCGGCGGCCCCCGCACCTACACGCTCCGTGGGACGCAGCGCGATCCCGGCTCGGACGCCCGCGTCCAGGTCGAGTCGCTCGATGGTGGGAACTACCTGGTGACGCTGACGGCCACGAACGTCACGCCTCCCGATCGCATCGGCGACGGAAACCACCTCTACCTCGTCTGGGTCCGCGGCGACAACGGCCAGGCGCAGATGGAGAGCCGCCTCGCGTACGAGCCCGACCAGCGGACGGGCCGCGCCACGATCACCACGCCGCTCCGACACTTCACGATGCTCGTCACGGCCGAGCGCGACGCGAGCGCCACGCGCCCGAGCGACAACGTCGTCTTGCAGCAAGAGATCCGGCTCTGATCCCAGCGCCTCGATCGACGGGATCGAGGCGACCGTGATCGGGCGCTCGGATCGGTCGACGCGTCGAGCGCGGCTCGGCGACGCCGCTCGAGCCGATCGAGCCTCGCCGTCCGATCCCCGATGACGGCCAACCCCCCAGCGCGAAGGTAGAGAGACCTCATGTACTCGATGTCGGACATCCGCAAGAACCTGAAGATCGTGCTCGATGGCGCGCCCTACACGATCATCGAGTTCCAGTTCGTCAAGCCAGGCAAGGGGCAGGCGTTCACGCGCACGCGCGTCCGCAACCTGCTCACCGGGAACGTGACGGATCGGACCTTCAAGTCGAACGAGTCGCTCGAGAAGGCCGACGTCGAGGAGCGGCAGTACTCGTTCTCCTACAAGGAGGGCGAGAACTTCGTCTTCATGGAGACGCGGACGTTCGAGCAGCTCCACCTCTCGGCCACGCTCCTCGGTGAGGCCGTCAACTACCTCCAAGACGGCATGCTCGTCGACGTGCTCTTCTGGAACGACAAGCCCATCGGTGTCACGCCGCCCACGTTCGTCGAGCTGACGGTGATCGAGACGGAGCCCGGGTTCAAGGGCGACACGAGCACGAACACGCTCAAGGCCGCGAAGACCGACACCGGCGCCACGGTGATGGTCCCGCTCTTCATCAACGAGGGCGACCTCGTCCGCGTCGACACACGGACGGGCGAGTACATGGAGCGCGTCCGCAACAAGTGAGCGCCGCGCCCATACGTGGGGAGTGGAGATGACCGCGGGCGATCACGTCGTCCGCGGTCGCGTCGTCTGGGCGACCGAGGGGCGGCTCCTCGTCGAGGACGATCACGGGACCCACGGCCTGAGCTGGGGCGAGGCGCGCGAGGCGATGATCGGCGCCTTCGCGGAGCTCGTCGTGGCGAGCGGCGAGGAGCCGCCTCGCGTCGTGCGCGGCTCGGTCGGCGCCCCTCCGAGCGCCGCGTTCCCGCGCCACGGCGGCGACTGGCGCGCCTTCCACGATGGAGAGCGCGTCGCGATCCGTCGCCTGCGCGAGCGAGCGCGCGCGCTCCGCGTGATCCGCTCCTACTTCGACGCCGAGGACTTCCTCGAGGTCGAGACGCCGATCGCCGTCCCGAGCCCTGGGCTCGACGTCCACCTCGACGCGCTCGAGGTGCGAGGGCTCGGGGCACCGCGCTGGCTCGTGACGAGCCCCGAGTACCAGATGAAGCGCCTGCTCGCGGCGGGGCTCACGCGCGTCGTCCAGCTCACGAAGTGCTTTCGGCGGGACGAGCGCGGCGCGCGCCACGAGCCCGAATTCACGATGCTCGAGTGGTATCGAGGCTTCGCGGGCGCGGACGCGCTCATGGGTGACACGGAGCAGCTCACGGCGCGCGTCGCGCGCGAGCTCAGGGGGACGACGCACGTCCGCATCGAGGCGCTCGGCGCGCGCTCGGACGGCACGGATCTCGATCCGCCTTGGCCGAGGATGACGGTCGACGAGGCGCTCTGGCGCCACGCGGGGATCGGCCTCGCCGAGCTCCTGCCGGACGAGGAGCGCTTCTACCGCGTCTGGTCGCACGAGGTGGAGCCCGCGCTCGGCTTCGCGAAGCCGGTCTTCATCGTCGATTGGCCAGCGAGCATGGCTTCGCTCGCGCGCCTCCACCCCGATCGCCCCGCGTTCGCGGATCGGTTCGAGGCCTACGTCGCCGGCGTCGAGCTCTCGAACGGCTTCGGCGAGCTCATCGACGCGGCGGAGCAGCGCGCCCGCCTCGAGCGCGACCAGGCCGAGCGTCGCGCTCGAGGCCTCCCGGTCTACCCGATCGACGAGCGCTTCCTCGGCGCGCTCGAGGAGGGGCTCCCGCCCTGCGCCGGGAACGCCCTCGGCGTCGATCGGCTCGTCGCGCTGCTCGTCGGCGCGCCTCGGGTCGCGGACGTGATCACCTTCGGCAGCGAGCGCCTCTGACCGCGCCGCGCCGGTCCGCGACGCGTGTGTCGCGGGCTCGTCGGATGGACGCGACGACGCCGCGTGTCATAGCCGAGCCATGCGCTCGCTCGCGGAGCTCTCGAAGACGCTCGGGGTCCTCGTCGCCCTCTGGGCCGTGCTCCTCGCCGTCGGCTTCGCGGTGGATGCGCTCCCCCCCGATGCGACGAGCGTCGCGCCCGAGGAGGAGGCGCGGCCGCGAGAGGCGGACGCCGGCGCGAGCGCCCCGGAGGACGCCGGGATCGCGGAGCTCGACGCGCCCACCGAGCCCGACGCCTGGGAGCCGCCGCGGGACGCCGGAGCGCTCGCGGAGATCGAGACGTTCCGCGTCTGCGTCGCCGGGAGCGAGGTCGGCTGGGCGTTCGGAGATCTCACGGGCGACGGGCGGCCCGAGATCGCCATCGCCTGCGACGATCACGTCGAGATCATCGCCTCGACCCCTCCATCCTTCACGCGCATCGCGCGCATCGCTCCTCCCGAGCCCACGCCCGTCCGCGCGATCGCCATCGGCGACGTCGACGCCGACGCTCGAGACGATCTCGTCCTCGCGCTCGAGCGAGGGCTCTACCTCGTGCCCCGAGACGCGAGCGGTGGCTTCGGGGAGCCGCGCGTGCTCGCGCCGGGACAGAACGGAGCGCTCGCCCTCGGCGCGCTCGACGCGACGCGCGGGCTCGACGTCGCGGTCGTCCACGGCCGCGACCCGCGCGCCGAGCTCTGGCTCTATCGCGGCGGGCCCTCGCCCGTCCGTTCGCGGCCGAGCCCAGCGCCGCTCGAGACGACGGCGCTCGCCGTAGCCGACGTGGATCTCGACGGTCACGTCGACGTCGTGGCCGTCGGCGCGCAGCAGATCCTCTTCGCGTTCGGCGACTCGACAGCCGCCGCCGCCCGGACGTCGTCGTTCACGCCGGGAGGGCGCGCCGCGCTCACCCTCGACTGGGACGGGGACGGGGTGAGCGAGGTGCTCGTCGAGCGAGACGAGGGCGCGTGCTTGATCCGCCCCTCGCCGGCGCTGCGCGACGAGGGCGTCTGTCTGCCCGAGCCGACGCTCCCCACCGCGCTGCGCGCGTTCGAGCTCGATCGACGACCCGAAGGAGCGGGCGCCATCCTCGCGATCGCCCGCGCGAACGCCGAGGCGACGCCGAGCGTCGTGCGGGCGAGCGCCCATGACGTGAGCACCGTCGCCGTGCTCGCGACGACGCGGCTCGGCGTCCACCGCGTGAGCGCCATCGACGACGGGCTCGTCCTGCTCGGCTCGAGCGTCGATCCGGCGGGCGTGCGTACGATCGAGCTCGCGCGCGCTCCGCTCGGCGCGACGATCCACGATCGCGCCGAGCGGTCCGACGTCGTCGACGCGCCGCTCGTCCTCTCGGTCAGCCTCCCCGATTCCAACGCGCCCTGACGGTAGGCCCCGACCGTGGGTCTCGACGGTACGCCCCTTCGCGCGCCCCGGATGCGAACCCCGAGGTCGTCCGCTACGCTCCACGCATGGCGCCCAGGCCCCGCGAGCGGCGTCGACGCAAGCGTGATCGGTCGAGCGCGGCGCGCGCCGAGGCGACGCCCGCCCGGCGCGGCGCGGGATGGGGCGACCCCCGCGTCGGTGGCGGACTCCTCGTCTCCTTGGTCCTGTCCGCGCTCGTCCACGGGATCGTGTACGGCGTGATGCCGACGACGTGGGCCTCGCGCGAGGCACCCGCCCTCTTCGTCGACGTCACGATCGACGGCAGCGGGAGCGAGCGAGGGATGGCCGGGGTCGACCGGATCCCCGGGCACCAGCGCGCCTCGAGCGAGGTCGTTCGCCCCGGAGGCTCGAGCGCGTCGGCGAACGTGGACGCGCGGCGTCGCGGAGGCGGAGGGGAGCGCTCGGGCGGCCGCGACGTGATCCGCCTCGTCACCGCGAGCGCCGAGATCACGTTGGTCGACGCGCCGCTCGATGCGCCGGACCGGAGCCAAATTCAGCGTATCGCGACGGACCGCACGCGCGCGTCGTGGGACGCGCGTCGCGCGACGCCAAACCCGAACGACGATCCCTTCCTCGCGAGCGGCGACGGCGCGCACCGCGAGCGCCGAGCACCGAGCGCGGTCGACGCCCGCGAGGGGGCACTCCGCGCGCCGCTCGCTTCGCGTGAGGGCACCCTCGCGGGAGCGGGCCCCGGCGCGCCGGCGAGCCGCACCCGCTTCGTCGCCCCCTCGCCGGTCCACGAGCCCGCGCGGGGGGATGGGGCGCTCGGCGCGACGCGAGGCGCAGCGCACGCCTCGCCAGGCGTCGGGATCGTCTCGGGTCGAGGGCTCGCCGAGACGCCGCGCGCCGCCGTCGCGTCGGGTCGGCC
>JBDHVC010000002.1:0-166007 GCA_039809495.1 Sandaracinaceae bacterium
ACCTCACGCGCGAAGAGCACCTCACGCGCGAAGAGCACCTCACGCGCGAAGAGCACCTCACGCGCGAAGAGCACCTCACGCGCGAAGAGCACCTCGCGCGGGCCGAGCGCCTCAGCGTCGGCGGCCCGCCGGCCCGGACGCCGCGGGGGGCTCGACCGCCTCGAGGGTCTCGTGACCGCGGTACTCGAGGAGGCCCTCGCTGTTGTTGAAGCCCGCGCCCGAGAGGCGCGCGAAGCGTCCCGTGACCTTCACCTTGTTGCCGACGTTGAAGTCGGTCGGGATCGGGATCATCCCGGACTCCGACTCGGGCGGCTGCGTCCGCCCACGGCGAGCGTTCTCGATGGCCTCGTCGATGGCCGCCTGGTTCTCCGCGTATCCGACGACCATCAGCCGCTGACCGTCCGCGGGGACGTCACGCGCGTCGGCGATCCAGAGGTGCGGCGCGGCCGGCGGTGGGCAGGTCCGACCCGTCGGGCACTCGGGCGGCGTGTAGATCTCGACGATGTAGCCGGTGATCGTCTGATCGTGATCCATCGTCGTCGCCTCGCGTCGACGAACGCCGTAGACGCTGTAGCTGCCGTCCGGGTACTGGACGGGGTAGGGCGGAGGCGGGATCGTCGGGACGTTCGGGATCGACGGGCTCACGTCGGGCAGCGCCTCGATGACGAGGTCGCTCGCGGGGCCCTCTCCGCATCCGGCGACGAGGGTCGTCGCCACGAGGGGCGCGGCGAGCGCGAGCACGCCACGCAGGTGAAGTCCCGAGGAACGCAATGCGGTTCGCTTCATCGAAGGCACCTTCCAGAGAGGTGGGGCGCACGCTACCAGAGTCACTCGGCGCGTGGAACCCCTCGATTGACTTCGGACGTCGGCTCGCACGGAGGCTGGGGGTGCGAGAGCAGCGGATCGAACGCGGGAGCGGAGGGCCCGCGCGCGGCGCGGCGGGCCCGCGCGGCGGTCTCTCCGCCCATCCGCAGCGCGACCCGGAGCGCGAGCTGGGCGTTCTCGAGCTGAGAGGCGCTCGCGTCCTGCCGGGCGCCCCGCTCGACGACGCGAACGAGCGCTGGGCCCAGGCTCGGCGCGCAGCGGGCCTCCGCGAGCTCGACGGCTCGCGAGGTGACGTGGGGCCACTCTCGCGCGTCGAGGAGGATCGCGCCGAGCGGCTCGTCGACGTCTGCGGCCGGGCGCGAGCGGAGCAGGCCGAGCGCGCTCGCGCGCATCGCCGAGAGGGGATCGCCGAGGGCCGCGATCACGAGCGCGCGCCCCTCTGGACGATCGACGAGCTCGCCGAGGGCGTAGGAGCGCACGAGCGGCCACGGATCGTGGCGCGCCAAGGTGAAGAGCGTCGCCTCGCCGCCTCGGCGATGCGCGACGACCCGAGCGGCGGCGAGGCGCACGCGGGGCACGGGATCACGCAGCGCGTGCGCGAGGAGATCCGCGGAGGCGCGCGCGCCGAGCGCGTCGAGCGCCGCGGCGCGGAGCATCCACGCGTCGGCCGAGCGCGCCTGCTCGTCGAGCCAGCCGAGCGCGGCGTCGGGCACGACGCGGAGCGCGCGCGCGAGCCGGTAGCGCGTGTCGAATTCCGCTCGCGCGGCCGGGGTCTCGAGCGCGGCGCTCGCGAGCTGGCGCACGAGCTCGACCGATCCGTCCCGCTCGTCCGCGACGCTCGCCGCGATCGCGGCCATCGCGTGACCATCGAGCGGGCCGCTCGAGAGCGCCTCGCGCCAGCGCGCGTGTCGGATCAGCCCCCGCGCCACGATCGCGCGCAGCGCCGGCCGATCGAAGGCGCTCCGATCGAGCTCGGTCACGCGCTCCCACGCGCCCTCCGGCAGCCCCGCGCCCTCCGCGAGGGCGCTCGCGGCGATCGGCGTCTCGTGCGGCTCTTCGACGGCGACGTCGACGAGCGCGGCGCGATCCTCGTCGTCGCCTCGCCCGAGCGCCTGGGCGGCGTCACGGCGCACCTCCTCGTCGTCGTCCGCGGCGCCGCGCGCGCGCAGCGCCCGGATCGCCGCGCGGACGCTCGCGGGGCGCGCGATCTGCTCGATCCCGGCGAGCACCCGGAGCGCACGCCGCTTGCCTCGCGGACCGAGCCGCGGCCACGCCTCCTCGAGCGCGGTGATGGTCGGCGGGCCGCTCGCGGCCAGCCAGCCGACGACGCGGTCGCCGTCCGCGTCATCGGCGACGAGGCGCTCGATCAACGGAGCGATCCCGCCGGGCTCGTCGACGACGCAATACGCATCGATCTCGGAGAACCCCGTGAGCGGGCGCGCGTCCGGGCTCGCGGGACGCGACGCGCCCTCGACGATCGCGATCGAGACGCACGCCGAGGGCGTGGGCGAGGGCAGCGGGATCCAGGCCCCGGACGCGAGCGTCTCCGGGATGCTCACGAGGTAGCCCGCCCCATCGACCCGCAGGACGAGCCGCCTCGGGAGGCTGCGTGGCGCGCCCGCGTGGAGCGCGATCCCGGTGAGCGGCGGTCCGGCGTAGCGGGCGCGGAGCAAGGCGCTCGTCGGCTCGCTCGGCGCGCTCCAGCCTGTCGAGCGGTTCCCATCCGTGAGCCCCGCCGGCGGGCCGAGGAGGGCCGCGTTTGGCGGATCGGCGCTCATGTCGCCGTCTCGCGCGGCCTCGCCCGACGCGAGGGTGAGCCGAAGCGCGTGGAGCCGCGGGGCCTCCCGCCCCTCGAGCGGCTGCGCGTCGAGCGGCGTGAGCCCCACGACGTCGCGCGTTGGCGCGAGCGGCGCGAGCTCGAGGCGGCTGCCCCCGTCGTGGCGCGTCACCCGTACGGCTCGGGGGTCGAGGAGGGCTGGGGGCTCGCCGCACTCCGCGAGCCCCTCTCGCCGCTGACCCACGACGACCTCGGGCCGCGCGCTCCCACCCGAGGTGCGCACTTCGAGCACGTCCGCGACACGTTCGCCAGGGTCGCCGTGCCAGTCGAGCCGTCCCCGCCAGAGGATCTGCATCCTCGGCGCGGGGGCCACGAGGGCGGCGATCTCCACGTGCTCCCCACGACCTCGGACGACGTAGAGGGCGCTGGGGCCTCCCCACAGCTCCTCGACGCGGACGTCCTCGAGCGCGAAGGGGAGGTCCCATTGATCGCTGCCTCGCCGCCCCGCATCGAAGGCGAGGTGCGTGCTTCCCTCGCCCCGGCTCGCGACGACGCGAGCGCTCGACCCCACCGACAACGTCGCGGGCAGCGGTTCGGCGCGCGCCGTGCTGCTCAGCGTCAGGCCGCTCAGCGTCAGGCCGATCCCGAAGAGCAGGGCGGCGACGGAAGCTCGATGGAAGCGATGGCGTATCTGGACGGTTTCCAGGAGGTCGTGGCTCGCTTTGGGTATGCGGATTGCTGGGCGTTCACGCCTGCTCATGACGATGCACGGAACCATGACGGATCTCTCGAGCGGCACGACATCTGCTCCCGGATCTGCTCCCGACCGCGGGCGGCGCGCCGCTCGACGCGAGACTACCTCCATGACGCCTCGAGCATGCACGCGGATGTTGTGCGAAGCCGCAGAAAAGGGTAAGCGCGGGCTCCGATTTTCGGAGGCCCGGGCGCAAGCGCACCGCGGACCGACGACACCGCCCACGAGCCGACCGAGGTCCCTCCCCGTCCCGGTGGTGGCCGACGAATCCACGACGAACCCCGCTGAATCGAGCCCGAGTCGACCATCGCTCGGGCAGCCCAGGCGAACGAGGCAACGCAGCATGGCGAAGGCAGCACACGCGACGAACCCGGCCGGCAACGGCAGAGAGAAGGGCAAGGGCCCGGCGGCGAAGGCTGCGAGGGCCGAGAAGGCCTCGTCGAAGAGCGTCGGAGCGAAGAGAGCGAGCAGCGCCAAGGCCGCCGCCACGCCCAAGGAGGCTCCGCGGGGCGAGAAGGAGCAGAAGCCCACGAAGGCGCACGCGAACGGCAAGGTCTTGGCGGCGAGCGCCGTCGAGGAGCCGACGAAGCGCGCGGGCGCCAAGGGCGAGCTCGCGTCGAAGAAGGCGCTCGGGAAGCAGGCCGCGAGCCCGGGCGCGAGCGAGGCGAAGAAGGCGAAGGCGGCGGCGAGCGAGCCGCCCAAGGACGACGTCGACGATCTCGATCGCGAGATGCCGGAGGAGCCGAGCCCCGAGGCGCTGGCGGAGGCGCAGGCCGAAGCGGAGAAGGCGCTCAAGGAGATGGAGCGCCAGGGCGGCGGAGACTCGACGCTCTCGCGCTACTTCCGAGAGATGGCGGGGCATCGCGTGCTCACGCCGCAAGAGGAGATCGACGCCGCGAAGGAGGTCGAGCGCCTCGAGATCGGCTACTGGGAGGCGCTCTTCGCGCTGCCGACGGCGTTCGAGACGATCACGAAGGTCCTCGATCACTACGTCCAGCCGACGCCCCCCGAGGTCGCGGCGCTCCAGCGGCTCGCCAAGAGCGCGAGCGGGGCGGGCAAGTTCGCCAAGAAGGACCAGAGCCGCTGGGACGCCACCGCCCTCGCCCTGGCGACGAAGCTCCGCGCGCTCGACTCCGATCGCGACTTCGTGAACGACTCGGACAACGCCGTCCACCGCGAGGCGGGCGAGGCCGCCGTCGATCGGGATCTCCTCGGCGGCGGCGTCGGCGGGACCCCCCACTTCAGCCGCTATCTGGAGGGCGTCCAGCGCGCGCGGCGGCTCCAACAAGAGTCGAAGAACCGCTTCGTCGCGGCGAACCTCCGGCTCGTCGTGTCGATCGCCCGCCGCTACAACCGCGGGCGGCTGCCGCTGATCGACCTCATCCAGGAGGGCAACATCGGCCTGATGAAGGCCGTCGAGCGCTTCGATCACAGCCGAGGCTATCGCTTCAGCACGTACGCCTCGTGGTGGATCCGGCACGCGATCAGCCGCGCGCTCGCGGACAAGGGGCGCGCGGTCCGCATCCCCGTCCACATGCTCGACACCTACAACCGCGTCGCGCGCGCGACGCAGGCGATCGCCACGCGAACCGGGCAGGAGCCCTCACCCGAGGAGCTCGAGAAGGAGACGGGGATCGCGGCCGAGAAGCTCGAGAAGATCAAGGGCTACTGGGCGGAGACGCCGTTCTCCCTCGACCGCCCCGTCAACGACGAGGACGGGCGAAAATTCATCGACTTCCTCGAGCAGGAGAACGTGCCGACCCCCTACGAGCAGCTCGTCTCGAAGACGTGGAGCGACGAGGTGCGTCGGCTGCTCGACACGCTCTCCCCGATGGAGGCGCGCATCCTGCGCTGGCGCTTCGGCCTCGACGACGAGGACGAGCTCACGCTCAAGGAGATCGGCGACAAGTACAACCTCTCGCGCGAGCGGATCCGCCAGCTGCAGGAGCAGGCGCTCGCGAAGATCCGCCGCCAGATCAAGGAGTGACAGGGCGGCTCGGCCGTCGCTCGCCCGCGGAGGGGGGTCAGCGGCTTCACCCCTGCAGCGCTGAAGGGCGGCATTTCATCTCTGAAGCGTCGTCACGGGCGAGGGCGGTAGAGCGCCTCGACGAGCGCGTGCGCGATGGCGTCCGCGGCCAGGCGCGCCGCGCTCTGGCGCCCGCGCGCGCCGTTGACGAGCACGCTGAAGGCGTAGGCGCGGCCCGGGGTCGGCCCGAGGACGTAGCCAGAGAGGGCGATCGCGTCGTCGAGCGTGCCCGTCTTGGCGCGGACGACGCGCGGCACTGGCAGGTCGCGTAGCCGGCGGGCCAAGGTGCCATCCACGCCTCCGATGGCGAGGTGGGCCACGTACTCGCTCGCGATCGCGGGGGAGCGGAAGGCGAAGACGAGGATCTGGACGAGCTCCGCCGAGGAGATCCGGTTGCCCTCGAAGAGGCCGGAGCCGTTGACGATGGCGGGCTCGCCCGTGACGCCGGCGTCCGAGAGGAACGCTCGGATCGCGCCGAGCGAGTCCTCGACGCGACCCGGCTGATGTCGCTCCGCGCCCAGCGCGCGAAAGACCATCTCGGCGACGAAATTGTCGCTCTGCTTCCCCATCGCGGTGATGATCTCGGCGAGCGGGCGAGACGTGTGCATCGCGAGGAGCGGGCTCGTCGTCGCCGTCGTGGCGAGGCTGACGTCGCCGCTCACGCGCACGCCGACGGCGACGAGCGCGTCGTGGAGCAGGTGCCCGGACCAGGCGAGGGGGTTCTCGATCCGGCGCCGGTAGCTCAGCATCGCCGAGCCGAGCGGGATCGAGCCGGAGAGGCGCAGCCGCATGCGTTCGCCCTCTGCCCGCTGGTCGGCGATGACGTTCGGCGCGCCGCCCTCGCTCGTGGTGATCTGGTTCTCGAGGATGAAGTAGCCGTCGCCGTCCACGTCCACGACGGCCGGCGCGCCGACGGCGTCACCGGGGCGCACGCGAAGGACGTACCCGTTCGCGTCGACCGACACGGCGCCGGTCGCGGCGCGGAACGGCGAGACCTCGTTCGGCTGCTGCTCGAAGGCCGGCGGCAGGAGCTGGTCGTCGAAGTAGCTCGCGTCGACGACGACGCGGTCGACCGAGCGGATCCCGCGCCGCGCGAGATCGCGCGCCAGCTCCACGAGATCCGCCTGCGTGAGCGACGGATCCCCGACGCCTCGGAGCGTGAGCCCCCCGACGACGGCCTGCCCCTCGACGCGGCCGTAGAGGCCCGTGCGGAAGCGGAACTCGGGGCCGAGAAAGTGAAGCGCGGCCGCGGCGGTGACGAGCTTCTGGTTCGACGCCGGGTTCAGCGCGAGGTCGGGGCGGAGCGCGAAGACCCGCTGCCCCGTCGCCGCGTCGGCGACGGTCACGGACACGCGCTCGCCGAGGCCGGCCTGCTCGACGATCGCGCCGAGCGTCGTCGCGAGGTCGCTCGCCTGGCCTCGAGCGCTGGGCGGCGCCGGGAGCGCGCAGACGAGGGCGACGAGCGCGGCCAGCGCGAGGGCGGTGCGGGTCCCATGGGCGTGCATCCGCGCGTTGTAGCGCGGGACGCCGCGCGCGGGCCGACGGACGGGCGAGCGGCGCCTCGCCGCGCGGGTCGTGGTAGGGACGCCAGGTGATTCTCCGCGATCCCGTCCATGGCCTCGTCGCCTTCGAGGGCGACGAAGAGCGCGTCGTGCTCGCGCTCCTCGAGACCCGCGAGGTGCAGCGCCTGCGGCGCGTGCGGCAGCTCGGCCTCACGTCGCTGGTCTTCCCGGGCGCCGAGCACTCGCGCTTCGCCCACGCGGTCGGGACGGCGCACGTGATGTCGCGGCTCGAGCAGCGCGTCGCGCTCGTCATGCACGAGCTCCCGGTCGAGCAGCGCCTCTCCCCCACCTCCGCGCGCGACGCGCTCGCCGCCGCGCTCTTGCACGATCTCGGGCACGGCCCGTTCTCGCACCTCTTCGAGGAGGTCGTGCCGGACGCGCGCGCGCACGAGGCGTGGACGGTGACGATGATCCTCGACCCCGCGACCGACGTCCACCGCGCGCTCCGGCGCATCGACGCCGAGATGCCCATGCGCGTCGCCGATCTCGTCAGCGGCCGCCACGAGCTCGCCTGGCTCGCGTCCACGATCTCGAGCGTGCTCGACGTCGATCGCTGCGACTACCTCCTGCGCGACAGCCAGATGACGGGGGTGCGCTACGGGATCTACGATCTCGACTGGCTCCTCCGCGCGCTCACCTTCGGCGAGATCACGACCTCCTCGGGGGAGCGGCGCACCGTGCTCGCGATCGAGGGGCGCAAGGGCCTCCCACCGATCGAGGGCTTCTTCCTCGCGCGCCACTTCATGTACCAGCAGGTCTATCACCACAAGGCGACGCGCGCGGCCGAGAGCCTCGTGCGCGCCCTCTTTCGCCGGGTCCGCGACGTCGTGCGCGACGGCGCGAGGGCGTCGGAGTCGATCCCATCGGCGCTCCGGCGCGCGGCGCTCGGGGAGGCGCCCTCGCTCGGCGAGTACATCGAGCTCGACGACACGACGCTCTCGAGCGCGCTCGCGGCGTGCGAGCGCGATCGCGACGAGACGCTCGCGGATCTCGCGCGTCGCTTCCGCAACCGCGTGCTGCCGAAGACCATCCCGCTCCCCGATCGCCCGGAGGACGCCCCGATCTGGGCCGAGGCGCACGCGAGGGCCTGCGCGATCGCCCGCGCACGCGGGCTCGACCCCTCCCTCTACGTGTGGCTCGACGTCGCGGACGACGTCCCCTACCAGGACGACGAGGCGGACTCGGGCCTCTGGGTCGTGCGGCGACACCACGCGCCCGCGCGCCTCGGCGACCTGTCCTTCGCGCTCGAGAAGCTCCGCAACCAGCGGATCCTCCGGCCGAGGCTCTGCTTCGCTCCGGAGCTGCGCGACGCGATCGCCTCCGCGCTCGAGCCCGTCCTCGCGCGCTCGGCCGAGGGGGCGCGATGAGCGATCGGACGACGCGGCTCATCGCGACGCTCGCGCTCGCGCTCTCGATCATCGCCGTGGTCGTCGCGCTCCTCGCGGAGCGGGCGGCCGACGATCGCCTCCGCGAGATCGAGCGCCTGCGCGACGTGCTCGAGCGGCTCGACACGACGCGGGCGGGCGGCCGTCCGTCGCTCGCGCTCGATCCGGGCGATGACCCGTGAGGCGCGCGGCGTGACGCGGCGCTCGCGCGCCTCTCGGTTGCCACTTGGCGGCGAGCCTGAGAACATGCGGCGGGACGATGGCGAAGATCCTCGTGGTCGATGACCAACGGAACATGCGGGCCACGCTCTCGCTCATGCTGCGGGGCGTGGGGCACGAGGTCACCGAAGCGGTCGACGGCGACGAGGCGTGCCAGCGCGTCGATGACGACGCGTTCGACATCGTGCTCACCGACCTCCGCATGAGCGGCAAGGACGGCCTGGACGTCCTCCGCCACGCGAAGGAGGTCGCGCCGATGACCGAGGTGCTCGTGATGACCGCGTACGGGACGATCGAGAGCGCGGTCGAGGCGATGCGCATCGGGGCCTACGACTACATCCAGAAGCCCTTCGCGGAGGAGGAGCTCCTCGTCAAGCTCGAGCGCGCCATCGAGAAGCGCAAGCTCGCGGGCGCGATGAGCGCGATGACCGCGAGCTTCCGGGAGCGCTACGGGTTCTCGAACATCATCGGCCGCTCCGCCTCCATCCGAGACGTGCTCGCGCGCATCGTCCGGATCGCGCCGACGGACACGACGGTCCTCATCACGGGCGAGAGCGGGACGGGCAAGGAGCTCGTCGCGCGCGCGGTCCACGCGAACTCGCTCCGCGCCGAGAAGCCCTTCGTCACCGTGAACTGCGCGGCCGTGAGCGAGACGCTGCTCGAGAGCGAGCTCTTCGGCCACGTGCGCGGCGCCTACACGGGCGCGGTGAGCGCCCGCCGCGGGCTCTTCGAGGAGGCGAACGGCGGGACGTTCTTCTTCGACGAGATCGCGGAGACGCAGCCCGCGTTCCAGGCGAAGCTCCTGCGCGCCATCCAGGAGGGAGAGATCCGCCGCCTCGGCGACAACAAGCCCGTGAAGGTCGACGTCCGCATCATCGCGGCGACGAACCTCGACCTCCAGGAGGCGATCGCCGACAAGCGCTTTCGGCTCGACCTCTACTACCGCCTCAACGTCGCGCGGTTCGTCTTGCCGCCGCTGCGCGATCGGCGCGAGGACATCCCGCTCCTCGTCGACTACTTCGTCGACAAGTACGCGCGCAAGATGCGCCGGCGCGTCGAGCTCGGCGAGGGCGTCATCGACTACCTCGTCCGCTACGACTTCCCGGGGAACATCCGCGAGCTCGAGAACATGATCGAGCAGGGCGTCGCGCTGGCGGTGGGAGGTCGCGTGCGGCTCGACGACATCGTGCCGCCGGAGGTCCAGCAGCGGGTGACCCCGATCCCCGGCGGCGCGTCGGGTCGTCGCCTCTCCGAGGTGGTCGACGACGCGGAGCGCGAGGCCATCGCCCAGGTGCTGCGGGAGGTCGACGGCAACAAGGAGAAGGCGGCCGACGTCCTCGGGCTCTCGAACACGACGCTCTGGCGGAAGATGAAGCGGCTCAACATCCAGGGCTGATCCCGCGCGTCGGCCCGCGAGCGGCGGCGACGATCGTCAGCTCGACGCCTCGCGCTTGATGCCGAGCGCGCGCATCTTCTTGTGCAGGTTCGTCCGCTCGACGCCGAGCACGAGCGCGGCTCGCGAGATGTTCCACTCGAGGCGCTCGAGCGTGTCGAGCACGTAGCGTCGCTCAGCGCGCTCGCGATACGCGCGGAGCGTCTCGTTGGGCCCGCTCTCGCCCGCGAGCGGCGCGGGGAGCGGCGTCGGTGAGCCCGCCTCGGCCGGCTCGCGGAGCGGCAGCTCGGGGAGATCGTCGAGCGTGATGCTCTCGTCGCTCAGGATGGCCATCCGCTCGACGATGTTGCGCAGCTCGCGGACGTTGCCGGGCCAGCGGCGCTCGGCGAGCGCCTCGAGCACGTCCGGCTCGAAGGGCTTGGGGCGGATCCCGTTCTCCTCGCAGAACTCGACGAGGAACGCCTGCGCGAGCAGGGGGATGTCCTCGGGCCGCTCGCGCAAGGGCGGGCTGTGCAGGGGGACGACGCTGAGGCGGAAGAAGAGGTCCTCCCGAAACTCCCCCGCCGCGACCGCCGCCTCGAGATCCTTGTTCGTGGCCGCGATCGTGCGCACGTCCACGGCGATCGTCTGCTCGCCTCCGACCCGCGACAGCTCGCCGCTCTGCAGGACGCGCAGCAGCTTCGCCTGGGCGCTCGGGGCCATGTCTCCGATCTCGTCGAGGAAGATCGTGCCGGTGTGCGCGAGCTCGAAGAGGCCGCGCTTTCTCCCGATCGCGCCCGTGAAGGCGCCGCGCTCGTGGCCGAAGAGCTCGCTCTCGATGAGCTCCGACGGGATCGCGGCGCAGTTGACCTTGATGAAGGGCCTGTCCGCGCGCGTCGAGAGGCGATGGACCGCGCGCGCGATGAGCTCCTTGCCGGTCCCGCTCTCGCCGGTGATGAGCACGCGCCCCTTGGTCGGGGCGACCTTCTCGATCTCCGAGAAGAGCCGCTTCATCGTGGGGCCCTCGCCGATCATCTCGTAGCGGGACCGAGCGTCGTCCTTGAGCGCTCGGAGCTCCTTCTCGAGCGCGCCCGCGCGGAGCGCGTTGCGGACGCTGACGAGCAGCCGCGCCCGGTCGAGCGGCTTCTCGAGGAAGTCGGTCGCGCCCTCGAGGACCGCCGAGACGGCGTCCGAGATCGAGGCGTGCCCCGAGACCATCACCACCGGGAGCTGGCTCTTGCGCGCCCGGATCGCCTTCAGCGCGTCCACGCCGCTCATTCCCGGGAGCTTCACGTCGAGGATGATCGCGTCGATCTCCTCCGCCTCGAGCATCGCGAGCGCCTCCTCCGCGCGCGACGCCTCGAGGACCTCGATCCCCTCGCCCTCGAGCACCATGCGCACGGTGCGACGGATATTCTTCTCGTCGTCCACGACGAGGACCACGCTGGCCATCGCGGGATGATAGGACGAAATATCGAGTCGTCCTGCCGATCGACGCGTGGCGCGAGGGGCGCCGGTCCCTCGGCGCGAGGGCGGCCGCGGATCGGGATCAGCCGACGAAGCGGTCGTGCATCGCTCGGACGCACGCGTCGAGCGCGGGCTCGTCGACGAGCACGCTGACGCGCGCCGCGCTCGCGCTCGCGCCGAGCACCCGCGCGCCCGCCTCGCGCGCGATCGCGAGCGTCGCCGGGAGCGCCCCGGCCCCGACGCCGACGAGGGTCGCCGCGGCCATCCCTTCGACGAGCGAGGAGGCGTCCCCGAGCGCGTCGAGCTCCGCGCGCACGCGCTCCCAGTCGGGCGCGAGCGCCGTGGCGAGGGTCATCGTCGTCACCACGCTGCCCTCGGCCTCGTGGGTCTCCACGTCGCGCGTCGGGAGCGAGGCGGCGTCGAGGATCGTCGTCGCGTCGACGAGGGCTCGCTCGCCTCGCACGGCGAGCCGAACGATCCCACGCTGGCCGACGGCCGAGCGCGCCGCGGCGCTCGAGCGCTCGCTCACGACGGTCTCCCTCCCCGGGCTGAACGTCGATCGCGCGTGGATGGCGATCCTCGCGTTCTTCGCGAATTCGACGGCGGCCGCGTTGAGCACCTTCGCGCCCACGTCCGCCATCTCCTGCATCGTGGCGTAGTCGATCGAGGGGAGGTGGACGGCGCCCGGGACGACGCGGGGATCGGCGCTGTAGACCCCGTCGACGTCGCTGTAGATCTCCGCGCGCTCGGCCTCGAGGGCGGCCGCGAGCGCGATCGCGGTCGTGTCGCTCCCACCTCGGCCGAGCGTCGTGATCTCGCGTCGATAGCTCATCCCCTGGTAGCCCGCGATGATGACGATCTTGCCGCGCGCGAGCTCGTCCTCGATCCGATGCGGTCGCACCTCGATGATGCGCGCGTCGAAGTGCCGATCGTTCGTGATGATGCCGCTCTGCGAGCCCGTGAACGAGATCGCCTCGAGGCCTCGCTTCTGGATCGCCATCGCGAGCAGCGCCATCGACACGCGCTCGCCCGTGGTGAGCAGCATGTCGAGCTCGCGCCGCGGCGGGTTCGGATCGACCTGCTTGGCGAGCGCGAGGAGCTGGTCGGTCGTCTTGCCCATCGCCGACACGACGACGACGACCGAGTGACCTTCGCGGGCGGTCGCGACGACCTTGTCGGCGACGTGGCCGAGCTTGTCGACGTCGGCGACGGAGCTGCCACCATACTTCTGAACGACGATGCTCATCGGAGGCCTCGATGACGGGCGGAGCGCGGCCCGTCGAGCGCCCGTTATCACGCTCGCTCGAGCCGTGTCGCGTTTTCGACGGCGCGCTGGGATTTCGCCCGCGGCGCGCCCCGCGGCTAGCATCGGGGCGATGGAAGGTGAGGTGTCGTGACGGCCGAGGGCGCGAGAGGCGTCGAGGAGGTGTTCGAGCGCACGCTCGACGCGACGCTCCCGCTCGCGCTCGACGAGCGGCGCCGCGCCGAGCTCCTCGTGGAGGCGAAGGTCGTCCTCGGCGCCTTCGGCTCGCTCGACGACTCGGCCGGCATCCGAGAGGCGCTGGCGATGGCGACGCTGCTCGGGCGCAGGGCCGCCGAGCTCGAGCTCGTCTCGCTGGAGCTCTCCGCGCTCGTCGACGCGCTGAGCGTCGCGGTCCGCGCCTCGCTCTCGGAGGCGGACGCGCGCGGGCTGCGGGGGCTGATGACCGAAGGCTACGTCGAGGCCCGGCTCGAGCGCGAGCGGCTGCGAGCCGAGCGCGCCCTCGTGCGAGCGACGCGGCCCTTCCTCATCGGGCATCGCGCGATCGCGCTCGTCCTCCAGGGGGCGGTGGACGCGGAGTGGCTCGGCCGTGTGGTCGAGACGGTGGGCCCCGCGCTCCTCCACGCGGACGCGCGCGCGATGCTGGTCGTCGTGCACCTCGAGGGGGAGCTCGACGATCGGAGCGCGGCGGAGCTCGCGACGCTCGTCGACGCCGCCGACGTCGTGGGAGCGCGGGTGACGTTCGAGGCGTCCCTCGAGGCGTCTCGCGCGCTCGAGGCGAGGCTGGCTGGACGCGCGCGGGTCTTCGTGGACGACGTCGCCGGCGCGCTCGAGCGGGTCTGGATCGACGCGGGGGGAGCGAGCGAGCGGATGCGCGCCCGCGTGGCGGATCTGCTCAAGCGCTTCGGCGTGAGGGAGGCCTAGCCGGCCGCCGAACGCGCCGCGCTCCGGCCTCGTCTCCTTCGCGTCGTGCCCTAGCGATGGGGCGGCTGTGTCGGGGGCTCGCGGGCGCCCACGCGCCCGCCCGGCGGCGTCGGGCCGGGGGCGTCGCCTCCCGAGGGTGGGCCGGGCTCGACGTGGGGGCCGGCGCATCCGAGGGACTCGGCGTGGAGCGCCGCTCGATCGGGGTGGCTCGGGAAGCGCGTGAGCAGCGCCTCGTAGCGCGCCCTCGACTCGGCGCATCGCCCCGCCGCGGCGAGGCGTCGCGCCGCGTCGAGCCAAGCCGCCGCGTCGTCGCCGCTCGGCTCGTCGATCGCCTCGTCCGAGGGCTCGTCTCGCGTCGCCGTCGGAGGAGGCGGGCGCTCGGCCTCTCCCTCGTCGTGGAGGGGCCGCGCCGCGGCCGCCTCCAGCGCCATCGTGGGCTCGTCCGTGAGCGCGATCGTGTCCTCGGGCGTCGCGCGTGGACGCGCTTGCTCCCGCGCCGGGGCAGGCGCCGTCGGCCGAGCGAGGCTCGCTCGGCTCTCCTCGATCACGCGCCCGGTCCTCGGATCGTGGGCGAGGCGCAGCGGCTCGGCGGGGGCGAGCACCGACTCGTCCCGCAGCGTCGCGGGGTCGGGGTCGACCTCCGGGCCGATCGGTCGCGCCTCGTCGTCGCGATGGGGCAGGTGCCAGAGCCCGATGCTCGTGACGAGCAGGAGCACGACCAAGAGCGCGAGCTGCGACGCCATCGCCGGCGTCCCCAAGCGCTCGAGCCAGCGGCGGCGATCGGGGCGCCGATCGCGCGACGTCGGGTCGATCGCGGACGCCGCGGGCGCGTCGGGCCGGTGCGCGTCCTGCCCTCGGCTCGTGCGCGCTCGCGCGAGCTCGAGCGCTCGATCGAGCGCGGGCGGCGCGCCGAGCCGGAGGCCGCGGAGGAGACGGCGCGCCGAGCCGAGCCGCTCGTAGGCCTCGAGGCACGTCGAGCACGCGGAGAGGTGCGCTCGGAGCGCGGCGCCGTCCTCGTCGTCGATCTCGTCGTACGCGAGCTCGAGGAGCCGAGACTCGCAGGCTTCGCAGGTCACCGTCACGTCGCTCGACGCCTCTCGCCGCGTTCTTGACAGCCCACCTCGCCCACGTCCATCCCGCTCGGCCTGGAGGCCGTCCCTCCGACGGGGACGAGCGCGCGATGCAGGCGCTCGAGGGCGAAGCGCGCGCGATCGCGCACCGTGGCCTCGGGCTCCCCCACGATCTCGGCGATCTCCGCGAAAGAGAGCCTCTGGGCTTCGCGCATCACCAGCACCTCTCGCTGCTCGTCGGGCAGCGCGTCGATCGCGTCGAGCAGCGCCTGCTCCTCGGATCGTGCCGGGGGCGTGAGGCCGCCCTCGACGCCGACGCGCGCGAAGGTGGTCCCCGAGCGCGCCGTGGGGCTCTTGGCGCGGGCTCCGCTCTCCGCGAGGATCGCGCGAGCCATCTTGTAGAGCCCGATCCCGATCCGATCGCCCTCGATCGCGGCGACGGGCTGCTCCGCGAGCGCGACGAACACCTGCTCGACGACCGCGTCCGCGCTCCGACGATCGCGCCCCGCGCCTCGCGCCAGGAGAGCGAGCGAGGGGCCATAGCGCCGCGTGAGCTCGAGGAACGCGTCGAGGTCGCCCCCCTCGTAGCGCCTCACCAGCGTCTCGTCCGAGGGCTCCTCCTCGGGGCTCAGCACGACGCGCCCCCTCGCCGCCGAGCCCTCTCGGGGGCGCTCTGGACCGCCCCCGGCCCCGCCGACGCCCCGCGGCCGGGCGAACGGAGGGCCCGGATCACCTCGGATCGCTTCGGCGCGACGGCGGTCATGCGGGGAGTGTAGCCAGGTCTCGAGCGCCCGGTGTACGACATCTCGAATTCGGGCCTCGACCGCGTGGGAGGCCCGTCCTCGTCGTGACGTGGGGCCCTCGCGCCTGCGCGAGCAGCACGTTGACCCCTCAAACCCCCGTTGGTATAAGGCCATCGCTCGGTGGGTCTGGATCGTCGGGTGACCACCGAGCGTCGACGACTTCGTTCTTCGCCGCGCGGGTACGGCCGGCCGCGGCCCATAAGGAGTTCGCATGCGCAGGGTGATCGCGCTCTGGCTCTCGGTATCACTCGCGGCTGTCGCCGGCATCGCGGTCGCCCAGGAGGCGGCGGAGCAGCCCGCCAGCGTCACCTCGTCGAGCGCGCCGTCGAGCGACCCTGGGCCTGCCCCGGCGGTCCAGGCCGCGTCGGACGACGCGGAGGTCGTCAGGCCGAACACCTCGCCCGCGGTCGCCCAGGCGGATCAGGCGATGGACGCCGGCACCTACGCGACGCGCCTGCGCGACCTGGAGCAGCGAATCGACTCGCTCAAGGAGCAGATCTTCCGCTCGAAGGCGCGCCTCTCCCTGCTCGCGGAGACGGTCCTCCAGGGGGTCGTCGCCGGCGCTCAAGCCGTGATCGTCCACGAGAACCGCATGACGTCGTCCTACCGGCTCGTGAAGGCCTACTACGCGCTCGACGGCGCGCAGATCTTCAACCGCGCGGACGAAGAGGGCCCCCTGGGCGATCAGACCGAGTTCGAGGTCTACAACGGCTCCATCGTGCCCGGCGACCACAACCTCACGGTCAACCTGGAGTACCGCGGAAACGGCTACGGGATCTTCTCCTACCTGCGGGGCTATCGGTTCCGCGTCCGCTCGAGCTACACGTTCAACGCGCCCGAGGGCAAGGCGATCACCGTCCGGGTCGTGGCCTACGAGAAGGGGGGGCCGACCGCCCCGCTCGAGGAGCGCCCGGCCGTTCGATACCTCGAGCGGACCGAGTCGCGAACCGGTCAAGCGAGCGCCAGCACCTCGGAGAGCGGTGAGTGATGAAGGACATCGCACGCGAGGCGAGCATGGTGGCTCCCTCGCCTCCCGTTCGGGCTCCGAGCCTGCGCGCCACGCTCCTCGTGGCGCTCACGATCGCGGCGCCGCTCGTGGTGAGCGAGCCCTCCTCGGCGTCGGCGCAGAACTTCGATGCGCTGACGCGTGAGGTCACCTCCATCGAGGGCCAGGTCGACGCGCTCGCGCGCGAGCCGATCGACGCGCAGGGGCGGCGGAGCGCGACCTACATCGAGCAGCGCTTGACCGACGGCGAGCTCTTCTATCGCCTGCGCGACTACGTCCGCGCCGCGATCATCTTCACCGACATCGTCGACAACTATCCCGATCACGTCGCGTCGACGGACGCCCTCTATCTGCTCGGCGACTCCCTCTTTCGCGCGGGCGATTACTACGGGGCTCGGACGCGGTTTCGCGAGATCATCGCCCGCTCCTCGGACGCGCGATATCGGCCCTTCGTCCAGCGCGCGCTCGGCCGCCTGATCGAGGTCGCGATCCACTCGAACGACTTCGAGGGCATCGACGACGTCTTTCAGCAGCTCTCGCGACTCCCGCCGACCGAGGTCGAGGCCGCGACCGCCTATTTTCGGGCGAAGTATCTCTACAGCCGCGCGGTCCCGACCGAGGACATCCTGCGGGACGCGTCGGCGCGCTCGCGGATCGACACCGATCTGCTGGACCAGGCGCGCGCTTCGTTCGAGCTCGTCACGCCGACGAGCCCCTACTACCCACAGGCCCTCTACTTCATCGGGGTCATCCACACCGTTCGCGAGCAATACCCCCAGGCGATCGACGCCTTCACGCGCGTGCTCCGCGCCGAGGCGACCACGCCCGAGGCCCTCGAGGTGGCGGAGCTCGCGCACCTCGCCCTCGGCCGCCTCTACTACGAGACGGATCAGCTCGCGCAAGCGATCGAGGCCTATCAGGCGATCCCACGGACGTCTTCGCGCTTCGACGACGCGCTCTACGAGCTCGCGTGGGTCCACGTTCGCCGCGACGACACCGTCCGCGCTGAGCGAGCGCTCGAGGTGCTCGCCATCGCCGCGCCCGACTCTCCCCACATCCCCGACGCCCAGATCCTGCGGGGCAACCTGCTCCTCCGAAACGGCCGGCTCACCGACGCCGACGCGGTCTTCGCGACGGTCCGAGGCGACTACAACCCCGTGCGCCGCGATCTCGACGAGCTGCTCGCCGCCCACGACGCCGATCCGCTCGGCTACTTCCGCGGGCTCGTCCGCGACAACCTCGAGGTCTTCGACGCCAACGCGTTCCTCCCGCACTCCGCGCAGCGCTTCGCGCGGAGCGAGGGGGACATGGATCGGGCGCTCGGGGCGCTCTCGAACCTCGCGCAGGCGCGTCAGCTCGTCGAGGAGACGAGCCAGCTCATCGCGCGGCTGAACGGGGTGCTCGCCGCCCCGAACCCCATCACGGTGTTCAGCGACCTGCGCCGGCTGTACGAGCGCTCGACCCAGCTCCGCAACCGCATGACGCGCATCCGACGGAGCCTCGTCTCGAGCGAGGGCGGGACCGGCGAGCTCGCCGAGATCCGGCGCCAGCGCCGCGAGCTCGAGCGCGACCTCGACGCGATGCCGACGGACGACGACGCCTTCGCCGCGCGCGACGCCGAGGTGCTCGGGCGCGTGCGACAGCTCGAGCGCGAGCTCGCGCGGCTCGAGGTGGAGCTGCTCGGGATCGAGGCGCGCGCGACCGCGATCGAGCACTACCTCGACTCGCCCAATCGAACGCCCATGCCCGACGCCGACGCCGCGATCCGCGCCGAGGCCGCCACCCATCGCCAGTCGGTGCGGCAGTACCGCCAGCAGATCTCCGAGCTGCGCGTCGCGCTCGAGTCGGCGCGGCTCCAGGTGGGGGTCGGTGACGACCGCTACGCTCATCAGGCCGAGATCCGGCGTCGCTACGACGGCCTCGTCGAGCGGGAGCTGGCGCTCGGCGGCGGCAACACGCGAGCGGACGAGCTGATGCGCCGCTTGGCGACGGCGGAGCGTCAGCTCGACCAGCGCGATGGCGAGATCGAGCGCGCCGCGAACGAGCGCGCCGCGGACATTCGTCGCCAGGTCGATGAAGAGACGCAGCACGTCATCGCCTACCGGCAGGCGCTCGCCGAGCTCGACGTCGAGGCCGAGGAGGTCGTGGGGGCCGTGGCGTACCAGAGCTTCCGCCTCGTCCAGCGACGCTTTCAGGACCTCGTCCTGCGCGCGGACGTCGGCCACATCGAGGTGACGTGGGCGGTCCGCGAGGAGCACCGCATGCGCGTCGACATGCTCTCCCGAGAGCGCCAGCGTGAGCTCCAGGCGCTCGACGACGAATTCCGCGAGATCACGGATGAGACGGCCTCGGGCTCGGCGTCCAGCTCGGCCTCCAGCTCGGCCTCCAGCTCCGAAGGGAGCGCGCCATGAAGCGCCGCACGACGTCGCGAGCCCTCTCGAGCCTCCTCGTCCTCTCGGCCACCCTCGCGATCGGGCTCGGGTTCGGCGCGTTCGCCCGCGCCCAATCGACCGAGACGCCCCCCGAGGCCGAGCCGCCGATGGGTGGCGCTCCGGCGAGCACGGAGCCCCGAGGCGGCGCCGCCGCGGCGCCGGCCGACGGCTCCGTCACGACCACGAGCGCGAGCGGTGACGCGACCCCTTGGTCGGGCGCCGTCGACGCCCGCCCGCCGTCCTTCCTCGACACCACCGATCGCCGTATCCGTGACGATCGCCCGCCGCCGACGGCCGCCCAGGTCGCGGCGCTCCACGAGATGGAGGCCGAGGTCGACCGCTTCACGAAGGCGGGCCAGTCGTACCGGGGCGCGGTCGTCTCGATCCTCCGGCGGGAGTACGCGCAACGTCGGCGCGATCGCGAGCAGGGCTACTCGCGGCAGATCCGCGAAGAGGAGCGCCTCCAGAACGAGGCGCGCGACGCCGCGATCGCCGCGTTCGAGCGGTTCATCCGCCGCTACCCGGCCGACGAGACGTACACGCCAGACGCCATGTTCCGGCTCGGCGAACTCTACTACGACCGCTCCGCCATCGCATTCGCGGACGCCAACGCCAGCGATCCGAGCGCCACGACCGGGCACCCCGACTTCACGCCGACGATCACGCTCTATCGCGACCTCGTCGCCCGCTTCCCGCATTACCGCCAGATCGACGGGGTCTATTACCTGATCGGCTACTGCCTCAACGAGATGGGGAACCTGGAGGAGGCGCGCCTCGCCTGGCTGAACCTCGTCTGCGCGAATCACTTCACGTACACGGGGGCGCCGCCCCCGCCGCCCGCCGAAGGGTCCGCGTCGGGCGACGAGGCCACGCCGGACGACGCGGCGAGCGCGCCCGCGCATCCCGCGGCCTCGATCCTCGCGCCGCCGACCCCCGCGGCGCCGCCGGCGCCGTACGTCGATCCCTACGCCGACTGTCAGCCCGTCACGAGCGGGGCCCAATTCACGGGTGAGACGTGGCTCCGGATCGGTGAGTACCACTTCGACTTCGACTCACAGCCGCACTTCCTCGATCGGGCGATCAGCGCGTACTCGCACGTGCTCGCCAACCCCGAGGACCGCAACTACAACCTCGCGCTCTACAAGGTCGCCTGGGCGTATTACCGCGCGAGCCGGTATCCCGAGGCGATCGCCGCGTTCGCGAGGCTGGTCGACTGGTCCGACAGCGAGGAGCAGCGGACGGGACGCGCCGGCTCCGAGCTGCGCGCGGAGGCGATCCAGTACATGGGGATCACGTTCGCGTACGACGACTG
The DNA here is from genome assembly GCA_039809495.1 of Sandaracinaceae bacterium. Classification (GTDB taxonomy): domain Bacteria; phylum Myxococcota_A; class Polyangia; order Polyangiales; family Sandaracinaceae; genus JAFLCL01. Next base: position 20,196 of record JBDHVC010000002.1, read on the forward strand.
GAACGAGAACAACACCCCCGACGTGAACGAGGGGATGCCGTCGGCGATCCAGCGTCTCCAGGATCCGAGCCTCCTCCCGCAGGATCGGCCCTGGACCGCGGAGGTCTACTTCCAGACCGGGCAGGTCTTCTTCGACGAGGCGCAGTACGAGCAGGCGATCGCGGTCTGGGAGCTGGCGATGCAGCGCTTCCCGATGCACCACCGGAACCCCGAGATCGCCATGCAGGTCGCGCGCGCGTACCGGCGGCTCGAGCGGCGCGACGAGGAGCTGCGGGTCAGCGAGCTCTATACGCAGTTCCTCCCCGGCAGCGAGTGGTACGACAGCAACGCGGATCACCCTCGCGAGCAGCGCGAGGCCGAGGAGATGGCCGAGCAGATCCTGATCCAGCAGGCGATCTACCACCATCAGCAGGCGACCGAGCTCCGTCGGCGCGCGGTCCAGAACCGCGACGAGGCGATGCTCCAGCAGGCGATCGACGAGTACAACCTCGCCGCGGGGATGTATCGCCGCTACATCGAGCTCTACCCGAACCGGCCCGACGCCTACGAGCTCCAGTACTACCTCGCCGAGTGCTACTTCTGGTCGGAGCAGTACGAGCTCGCGGCGCAGGCCTACGCCGCGGTCCGCGACTCGAACCTCGACGATCAGTTCCTCAGCGTCGCGGCGCGCCGTGTGGTCGAGTCGCTCCGCAGGCTGGTCGACGCGGCCGTGGCTCGTCACGAGATCACGATTCAGACCGAGCCGCCCGCGCCCACGCGCACCCCGCCGCGCGTGACGCCGATCACGATGCCCGACATCGTGCAGCGCATGGCGCAAGCGCGCGAGATCTACCTCGCTCGCGTCGACGAGCGCGCCGACAGCGAGCACGTCCGCGGCAGCTACGACTACAACAACGCGCTCTTGCTCTACGTCTACGGGTACTGGCCTCAGGCTCGAGAGCGCTTTCAGCGCATCTACCTCGAGCGCTGCTCGGGGCCGAACGGGTCCGAGGAGGGGCAGGTCGCCTACGTGAACCTCCGCAACATGGCGGTGGCGCTCGGAGACGCCGACGAGGTCGGTCGGCTGGCCCGCGACCTGACGGAGCGCAACTGCACCTTCGCGCCGGACGGCTCGGCGCCGGTCCAGCGCGATCGCGCGTACTGCCGCGCTCACCCGGACGACGTCGTCTGCCAGGCGGGCCAAGACATCACCAACGAGGGCTTCCGCAACGCGCTCGCGCTCTATCAGCAGGCGATGGAGGGGACGCCCGAGGGGCAGCTCTGCCCGACGACGGTCGACGATCGCCGCCGCCAGCTCTTCGAGCAGGCCGCGACCCGGATGGTGAGCGCGGTGAACGAGACGCCGGAGCACCCGGAGGCGCCGAACGCCCTCATCTACGCGGCCGTGGCGCTCGAGTGCACGAACCGGAACGAGTCCGCGATGCGCATCTACACGCGCATCATCGACGAGGTCGGCGCGCGCCGCACGACCGATCCCGCGGAGCAGGAGCGGCTCACGCAGATCCTCGCGCAGGCCTACTTCCGCCTCGCCTACAGCGCGAACCGCAACTTCGACTACGACAGCGCCGTCCGGAACTACCGGATCCTCGCGGACGATCGGCGCTTCGCGGGCGCGGCGTTCGCCACGCAGCGCACGGACGCCCTGATCAACGCCGCGCGCATCCTGGAGTATCAGCAGAATTACACCCAGGCGGCGGAGTACTACCGTCGTGCGGCCGAGGCGGTGACGGACGCCGAGACGAGGCGCAGCGCGTACTACCGCATCGCCGAGATGGCCTATCGACGCCGCGACTGGAATGGCACGATCCGTGAGATGCAGGCGTTCATGGATCGCTACCGGAGCGACGCGGCGGCGGGCGAGCTGCTCGTGACGGCCGCGTGGCGGATCGCGGAGGCGCGCCAGCAGCTGCGGCAAGAGCGCGATTACCGCGCGGCGCTCCAGAACGTGGTCGCGACCTACGAGCGCTCGGGGCAGCGGGCGGGGTCGATGGCCGCGGAGTACGCTGGGCAGGCGCGCTTCACGCTCGCGGACGAGGCGATGGCGCCGCTCCGCACGAGCGTGCGCGTCGCGCCAGGTCGACAAGCGACGACGGCCGCGTTCGTCCAGACCATCCGCTCGCAGATCGAGGCGAGCTCGCGCCAGACCCAGTCGGCGGTCGACGGCTACGCGCCCGTGCTCACGTACGGGCGGCCGACGTGGACGATCGCGGCGTTCGTCCAGCAAGGTCAGGCGTACGAGGTGCTCGCGAGCGCGATCATCAACGCGACGCTCACGCCGCTGCCGGACGACATCCAGCGGCGGATCCGAGGGGCCTCGGCCGACACGCGCGCCGAGATCGAGGCGACGTTCCAGGATCAGGTCCGGCAAGTGCTCGAAGATCAGATCCGGCCCGTCGAGTGTTTCGCGATCGCGCGGTATGCGCTCGCGGCTCGCGCCGCGCGCGCCGGAGCGATCGACAACGAGTACACGAGGACCGCGGTCGCTCGGCTCCAGAGCTATGGCGACGAGCGGATCGGAGAGTGCATCGCGCAGGCCCAGAGCCAGGACGCGAGCTTCGGGGCCTACTCGCCCGGCGAATTCCAGCGGGCGCGGCCTGGACAGACGCTCCCGATGCAGGCCGCGCAGGCGGCTCCGGCGCTGGCTGGAGCGAGTGAGTGATTCGATGCACGCTTCGAGCGTGGGAGAGCGCATGACCAGAACCCTCCTCTTCATCGTGTCCCTCGTCGCGCTGGCCTCGGCGTGCGGGCCTTCGTCCGGAGACTCTTCGGCGACGGTCTCGCGCGGCGGATCGCGCTCGACGGGTGGCGACGAGGGGGGGGAGGGCGAGCACGGGCTCGTGAGCCCGCCGGGCTCGGTGGCCCCGCGGGACGAGGGTGGGAGCAGCGGCGCGGGCGCCGGCGCCGGCGGATCGAGCGCGGCGAGCGGCCAGAGCGGTGGTGGTGGGGCGTCGTCGGGTGCGGCCTCCGCGTCGGCTGGGACGAGCGGACCCGGAGCGACGTCGACGGCGGGCGGGGGAGGCGCGGCCCAGCCGAGCGCCGGGAGCGGCGAGAGCCCCTGGGGCAGCCCGGAGGCGGACACGGGCGAGGCGCTCCCGCAGCGCAGGGGCATGACGGGGAGCGCTCGCGAGGCGTACGACCGAGGGCTCGCGGCGGCGAACCGAGGGGACGCCTCGACGGCGCAGCGCGAGTTCCAGGCGGCGCTCAACGCCGATCCGAACGCGTTTCGGGCGGCGTACAACCTCGGCGTCCTCGCCGATCGCCAGGGGCGCGCGGACGAGGCGATCAACTTCTACCGCCAGGCGCTTCGGGCCCAGCCCGACTACGAGCGCGCGCTGGCGGGGATCATCCGCATCTACGTCCGACAGGGGCGGGCCGGCGACGCCGTCTCGTTCGCGCAGCCCATCGCGCAGAGGTGGGTTCGGAACCTCGCGGTGCAGGCCGCCTACGGCGACGCGCTCGTCGCGGCCAATCGAGCGCAGGACGCGATCAACGTCGCGCGGGCGGCGCTCCGTCGCGACGAGCGCTTCGCGCCCGCGATGATCGTGATCGTGAAGGCGAACCTCCAGCTCGGGCGGACCGAGCTCGCGCAGTCCGTGCTCGAACAAGCGCTCTCGGTCGACGACAACAACGCAGAGGCGCACTTCCTGCGTGGGCAGATGTACGAGGGGGAGCATCGGCTCCAGAACGCGATCACCGAGTACCGTCGCGCGGTCGCGCTCGACTCGGACTACGCCGACGCGCGGATGCGCTTGGGGGTCCTCATGCTCGGGGGCGCCAACTACGAAGAGGCCGTTCGGCAGTTCGAGGCCGTGGCGCGGGTCGCGCCCGATCTCGTGGCGGTCCACCTCAACCTCGGGGACGCCTACCGCTCGACGAAGCAGTGGACCAAGGCGCAAGCGGAATTCGATCGGGTGGCCGCCCTGAGCCCGAGCACCGTCGAGGTCCACTACAACCTCGGCCTGATGTACTGGGCGCAGTCCGAGCCGCTGACCGGGCAGGAGCAGCTCGACATGCTCCAGCGCGCGGTCGCGGAGCTCACGCAGTATCGCACCGGGATGGGTTCACGCCTGTCGCGCGACGACTCGTCGAATCAGTTCATCGAGGATCTGAACCGGCAGATCGATCGCGTGCGACGGGTGATCGAGCGTGACCGCGCGCGGGCCGAGCGCGAGGCGCAGCGCGCCGCCCAACGGGGCTCCGAGTGAGGGCGAGGGACTGGAGGAACTCATGACGATCAAGCGCTCGTTCATCCTGGCTCTCCTCGCCTTCGGCGGGCTCGTCCTCGACGCGTCGGCGGCGTCGGCGCAGCAAAGGGGGGCGCAGCAAAGGGGGGCGCCGCGGGTCATCCAGATCGAAGAGATGGTCTTCTATGGGCGCGTCCAGAAGCCGAACGCCTTCTACATCCTGAACCGCTCGAGCATCGGCTACGCGCTCACCGACCTCCGCATGACCTTCATCCCGGAGATCCTGCGGAGCGTTCGCGACGAGCCGTTCTGAGAGGCGATGCTCGTCGCGTTGATGGGCGCGCAGGCCGCGATCTGGGCGCTGGTGGTGCTCGCCTCCGCGCGCGCGCTGCGGCTCTGGGCGCGCGACGCGCTGGACGGAGAGCGGCTCGCCGAGGCGCTCCGCGGACGCGGGGAGAGCGAGATCGCCGAGCTGAGCGCGAGGCTCCCGCCGCGCTTCGCCGCGCTGACCCGCCTCGTCGATCACGCGGACGCGCGGGAGGCGCTCGTGCTCCTCGAGGAGCGCGAGGCCGCCACGCGACGGTCGCTCGAGATCGCCCACGCGACGATCCGCATCTCGGGGATGATCGCGTCGGCGCTCGGCTTTCTCACGATCGCCTCGGCGATCGCCTGGCTCCACGCGGATCACGGGCTCCTCGACCTCGATCCCGTGCGCGTCGGCCAGCTGGCGTCCTCGCGCGCGACGATCGCGTTCGCGCTCGCGCTCGCGGGCTCGGGGAGCGCGCTCGCGGCGGGGCGGCTCGTCGGGCGGGAGTCACGGCGAGCGCTCTGCGGCGTGCGCCGCGTCGCTGAACGGATCGAGGGTTCGCTCGAGGCGCGGGCCGAGCGACGCGGGTCGAGCGGGGGCGACGGCGACGCTGGACCGCTCGGCGACGCCGATGGTAGCCTCGCGGAACTTTCTCAGGCCGCCAAGGTCTAGCCGGACGCGAGGCTCTCACCGAGGTCGCGGCGTGAGCAGTCCGCCAGGAAGAACATGAGCACACCGACACAGCAGGGACCGCAGGGGCAGCAGCGAGGTGGCGGGGGTCGGCCGGGTGCGATGACGATGGCGATGCAGGCCGTCGCGGTGCGTCCCGCCGGACCGAAGGTGCTCCGGATCGGGGTCATCCAGGGCGACAAGATGATCGAGGAGCGGATCATCCGTCGCCGCGAGACCGTCACGGTCGGGCCGTCGGAGAAGAACCACTTCGTCGTCACCTCGCTCCCCGGGTCCTTCGAGCTCTTTCAGCTGATCGGAGCTGACTACATCCTCAACTTCACGGAGGCGATGCGAGGACGCGTGAGCCTCGCGGGTGGCGTCGAGCGGCTCGAGAACCTGCGCGCGAGCGGCGCGGCGCGGAACGCTGGCACGCACTGGCAGGTGAAGCTCTCGGACTCGTCACGAGGGCGGGTGACGATCGGCGACACGACGCTGCTCTTCCAGTTCATCGACGCGCCGCCGGTGCAGCCGAGGCCGCAGCTCCCGGCCGCCGTCGTCGGGGGGTTCGCCGCCAGCATCGACTGGCTCTTCACCGCCGTCGTGATGTTCTCCTTCATGACCCACTTCGGGCTCGTGATCTTCCTCGAGAACGCCGACTGGCCGATGGCGCCCACCATCGCGACGATCCCGGACTCGGTCGCCGATCTGATCTTCAACGATCCGCCGGCGCCCGAGCCGCCACCCGAGGACACGACGCCCACGGACCAGCCGACGGACGACGCGACGGAAGTGGCGCAGGAGGATCCGACGCCGAGCCGGCACGAGTCGAGCGAGCCGTCGAGCGCGAGCTCGACGTCGGGCGAGCGCCAGGCGGCGACGGACTCCGACGCGCGCATGGCCGCTGGAGAGGCGGCGCAGCAGGTGCAGCAGATGCTCCTCGGCGCGCTCGGTAGCGGAGAGAGCGCGTTCAGCGACGTGCTCCGCGGTGGCGCGGTCACCGGCAGCTCGGCGGACATCATGGCGCAGGCCGAGGGGGTGGGCGTCGCTCAAGGCGGCACCGGGGGCGAGCTGCGATCGCGGAGCGGTGGCGGGCCCGTCGGAGCCGGCGGCGACGGTCTCGGTAGCCTCCGCGCGTCGGGGGGATCGGGCGCGACGGCGCAGCGGCAGGAGGGGGCGGAGGTCGCCGAGCAGCGGGTTCGCGCGCGGCCGCTCCGCTTCGACGTCGACGAGGAGGGCGGCGCGGGCGACTTCGACGCGCAGGCCGTCGTGCGGATGATCCGCACGCGTCAGAGCGCGATCCAAGCATGCTACGAGCGAGAGCTGCGCCAGAGCCCGACGCTCGCCGGTCGCATCGTGGTGGCGTTGACGATCCAGACGTCTGGATCGGTCTCCAATGTCCGCCCGACGGAGAACACCATGGGGAACGACGCCGTCGCGTCGTGCGTCGTGCGCGTCATCCAGGGCTTCCGGTTCAATCCAGGGCCGGAGGGGGGCAGCGTCAGCTACAGCTTCCCGTTCGTCTTCGCCCCGCAGAACTGAGCGGCTCGGGTGGCAGCGGAGCGGAGCTTCGAGCGAGGCTCGCGATCGTCGGGCCTCGCCTCGAGGGAGGGCGAGCGTGACGCCTCGCGTGGCGGTGACGCGCGCCTCGTCCGACCGCGCGCCGTCCCGCGCTCGTGGCCCTTCGCGCTGAACGTTCGCGTCTCGCTCCGCCACGAAGGCCGATCATGAGAGGCCGAGCATGAGCCGTTGCGCTGCGAGAGCGTTGACAGGGGGAGGCTCCCCAATATACTGGCCGCACGCGAACGGGGCCCACGTCCTGTTGGGCGTGATCGCATGAACAATCCCCTGGAAGCTTGGACTGACGGAGGATCGGGTCCTGGGCTCGAACCTCCATCGAAGCGCGAGGCGCTACCGAGGGCAGGCGTGCACATCCGAAGATTTCTGGGCTCCCTGATCGTCGCCAGCACGCTCCTCGCCCCGACGCTCGCATCGGCGCAGACCGCGTGGCTCGCGGACCGCGCGCGGACCGAGGGCCCTGGCTTTCGCGTGGGAGACTTCGAGCTCCACCCGGGGCTCGGCGCCGAGGTCGGCTGGGACTCGAACCTCTACTACACCGAGGATCATCCGCGGGTCGACACGCACATCGTCGACACCGGGATCCTCCGCATCACCCCGCACTTCCTCTTCTCCACGATCGGCCCACAGCGCCGCGCCGAGGGCGAGGCCCGCGACGCCGAGGGCGCGCCCTCACCTCCGATGGTCGCCTTCCGCGGCGGCATCTCGGCGACGTACTACGAGTTCTTCGCCGCTCCCGAGCGCCGAAACGTGGATCTGACGGGATCGCTGCGGCTCCAGGTCCTCCCGGAGCGCCCGTTCTCGTTCAGCATCTGGGACGACTTCACGCGCGGCGTGCGCCCGTTCACCGAGAACGGAGCGCGCTCTCAGGCTCGCATCCACAACGACGCGGGCCTCGACCTCGCGTTTCAGACCGACGGCGGCGTCGTCCAGGTCCGCGCGGGGTACCGGTTCGGGCTCGACTTCTTCGAGGACGAGGTCTTCCAGTACGGCAACTCGTTCACGCACGGGATCACGCTTCAGGAGAGCTTTCGCTTCCTCCCGCAGACGGCGCTCATCCACGACACCGTGGTGAGCATCCAAGACTACTTCTCGCGCGGCGCGACGGCACCGACGCTGCTCGACGACAGCGTGCGGCTGCGCTCTCGGCTGGGCATCAACGGCGCGATCACGGACAGCATCGGCGTCCTCGCGATGATCGGCTATGGCGCCGGCTTCTTCAACGCCACGATCCTCGACGGAACTCCGTACGATCAAGACTACGAGTCGGTCGTCGCGCAGGCGGAGCTCCGCTGGGCGATCATGGAGGGGATGACCCTCTCGATCGGCTACGATCGCGACTTCTTCCCGTCCTTCGTCGGCAACTTCTACTCGCGGGATCGTGGCTACCTGACCTATCAGGCGCTGATCGGTGGGGTCTTCATGCTGGGCGTCGACTTCGACGTTGCCTACATGGACTTCGGCCTGATCCGTGGCGGTACGCCCGGAAGGACGATCATCGACGCCTCGGGCGGTCGGCGCAGCGACGTTCGGATCGGCGCGGGCCTCTTCGGCGAGTATCGCCTCACCGACTGGCTCGGCATCAACGCCACGGTCCGGTACACGGGGCAGATCACCGACTACCGCTTCGTGAGCTCGCTCGGCATCATCGATCCGGCGCAGTTCAACAAGTTCGAGGTCTTCGGCGGGGTCCGCGTCTTCTACTGAGCATCCCATCAGAAGCGGAGTCGTCGACGGACGCCGCTCGACGCGCGGGCGAGCCGGGGCGCGACCACGAAGAGCGGGTGTCCCAGGGGAGCGGGCCAGTCCTCCGTCGCCGTCGCTCGGAGCAGCGTGGCGCGTCGGGATCAGCCGAACGGGATCCGCCGAACGGGATCAGCCGAACGGGATCAGCCGAACGGGATCAGCCGAGGTCGACGCTCTCGAGCCGATCGGGACCGACCCCGAGCGTGCGGATGCGCGCGCCGGTTCGCTCCTCGGTGAGGGCGACGATCCGTCGGACCGCGTCGGGCAGCGCCGCGAGCGTGCGGCACGAGGCGAGGCTCGTGTGAAACCCCTCGACCTCGACGTAGATCGGCTCCGCCTCGCCCAGGCGCCGCGAGGGGAGGTGCGAGACCTCGTGCCCATCGAGGCGATAGCCGACACAGACACGGATCGTGTCGAGCCCCTCGAGGACGTCGATCTTCGTCATCGCCAGCTCGGTCACCCCGTTCAAGCGGACCGCGTGACGGAGCGCGACGAGATCGAGCCAGCCGCATCGCCGAGGCCGCCCGGTGACCGAGCCGAACTCACCGCCACGCTGCCGAATTCGGTCGCCGATCGCGCCGTCGATCTCCGTGGGGAAGGGGCCGGCGCCGACGCGCGTCGTGTACGCCTTGGTGATCCCGATGACCCTCGAGATCGCCGTCGGGCCGACCCCGAGCCCGCTCGCCGCGCCGCTCGCGAGCACCGTCGAGCTCGTCACGAAGGGGTAGGTCCCGTGGTCGATGTCGAGGAGCGAGCCCTGCGCGCCCTCGGCGACGACGCGCTCACCTCGGGCGACCGCGTCTTGGAGCCGGCCGGTCGCGTCGCCGACGAGGGGCGCGAGCGCGCGGCCGTGCTCGAGCGCGGCCAGGATGATCGGCTCGGGCTCGGGCACGGTCCCTCCGAGGCGCGCGATGGTCGGCGCCCAATTCGCGATCGCCGTCATGATCCGCGCGCGCGCGGCCTCCTCGTCGAGGAGGTCGGCCATGCGCACGCCGCGCCGCCCGACCTTGTCCTCGTAGGCAGGCCCGATCCCGCGCTTCGTCGTCCCGATCGCGTCCGAGCCGGCCTCGCGCAGCCGATCGACCTCCATGTGGTAGGGGAGCACGACGTGCGCCTGCTCCGAGATGAGGACGCGGCGGGCGCTGGTGTCGATGCCCGCGGCCTCGAGCGCGGTGAGCTCGGCGCGGAGCACGGTGGGGTCGATCACCATGCCGGCGCCCAGCACGCAGAGGGGCCGCGGCTGGAGGATGCCCGAGGGGACCAGGCGGATGATCGTCTTCTTGCCGGAGACGACCAGCGTGTGACCCGCGTTCGCGCCGCCGCCGAAGCGCGCGACGACGTCGGCTCGCTCGGCGAGCGCGTCGACGACCTTCCCCTTGCCCTCGTCGCCCCACTGCGCCCCGACGATGACCTCGATGCTCATGGCTCAGCTCCTCCCCGTCCTCGCTCGCTCTTCGTCGAGAGCACCTGGATCAGGACGTCGCGCGAGCAGCGCTCGCGGGTCCCGTCGATCCACTGAACCGTCACGCCGGAGGGGTCCTCGGACACGGTGGCGGCGAGGGACCACGCGCGGGCATGCGCGAGCGCGATCGCGGGATCGTCGGTGTGAGCCGCGGCGCAGGCGATCCCCGCTCGGCGCAGCGCCGCCGCGATCGGCGTCTCCTCGTGCCCGACGAGCGCGACGCCGAGCGCGCTCGGCGTAGGCGAGACGCGATCGCGCTGCTCGAGCGCGCGCTCGACGTGATCGAGATCGATCGCGAAGCCGCTCGCCGGGAGCGATCGGCCGAAGCGAGCGAGGAGATCGTCGTAGCGTCCGCCGCCACCGATCGGCTCGCCGGGGCCCTCGACGAGCAGCGCGAAGCTCGGGCCGGTGTAGTAGTCGAAGCCGCGAATCTCGCCGAGATCGAAGCTCAACCGCGGCTCGAGCCCGCCGCGGATCAGCGCGGCGCTCAGCGCGACGATGGCGTCGAGGTGTGGCCGGCCCTCATCGGTGATCTTCGCGCGGGCGCGCTCGAGCACCTCGAGGTCGCCGACGAGCTCGACGAGCTCGACGAGCAGCCGCTCGCTCGCCGCCTCGAGCTTCGCCCCATGGAGCGCCCGCTCGACGCCGACGCGGTCCTTTCGGCCGAGCGCGTCCGCGACGCTCGCTCGCCGCTCGGGCGCGAGGGGCGTCAGGAGCGCGCGGACCATCGGGACGGCGGCGATCTCGATGCGGTGCTCGAGGCCGACGCGATCGAGCAGCCGCGAGGCGAGCGTCACGATCTCCGCGTCGCCTCGCGCGTCGGCGACGCCGATGCACTCCGCCCCGATCTGCGCGATCTGGCGCTGACGGCGCGCGCGGCCGCGCGGCGTGCGCAGGACGTGTCCCTCGTAGTAGAGGCGGTGCGGCGGCGTCCGCTCGCCCAGGCGTGTCCCGACGACCCGCGCGACCTGCACGGTGAGATCGGGGCGAAACGCCGACACGGCGCCCGTCTCGGGATCGATGAAGCGCAGGAGATCGTCCCCCAGGCTCCCGAGCCCTCGCTCGAGCGTCGCCGCCGTCTCGAACGGCGGCGTGGTCAAGAGGGCGTAGCCGTGGAGCTCGAGCTCACGCGACAGCTCGCGGACCATCGCGCGTCGGCGCGCCGCGCGCGGCGGCAGGAGATCGCGCGTGCCGACGGGCGGCGCGAGGCCTGAGCCTCGATCCATCGAACCGGCGCGCGCCAGCGTGTCGCCGAGCGTGCTACGCATGCGCACGAGGAGCGCAACTAGCAGCGGCGCCTCTCTGGGTCAAGCGTGCTGTCACGTCGCCGAGGCGCGGGATCGAGAGACGATCTGGAGCGCGCCGAGGGCGATGAGCAGCAGGACCTCGCGTCGCGCGATCCGCGGATCGCGGAGCTGCACCTCGCGCGGAGGGGGAGGGAGCTCGGCCAGCGTCGTGGGCTCGCTCGCGTGGTCGAGGATCGTGCGGGCGGAGGCGGTCAATTGCGCGTGCGCGAGCCCGCGTGGCGCCGGTCGCGCGGCCCGGAACGTGAGCTCATCGAGGTCGGCGTCGAGGCCCGCGGCGAGGCGCCGCTCGATCCCCGCCTCGAGGAGGCGCCACGGCTCGAGGCCGAGCGGGAAGCCGCTCGGGGGGCGGGCGATGCCGCGGAAGAACGATATCTCTCCGCGCTCCCACGTGAAGAGGTCGAGCAGCTTCTCCTGCACCTGCGTCGCGATGTGGCGAAAGAGCTGGACCGGCTCGACGAGCCCGAGCGCCGTCAGCGTGTCGCCGAGCCGCCCCTCGAACCGCGGCATCACCGCCAGCGCCATGTCGAGCTCGCCGCGCGAGACCACGCCGCGCGCGACCAGATACTCGCCGAGCAGCTCGCTGGCGAGGTTCGAGGAGACGAACTCGGGCGCGCCGTCGACGACGTAGATCTCCTTCCGGATCGAGCTCTGCTCGAAGAGGAGCAGGCCCGTCTCGCGCTCGAGGAGCACCCGCCCGAGCGCCCTCCCGACGCCGCCCGCCTCGACGCCGTAGCGCGCGTCGGGCGCGCTCGGGACCGCGTAGCGGTGCGTGCGCTCGTCGAGGCTCGAAGCGGGCATGTGGCGCGCGATGTCGCCTCGCGCGCGCAAGCGCTGAAAGGGCTCCCCCACCGCCGCCAGCTCGTCGTCGGCGCCCACGTCGCTCGTCGCGACCGCCTCGACGAGCCGCGCGTAGGTCCAGGGCCCGAGCAGCCGACCATCGTGGGTGCGCACCTGAAAGAGCGGCTCGTCTTCGCGCGGCGTGTGCAGCACCGCGTCTTCGATGGAGGCGGCCGGGACGAGCCCGGAGAGCCCGCGCGCGCGCCGCGCCTCGCCGACCACGCCCGCGAGCGTCGCCGCCGTCGCGGCGTCGTGCGAGACGTCGATCCCGGAGGTGGCCGCGGCGCGCTCGAGGAGCTCCGAGAGCGCGAGCGCCGTCGGCGAGCGGTCCTCCGGATCCTGCGCCAGCCCTCGCCGGAGCGCCGCTCGCAGCGCGTCGGGCAGCGCGCTCGCCTCGTCGAGGACGCGGAGATCGGCGTCGCGGATCGCGAGGAGGATCGCGAGCTCCGAGTTCCCGGTGAAGAGCGGCCGCCCGATGAGCAGCTCCCCGACGATCACGGCCGCGGCGAACACGTCCGCTCGTCGATCCGCGGCTCGCCCGGCGACCTGCTCCGGGCTCAGGTAGCCGATCTTGCCCTTGCCGCGCGCCCCCGCCGCCGCCTGGGGAAACGACTCGCTGAGGAGCGCTCGCGCGATGCCGAAGTCGCCGAGCTTCACCTCGCCGTGCTCGGAGAGCAGGAGGTTGCTCGGGCTCACGTCACGGTGGACGAGACCGAGCGGTCGACCCGCCTCGTCGAGCGCCGAGTGGACCGCGTGGAGCGCCGCGAGGAGCTCGTGCGCGACGTGGAGCGAGAGCTCGGGGCCGAGGACCCGGCCTTCTCGCGCGAGCCACCGCGTGAGCCGAAAGAGGTCGACGCCCGGGACGTGCTCGAGCACGAGGTAGGGCAGGCCCTCCGCCTCGCCGCTGCCGAGCACCTTCACGACGTTCGGATGGACGACGAGGCTGCCGAGTCTCGCCTCCTCGCGAAACATCGCGCGCGCCGAGGGCTCGCTCGCGAGGCTCGGCAGCATCCGCTTGAGGACGACGGTGCGTGGCGCGCCGATCGCGCGTGGCTCGCTCGCGCGGAACACCTCCGCCATCCCGCCGACCGCGATCCGCTCGGCGATGACGTAGGCGTCGACGTGGGTGTTCGGGGCGGGAGGCTCGGGAGGCGAGGGAGGTCGCGTGACCCGCATCCGAACAGGGTAACCCGTTTGCCTCGCCGACGTGCCCCGTCGTTCGAGCGCCCGAGCGGAGCCCGAGACCCCGCGTCGATCGCGCTCGGTCGATCGACGGCGTCCGTCGTCGGGGGTGCTCGACGTCGCTTCGTAGGAGAAGCGTCAACTACCCGGGAGAACGGGGTTGATTCATTTCGATGCGGGCGCTATAGAGCGGCCGCTTCGCAGCCGGAGTCCCGAACGAGCGCGACATGCAGATATTCCCCAGAACCCTGAATTTGCTGTCGCTCGTAGCGGCAGTGGTCACGACGGTCGGGGGTGGCGTCCTGACTTTCGTCGTCGCCTACTATTTCTCACCGTGGAACACGCAGGTCGGCTATGCGCCGACGCAACCGATCCCGTTCAGCCATCGCCTCCACGCGGGGCAGCTCGGGCTCGACTGTCGGTACTGCCACGCCAACGTCGAGCGCTCGTATGAGGCGATGATCCCACCCACGCAGACCTGCATGGGCTGTCACTCCGCCCTCCACACCGACAGCAACGATCCGAACCGCTCGACCCGCGCCTCTCTCCAGCCGCTCTTCGACTCCTGGGCGCACGACCTCCCGGTGGAGTGGGTTCGTGTCCACAACCTGCCCGACCACGCCTACTTCGATCACAGCGTGCACCTGAGCGCCGGGGTTGGCTGTGCGTCATGTCACGGCCGGATCGATCAGATGGAGGTGGTGCGGCAGGACCAGCCGCTCAGCATGTCGTGGTGCCTCGACTGCCACCGCGATCCGGAGCCGAACCTCCGCCCGGTCTCGGAGATCACGAACATGGCGTGGCACCGCCCCGACGGCGTCACGCCCGCGGAATTTGCAGCGTCGCTGGTCGAGGACGGCCAGCGCTACGTGACCCCACCCGAGACCTGCACGGGGTGCCATCGATGACCAAGCGATTGCCGGTCCTGGGCCAGGCGAGCGGCGCCGCCGCTCCGAAGGCCAACACGCCACGCGTCTGGCGCAGCCTCGAGGAGCAGAGCGACCCGAAGCGATATCGTGAGCTCGCGAAGGCGGGTGAGGGTGGCGTCCAGGTCGACGTCGCGCGAGACCCGTCCGCCGGCGTCACGACCCCGAGCGACACGCTCACGGTCACCCGGCGCAGCTTCCTCGCGGTCGCCTCCGCGGCGACGACCGCCGTCGCGGCGTCGGGCTGCATCCGCCGCCCCGCCGAGCAGATCCTGCCCTACACGCGCGCGCCGGAGTACTCGCTGCCGGGCATCGCGCTCCACTTCGCGACCGTCCTCGCGCACAACGGTGACGCGGTCGGCGTCCTCGTCGAGCAGCACGAGGGCCGCCCGACGAAGATCGAGGGCAACCCCCAGCACGCCGCGAGCAACCCGGGGCGCCTCGGCGAGTGGGGCGGCACGGACACCCCGACCCAAGCCGCGATCCTGGATCTCTACGATCAAGACCGCTCGGGCACGATCGCGCACCGCGTCGATGGGCAGCGCGACGAGGTGAGCTGGGCCGACCTCGACGACGCGCTCGCCACCCACTTCGCCTCGCTCGAGGCGGACGGCGGCGCGAGCATCCACGTCCTCCACGAGCCGATCACCTCGCCGACGCTCCTGCGCGTCAAGGAGGCCTTCTCTCGGCGCTTCCCGCGCGCGAGCTTCCATCCTTGGTCCGCGGTGAACGACGCGAACGTCCTCGCCGGCGTCGCGCTCGCCACGGGCCGTCGCGCGCGCCCGCTCGTCGACTACTCGGCGGCCGAGGTCATCCTCTCGCTCGACAGCGACTTCCTCTCGACCGAGCCCGGCGGCGTGATGAACGCCCGCCTCTTCGCGGCAGGCCGCAGGATCGAGAGCGTCCGCTCGTCGATGAACCGGCTCTACGTCGTCGAGTCGACCCTCTCGCTCACGGGCTCGAACGCGGACCATCGGCTGCGCCTCGCCTCGCGCGACGTGCTCGCCTACGCGCGCTCGCTCGCGCACACCCTCGCGAGCAAGGGCGCCAGCGCGCTCGGCGCGATCGTCGAGGGGCCTGGCGACGTCGAGGTGCCGAGCGTCTGGCTCGACAAGGTCGCCGACGATCTGCTCGCCCACCGCGGTCGCGTCGCCGTCGTCGCCGGCTCGCGCCAGCCGGCCGCCGTTCACGCGCTCGTCGCCGCGATCAACGCGGCGCTCGGCGCCTCGAGCGGCCTCGTCCGCTACGCCGAGCCGCTCGACGCGAGCGACGCGGACCCCGCCGCGAGCCTGCGCGCGGTCGTCGAGCAGGCCGACGGCTCGACGATCGTCGTCCTCGGCGGAAACCCCGTCTACGACGCGCCCGCCGACGTCGACGTCGCGGGAGCCCTCGGTCGCGCGGCGCTGTCGATCCACCTCGGCTCCCACGAGGACGAGACGAGCCAGCACGCGAGCTGGCACATCCCGATGTCGCACCCGCTCGAGAGCTGGGGCGATCAGCAGTCGCTCGACGGCACGATCGCGATCCAGCAGCCCCTCATCGCGCCGCTCCGCGGCGGTCGGAACGCGATCGAGGTGCTCGGTCAGCTCGCGGGCGAGGCCTCGTGGCGAGGCTACTTCGCGGTCCGCCAGACGCTCGCGAACCTGCGCGGCACCGCGCTCGGTTTCGAGGACGCGTGGCGCGACGCGCTCTTCCGGGGCGTCGTCACCTACGATCGGCCGCGCGCTCCCGAGCCGAGCGTCGACGCCGCCGGGGTCCGGCGCGCGCTCGACGACGCCCCCGCCGTCAGCCACGAGGGTTGGGAGGTCGTCTTCGCGCCCGATCCGAAGGTCTTCGACGGTCGGCTCGCGAACAACCCGTGGCTGCAGGAGCTGCCCGATCCGATCACCAAGATCGTCTGGGACAACGCCGCGATGCTCTCGTCCGCCTCGGCGAGCGAGCTCGGGGTGACGACGGGCAAGCTGCTCCGGATCACCGCGGGAGAGCGGGCGATCGAGATCCCCGCGGTCGTCGTCCCCGGCCACGCGGATCGATCGATCACCTTGAACCTCGGCTGGGGTCGCACCCACTCGGGCCAGTTCGCGAACGGGCGCGGCGTGAACGTCAGCGCCATCCGCACCTCGGGCGCGCTCGGGTTCGCCGGCGGTCTCGAGGTCAGCGCGACGGGAGGCTCCTACGATCTCGTGGCGACGCAGGAGCACCACTCGATGGACGTCGATCCGACGATCCCGGGTGTGGGTCGCGTCGACATGCCCGAGCGCCCGCTCGCGATCGTCGGGACGCTCGCGCAGTACCACGAGCAGCCCGACTTCGCGCAGTGGCGCGAGCCGACCCCGAACGTCGGTCCTCTCTGGACCGACGTCGACTACCAGTCACCCCAGGCGCCGGCGCAGGGTGGGACGAGCTGGTCGCTCGTGCCTCACCCGCGTCCGCCGGCCGAGAACGCGCCGCTTCGGCACGCGTGGGGCATGGCCATCGACCTCACCACGTGCACGGGCTGCAACGCCTGCATCGTCGCCTGCAACGCCGAGAACAACGTCGCGACCGTCGGCAAGGAGCAGGTCGCGCGCGGCCGCGAGATGCACTGGCTGCGCCTCGATCGCTACTTCGTCGGCGACGACACCGACGATCCGGCGGTCGCCTTCCAGCCCGTCGCCTGTCAGCACTGCGAGGAGGCGCCCTGCGAGAACGTGTGTCCGGTCAACGCGACCGCGCACAGCCCCGAGGGCCTGAACGAGATGGCGTACAACCGCTGCATCGGCACGCGGTACTGCGCCAACAACTGCCCGTACAAGGTGCGCCGGTTCAACTACCTCGCTTACGCCGGCCACCCGACCGAGCTCCAGCGGATGCAGTTCAACCCGAACGTCAGCGTCCGGATGCGCGGTGTCATGGAGAAGTGCACGTACTGCGTGCAGCGCATCCAGGCCGTGAAGATCCACGCCCGCAACGAGGGGCGGCGCCCGCGCGACGGCGAGATCGTGCCGGCCTGCGCGCAGGCCTGCCCCTCGCAGGCGATCACGTTCGGCGATCTCAACGACCCGGAGTCGCGCGTCTCGCTCCAGGTGCGTAACGATCGCCAGTACAAGTTGCTCGCGCAGGTCGGCACCAAGCCTCGGACGACATACCTCGCGCGGATCCGCAACCTCAACCCCGAGATGGGTTCGACCACGGAGAGCGCCTGATGGCCTTCACCCCGATCCGAGAGCTGGGCGAGACCCCGCTCGCGAAGCCCGGCACCTCGTTCGCCCGCGTGACCGAGGTCGTGAGCCGGGTGACGGAGAACCCGGCCCCGCGCGGCTGGTGGATCCTCTTCTCGATCGCCGCGACGTTCACCGGCGTCCTCGGCCTCACGCTCGCCTATCTGATCTGGATGGGCATCGGGACCTGGGGCAACAACAGCCCCGTCGCCTGGGCCTGGGACATCACCAACTTCGTCTGGTGGATCGGCATCGGCCACGCGGGGACGCTCATCTCGGCGGTCCTCTATCTCTTCCGGCAGTACTGGCGCACGGCGATCAACCGGTTCGCCGAGGCGATGACGATCTTCGCCGTCATCTGCGCGCTGATGTTCCCCACGATCCACACCGGTCGGCCGTGGCACATCTACTACCCGCTGCCGATCCCGAACGCGATGAACCTCTGGCCGAACTTCAAGTCGCCCCTCCTCTGGGACGTCTTCGCGGTCAGCACCTACTTCACCGTCTCGCTCCTCTTCTGGTACGTCGGCCTGATCCCCGACCTCGCGACGCTGCGCGACCGGACGACGAAGCGCCTGCGCGCCCTCGGCGTGCTCTCGCTCGAGGGCGGCGCGCCCCGAGGCCTGCTCCAGCTCCGCGCCGCGATCTACGGCGGCCTCGCGCTCGGCTGGCGGAGCTCGCATCGCCACTGGCAGCACTACGAGCGCGCGTACCTCATCCTCGCCGCGATCTCGACGCCGCTCGTCCTCTCCGTCCACTCGGTCGTCTCCTTCGACTTCGCCACGTCGGTCGAGCCCGGCTGGCACACCACGATCTTTCCCCCGTACTTCGTCGCCGGCGCCGTCTTCTCGGGCTTCGCGATGGTCATGACGCTCCTGCTCATCGCGCGCGCCGTCTTCGGCCTGCACGAGCTCGTCACGCTGCGGCACCTCGATCTGATGAACCAGATCATGCTCACGACGGGCTCCATCGTCGGGTACGCGTACGCGATGGAGTTCTTCATCGCGTGGTACTCGGGCAACCCCTACGAGCGCTACTGCTTCATCAACCGCGCGTTCGGCGACTACTGGTGGGCGTACTGGTCGATGATCACGTGCAACGTGCTCATCCCGCAGACGTTCTGGAGCAAGTCGCTCCGCACGAACCTGACCTGGATGTTCATCGCGTCCATCCTGATCAACATCGGCATGTGGTTCGAGCGCTTCGTCATCATCGTGACGACGCTGCATCGCGACTACATGGTGTCCGCGTGGGGCTACTTCCATCCGAGCATCGTCGACGTCCTCACCTACCTCGGCTCGTTCGGCCTGTTCTTCACGCTCTTCCTGCTCTTCATCCGCTGGCTCCCGATGATCGCCGTCGCCGAGGTCAAGATGGTCCTGCCCGAGGCGGATCCTCACTACGGCCACGATCACGACGAGCATCACGAGCCCGCCCACGCGAAGGCGGCCCTCGCCGAGGAGGCCTGAGATGTCCGAGCACGAGCACGAGCCGAAGGCCGTCGAGGCGGCGGCTGGCCAGGACGAGGAGGGGCGCCCGACGGTGAAGCGACCCGTCCTCTACCTCGCCGAATTCGAGACACCCGCGGAGATCGTCCACGCGTGCGAGAAGGTGCGCGACGCGGGCTATCGTCGCTGGGACGCGCACACGCCGTTCCCCGTCCACGGGATGGACAAGGCGATGGGGCTCCCCGACAGCCGCCTCGGCTGGATCGTCCTCGCCGCGGGCCTGACGGGCTGCCTCACCGCGCTCGGCCTCATCTGGTGGACCAACGGCGTCGACTATCCGCTCATCATCGGCGGCAAGCCCCCGCTCGCGCTGCCGGCGGCCGTCCCCGTCATGTTCGAGCTCACCATCCTCTTCAGCGCGTTCGGCTCGGTGCTCGGCATGTTCGGCCTGAACGCGCTCCCCCGGCACCACCACCCGGTCTTCTACTCCGCGCACTTCGAGCGGGCGACCGACGATCGCTTCTTCATCTCGATCGAGGCCGCGGACGGCAAGTTCGATCTCGACGAGACGCGCCGGCTCCTCGAGTCGCTCTCTCCGTGCCACCTCGAGCTCATCCAGGAGGAGTCGTGAGGCTCGACGCTCGCTTGGCCGTGGTTCCCCTCCTCGCCCTGCTCGGCGCGTGTCGCGGCGGGACGTCGGAGGCCCCGCCGATCGTCCCCTTCCGCGGCATGCACGAGATGCCGCGCTACGACGTGCAGGAGCGAGCGGCGTACTTCGAGGACGGCCGCACGATGCGCCCGCCCGTCGAGGGCACGCTCCCGCGCGAAGCGGAGCCCGATCCGAGCGTGGACTCGGGGCGAGACGCGCAGGGCAACTACCTCCTCGAGGTCCCGCCGTCCGCCGTCCGCGCGGCGGGTGGGCTCGAGTCGCTGATGCGCCGAGGACATCGCCAGTTCGACATCTACTGCGCTCCTTGCCACAGCGAGACGGGGGACGGTCACGGGATGGTGTCGCAGCGCGCCGCGGCGCTCGGCGTCACGTTCCAAGCGGCGAACCTCCTCGATCCCGGCTTCCAGCACCTGCCCGATGGTCGCGTCTTTCTGACGATCACCGAGGGCGTGCGCACGATGCCGGCCTACCGCGCGCAGCTCGACGTGCAGGACCGGTGGGCGATCGTCGCGTACCTGCGCGCGCTCCAGATCTCGCAGGGGGACACCGCGGCGAGCGTCGCGGATCCCGATCACGACGGAATCCCGGCGGGCGCGGACGCCTGCCCCGAGCAGGCCGAGGATCGGGACGGCTTCGAGGACGACGACGGCTGCCCTGATCCGGACAACGACGCGGACGGCGTGCTCGATGGGGACGACCTCTGCCCGCTGGTCCCCGGACCTGCGTCGCTCCAGGGCTGCCCCGAGGGCAGCGTGCCTGCCGCCGGGCCGACGCCCGACGGGGGCGTGCAGGCCTCCCTCACGCGCTCCACGGAAGAGGTGCGAGGATGAGCTCCGAGAACAAGCCCGAGAAGAAGTCGAGCCCGGACCGCTATCGGATCCCGCGTGGCGCGGGGTGGGCCAACGCGTGGAAGCTCGCGGCGGCCGCCGGTGCCCTCGGAGCTGCGCTCTCCGCGGTCGCGTGGTCGAGCGATCCGCACCGCTTCGCCTTCTCGTGGCTCTTCGCGTTCATGACGGTGCTGGCCATCGCGCTCGGCAACCTCTTCTTCGTGATCATCCAGCACATGTCGGGCGCGAGCTGGAGCGTGAGCTGGCGGCGCGTGCCGGAGCTCTTCGCGTCCGCGCTGCCCGTCTTCGCGCTGCTCTTTCTGCCGATCGCCGCCTCGATGCACGAGCTCTACCCGTGGATGGAGGTCGAGCCGCCGAGCTCGGCGGAGCACGGCGCGCCCGCCGCCCACGAGGCCCACGAGGGGCACGCGCGTGGAGAGTCGCTGATCGGCGCCTCGGTGGCGCGAGCGCAGGATCACGGCGCGGCGCACGAGGCCTCGGCGGAGGGCGCCCACCACACGCCGCAGCACGCGCTCCACGAGGAGACGATCCTCGCGAAGCTCGCGTTCCTGAACCCGAGCTTCTTCTACGTGCGCGCGCTCGTCTACTTCGCGATCTGGACCCTCCTCGGGCTCTACTACGCGCGGCGCTCGACCGAGCAGGACAAGAAGCGCGACCTCGCGAGCACCAAGGCGCTCCAGAGCTGGTCGCCGCTCGCCACGATCGGCTTCTCCCTGTCGCTCACCTTCGCCGCCTTCGACTGGCTGATGTCCCTCGAGCCCGCGTGGTACTCGACGATCTTCGGCGTCCAGTACTTCTCCGTCGCGGCCGTCGCGGGCCTCGCCTCGATCATCGTGGTGACCTACTCGCTCACGACCTCGGGCGTGCTCGGCGAGGCCGTCCAGGTGGAGCACTACCACGACCTCGGGAAGCTCCTCTTCGGCTTCCTCGTGTTCTGGGCGTACATCAGCTTCTCGCAGTTCATGCTGATCTGGTACGCGTCGATCCCCGAGGAGACGACCTACTACCACATCCGGTGGGCCGGCGGCTGGCGGGCGTTCTCCATCGTCACGCTCGGAATTGGCCACTTCGGGTTCCCGTTCTTCTTCATGCTGTCGCGCAACGTGAAGCGGCGCGTCTCGATGCTCCGCTTCGCCGCCGCGTGGCTGCTCGCGATGCACGTCCTCGAGGTGTTCTGGCTCGTGATGCCCTACGCGAGGGAGGGCCAGCTCACGATCCACTGGATGGACGTCGCGACCCTGCTCGCCGTCGGCGGGATCTACCTCGCGATCGTCTTCTTCCGGATGACGCAGGTGCCGCTCGTGCCGATCGGTGATCCCCGGCTCGCTCGCTCTCTCCGCCACGAGGTGGTCTGATGTCACGCGCAGGCAACGGTCAGCCGAAGGTCCGCTTCTCGCGGGCGGGGAAGCCGCTCCCCGACGCGTCGCCGACGCCCGATCACGCGCTCTTGGCCGTCCTCGTCGTGGCGGCGACGGCCCTCGTCGGGGTGCTCTTTCTGGCTGACTCGATGGTGGACATGACCCGCCGCGGCGTTCAGCGCGCGGACGTGGATCAGAGCTGGACGAGCGAGGCGCTCGCCGCGCATCGCCAGAGCACCCGTGAGGCGCTCGAGGGCGGACATCCCTCGATCGACGAGGCGATCTCGGACCTCGCGCGACGCGGCCGGAGCGCCTTCCCGCAGGTGCGACCGTTCCAGTCGAGCGTGGCGGTCGAGGGCTGGAGCCGCCGCCCTCCGGAGGCGGCGCCACCGACGCCGACGCCGGAGCCGGTCGTCGTCTCGGCGCCGACGCCGAGCGCGGCCTCGGACGCGCCCGCCGGAGCGGGCCAGGTGCCCTGATCGATTGGGCCCCCTCGAGGGCGACGGCGGTGTGTATGGGATCGTGTTCGACGGCAGTGAGTCGAGGGGGGCGCCCCTCTCGCGATGAGGCGAGTTCCCCGACGAGCGTCGAGGGGTGAGTCGAGGAGACATGGAGAACCAGACCGAGCCCAGCCTTCTGCTACCAGCGCAGCTGTCGACGATCGCGCCGCAGGTAGACTCGCTCTATCACGCCCTGCTCTGGTCGAGCGTCGTCGTGTCCGTCGCCGTCGTGGCCGCGATGCTCTTCTTCGCGTGGAGCTACCGCCGCCGGCCGGGGGTGAAGGCGGAGCCGAGCGGCGAGAATTGGCCGCTCCAGGTGGGCGCCATCCTCGGCGGTGCGGCCGTCGTCCTCGTGACCTTCTTCTCGGGCTGGGGCGGCTTCATCACCGCCGCGCAGGCCCCCGACGACAGCGTCGCGATCCGCGTGCGCGCCGACGCCTGGGCGTGGCAGTTCGAGCACCCGAACGGGCTCACCGAGGAGAACGAGGTGCACGTCCCCGCGAACGTCCCGGTTCGGCTCGTGATGTCGTCCGCCGACGTGGCGCACTCCTTCTTCGTCCCGGATTTCCGCGTCCAGCAGGTGATCGAGCCGGGGAGCTTCTCGAGCGTCTGGTTCGAGGCGGTGGAGCGGGGCTCCGACGCCGCGGCCTCGGACACGGTGGCGGACCGGGTGCTCTACTCGACGCGCGCGACGTGCGGTGAGTACTGCGGCGCCAGGGGCGACGAGACGGCGTGGAGCCCGAACGGGGGACACGCGACGATGAGCGCCGCGATCCACGTGCAGCACGAGCAGGACTACCGCGCGTTCGTCGCGCGTGGGCCCGCGCTGCCGTGCCGCCAGCCGGACGGCACGTGTGGGATCGGCGGGGAGTGCAGCGCCGAGGAGTCCGGCGGCTGCCTCTTCACCTCGAAGACCTGCTCGGCCTGCCACCAGAACCAGGCGGATCGCCCGCAGCTCGTCGGCCCGACGCTCTATGGAGCGTGGGGACATGAGCAGCCGCTCTCGGACGGGACGACGGTCGCCGTCGACGAGAGCTACGTCCGGCAGTCGATCCTGCAGCCGGCGTCGCAGATCGCGCAGGGCTTTCCGAACGTGATGCCGACGATCCCTCTCACCGACCGCGAGGTCACCGCGCTCGTCGCGTACATCCAATCGCTCCACCCGAGCGAGTGACGCATCACCGACTCTCCGAGGTTTCAGATGTCCACCGCCGTCGCAGCTCGCGAACAAGAACCGGACTACCTCAGCTCGAAGAAGGGGATCGCGTCGTGGTTGACGAGCGTCGACCCGAAGCGGGTCGCGGTGCTCTACCTCGCCGCGATCCTGACCTTCTTCGCCGTGGGGAGCGTCCTCGCGGTCCTGCTCCGCGTCGAGACGATGTCGGCGGGCCGCGCGATGCTGAGCGCGAGCGCCTACGATCGCCTCTTCTCGATGCACGGCGCGATCATGGTGTTCCTGGTGCTCGTGCCGGCGTTCCCCGCGGTGCTCGGGAATTTCTTCGTCCCGATGATGGTCGGCGCGCGAGGGCTCGCGTTCCCGCGGCTCGCCGTCGTCGGCTTTCGGCTCTACGCGGCCGGGGCGGTCCTCGCGCTCGTCGCCGCCGCGCTGAACGGATCGGACGCGAGCTGGACCTTGGCCGTCCCCTACAGCCTCCACGCGGGGATCGGCGCGACGGTGCTCGCCGCGGGCATCGCGCTCGTCGCCCTCTCCTCGATCCTCACGGCGCTGAACCTGGTCGTCACGGTCCAGAAGATGCGCGCGCCGGGGCTCGACTACCGCCGCCTCCCGCTCTTCGTGTGGGGCATGCTCGCGGTGAGCCTGGTCCAGCTCTTCGCGAGCCCCGTGCTCGCGGCGACGATGTTGCTCCTCGTCGCGGAGAAGACGATCTCGCTGGGGCTCTTCGATCCGAGCCTCGGAGGGGACCCGGTCCTCTATCAGCACCTCTTCTGGTTCGGTGTCCACCCGATCCTCTACGGGACGGTGATCGGCGCGATGGCGGTCGTGAGCGAGATCCTCGCGACGTTCACGCGGCGCGAGGTCTCGGGCCACCGCTTCGTCGCGGGCAGCCTGATCGCGCTCGCCCTGCTCGCCTTCCTCGGCTGGGGGCAGCACCTCTTCGCGGGTGGCCTGTCGGTGTACGCGACGCTCGTCTTCTCGGCGCTCGGCCTGCTCGTCGCGATCCCCGCCGTCGTGATCGTCGTCAATTGGCTGGCGACCCTCAAGGGTGGGTCGATCGCGTTCGAGACGCCGATGCTCTACGCGCTCGGCGTCATCGTGCTCCTCACGATCGCGGGCTTGGCGAACCTCTTCCTCATGGCGCCCGCGGTCGGCGTGTACCTGCGCGGGACGGCCTTCGAGAGCGCGGCGCTCCACTATCTCCTGGGCGGTGCAGCCCTCTTCGGCTTCCTCGGCGGGCTCCACTACTGGTGGCCGAAGATGTTCGGACGCGGCTACAACGAGACGCTGGCGCGGGCCGGGTTCGCGCTCCTCTTCATCGGCTTCAACCTCGCGTTCCTCACGCAATTCGCGCTCGGATCGCGCGGGCTCGCGGGCGCGTCCTACGACTTCGCCGCGGACTTCCAGGCGCTCCAGCTCGTCTCGTCGATCGGCGGGTTCGCGCTCGTCGCCGGGGTGCTCCTCGTGCTCGTGGTCTTGGGGATGGGGCTCGCCGAGCGGGAGAGGGCGCCGAAGAACCCCTGGGGGTCGGCGAGCTACGAGTGGCTGGCGGCCTCGCCCCCGGTCGAGGACAACTTCGCGGTCGAGCTCGTCATGGAGCGCGGCCCCTACGACTACGACCTCGCGAGCGATGAGGAGCTCTCCGACGCGGGGAGCGAAGAGCCGGCGGTGGCGGCGACGCCGACCGAGTGAGCCGTGCTTGTTTCGATGATTCGTCACCCGGAAGGAACCGAGAGATGAGCGCAGAGAGCGCGAGCGCGTCCGCGAGCCCGAGGTGGCTCGCGCCCCAATACGAGACGGCGGCGCAGCAGTACGAGGCTGCGAAGCTCGGAACGTGGCTCTTCGTCGCCCAGGCGATCCTGTTCTTCGGCGCGGTGTTCGCGGCGTACGGGGTCTTCCGGGTCGGGCACCCGGAGGCGTTCGGCGCGGGCTCGCTTCAGCTGAACAAGTGGGTCGGGGGAGCGAGCCTGATCGTGGCGCTCGCCGCCGCGTGGATGGGGGCGCTCGCGGTGAGGAGCGCGCAGCTCGGCAAGCGAGACGAGGTCGCGCGGTGGTTGGGCGTCGCGCTGCTCCTCGGCGTCGCGTTCCTCGTGCTCGTGGGCGTCGACGTCGGCGCGTGCGCGTCGCGCGGCCTCTTGCCCGGCGCGCACTGGAGCCCTCGCCACCTGGTCGGCTTGGCCGCGCCCGTGCCCTACATGAGCACCTTCTTCGGCGTCTATTTCGCGATGATCGGTCTCCACGCGCTCTACGTGCTCGGCGGGATCGGCTGGCTCGCGTGGGTCCTCGTCCGCGCGAACAAGGGAGACTTCTCGAAGGATTACTGGAACCCGGTCGAGATGGCGGGGCTCCACTGGGCCTTCGTCTGCGCGGTCTGGGTCTTCGCCTACCCGCTCCTCTACCTCGTCTGAACGCTCCTCGCGGAGCCTGGAGTCCATCATGGCGAATCACCGAGAACACGACGACACGCTCGACGAGGACGTCCGGGCGCGCGGCTCCGACGCTTCGATCCTGGGGAAGGTGTTCGGCGCGCTCGTCGTGCTCGCGCTCCTCACCGTCGGGATCGGGTTCCTCGACATCGACGGGTTCATCGTGCCCGGCACGATCCGAGGCGCCGGCGGCGAGAGCTTCACGCTGACGGCGACGCTCGCCGTGGCGGAGGCGGCGCTGATCGGCGTCTTCTTCATGCGGCTCAAGGACGGCGCGCGCTTCGACGGACTCGTCATGATGACGGGGCTGCTCGTCGCGGGCGTGCTCCTGCTCTACACGGTGGCGGACGGCTACCATCGGACGCACGAGGATCGGTTCCAGGGCGCGGCGACGAACCCCACGACGGGTGAGCACGCGCCGGGCGGGCTGGCGGGGATCGGCGGGCCCTGTCACGTCGCGGCGAACTGCCTCTCGAGCGCTTGCCAGGGGGCGAGCGCGGGGCAAGCCGGTCAGTGCGTGACGTATAGCGCCCGCTGAGCGTGCCCTCGGTCTCGCGCGAAGGGGAGAGTGCGACGAGCGAGCCGCGGAGCCTGGCGGGGCGAGGCGGTGGGCGCGCGGTGGGCGGCGTCGCTCGCGCACGGGGAGTGATGCTGCTCGTGCTCGCGGGCGCTCTCGGCTCGGGGTGCGGCCCGGGCGATGCGGGTGCGGGCGATGCGGGCGCGGACGCAGAGGACGCGGGAGGCGGCGTCGACGCCGCGTGGGCGCCCTCGCGGGACGGCGGGCTCGGCGTGGACGACGCGGGGGGCGGGCGGGACGCCCCCGAGCCCGCCGCCGACGTGGGCCCGGGCCGGCTCGAGGCGATCGAGGCGAGCCTCGCGAGCTGTGATCCCGACCGTTTCGATCGCGCGCTCCGCGACGTCGCGTGGGCGGAGGGGTGGCCGCTCCACGTCGGCACGCGCTGGGTCTTCGCGACGCGCCTCGAGGACGCGGAGGCCTCCGCGAGCCTCGTCGGAGACATCGACGGCTGGGACACGGAGCGCTGGCCCGCGACGCGCTGCCCAGATGGGCGCCGCTACGTCGTCCTGCTCGACGACGCGGCGCTCGAGGCGCCGGCGGAGGGGTCGAAGTACAAGTGGTTCATCGCCGCCGCGCGACGCTACCTGGCGCCGATGGAGGCGACCGCCTACGGCTTCGACGCGTATGGCCGCTTCGGCTGGGTGCGCGCGCCGGCGGGGGAGCACCGCCTCGAGCAATTCCCCGAGCTGACGTCGCGCTTCCTCGAGGCGCGGAGGGCGGTCCGGGTCTATCTGCCGGCGGGCTTCGTCGCGCGGAGCGAGGCGGCTTCGAGGATGAGGACCCTCCTCTTGCACGACGGGCAGAACGTCTTTCATCCGGACGCCGCCTTCGGCGGCTGGCGGGTCGACGAGGCGCTCGCCGCGCGCGGCGATGACGTGGTCGCCGTCGCGGTGGACAACGCGATCGACCGCATGGACGCCTATACGCACGTCGAAGACGACATCGGGCGTGGGCCCGTCGGCGGTCGCGCCGACGACTACCTCGCGCTGCTCCGCGACGAGGTGCTCCCCTTCGTCCGCGAGCGCTACGGGATCGTTGCGCGAGGTCGCTCGCTGATGATCGCGGGGAGCTCCCTCGGCGGGCTCGTGACGCTCGTCGCGGCGAGCCACGACCTCGAGTCGATCGGGTGCGGAGCGGCCCTCTCGTCGACCCTCGGGTGGGGCTCGATCGCGGCCTCCGCGGCGCGGGGGCGGACGCTGATCGAGACCTGGGGCGGCGTCCACGCGGCGCTCTACCTCGACTCGGGAGGCGGGGTTCGCGGGCGCTGCGAGGACCTCGACGGGGATGGGATCGAGGACGACGCGGGCGACTCCGACAACTACTGCGTGACGGCGCAGATGCGGCGGGTGCTCGAGCGCGCGGGGTACGTGTCGGGCGCGAACCTCCGCTACGCCTGGGCCGAGGGGGCGAGCCACGACGAGGCGGCGTGGGCGGCGCGGATCGGGGGTGCGCTCGACGCGTGCCGGGCGATGGGCTGGAGCGCGCCGTGAGCCTGGCCTCGCGGGCAGCGCGAGCGCTCGACGCGATCGCGCGCTTCGGCATATCGTGAGCGCCGTGCCGGACCACGCAGACGAGGCCTCGCGCGC
The DNA here is from genome assembly GCA_039809495.1 of Sandaracinaceae bacterium. GTDB lineage: Bacteria > Myxococcota_A > Polyangia > Polyangiales > Sandaracinaceae > JAFLCL01. The sequence goes on from JBDHVC010000002.1 coordinate 48,184, forward strand.
GGCTGACGAGGCCTTCCTCTTCCACCTCTCGCGGGGCAGCGAGTACCTCATCGCGAACCGCGTGGAGGAGGCGAAGGACGAGCTCGAGCGGGCGCTCGTGGTCCAGCCTCGGGACGCGAAGGGCCAAGATCTCCTCGCGGGCGTCTACTTCCGGCTCGGCCTCTACCCGCGCGCGATCGAGCTCTGGGGCGCGCTCGTCGAGCTCTACCCCGATGACGTGGCGCTGCGCGTCAACCTCGGCCTCGTGCTCCTCAAGACGGCGCAGCTCGAGGAGGCGACGCGGCACCTCGGCGTCGCGACGACGCTCGACCCGTCGCACGCGCGGGCGTTCCGCTACCTGGGGCTCGCGCTCTACCGGCTCGAGCGGCTGGAGCAGGCGCGCGAGGCGTTTCTGCGCGGGGGCGAGCGCTCGATGGCGGAGCGGATGGCGGAGCTCCAGGGGCCCGCGCCCGCGCCCCACCCGCGCCCCTCGCTCTCGGTTCGACCGATCCCCTTCGCGAGCGACGACGCGACCGGGACGTTCGGGAACGACGCGAGGTCTTCGGGCTCGAGCGAGCCTGGGGCGGGGAGCCTCGACGACGAGGCGCTCTCGCTCGCGATGCTCGGACCGAAGGGCCTCGCCTGGACGCGTCGCGCGCGAGCGGGAGGGGAGGTGCTCGAGCCTCGAGACGGCGCGCTCTTCGTGAGGCCGGCGACGCGGGCGTTCTGGGTTCGCGAAGACGCGGCGCTCGCCGTCCGAGGGGAGCGGCCGCCCACGGCTCGAGGCTTCCTCCGCATCGAGCCGGGGCGCGAGGCGCTCCTTCGCGCGGAGCAGGCGTGCACGCCGACGCTCGTCGCGGTGGCGCGAGGGGACGTCGTGTACGTCGTCGAGCGCTTCTTGCTCGCGCACGAGGACACGGCGGACGTGGAGCTGCGATCGATCGAGGTCGACGGATCGCGGCTCGCGATCGTCGCGCTCCACGGGCCGGTGACGCTCGCCCTCGCGACCCCGTGCGAGCCGCTCGCCATCGTGACCACGGGCGACGCCGTCGCGGTGTCGGGTGAGCACCTCGTCGGCTGGTGCGGGCGGCTCTTTCCGCGGAGCGCAGAGCGCGAGGGCAGGCTCGCCCTCGTCGGAGAGGGGGCGATCGTCGTCGCCTGACAGCGCGCCTCACTCGACGTGACCCGCCCCGCGCAGGCACGCTGTCACTCGGGCGGCTTCGGATCCCCCTCCGCGAGCCGCCTCTCCTTGCTCTCGACCGCGTCCGCGAAGAGCTTCACGTACTCGCCCGCGCTCGTGACCGCGAAGAAGACGCTGAGGTAGAGCAGGACGAGCCCGACGGCGTTGAAGTCGATCGCGTCGAGCCGGAAGAGGCCGAAGTCCACGTCGTACCGGTGGTGGATCATCAGCATGAAGACGGCGACCATCTGGAGCGCCGCCTTCTCCTTGCCGCCCTGGCCCGCGGCGATGGTGACGCCCTCCGACATCGCGATGACGCGCAGGCTCGTGACGGAGAGCTCTCGCGCGATGATGATGATGACCGCCCAGGCGGGCACGCGGTGCATCGCCACCATCACGATGAGCACCGAGGTGACGAGGAGCTTGTCCGCGAGCGGGTCGAGGAACTTGCCGAGGACGCTGACGAGCCCGCGCCGGCGCGCGATCCAGCCGTCGAGGAAGTCCGTGATCGCCGAGACGGCGTAGACCATCGCGGCCCAGAAGCTCGCGCGCGGCGTCGCCTCGACGATGAGGTAGAGGGCGGCGGGGATGAGCACGATGCGGAGCATCGTGAGGAGGTTCGGCAGATTGACCGCGTCCTCCCGAATGCTCCGTCGTCGCCCGGCCTTCTCCATCGTCGGATCGAGGCTCCTCTCAGGGATGGAGGCGGTTCAGCATGCGCGGGAAGGGGATCGTCTCGCGCACATGCGGGAGGCCCGCCAGCCACGCCACGGTCCGCTCGATGCCGAGGCCGAAGCCCGCGTGCGGGAACGAGCCGTAGCGGCGCAGATCGAGGTACCACTCGAACGCCTCCATCGGCAGCTTGTGGTGCGTGATGGCCGCGACGAGCGTCTCAAGATCGTCCTCGCGCTGGCCGCCCCCGATGATCTCGCCGTAGCCCTCGGGCGCGAGCACGTCCATGTTGAGCGCGAGCTTCGCGTCGCTCGGATCCTTCTTGAAGTAGAAGGCCTTGAGCTCCATGGGGTAGCGGTGGACGATGACGGGGCGATCGAAGCCGCGCGAGATCACCGTCTCTTCGTCGGCGCCGAAGTCGTCGCCGAACCTCGTCGCGTTGCCCTGCGCGCTCAGGGTCTCGATCGCCTGGGCGTAGCTGATGCGCGGGAAGGGCTTGACGATCGCCTCGAGCTTCGTCGTGTCGCGCTCGAGGATCTCGAGCTCCTTGCGGCGCCGATCGAGGACGCGCGCGACGACGGAGACGAGGAAGTCCTCGGCGAGCTCCATGTCGCCCTCGAGATCGAGGAACGCCACCTCGGGCTCGACCATCCAGAATTCCGCGAGGTGGCGGCGCGTCTTCGACTTCTCCGCGCGAAACGTGGGCCCGAAGCAGTAGGCCTTGCCCACGGCCGCGGCCGCGGCCTCCATGTAGAGCTGGCCGCTCTGGGTGAGGTAGGCCGGCTCGCCGTGGTAGTCGGTCTCGAAGAGCGTCGAGGTCCCCTCGCACGCGTTCGGCGTGAAGATCGGGGCGTCGACGAGCGTGAAGCCGTGCGAGTCGAAGTAGTCGCGGACGGCGGCGATGATCTCCGCGCGGACGCGGAGGATCGCGTGCTGGCGCTTGCTCCGCAGCCAGAGGTGCCGGTGATCCATCAGGAAGTCGGTGCCGTGCTCCTTCGGCGTGATCGGGAATTCGCGCGTGGGCGCGGCGATGATCTCGAGCTCGGAGACGCCGAGCTCGAAGGTCCCCTTGAGCTTCGCGTGCTCACGGACGATCCCGCTCACGCGCACGCTCGTCTCCTGGGCGAGGTGGCCCGCGGCCTCGAAGAGCTCGGCGGCGACGTCTCCCTTGAAGACCACGCACTGCGCGATCCCCGAGCCGTCGCGCACCTCGAGGAAGTGGAGCTTACCGCTCGAGCGGGTGTTGTAGACCCAGCCGAGGACGGTCACGCGCTCACCGACGTGGGCGCCGAGCGCCTCGATCTTCACCTTCGTCGTCATGGTCGCGGCTCGATACCACGCCACCTCGCCGGGCGGTATCCGCGAGGGCTCCTCGCGCGAGCAGCGACGCTCGCGCGACGCGAAACACGCGAGGCCGACCCCGCCACGCGGGATCGGCCTCGGGACGACGCGCCAGCCGTGGGCTCAGCTCGCCTTCACGCCGCCGTTCTTCTTCACCGCGCCGCGGATGGTGACGACGGCGTTGCGGTGACCGGGGACCGCGCCCTCGACGAGCAGGAGGTACTCGTCGTCGATGACGCGCACGACGCGGAGGTTCTGGATCGTGACGCGCTCGTTGCCGTACTGGCCGGGCATCTTCAGGTTCGGCAGGGTGCGGCCCGGCGTCATGTTCGTGCCGATCGAGCCGCCGTGGCGCTGGTACTCGTGCGTTCCGTGCGTCGCGGTCGCCGAGCCCTTGAAGTTCCAGCGGCGCATGACGCCCGTGAACCCACGCCCCTTCGTCTGGCCGGTGACGTCGACGTGCTGACCCGCCGTGAACACCTCCGACGGCTTGAGGACGGCGCCGACCTCGACCTTCGCGACCTCGGCGGCCGGGAGCCGCAGCTCGCGGACGACGCGCGCGGGCTTCTGGCCGCTCTTCTTGAAGAAGCCCGCCTCCGGCTTGTTCACGAGCTTCTCGCGACGCTCGCCGAGGCCCACGATGAGGGCGCTGTAGCCGTCCTTGTCCTCGGTGCGCTTGCCGAGCACCGTGACGGGGCCGACCTCGATCACCGTGACGCGGCGGACGTTGCCGCTGTCCTCGAAGACCTGGGTGTTGCCGAGCTTCTTGCCGATGAGGCCGGGGTACGTGTTCATGGTCGTCTCTCTGGGGGCGCAGCCGACGAGGCACGAGGCGACGGGCGGCTGGCGAAAGGGCGCGGAGTGTATCGACGAGGGTGCGCGCGTCAAGCGGCGGCGGGATCGGGCGCGCGAGGCCCGCGGCCGAGGCGGACCTCGACGAGGGTGAGGCCCTCTGGGGGAGCGGTCGGTCCCGCGGCCTCGCGGCGCGCGTGCGGTCCGAGCAGCGCCGCCACCTCGTCGCTCGTGCGCCGACCGCGCGCGACGTCGAGCAGCGTCCCCACGAGGATCCGCACCATGTTCTTCATGAACGCCGTGCCGCGCACGGTCACGGCGATCTGGCGCGGATCGTCGGCCCAACCGGGCTGGATCTCGAGGCGATCCAGGGTGCGGGTCGTCTGCTCACGCGTGTCGTCAGCGGCGCGGAACGCGCGGAAATCGTGCGTGCCGAGGAGGCGTCGCGCCGCGTCCTGCATCGCGCGGAGATCGAGGGCGTCGGTCGGTCGCTCGGGCGTGCGCGCGCGCTCGGGGTGCCAAGAGGACGGTGGGAGGCGCCAGACGCGGTGTCGCAGCAGGGGATCCCGCTCGTCGTCGACGAGCAGGCGATAGCGATACGTCTTGTCGATGGCGTCGAAGCGCGGGTCGTACCCCGGCTCGCACGCCGCGCTCGCTCGGACGCTCACGTCGTCGGGCAAGACCTGGTTGAGACCGCGCAGCCAGCCGCGAGGCGGGATGTCGCGCGCGCTCTCGAAGGCGACCACCTGACCGAGCGCGTGGACGCCTCGATCCGTGCGCCCCGCGCCGCGGCAGACGACCGGGTGCCCGGCCATCGTCTGCACGGCGGCCTCGAGCGCTCCTTGGACCGTGCGCTGCCCCGGCTGGCGCGCCCAGCCGTGGAACGCCGTTCCGTCGTAGGCGACGATGAGCCGTACCCCGTGGAGCGCGCTCATCGCGCGTCGTCCCTCGCGCCCGACATCGCCGAGCCTCGACTCAGAACGTGAGGCCGAGCCCCGCGGCCCACGCGAGGGAGCTCCCGAGCGGGAGCTGACGATCCGAGAACGAGCCCATCGTGGAGCCGAAGAGCTCGAAGAAGATCTCGGAGTGGTTGATGCCCCACTCCTCGTCGAGGCGTCGCGCCGCGCGTGGCTCGAGGAAGTCGAGCTCGAGCGCGAGCTGGAGCCCCCAGTCGACGCCGATGCTCCAGCCGTCGGCCTGCGTCACGCCGCTCGTTCCGGTCTGGAAGTAGCCGAAGTCGAGGCCGAGCTTGGGCGTGAAGATCAGCGGGAAGGAGAGGTAGCGCGAGAGCGCGTCGATGCGCAGCGAGACGAGCGCGGAGAGCGGCACGAGGCTCATCCCGGTGCTGCCCACGTTCGTCTGCCCCGTCGAGCTGACGGCGTCTCCCGTCCACTCCACCCACCCGACGCGTGCGCCGAATTGCAGCGGGCCGAGGTAGGGGATCCGCACGAGGTGGTAGTCGAGCTCGAGGGCGACGAGCGGCCCGAGATCACCATGGAAGGCGCGCTCGAAGGCGGGCCCGAGATCGGGTCGATACGCGCCGACCCGCAGCTCGAGGGTCAGGCTCTCGGGCGAGGGGACGAAGAGCGGCTCGGTCGACCACTCGCCGAGGACCGGCGAGCGCTCGTGCCGCTCCTGCTCGCCCTCGTCGGCGCGCGCGCCGCGCGGCAGAGAGACGAGCGCGAGGACCGCGAGCGCGATCCCGAGGGCGATCGAGCGCCTCATCGGGCACCCCCGCGGCGTCGCGCGGCCCTCGCGAAGAGCGCGCCGAGCACGAGCCAGAGGGCCCACGGCGTCGCGCGTTCGGCCGCGTGGCCCACGCTGCAGCCGGAGTAGCGCTCGCGGCAGCTCGCCGCGTCCGTCTCGCCCTGTTGGGTGCAGAATTCGTCCCAGAAGCCCGAGACGGGGACGCGGGTGAGGCAGGCGACGTTCGAGAGCACCGACTCGTTGTGCGCTTGATCGAGCACCGTCACGGCGACGGGGACGGCCTGGCCGATCTCCAGCCCGAGCCTCGCCGCGTCGACCGAGGCGGACGTCGGCGCGCCGCCCCCCGCCGTCACCGCGGGCGCCAGGCCGGGCGGCGCGGGCGCGCCGGCGACGAGCACCGAGCTGCCCTCGCAGTCGCCGTCCACGTCCACGTAGACCCGCGCGCCCGTGAGCGTCTCGGACGTGTTGTTCGTCCAGCTCACGACGACCTGACGATCCCCCGCCGCGTCGCTGACCGTCGGCGCGCTCGGGGGCTGGAGGTCGAGCGCGACGCTGAACGTGAAGTAGTGCGTCGCGGCGACATCCGTCGTCGTGTCGCCGCGCGCGCTCACGGCGAGGACGTAGAAGACGTACGCCCCCTGCGAGGCGCCGTCGCAGCCGTCGGCGAAGAGCTCCTGGGGGCGAAACGTGAGCGTGGGCATCGACGACGTGATCTGGCCACCACCGCTCCAGCTCGAGCGCGCGCTGCAGACGGCGACCGAGCCCGTCACGGGGCGTCGGTTCGTCGCCGTCTGGCAGTTCGCGCCCGCGCTGCCGGTGCCGCCTTGCCAGAGATCCCACTCGAGCCGCGTGGTCCCGGTGGCGTCGTAGGGGGCGTTGGTCACCACCATCCTGATCGGCTCGTTCGCGTCGCACTCTGCCTGCGAGATGGGCCAATTGACCAGGTAGTTCGTCGCGCCCGACGCGGGCACGCCGCGCTCACCATAGGTCTGGTAGGTGTAGGTGATCTGCGCGCTCGCGGGGCGCGCAGCCCAGCCGAGCGAGAAGACCGCGAGCAAGAGGAGTGGGGTGGGGTGCAGTCGTCGAGGCATCGTGGCTCGTGGGCGACGAGGAGGGGCGGTTGGACGACGGGTGTCGAGCAACGCGTGTGCCGTCTCGGGGAGCGGGGATTGGCGGGAGGTTCGAGGCTCGAGGGCCGCGCGGGGGGGGACAGTATGTCACTCGGCCCGCCCGAGAGGGCGCGTCCTTCGACAGCTTGACGCATCGCCGCCTCGGCGCACGCCTCATCCGTGGGTGAGGTGCTCGGCGATCTGGACCGCGTTCGTCGCGGCGCCCTTGCGGAGGTTGTCGCCGACGACCCAGAGCTGGAGGCCGCCCGGGTTGCCGAGATCCTCGCGCACGCGACCGACGAGGACGTCATCGGTTCCGTCCGCGTCCAGCGGGGTCGGGTAGAGCCCGGCGGAGAAGTCGTCGACGACGCGTACGCCGGGGGCGCTCGCCAAGAGCGCTCGCGCCTCGTCCGGGCGCATCGGCCGCTCGAGCTCGATCGCGACGGACTCCGCGTGACCGTTGACGACGGGCACGCGCACGGTCGTCGGCGAGATGCGGATCGACGCGTCGCCGAGGATCTTGCGCGTCTCGTGGACGAGCTTGAGCTCTTCCTCTTGATAGCCGAGCGCGGCGTCGCGCTTCCACTCCATGAGGACGCTCCCGGCGAGCTGCTTGCCGATCGCGCCGCGCGGCATCGGCTCACCGGCGACGTAGGCGCGCAGCTGCTCGCGGAAGTGGTCGACCGCGCGCTGCCCCGCGCCGCTGATCGCCTGGTACGTCGAGACGACGATCCGGCGGATCGGGTCCACGCGGTGGATCGGAGCGAGGGCGACGACGAGCTGGATCGTCGAGCAGTTCGGGTTCGCCACGATGCCCTTGGGCCGCACGCGCGCGGCCTCGAGGTTGACCTCGGGCACGCAGAGGGGCACCTCGGGATCCATCCGCCAAGCGGAGGAATTGTCGATGACGATCGCGCCGCGCTCCGCGGCGATCGGCGCCCACGCTCGGCTCGGCTCCGCGCCCGCCGAGAAGAGCGCGACGTCGACGCCCTCGAACGCCTGCGCGCTCACGGGCTCGACCTCGAGCGTCGTCGCCCCGTACCTGACGCTCGCCCCGGCGCTCCGCGGCGAGGCCAGCGCGCGCACCTCACGCGCGGGGAAGCGTCGCTCCGCGAGGACGTCGAGCATCGTCCGCCCGACGGCGCCCGTCGCGCCGAGGACCGCCACGGAGAGGCCCGCCGATCGATTCGTCACCTGGCTCATGCGCGCATCGTAGATCACCACGCCCGAGCGCTCCGCAAAGCCGACGAGCGCGCGGGCGCTCCTCGCGCGCTCGCCCGTCCGAGCCTCCGAACGAGCGCGTCCGGAATTCCAGACGCGCTCGCGGGATCGCCGCGGTCGCGGGGGAAAAATGCGGTGAAAGGCGCGGACCGCGCGTCCGGCACGGCGCTTGATGACTCGGCGCGCCGTGAACGTGCATCGAGCATTGCGCCCGCGAGGGGCACAAACCATATCGCGGGCTCGGAGGTGATGGCATGGCTGGCATGGACGACTTCGCGCCCCGAGCGCTCCGCCGGGGCCGGGCATCCACGAGGAGGGCCCGCGGCGCCTCGCGCGGCGTGGCCCGCGTGGTCGCGCTCGGGCTCACCGTCCTGAGCGCCCGGCCGCTCTTCGTCGCGTCGAACGCCGCCGCGCAGGAGGCCCCCTCCGCCCCGATCGCCGCGCCCGAGCCGCGCGCCTCGGCGCCGTCGCGATCGGCCACGGCGATCGAGCCGCTCGATCTCGAGCGCGTGCTCCGCGGCGAGGGGCGAGGGCTCACGGCGGACGAGGTCGCTCGGCGCGCGATCGAGAGCGCTCCTGGGCTCGAGCAGAGCCGCGCTCAGCTCGAGCAGGCGCGGGCGGGCGCCGCTCAAGCCTACCTCGCCTTCTTCCCGCGCCTCGACATCACCGCGCGCTACACGCGCCTGAGCCCGATCACGCAGGGCTCCTTCGTCGGCGGCGGCCCGATCACGCCGGAGCAACAGGCTCAGCTCGCGCGCGCGATCGACGCCGTGAGCGATCCCGCCGCGCGCTCGCTCTTTCGCGCGAACATCGACTCGCAGATCGCCCTCTCGCAGTTCTCGATCCCCGTCTTCCTCGACACCGCGTCGATCGGCGCGGAGCTGCGCTACCCCGTGAGCGACGTCTTCCTCCAGGTGTGGCCGAGCTACGAGGGCGCCGAGCGCATGGTCGACGCGCAAGAGGCGAGCCTCGAGGCGTCGGCGGCCGTGATCGGCGTGCGAGCGCGCGAGGCCTTCTACAACTACGCGCGCGCGCGCGCCGCGGCGGCGGTCGCCGAGTCGATGGTCCAGACGATCGAGGCGCAGGAGGAGGTCGTGCGCGCGGCCGTCGGCGCGGGCGCGTCGGCGCGGATCGACCTCATGCGGCTCGAGGCTCAGCTCGCCTCCGCGCGCGTCGCGCTCGAGCGTGCGCGCGGCGGGACCGCGATCGCCGCGGAGGCGCTGCGAGCGCTGCTCCACGAGGACCTCGGCGAGATCGCCGTCGGCGAGGATCTGCTCGCGCCGATCCCCGAGGTGACGGAGACGCGCGAGGCGCTGATCCAGCGCGCCTACTCGGATCGCCCGGAGTCGCGCGCGATCGCGCATCTGCTGCGTGCGCGCGATCGCCAGGTCGAGGCGGCCGAGGGGAGCCGGTATCCGCACCTCGTGCTCGACGCGCAATTCTCCTACGACAACCCGAACCAGCGCCTCTTCCCGCCCGAGCAGCGCTTCGTCGAGAACTACGCGTTCAGCGTGATCCTCGCCTGGTCGCCGAACGATCTCTTCATGGGCGAGGAGCGGGCGCGCGGGGCGCGCGCGGCGCGCGCGGAGCACGAGGCTCAGCTCGCGCAGCTCCACGACGGCATTCGGATCGAGGTCACCCAGGCCTACGAGGCTCGTCGGGCGGCGCGGCTCGCGCTCGACGCGGCGCAGACGGGCGTGGGCGCGGCGGAAGAAGGGGTGCGCGTGCGGACCGAGCAGTACCGCGTCGGCGCCGGCGTCATCACGGAGCTCATGGCGGCGACCGCGGATCTCGCGCGGGCTCAGCTCGAGCTCGTCTCCTCCGCCATCGACGCTCGGATCGCCGAGGCTCAGCTCGCGCGCGCGACGGGCGCGGACAGTCCACGCGGCTCGGCCGCGCGATGAGCGACGCCCTCGTCGATCCCGAGGCGTCGCCGGGCGGCTCTAGCTCGCCCGGGCGACGCGTCGTCGTCGCCGCCGCGGTCGTCCGCGACGAGGATCGCTATCTCCTCACGCGTCGGCTCCCGCGAGGCCACCTCGCCGGCTACTGGGAGTTCCCCGGCGGCAAGCTCGAGGAGGGCGAGAGCCCGGAGGAGGCGCTCGTCCGCGAGTGCCGCGAGGAGTGCGGGATCGACGTCGTCCCGATCGACGTGCTCGACGTCGCGTTCCACCGCTACCCCGGCAAGGACGTGCTGCTCCTGTTCTACGCGTGCGCGCTCGGTGAGCGGCGCGCGGTCGCCCACCTCGAGGTCGCCGACCACGCCTGGGTGCGCGCCGGGCAGCTCGACGACTTCACCCTCCCTCCGCCCGACCGACGCCTCGTCGAGAAGCTCTCGCGCGGCGTGTGGCCGTCGGTCCCTCGGGCGGGACATGACTAGGACCCTTGACGCCCGCGGCGCTCCAGGCTAGGAAGCGCGCCCGCCCGGTCGGCGATGCGTCATCGCTTCCCCCGCCGGAAGCTCTCTGCCGAAAGCCAGCTCGCTCCGGGATCGTCTAATGGCAGGACAACGGATTCTGGCTCCGTTTATCTAGGTTCGAATCCTAGTCCCGGAACTCTCCTCTCCCTCCCTTCGCGCCACCACGCCTTCGCTTGCACGTCTCTGCTTGGCCCCATCGTCTAGTGGTTAGGACATCGGCCTCTCACGCCGGTAACCCGGGTTCGAGTCCCGGTGGGGTCATCCGAAATCCAGTCCTCGCGGTGAGAGCGAGCGACGGACGAGCCTGACGCCGAACTCGCCAAGTCGCCTCCGCGGCCCGCGTCCGGAGGTCATGTGTCGGGCGACCGGATCCTGTCGAGATCCTTCTTCGAGCGTGACGCGCTCGCGGTCGCGCGCGATCTGATCGGGCGCAGGCTCGCGCGCGGCGACGTCGTCCTCCGGATCACGGAGACGGAGGCGTACCGCTTCCCCAACGACTCGGCGAACCACTGCCGCGTGGGTCGAACGCCCCGAAACCTGGCGATGTGGGGCCCCCCCGGCCACGCCTACGTCTATCTCTGTTATGGCCTCCATACGCTCCTCAACCTCGTCACGGACCGAGATGGCGAGGCCGCGGCGGTCTTGATCCGCGGCGCCGAGCCCCTCCGCGGACTCGCGACGATCCAGGCTCGACGCGGGCTCGCGACGACCGATCCCCGAGCGCTGCTCGCCGGGCCGGGGAAGGTGGGGCAGGCCCTCGGGCTCGACACCTCGTTCTCCGGTCGCGTCCTCTCGAAGCCGGGTGATCTCGTCGCGCTCGAGGGCGACCCGGTCGACGACGTCCTCGTGGGGCCGCGGATCGGGATCGACTACGCGCGCCCCGCCGATCGGGCCGCCCCGTACCGATTCGGCGATCCCCGATCGAGCGCGGTGGCGCAGAGGCGAGCGATGTGGCCCCTCCGGCGCTTCGTCGGGGGCACCCTTCGTTGAAGGATCCGCGCCGAGCGCGGCGCGCCCCGTGGCCCGCAGGCGCCGACGGGACTCCGCTCTTCCGTGCGACGCCTCGAGACGACTCACGGCGTGAATCCGTCGAGCCGATTCGCGCTGTTCCTTCAGGGCCCGAGGAGCCGCTCTCACAGCACGAATCAGTTGCCCCGATTCGCGCTGTTCCTTCCTTGTCGGAGGGTCTGCCCCCAGACCCTCCCTCACGCCGAGTGAATCGGCGTGAGCCTCCCTCCCGCCGAGCCAGCGTGCCTCGCTCGACGGATCACGTCGAGCGACGCGCGCTGTCACGCTCTCTACGCCCGAGAAAACGCAAGTCGCGATTGACAGACATGGTGTCAACGCGCTAATCGCGACTCTCGACGTCGCTCCTCGGGTGTCGAACCCCGCGGAGGCCGAGGTCGCTCGAGGCCGAGTGCGCGCGCCACTGTGAGCGGCGCAGTCAGCGTGGAACACCAGCAACGCGGAACACCAGAAGGGATCCCCATGACACAGTCCAACATGATCGAAGCGCGCGTGAAGGCTTTCGCCGCCGAGCTCGAGGACCTGATCCGCGCCGCGGCGCTCGAGGCGGCGCGCACGGCGCTGGCTCCGAAGCGCGGCGCCGCGAAGTCGGCCGCGCCCGCCGCGCCGGCGGCGAAGAAGCCCGCGGCGACCGCCAAGCCGGCGGCCAAGCGCGCCGCGAAGCGGGCGAAGGGGCAGAAGCGCTCGAAGGCGGAGATCGCCGCGGTGGAGGCGAAGCTCGAGGCCTTCGTGAAGGCGAACGAGGGCAAGCGGATCGAGGAGATCTCGAAGGCGCTCTCGCTCCCGACGAACGACCTGAGCCGCCCGATGAAGAAGCTCATCGAGGAAGGCAAGGTCCGAGTCACCGGCGAGCGCCGCGCGACCCGGTACTTCGTCGGCAAGAAGAAGTGAATCCCGCGTGCCCGATGGGCGCGTGACAGCGCGCCTCGCCTCTGGCGGCCTCGCGCTCGTTGCGCGCGGCCGCGGCGAGCGCTAGAGAGCGCCGGCCGTATATGCCGGCTGACGATACGAAACGGGCGTCGCCGCCCGAAGCGTCGACGCCGTCCGTGACGGATGCGGCCGACGCGCGGCGCTCGAGGCCGCCTTCGCCCGCCCTCTCGGAGCCGGCTCCCGCCGCGACGGACGGCGGCCCGCGAGCCGACGCCTCGGGGCGCGAGCCGACGGGCCGAGAGCCGACGGGCCGAGAGTCGACGGGCCGAGAGTCGACGGGCCGAGAGTCGACGGGCCGAGAGTCGACGGGCCGCACGAGCGACGCCGCCTCGAGCGGGATCTCATCCGCGGATCGGTCCCTCGCTCGACAACCCGCCGGAGCCTCCCGTCACCACGGGGGGCTCTTCGCGTTGGTGATGGGGGCGCTCGGGGTCGTGTATGGCGACATCGGCACTTCGCCGCTCTACGCCTTCCGCGAGTGCTTCGTCGAGTCGTCGCATCTCCACCCGACGGAGGGCAACGTCCTCGGGCTTCTATCGCTCTTCTTCTGGTCGATGACGCTCGTCGTGACGATCAAGTACATCGTCTTCATCATGCGAGCGGACAACGACGGGGAGGGGGGGATCCTCGCGCTCCTCGCGCTCGCGCTGCCCAAGCGAGATGGGAAGCGAGGCGGCCCGAAGCTCGGACTGCTCGTCCTCGCGGGCCTCTTCGGCGCGAGCCTCCTCTATGGCGAGGGCATGCTGACGCCGGCGATCTCGGTCCTCTCGGCGGTCGAGGGGCTCGAGGGGATCGACGCGCTCCGCGGCCACCTCAGCCAGAGCACCATCGCGATCATCAGCTCGGTGATCCTGATCTCCCTCTTCGCCGTCCAGTCGCGCGGCACGGCTCGGGTCGGCGCGGCGTTCGGGCCGGTGATGCTCCTCTGGTTCGGCACGATCGGCACGCTCGGGGCGCTCCAGATCGTGCATCGCCCCGACGTCCTCGTCGCCTTCAATCCCTACTACGCCGTCCGCTTCTTCCTCACGAATGGCTTGAACGGCTTCTGGGCGCTCGGGAGCGTCGTCCTCTGCCTCACGGGCGCGGAGGCGCTCTACGCTGACATGGGCCACTTCGGGCGCCGCCCGATCTGGCTCTCGTGGAGCTTCATCTTCCCCTGCCTCGTGCTGAATTACTTCGGACAAGGCGCGGTGTTGCTCGCGCACCCGGATCGAGGACAGGACGCGTTCTTCGCGCTCGCCGGGAGCTCGAACGCGCTCCGGATCGGCCTCGTCGCGCTCGCGACCGCGGCGACCGTCATCGCGTCTCAGGCCCTCATCTCGGGCGCGTTCTCGATCACGCGGCAGGCGATCCAGCTCGGCTATCTGCCGCGCCTCGAGATCCGCCACACGTCGAGCGACGCGGAGGGACAGATCTACATCCCCGAGGTGAATTGGATCCTCATGGTCGCCGCAGTCCTGCTCGTGCTCTCGTTCCGCTCGTCGAGCGCGATGGCGGCGGCGTACGGGATCGCCGTCACCGGGACGATGATGATCGGCTCGACGCTCTTCTTCCTCGTGACGCAGAAGTGGTGGGGGACGCTGCGCGCGGGAGCGCTCTTCGTCGTGATGTTCGCGATCGACGCGTCGTTCTTCTCCGCGAACCTGGCGAAGGTCGCGAGCGGGGGCTGGATCCCGCTCGCCGTCGGCGTGGCCATCCTGGCGATGATGACGAGCTGGAAGATGGGGCGCGAGCGGGTCGGGGCCTTCCTCCGCGAGCGCTCGGAGCCGCTCGATCAATTCCTCGACGAGGTCGACGCGGCGGATCCCGTGCGGGTGAAGGGCACCGCGGTCTTCATGACGTCGAGCGTCTGGGGCACGCCCCCCGTGCTCGTCCACCACTTCAAGCACAACCAGGTGCTCCACGAGCAGATCGTGCTCATCTCGATCGTGACTGACGACGTCCCCTTCGTGGGGGCGAAGAACCGCGTCACGGTCGAGAAGCTCCGCGAGGGCTTCTTCCGCGTCACCGCGCACTACGGCTTCATGCAGGTGCCGAAGGTCACGGACATCCTCAAGGAGTGCGACAAGCGGGGCCTGAAGACGCGATCGGAGTCGACCTCGTTCTACCTCGGCCGCGAGAAGCTGGTCGTGACGCGCAAGCCCGGGATGGCGATGTGGCGCAAGTACGTCTTCTCGTTCCTGTCGAAGAACGCCAGGCCGGCGACGGACTTCTTCAAGCTCCCGCCCGATCGGGTGGTCGAGATGGGCATGCTCCTCGAGCTGTAGGAGAGTGAGCCGACGCCGTCGGGCGCGCGAGGTGAAGGCGACGTGAAGAAGACCGAGCTGCGCGGCGCGCGGACGAACAACCTGAAGGGCGTCGACCTCGATCTGGAGCCTGGGACCCTCGTCGCGATCGCGGGCCCGAGCGGCGCGGGGAAGAGCTCGCTCGCGTTCTCGACGCTCTACGCGGAGGGGCAGCGGCGCTACGTGGAGAGCTTCTCCGCGTACGCGCGCCAGTTCCTCGAGCGCTCGTCGCGCCCGCCCTTCACCTCGCTCGAGCCGATCGCGGCGGGGATCGCCGTCGATCGACAGGCGCCGGTCCGCACGAGCCGCTCGACGGTCGGGACGATGACGGAGATCGCGGACTACGCGAAGTCGCTCTGGGCGCGCGCCGCGCAGCTCCACTGTCGCAGGTGCGGCGAGCCCGTCCTCGAGGACAGCGCCGCGAGCGCCGCCGAGCGCGTCCTCGGGGCCGAGCCGGACGCGCGAGCCATCGTCACGTACCCGATCGGCGTCCCGAGCGCCGAGGCGTTCCTCGGGGTGCGCGAGGCGCTCCTCGCCGATGGCTACCGGCGCGTCTACCTCGACGGCGAGGTGAGGGACCTCGACGAGGTGCGGCCCTCGGACGTGCTCGGGGCGGCGGCGGAGGCTCCCCCGGCGGCGAAGGCGAAGCGTCGCGCGGGCGAGAGGGCGCAGGAGGCGACGAAGAAGGCGACGAAGAAGGCGACGAAGAAGGCGACGAAGAAGCAGGGGGCGCGGTCACGCGATGGCGATCCGCCCGCGGCGACCGCGAGCCTCGAGGTCGTCGCCGATCGCCTGGTGGTGGAGCGCGCCGCGCGCGCGCGGCTCGTGGACGCGCTCGAGCAGGGCATGCGGCGGGGCGAGGGCCGCGTGAGCGTCCGCGTGGAGGGGCGCGCTCCGCTCTCCTTCTCGCGCGGCCTCCACTGCGCGCGCTGCGACATCGCCTACCGCGCGGCGACGCCAGGCCTCTTCTCGTTCAACAGCGCCATCGGCGCGTGCGAGACGTGTCGGGGCTTCGGGCGCGTGATCGGGATCGACTGGGACAAGGTGCTCCCCGATCCCTCGCGCAGCCTCGAACAAGGCGCGGTGGCGTGCTGGGGCGGCCCCTCGACCGCCTGGGAGCGCAAGGAGCTGGCGCGCTGGGCCGAGCGCGCGGGCGTGCCCACGGACCTGCCGCTCTCGTCCCTCTCGCCCGAGCAGCTCGCGTGGCTGAAGGACGGCGACGGGCGCGGCTACCCCAAGGGCTGGTGGGGGCTCCGCGGCTGGTTCGAGTGGCTCGAGGGGCGCGCGTACAAGATGCACGTCCGCGTCCTGCTCTCGCGCTACCGGAGCTACGAGAGCTGTCCCGCGTGCCACGGCGCCCGCCTCAAGCCGGACGCGCTCCTCCATCGCGTCGCGGACGAGGACGTGGCGGCCTTCCTCGCGCGCTCGGCGCGCTCGGCGATCGCGTTCTCGAGCGCCGCGGAGGCGTGGATCCGCGCCCGCGGCGCGCTCGACCCCGCGACGGAGCTCCTCCTCCGCGAGCTGCGTACGCGGCTCGAGACGCTCGACTCCGTCGGGCTCGGCTACCTCACGCTCGATCGCGCCTCGCGCACGCTCTCGGGGGGCGAGTCCCAGCGGGTCGCGCTCACGACCGCGCTCGGATCGAGCCTGACGGGCGCGATGTTCGTGCTCGACGAGCCGACGGTGGGGCTCCACCCGAGCGACGTCGAGAAGCTCGCCGTGGTGGTGGGCCGCCTCGCCGAGCGCGACAACCTCGCGCTCGTCGTGGAGCACGACGCGATGATGCTCGGCGTCGCCGATCGCGTGATCGAGCTCGGCCCCGGCGCGGGCGCCCACGGCGGCGAGATCGTGTTCGACGGGACGCCCGAGGCCCTCACGCGCGCCGCGACGGCGACGGGGCGGGCGCTCGCTCGTGAGGAGGGGCCGGCGAGGTTCACGCGGCGCTACGCGCGCGCCTGGATCGAGCTCGAGGGCGCGAGCGGGAACAACCTGAAGCACGTCGACGTGCGGATCCCCCGCGCGGCGCTCACCTGCGTCACCGGGCCGTCCGGCTCCGGCAAGAGCTCGCTCGTGCTCGAGACGCTCGTCCCCGCGGTCGAGCGCGCCCACGCCGCGCGAGGGCACGACGCGCCGCTCGCGTACCGCGCGCTCCGCGGCGCCGACGCGATCGCGTCGGTCGTCGTCGTCGATCAGGCGCCGCTCGGCCGGACCTCACGCGGGAACGCCGCGACGTACCTGGGCGCGTGGGACGTGATCCGCAAGCGCTACGCGCGCGAGCCCCTCGCGATCGAGCGCGACTACGGCCCCGCCTTCTTCTCGTTCAACGTGCCGGGGGGTCGCTGCGAGACCTGCGGCGGGAACGGCGCGGAGACGGTCGAGATGCAGTTCCTCGCCGACGTCACGTTCAGCTGCCCCGACTGCGGGGGCAAGCGCTTCGTCGGGCCGGTCCTCGACGTCCAGCACCGCGGGCTCGACGTGGCGCGGCTCCTGGAAGAGACCGTCGAGGAGGCGATCGACCGGTATCGACGCTTCGAGCGGCTGCGCCCGGACGAGGCCGTGCTCGCGCGACTCGCGCCGCTCGTCGACGTGGGGCTCGGCTACCTCAGGCTCGGCCAGCCGCTCAACACGCTCAGCGGCGGCGAGGCGCAGCGGCTCAAGCTCGCGCTCGCGCTCGCGGAGGCGGCGGAGGGGGCGCTCGTCGTGCTCGACGAGCCGACGGCCGGGCTCCATCCCCGCGAGGTCGCGCCCCTGCTCGACGTCCTCGATCGGCTCGTCGCGCGAGGCGACACGGTCGTCGTCGTCGAGCACGACATGAGCGTCGCGTCGCGCGCCGACTGGATGGTCGATCTCGGTCCGGGAGCCGGCGAGGACGGCGGTCTCGTCGTCGCGATGGGGACGCCGGAGGAGGTCGCGCGCTCAAGCTCACGCACGGCGCCGTTTCTGAGAAGCGCGCTCGGCCGCGGCGCCCCCGCGATCGCGCGGGCCTCGCGGCGCGCGCCGCGACGGCGCGGTCACGCCGCGTCGAGCGCGACGAGCGCGATCGCGATCGAGCACGCGCGCGAGCACAACCTGAAGGACGTCTCCGTCGCGATCCCGCGCGAGAAGCTGGTGACCGTGACGGGCCCGTCGGGCTCGGGGAAGTCGACGCTCGCCTTCGACGTGCTCTTCGCGGAGGGGCAGCGGCGCTACCTCGAGACGCTCTCGCCCTACGCGCGCCAATACCTCCCGCAGCTCCCGCGGCCCGACGTCGATCGCGTGATCGGGATCCCGCCGACCGTCGCGCTCGAGCAGCGGATCACGCGAGGCGGCTCGAATTCGACGGTCGCGACCGTGACGGAGGTCGCGCACTACCTGCGCCTGCTCTGGGCGCGCGCGGGCTTGCTCCACTGTCCCGCGTGCGACGCGCCGATCGCGGCGCGGGCGCCGGCGCTGCTCACGGAGGACGCGCTCCGGCGCTTCCCCGACGCGGCCGAGATCGTCGTGCTCGCCCCCGTCGTGCGCGGGCGAAAGGGGCACTACCGCGAGCAGCTCGAGGGGTGGCGCAAGGCCGGCTACCCCGAGGCGCGGATCGACGGATCGCTCCGCGCCATCGAGCCCGGTACCTCGCTCGCGCGCTTCGTCGAGCACGAGATCGAGCTCGTCGTCGCGCGCGTCGCGCCGAAGGCCGCCGAGCTCGAGGCCGCCGTGCGACGAGCGGCGACGCTCTCGGACGACGGGTCGCTCCGGCTCCTTTCGCGCCGGGCCGACGGGGCGCAGGAGGAGGCGCTCTTCTCGACGCGCAGGGCGTGCCCGAAGTGCGGGACCGGCTACCCGGAGCTCGATCCGCGCTTCTTCTCGTTCAACACGAAGCAGGGGCAGTGCGCGAGCTGCGAGGGGCGAGGGCTCGTCGCGCGGACGGTGGGGAAGGGCAAGGCGGCGCGCGAGGAGACGACGCGCTGCGAGGCGTGCGAGGGCTCGAGGCTCTCGCCGCTCGCGCGCGCGGTGCGCCTCGACGAGCGGCGCATCACCGACGTGCTCTCGCTCTCGGTCGAGGAGGCGCGCCGCGAGATCGCCGCCGTCACCCTGAGCGGGCGCGAGGCGCGGATCGCCGAGGCGCCGCTCGCCGAGTGCGCGCGTCGCCTGGAATTCCTCGAGGAGGTGGGGCTCGGCTACCTCGGCCTCGATCGCGCCGCCGACACGCTCTCGGGCGGGGAGACGCAGCGGGTGCGCCTCGCCGCGCAGCTCGGCGCGGGGCTCACCGGGCTGCTCTACGTCCTCGACGAGCCGACGATCGGCCTGCACCCGCGCGACACCCACAAGCTCGTCGCCACGCTGCGTTCGCTCGTCGACAAGGGGAACACGGTGCTCGTCGTCGAGCATGACGCCGACGTCATCCGCGCCTCGGATCACGTCATCGACGTCGGCCCGGGCGGCGGCGTGCGCGGCGGTCGGATCCTCGCCGAGGGGGCGCCGAGCGCGCTCGCCCGGGACGCGGCGTCCGTGACCGGGGCCTCGCTCGCGCGGCCCCCGAGCGTGCCGAGCCGTCGGCGCCCGTCGGCGAAGGTGCCGAGCCTCTTCTTGCGCGGCGCGCGCGGACACAACCTGCGCGGGATCGACGTGAGCTTCCCGCTCGAGCGGCTCGTCGCGGTGACCGGGGTGAGCGGCTCGGGCAAGAGCACGCTCGTGCGCCGCGTCCTCCTGCCCGCCGTCAGAAAGGCGCTCGGGCTCGCCTTGGGGGACGAGCCCGCGCTCCCCTTCACGTCGCTCGACGGCGCGCGTCACCTCGAGCGGGCGGTGCTGGTCGATCAGAGCCCGATCGGGCGCACGCCGCGCTCGGTGCCCGCGACCTACGTCGGCGTCTGGGACGAGATCCGCAAGCTCTTCGCGCAGACGCCGGAGGCGCGCTCGCGCGGCTACGACGCCTCGCGCTTCTCGTTCAACGTGGCGCACGAGGGGCGCTGCTCGACGTGCGGAGGCAACGGGCAGATCACGATCGAGATGGCGTTCCTTCCCGACGTCCACGTGCCCTGCGAGAGCTGCCACGGGATGCGGTTCTCGGACGAGACGCTCGCGCCACGCGTGCACGACGTCTCGATTGGAGAGCTGCTCCGCATGGAGATCGGGGAGGCCGCGCGCGCGCTCGCGGCCGTCCCGCGCGTCGCCGGACCGCTCGCGCTCCTCGACGAGCTCGGGCTCGGCTACCTCGAGCTCGGGCAGCCCTCGAACACGCTGAGCGGCGGCGAGGCGCAGCGCGTGAAGCTGGTCGCCGAGCTCGCGAGCCCCGCCAAGGGCAAGACGCTCTACGTCCTCGACGAGCCGACGACGGGCCTGCACCGCGACGACGTCGCGCGGCTCATCCGCGTGCTCGAGCGCTTCGTCGAGCGCGGGGACACCGTCGTCGTCATCGAGCACCAGCTCGACGTGATCCTCGCGGCGGACTGGGTGATCGATCTCGGCCCGGAGGGGGGCGCCCACGGCGGCGAGCTCGTCGCGTGCGGCCCCCCGGAGGCGATCGCCGCGAGCGAGCGGAGCCACACGGGTCGCGCGCTGCGCGAGGAGCTCTCGCGCACCTCGACCCCGAGCGGGGGCGATGCCCCCGAGAGAGAGAGGAAACGACGATGATCGATCTCTATTTTTGGCCGACCCCGAACGGAAAGAAGATCAGCGTCGCGCTCGAGGAGCTCGAACTCCCCTACCGCGTCGTGCCCGTCGACATCGGCCACGGCGGGCAGAACGCGGCCGACTTCGTGAAGATCAGCCCGAACCACAAGATGCCGGCGCTCGTCGACGACGACGCGCCGGGCGGCGGGCGCGTCACGCTCTTCGAGAGCGGCGCGATCCTCCAATACCTCGGCGAGAAGACCGGGCGCTTCCTCCCGAGGAGCGGGCAGGCGCGCTGGGACGTGCTCGCGTGGCTCGCGTGGCAGATCGCCGGGCAAGGCCCGATGACGGGGCAGTACGCGCACTTCACGAAGTACGCGCCGACGAAGATCGAGTACGGCATCGAGCGCTACGGGAAGGAGGTCGACCGCCTCTACGGCGTGCTCGACGCGCGGCTCGACGGCCGCGAGTTCCTCTGCGGGGAGCTCTCGATCGCCGACTTCGCCGCCTTCCCGTGGGTGCTCCTCGAGCTCCGCGCGATCGACGCCGCCAAGCTCCCGAACCTCGCGCGCTGGCACCGGACGATGGGCGCCCGCCCCGCGGTGCAGCGCGGGATGAAGGTCGGGCAGGAGCTCTCGAAGCCGCTCGACGACGAGGCGAAGAGGATCCTCTTCGGGCAGGCGCCGTCCGGCGAGAAGAAGGCCTGACGATCACCCGACGTGGCGCGCGAGGGCCTCGAGCTCGTCGCGTCGCTCGCGCGCCGAGCGCGCGAGCGAGAGCTGGGAGCGGGCGCGGACGAGGTTGTGCGCGCGGCGGCTCGGGTACCTCGCGGCGTTCCAGCCGAAGTAGCGATCCTCGATGGCGTCGAGGCAGAAGCGCGCGGCGAGCTCGAGCGCGATCGTCTCGAGCCCGCGCGCGAAGGAGGATCGCTCCTCCTCGCTGAGCACGTCTCGCGTCTCCTCCAGGTAGCCGCGGATGGCCGCGGCGAAGAGCGGCACGTCGACCTCGCCGCGCGCGTCGTCCTCGCCCTTCGGGTTCGTCCAGCTCCGGAGGGCGTCGCCCATCTCCGTCGCGACCGTGCCGTGCGCGATCGTGTCGAGATCGACGAGGCAGAGGCCCTCGTCGCGGTCGGGGTGAAAGAGCAGGTTCGAGGCCTTGAGATCGCCGTGGACGATCCGCCGCGGGAGCGCCCCGATCGGGGGGAGGATCTCGCCGTGCTCGAGGATCGCTCGCGCGAGCGCGCGCGCCTCGTGCGCGCCCTCGCTCGTGTCGTCTCGCGCGGCGCGCTCGAGCCGGGCGAGGTGAGCGGCGGTGTCGTGGACGCCGCTCCGCGTGAAGGCGAAGCGGTGATCGAAGTCGAGCGTCGCGCGCGTGAAGCGGCCGGCGAGCGCTCCCGCCGCGCGAGCCATCGAGGGGCTGCGGATCTCGGTGACGCAGCGGCCCTCGATGAAGGTGAGCACGCGCCAGGGGCGCGCGTCCTCGTCGAGGGCGTGCGAGGCGCCGCCGCGCGTTCGGACGAGGCGCGGCGTGAGGACGCCGTGGCGCGCGAGGTGGATCGTCAGCGCGTCGATATCGTCGTTCACCTCCCCCGCGAAGGCCGGGTGCAGGCGCTGGAGGACGACGCGTCGGGCGCCGTCGTCGACCCGAAACGTCTGGTTGATGAGCCCGATCGCGATCGGGGTGAAGCGCGCGCCTCGGAGCCCATAGGCGTCTTGGATGATCCCGGAGACGTCCACGCTCACGACGCCCTCACTCCACGTACGCGACCGACGGATCGGGCTCTCCCTCGTCGTCCGCGTCGTGCGCGCCGCGACGTCGCGCGGGGAGCGGCGCCGCGCGAGGGGCAGGCGCGCTCGGGTGCGCCTCGAGCTCGGCGAAGAGCGCCTCGAGCAGGGCGTCGATCCCCTCGCCCGTGGCCGCGGAGAACGGGAAGATCCGCGCGACGCCGCGGCGCGCCATGCCCCGCTCGATCACGCGCAGGCGCCTCCGGACGTCGGGGAGGTCGAGCTTGCTCACGCCGACGAGCATCGGGCGATCGCGGAGCTCCGGCGCGAAGCGCTCGAGCTCCCTGAGCAGGACGTCGTAGTCGGTGAGCGGGGCGCGGCTCGGATCGGGATCGAGCGTGATGACGTGGAGCAACACGCGGCAGCGCTCGACGTGCTTGAGGAAGCGCGTCCCGAGCCCCGCGCCCTCGGCGGCGCCCTCGATGATCCCCGGGATGTCGGCCATGACGAAGGAGCGCTCGTCGCCGAGCGAGACGACCCCGAGGCTCGGCACGAGCGTCGTGAAGGGGTAGTCCGCCACCTTCGGTCGCGCGCGCGAGACGCTCGAGACGAGCGTGCTCTTGCCGACGTTCGGGTAGCCGACGAGGCCGACGTCGGCGAGGAGCTTCAGCTCGATGCGGAGCGAGCGCCGCTCGCCCGGCGTCCCCGGCTCGGCGCGGCGCGGCGCTCGATCCTCGGGGCTCGCGAAGTGGATGTTGCCTCGACCGCCGCGGCCGCCGGCGGCGACGACGTGGGACCTGCCCTCGAAGTCGAGGTCCGCGATCGCGACGCCCCGCTCGCCGTCGAAGACCTGCGTCCCGACGGGGACGCGGACGACGAGGTCGGCGCCCGCCTTGCCATACTGGTCCTTGCCGCGGCCGTTCTCTCCGCTCTGCGCGACGAGCCTCTTGCGATAGTGGAGATCGAGGAGCGTCGAGAGGCGCCCCTCGGCGACGAAGACCACGTCTCCCCCGTCGCCGCCGTCGCCTCCCGAAGGGCCGCCGAGGGGCACGAACTTCTCGCGGCGGAAGGCGACCGCGCCGTGGCCGCCGTCGCCGCCGCGAACCTCGAGCACCACCTCGTCGATGAAGCGCATGACGCGAGGAGCTAGCACGCGCCGGAGGCTCTCGCCGCGCGAGCGCGCGACGCTGGCGCCGGGCAGGGCGAGCGATAGGATGGGCGACCTCGATGACTGAGACGGGTCGCCCCACGGCGCTCGGCGTCGCGCGCTCGCGCTTCGTCGAGGGCCTCCCGCGCAAAGCGGCCGAGCTCCGCGCCTCGCTGGCGCTCCTCGTCGGCGCGCCGACGGAGGAGCGCCCGCGCGAGGAGCTGCGGCGACGCCTCCACGCGCTCTGGGCCTCGGCGCAGGTCTTTCAGATCGAGGCGCTCTGCGACGCGCTGCGCGACGTCATCGAGCGGCTCGACCGCGCGCGAGACGCGAGGGGCGAGGTCCCGCAGGAGGACCTCGACGCCCTCGCGGCGCTGGCCGCGACGCTGCCCTTGCTCGGCGGCGACGCGGTCGTGCGCGAGCAGGCGGTGCCGAGCGTCCCGCCTCCCGCGAGCGCCGCCGCGACGAGCCGCCCGCGCGGGGGGCGGCTGCGGCCGCCGAACGTGGCGAAGAAGAAGACGCTGCTCGGCATGGCGCGCGTCTCCGTGCCGCCCCCGCCCGAGGTCTCGCTCGACGGAGTCCACATCGTCTGCGTCGTCGCGCCTCGAGCGACGTTCGAGGCCGCGCTCGCCGCGTTTCCGAGCGATCCGCGGGTCGCGATCCATGCGCCGGATCCGGACGAGGCGCTCGACGCGTGCCTGGGACGCCTCGGGCCAGACCTCGTCGTCGTCGCCGATGAGGCGGGCGCCGCGACCGTTCGCGCGGACGCCGAGCGCATCGGCGCGCTCGTCCGCGTGCTCGGCCCCTCTGGGATCGGGACGCTCCCGGATCCGAGCGACGGCGCCGCGTTCCGCCGCGCGCTCCTCTTCGCGCTCCACGAGCTCCCCGACCTCGAGCCCGAGCACATCGCCGCTCGGCTCGCCGATCTCGAGGCCGCGCTCGGCTCGAGCCGAGCGGAGGTCTCGAACCGCTTCGACGGGATCGCGATCGGGGCGCTGCTCGCGCGGGCGGCGCGGGTCCGACCCGACGCGAGCCTGCACCTGCGCGACGCGTACGACGCGATCGACGCGGAGCTCCGCGCGGGGGCGCTCGTCGACGCGCTCCGCACCGCGAGCGACGGCGGCTTCATGCGGGGCGAGCGGGCGCTCGTCGCGATGCTCGGCATGCGGCGCGGGCTCATCACCTTGACCCACCCGAGCGGCCCCGCGCGCAAGACGCTCCCCGATGAGGGCGCGCTCGAGGCAGGTCGCGAGCGCCTCGCCGCGCTCGAGTGGGCCATCGATCCCGAGCGGCTCTCGACGATCGCGACGGCCGAGCTCGACGCGGACGCCGCTGGATCGGCGAAGAAGGATCGATCGGTCGATCCGCGCGTGCTCGACGCGGTGGTGCGGATCCGCGAGATCGCGCCCCTGCTCGGGGGCGGGACCTCGCGGGAGGCGGTGAGCCTCGCCCTGCGCGCGCTCGCCCGCGTCGGCGCGGTGCTCGCGCTGCGGGGCCCCGCGGGCGAGGATCGCCTCGCGGAGGCGCTCGAGGCCGTTCGGCGGGAGCCGCCGCCGGAGGAGCCCACGATCCGCTGGCTCACGCAGGCGCCGCCCCCCGCTCGCGCCAAGGACGATGGCCACCAAGAGGACGCGCTCGACGACGAGCCTCGCCTCACGGAGGCGCTCGACGACGAGCGCTCGGGCGAGCCCTCTCCGCCTGCGCGCGCGCCCGCGGAGCGCTCGGTCCCCGACGGAGCGCGGGCGCTCGAGGCCTCGGGAGCGGCGGCGAGCGACGACGAGGCGCCGCCCGTGTTGACCCGAGAGCCGACGAGCGCCGAGGGAGAGCCGGGTGCGACGCGCGATGTTGCGCCCGCGACCTCGCCGCTCACCCCGTCCAGCGCCGACGAGGCTACCCGCTCGATGCGTCGCGCCGAGACGCCCAGGCAGGAGCGTCCGCCAGCGAGCCGCGAGCGCGCCCTCGCGCCGACGTCGCCCTCGAAGAGCGGTGGGCCGCCGAGCTGGCTCGTCCAGACGCTCGCTGTCTTGGTGCTCTTTCTCCTCGGCTTCGCGGCGTGGCGCTTCCTCGATGGGGACGAGCCGACGCTCCGACCAGCGCGCCGCGGCGAGGCGGCAAGGCCGGCGGTCGTCGCCGCCGACGCCCAGGTAGCGCCCGCGCCGGTGGACGCGCTCGCGCGGGGCCGAGAGGACGAGGTGACCGCCAGCCACGACGAAGCCGCCTCGAGCCACGACGAAGCGGCCGCGGTGACGCCCTCGTTTCCGGGCGCGTTCGGCGTGAGTCGCGCGAACGCCACCGAGCCGCCGTCGGGTCATGGCTGGGTCGTCGCGGACGAGAGCGGCTGGCGAGCGGCGGGCCAGCCCGTGCGCTCGGGCGTGCCGCTCGCGCTGCCCGCGGGCGTCGTCGCCGTCGAGCGCGACGGGGACCCCGTCCAAGTCCGCTTCATCCTCGTCCGCGGCGATCGGACGGTCGCGCTCGCCGAGCCTTGACGTCACGGTCTCTGCCTTCGGATGAGGCGCGGCGCGAGACGCCTCCCCTCGTGCGCCGCGAGCCGAGCGGGATCCGAGGTCGCCGCTCGTTTGCCTCGAGCGCGCGGGACGTGCTAACGCGATCCGACGCCCTGCACGGGCAAGCAGGCGCAACGGGCGTTCATCGTAAAATGCCCATGAAAAACGGACATTTACGGTAGGTATTCGAGATGACACATCCCGGTCGAGTCCCTCTCCTGGCCCTGGCCTCTGCGCTGAGCGTCACGCTGTCTGGGGTCACCGTGGTGGCTTGCGGCGGAGGCGGCGACACCGACCGCCCTGGCTCCGGCTCGAGCCCCGCGGCGACAGGCAGCGGAGCGAGCAGCGGGGATCCTGCCGTCGGCGGCGGCTCCTCGGCGGGCGAGGCTTCGGGCGGCGGGCCGCGCCCCGCTCAGGCAGCGGCGCTTCGGATGCACCTCGACCTCGTCGCGCTCGCCCACCTGGCCGACGTCGACCACCACGGCCTCTACATCGACTTCGGGACGCCGGCTCGCCCCAAGTACACGCTCGGCGACTGGCGCCCGAGCAACGGCAACGGCACCGGCTGGGGCGCGGACGGCGCGGACGGCGACGAGACGTTCACCTACGCGGGTCGCATGTCGCGCCTCTACTTCGATCTGCGCGAGGCCGGCCCGCTCACGCTCCGGCTCCGGCTGCGCGCGATCGGCACGCGTCGGCTGCAGCTCTACGTCAACGGACGCTCGCAGGCGATCCCCGACGGCGGCGTGCAGCTCGCCGACGGCGACGCCTTTCGCGACTACGACGTCGCCATCCCGGCCGAGCTCGCGCGGGCTGGAGAGAACCAAATCCAGTTCGTGTTCGGTGGCACGACCCCCCACGACGGGCAAGACGTGTCGGTCGCGATGTCGTCGGTCCGCGTGATCCCGGGGAGCGCCCCCGCCGCGGACGAGCGCTTCGTCGAGCCGCTCTTCGACGGGCTCGTCGCGCGGGTGGAGGCGGGGGGCGTCGAGCGCGCTTCGCTCCTCGCGCGCGCCCCGACGACGCTGACGTACTACGTCGAGGTCCCCGAGCGCGCCCACCTCGTCTTCGGCGTCGGCTCCGACTCGAGCAGCGGAGGCGCCCACGCGCGCGTGCGCGTCCAGGCCGAGGGGGGTGAGGCGCGGGAGCTCTTCGACGCGGACGTGAGCGGGCGCTGGAACGATCAGTCGCTCGATCTCGCCGCGTTCGCGGGCCAGGTCGTGCGCGTCGACCTCGTCGCCGAGGGGACGGCGGACGCGCGCGTCGCGTGGTCGGCGCCCGCGATCATGGTCGATCCGCCGGCTGAGGCGAGCCGCGCCGAGCCGATCCGCAACGTCGTCGTCGTGCTCATCGACACGCTCCGCGCGAGCAAGCTCCGCGCGTACAACCCGAGCACGCGCGTCCGCACCCCGATCTTCGACGACCTCGTCGCGCACGGGACGCTCTTCGAGCGCGCCCACTCCCAGGAGAACTGGACGAAGCCGAGCGTCGCCTCGATCCTCACGGGGCTCACGCCCTCGACGCACCGCGCGATCACGACCGAGGCGCGGCTGCCGGCGAGCGCCGAGCTCGTCAGCGAGACGTTCGATCAGGCGGGCTTCGACACCGCGTCGTTCATCGCGAACGGCTACGTCTCCGATCGCTTCGGCTTCGACCAGGGCTGGGATCACTACACCAACATGATCCGCGAGGGCCGCTCGACCGAGGCGCAGGACGTGTTTCGAGAGGCGGGGGACTGGATCGAGCAGCACCACGCCCAGCGCTTCTTCGCGTACGTCCACACGATCGATCCGCACGTCCCCTACGATCCGCCGGAGGAATTCCTCCGCATGTACGACGCGCGCACGGACTACGCCGGCCAGGTCCGGCCGCGGATGACGGGCGATCTCCTCGAGCGCGCGAAGGGCAACCGCCCGAGCGTCGTCTTCGACGAGAGCGACATGATCCGGCTCACGGCCCTGCACGACGGCGAGATCAGCTACCACGATCGCGAGCTCGGTCGCTTCGTCGATCGCCTCCGCGAGCTGGGGGTGCTCGACGACACGCTCATCGTGATCACGGCCGATCACGGCGAGGAATTCCACGAGCACGGCAGCTACGGCCACGGGCACAGCATCTTCCAGGAGCTCATCCAGGTCCCGCTGCTCTTCTATCGCCCGGGCCTCGTGCCCGAGGGGCGTCGCGTCGCCCACCCCGTCTCCACGCTCGACATCGCGCAGACGATCATCGACTACGCGTCGGTCTCGGGGCTCGCCGCCGCAGAGGGCCACAGCCTCGTGCCGGACGTGCGGGGCGAGCTGCCGGAGCACCCCGTGCTCGCGTTCACGAACATGCTCGACGACAAGCGCGTCGTGCGCGCGCGCGACTGGAAGTTCGTCCTCAGCGGGATCAACGCGAAGCTCTTCGATCTCGAGCACGATCCGGGTGAGCGGAACGAGATCACCGACCTCTCCCGCCACCCGATCGCCGCGCGCTTCCTCCGGATCCACCTCGGTCAGTACCTCGGCTCGCGCGATCGTGGGCATTGGTGGGAGGCGGCCCAGCGCGAGACGCGTGCGCTCCAGACGGAGCAGGCGGACATGGACGAGACGATCCGCGCGCAGCTCCGCGCGCTCGGCTACGCGAACTGACCACGCGCCTCGCTCGAGGGGCTAGACGCGCGGCGGCAGGACCGAGGGGCGCGCCGGGTTCGTCCGCTGGCTCGCGTCGTGGACGCGCTCGACGAGCGCGCGCATGGCCTCCGGGCTCGCCTCGAGAGGCGGCTCCCCGCCCCACCCGAAGATGTGTCCTCGCTGAGCCGCCACGGCGTCGACGAGCCGCTCGGCCTGCTCGAGCAGCTCCGCGAGGGGGCCTCGGAGGAGGCTCGGATCGAGGTTCCCGTGGATCGCCAGGGGGCCGTCCTCCACGAGCGCTCGCCACGCGGGGCCGAGCGCGACGTCGTGGCCCAGCGTGACTCCGTCGACGCCGCTCCGTCGCACCTCGCGCAGGAGCGGGAGCGGCGCGGGCGTCAGGTGTAGGGTGGGGACGCGGGCGCCGACGCGCTCGACGAGGGACCGCGCGAAGGGCTGGACCAGGACCGCGTACTCGCTCGGGGTGAGCGAGACGATGGCGTCGTCTCGGAGCAGCACGGCGTCGAGCCCCGCGTCGATCTGCGCGCCGAGCAGGCGCGCGCTCGCCTCGACCAGCCTGCCCATCGCCGCGCCCCACGCGCCTCGATCGGCGGCGAACGCGGACGCGCGGCCCTCGCCTCGGAGCACGGCGAGGAGGAGGCTGAAGGGCGCGGTGGTGACGCTCACGAGCGGGAGCCGCCCGCCGAGGCTCGCTCGCGCCCTCCGGACGGCCTCGATCAGGTGGGGGAGCGAGCCCTCGACGTCGAGCTCCGCTGGGAGCCGATCGACGTCGAACGAGGCGGGATCGGCGCGATCGTCGCCCTCGGGTGGCCTCGCCCCCTCAGGGCGGAGCGCCGCGACGAGGGCCTGCGGATCGCTCGCGAGGACGACGGCGTCGAGCCCCAGCCACGCCGCGGCGTCGATCGAGACCTCGCTCGCGAGCCGGGGATCGCGTGAGAGCCCTTCGAGGCCGACCCTCGACAGCACCTCCCGCGCTTTGGGCGCGAACCCGAAGGGCGAGACGAGGCAGACGGGCGTGAACGGTGTCGGCTGGCATCGACACGCGGCGAGGAAGGCGGACATTGCGCGAACCTAGCAAGGAAGCAGGGCGGGGCGGGCGAGGATCCGGCCTCGCCCTGCGTGAGCGCGCGGGCTCGCTCGGTGGAGAGGTGGGGGCGAGGCGCGCTGTCAGAACACGAACGCGATCCGGGTCTGGAGCGTCCACATGAACGGATCGGAGAGCCGGCCCCAGCCGCTCGCGTAGTCCCGGCTCGCGCCGAGCGCGTCGCCGACGCCCATGACGCCGAACTCGTTGCTCCACCGCATCTCGTCGTGCGGGCCCCAGCTCACCTTGAGCGCGAGATCCGCCTCCCAGCCGAGGAAGCAGTTGGACGAGGCGATCGAGGGGCAGGTGCGCGACGCGCCGCCCGCGGCGCGGTTCAGGGGGCCGTTGAGCTGATCGGCGAAGGCGACGAGGAACTGCCCGACGATCTCGAGCCCGCCCCGCTCGCCGAGCGGTCGCAGTCGCACCTGCGGCAGGATGTAGACCGAGTTCCAGACGCCGCCGTTCGACCAGAGGGAGGAGGAGATGCCGGCGTACTCGACCGCGGTCCGCATGTTGAGGACCATCGGGTAGAGCAGGAGCCCGACCTGGTAGTTGAAATTATTGGGCCGCTGCGTGAGCTCGGTGATGCCGAGGATCGAGCCCTGCTGACCCGTCGAGAAGCCTGACTCGACGTACGCCGTCCAGCTCGGATCCTCGAGACCGAGCCGCGCCGCGCCGCCCCAGATGTTCGCGCCGATCTGCCGCTCGGTCGTGCCGTATCCGATGCGCGCGCCGGGGGGCGTCTCGTCACGCACGGGCCCACAGCCCCCGGGCGTGTCGCAGAAGTCGCCCGTGAGGCCGACGGCGTGGCTCGTGCCCTGGATCGTGTAGAGCTCGCCCTCCGTGTAGAGGAGCGGCGCGCGGCGCCCGAACGCGGACCAGCGCAGGCGGTAGAAGATGTCGCCGATCCAGACATCGGAGCCGGTGTAGGCCTGCCCGCGGTGGACGAGGACCATGCCGGCGATGAGCTCGTCGCGCGCGTTCACGCTCGCGTTGAAGTCGGGATCGATCCACGCGAGGATGAGCGTCGTCTCCCAGACGTCGTCGAGCCCCGACATCGCGCCGTCGCCATAGCCCGAGCCCGCGAGGAAGCCGTACGGGAGCGGGGAGCGGTGGAGCGGCGGGAGATCCATGCGGCTCGGGTCGGCGGTCGAGGCCCACGGGTTCTTGCCGACCCCGCGGGTGTCCTCCGCGAGCCAGTCGTACGCGATCCCGAGCACGAGCGGCGTCGTTGGCTGACCGTCGGGCCCGCGGGTCTCGGCCAGGTGAAGCCCGCCGAGCGTGTTGACGATGCTGAGCGGCCTCGTGAGGAAGATGACCCGATCGTAGGTCGTGCCCGAGAGCGCATCGCCGAAGTCGTTGCGGAACGACGTGTCGGGCGTGGCGCCGAACGCGCCGATGCCGCCGTCGTTGAACAAGAGCCCCATCCCGCCGTTCGAGCCCTGACGCCCGATGCGGATCTGTCCGATCGGGGTCATGAATTCGAGCCAGAGGCGCCGCAGGAAGATGGGGTTGACGTCCGTCCCCCAGGAGTAGCCGGACACGAGGCTCGTCGTGGACGGGTCGTTCGCGAAGATCGGGGTCGCGGCGAGGCGGTCGTTGTCGCCGAAGACGACGTTGTCGAGCATGTCGATCTGCGCGCGCAGCGCGGCGATCGGCTGGAAGCGGTTCGAGCCGAAGACGACCGACGGCTCGAGCCGCAGGCGCATGTAGCCGAACGCCATGTCGGTGGAGCCGTCTCGACGCGTGCTCGGGCCGGGGACGGGGACGTCGTCCCAGACCCCGATGCGCGCGCGGTAGTAGCCGTGGAGGACGAAGTCGATGGGCAGATCGGTGCTGGTCGGCCCATCACCACCACCGGGAGCCGGAGGCGGCGGAGGCGGCGGAGGCGGCGGAGGCGGAGGCGGCGGAGGCGGAGGCGGTGGCGGTGGCGGTGGCGTGAGCGGAGGATGCGCTTCGTCGCCTGGCCCCCACACCGCGTCCCATTCGTGCTCGCTCGTCGGGGCCGTGCCGCCCTCCTCGACGTCCGCGGAGCTCGGAGGTTCGCTCGCGTCGCCTTGGCTCGGCGCTTCACTCGATCGTCCGGGCTCGCTCGCCGCATCACCACCCGCCGTCACGCTCTGCGCCGCGATGGGCGCGACGACGACCCCCGAGAGCGCGAGCAGCGCTAGCACCGACACGAATAGGCGGCTCATCATTCCTCCACTCGACAGCATCTCGAAGCAGGCGAACCCACCCGGCTCGGGCGAACGCGCTGCCTCTCTCCTCGAAGCTCCAGGTGTCACGTGCCGGCGGTGTGCTCCCACGCGCCCTCACGCTCGCGCGATGAAAACACGAAAGCGGCTCCTCGCAAAGAGGAACCGCATCGCGTCGAGGGGGCTGGTCGCGCCGCGTCGAAGACGCTCAGTGAAGATACCGGGCGCAGGGGTGGCTCGCGCCGTAGTCGGAGCGCAGGGGCTGGATGTTGACGATCGTCACGCCGTCCGCGAGCGTCGCGACGGCCTCGCAGCCGAGCAAGACCGGCTCGGCGTCGCCCACCCGCCGACCCCACGCCTCGACGCGCAGCGGCTCGGAGGAGGCGGGCAGGTTCATCGCGGCGTAGAGGCCCTCGTAGTTCGTGTAGAGCTGCTCGTTGCTCGGCTTCGACTCGGCGCCCGCGCGACGGAAGTAGCGGAAGTGCGCGCCCTCCGCCTCGACCTCGCTCGCCTCGACGATCTCGCTTCCGTCCGGCCGAAACGCGCGAACGAGCGCGCCCCCGACGTCCTCGCCCGCCGAGTCCTGGACGCGGCCAGCGAGGATCGTCGTGCCAGGCGCTCGCTCGAGGCCGAGCGAGAGCGGGATGAGCTGGAGCGTCGAGAGCGCGACGGCGTTGCCATCGACCGACTGCCCCGCGCTCGCGGGCGCCGGCTCGTTGTATTGGATCGAGTCCGCGTATTGGGTCGCCGCGGTGCCTCCGCTCAGGTTCTCGAAGACCCGATAGGCGTACCAGCCGTTCGCGGGGAGGGTCACCGTCGCGGTGCCATCGCTGCCCGTCGTGAACTCCTGACAGACGTCCGCCGGGCAACCCTCTCGGATGGCGTTGTCGGAGAAGAGGTTCACGCGGGTGTTGCGCGCGACCTGACCTTCCTGTCCGAAGACGGTGAGCCGGAAGGTTACGCCGATCGCCTCGCCCGGCGTCGGCGCCGTCATCGCGCCGAGGCGGGAGAAGTCAGGTGTCCCCGCGCCGTCCTCGCCTCGGCTCGTGACGGGGCAGCCACCGTTGCTCGCGGGGATCGGGCACGCGTAGCCCTCGGACGTTCCATCGCTCGGCGGGGTCGGGGCGTCGACCGAGGTGCTCGCGTCGGGCGTCGTCGAGGGCCCCGGACAGCCGCTCACCAAGAGGCCCGCGGCCGCCATTCCAAGGGCGCCTCGGACCATCGCGCCAACGTGGGGATCGAGCTTGATCATGCGCTGCTCCTCATCGACCGCGAGACCGCATCGGGCGGGCCGCGACGGCTGGTTTGTACCCGCCTCTCGAGGTCTGCGTAAAGGGGCTCACGGCAGGAATCCGTCGAGCTGATTCGTGCCGTCCCTCGACCGTCGGGGGCTGCCCGAGCCCCTCCCTCCCGCCGAGCCGACGCGCCCACGCTCGCCCGATCACGTCGAGCGAGGCCCGCCGTCAGCCCGGAGCTCCCATCATCTCGTCGATCTCGGCGCCGAAGAGGACGCGCAAGCCGCGGCTCAGCGTGGACGCGCGGAGCCGGGCTCGGAGCTGGACGTCGCCGTCGCTCCTCGCGATCTCGAGCGCGCGCGCGGCCTCCGCGATGCCGAGGGCCTGGCCGAGCTCGCTCTCGGCGAGCGAGCCGAGGAAGGCGCGCAGGTTCTCCTCGATCGTCGTGGGGAAATCGCCGAGGAGCCGCGCCTCGACGACGAGCCACGCGGGATCGGTCGCGTCGGGGCCGAGCGTGAGCGTCAGATCCTCGAGGCGCGAGAGGACGAGGCCGATCCCCTCGGGCGGGAGGCCGAAGGGGCCGCGGTGCAGGTAGAAGAGTGGGGCGCTCGAGGCGGCGTCGATGAGCGATCGCTCGCGCGCGGGCGCGGGCGCCTCGCTCTCGGCGCGCAGGCGGGAGGCGATCCGGCCGGCGAGCGCCGGGGAGCCATCGACGAGCGCCACCTCGTGCGGACCGAGCGCGAGGAGCTCGAAGCGTCGCGCGAGATAGGTGCCCGCGCGTCGCATCACGGGCCGCTCGGCGCTCGACTCGAGCGGCGTCATCCGGTGGCCGATCTCGCCGACGACGATCGACGCGTGAAACGCGCCCCGCGCGAGCCACGCGACCTCGGCGTCGGGGTACGTCGCGACGACGAGCGTCTCCAGGCTTCGGGGATCGACGCCGTGGCGATCGCGAAAGGCGTCGACGCGCGCGCTCGGCACGACGGCGTCGATGACGGCGCGCGTCGCGGGCGAGGAGAACAAGACGTCGGGCCGCGCGCGGACGAGCGACTCGAAGCCATCGGGGACGAGCGCCTCGATGGGCACGGCGGGCGCCTCGTCGCGCACCGACGCGCCCCCGCACCCCGCGGCGCAGAGCGCGCCGATGAGGAGCCCGATCGCGAGGGACCGCGCGGCTCGCTCGACGCGATCGGCCGATCGAGCCGCGCTGGCTCGGCGGGCGGGAGGAGCGCCCGCGGCCACGCTCGCAGGGGCGCGCAGGGGCGCGCGACGGGGGCTCGACGAGGCGGCCCGGTGGCTCGATCGGATCGCGATCGGATCGCGCGTCAGGCCTTCGCCTGCGGGCGCCGCTCGCTGCCCTTCTCCTTGTCGGAGGCGGCCCTCTCCGCCGCCGGCGCGTCGGCCTCGACCTTCGTCGCGATCCGCCGGATCTCGCGCTTCTCGAGGATCTGCTGCTCCACCCACGTCAGCATCTCCGGGTGCTGCTCGAGGTACGCGCGGGCGTTGTCTCGACCTTGGCCGATGCGCTCACCCTGGCAGGAGTACCACGCACCCGCCTTCTCGATGATGCCCATCTCGCTGCCCAGATCGAGCACGTCGCCGCTCTTGCTGATGCCCTTACCGAAGAGGATGTCGAATTCGCACTCCACGAAGGGCGGCGCGAGCTTGTTCTTGACGACCTTGACGCGGGTTCGGTTGCCGACGGCCTGCTCGCCCTGCTTGATCGTCCCGATCCGGCGGATGTCGAGGCGCTGCGACGCGTAGAATTTGAGCGCGTTGCCGCCCGTCGTCGTCTCCGGCGAGCCGA
Organism: Sandaracinaceae bacterium; assembly: GCA_039809495.1. Taxonomy (GTDB): domain Bacteria; phylum Myxococcota_A; class Polyangia; order Polyangiales; family Sandaracinaceae; genus JAFLCL01. The sequence continues at coordinate 82,748 of JBDHVC010000002.1, forward strand.
ACATGACGCCGATCTTCATGCGGATCTGGTTGATGAAGAAGAGCGTGGTGTTGGACTTGTGGACGGTCGCCGTGAGCTTGCGGAGCGCCTGGCTCATGAGGCGCGCCTGGAGGCCTGGCTGTTGGTCGCCCATCTCGCCCTCGATCTCCGCTCGCGGGACGAGCGCCGCGACGGAATCGATGACGATGAGATCGACCGCGCCCGAGCGGACGAGGGTGTCGGCGATCTCGAGCGCTTGCTCGCCGTGATCGGGCTGGGCGACGAGGAGATCCTCCGTGTTCACCCCGAGCCGACGCGCGTAGGTCACGTCGAGGGCGTGCTCGGCGTCGATGAAGGCCGCCACACCGCCCATGCGCTGCGCCTCCGCGATGGCGTGGAGCGTGAGCGTCGTCTTGCCGCTCGACTCCGGGCCGAAGACCTCGATGATGCGGCCGCGAGGGTAGCCACCGACCCCGAGCGCGATGTCGAGCGCGACCGAACCCGAGGGGATGACCGCGATCTCCTTCTGGGCCTGCTGCAGCTCGCCGAGGCGCATGATCGCGCCCTTACCGAAGTTCTTCTCGATGGTGCCGAGAGCCGCCGTGAGCGCACGGTCGCGGTTGGGGTCGGTGGCGGGAGCGTTGGAGGGGTTGCGGTTCTGGCTCATGGCTTCCTTCGGATGGGTCGGCGGTGCGTGGGGAGGATGGGGCCGAGCGGGCGGGTGGTGGAGGGCCCCCGAGGCCATCTCCGGCAGCGGAGGAGGGGAGGAGGCCTCGAGGTGGATGACTGATAGAATGTTCAGCCGTCCTCGTCCAGCCTTTTCGACGTCGAGGCGATTCGAGGACGGGACGCGCCGAGCGGCTCGAGACTGACAGCGCGCCTGTGCTCGACGTACCTCGTCCTCGGCCGCGCCGAGCCTCAACGAGCGAGGGCGGAGTCCGCGAGCCAGCGGAGCGCCGCGTAGGCGGCGAGCGTCCGGATCCGATCCCGATCGCCTCGGAGGTCGAGGAGCTTCGCCTCGGTCTTGCCGTCGCGGCGCGCGAGGCCGAGCCAGACCGTGCCGATCGGCTTCTCCTCGGTGCCGCCGCCGGGGCCCGCGATCCCGGTGACGGCGACGGCGAGGTCGGCGTCGGAGAGGCGGAGCGCGCCCTCCGCCATCTCCACGACGACCTCCGAGCTGACCGCGCCGTAGGCCCGGATGAGCTCGGCGTGGACGCCGAGGAGCTGGATCTTCGAGGCGTTCGAGTAGGTGACGGCGTCGAGGAGCACGTACTCGGAGCTCCCCGGCACGGACGTGAGCATCTGCGCGACGAGCCCGCCGGTGCACGACTCCGCGAGCGCGATCGTGAGCCCTCGATCGCGCAGGACGCGGCCCACGTACGCGGGGAACGTATCGCTCCCCTCGCCATAGACCCACGCGCCGAGCCGCGCGCGAACGTCGGCGGCCGCGCGCTCCGCCAGCTCCTCCGCGGCGCGCCCCCCCGAGGCGCGTGCGAGCACCTTCACCTCGACCTCCGGGAAGGCGGCGCGATAGCCGAGCGTCACGCCCGGATGGAGGCCCTCGACGCCGTCGAGCCGCTCGCCGATCACGGACTCCCCCAGCCCGAAGGTGCGGAGGTGGACCTGGTGGAGGGTGCGCTCGGCGTGCGGGACGAGGCCCGGCGCGATCGCGTCCTCGAACATGCGCTCCATCTCGCGCGGGACGCCGGGGAGGAAGAAGGCGCGCGCGCCGTTCACGTCGACGGCGAAGCCCGGGGCGGTCCCATCTGCGTTGCGCAGCATCGTCGCGCCCTCGGGGAGATAGGCCTGCTTCTCGTTGCTCGGGCTCATCTCGCGACCGAGCGAGGCGAAGCGCCGTCGGACGGCCTCGAGCGCGCTGTCGCTCCGCGCGAGCGGTCGCGCGATGGCGTCGGCCACCGCCTTCGCCGTGCGATCGTCCGTCGTCGGGCCGAGGCCCCCCGTGGCGATGATCGTCCGATGGCGTGACGCGAGTTCGGTGAGCGCGCGTTGGATGGCGCCCTCGTCGTCGGGCACGGTCGCTCGCTCGCTCGGCTCGAGCCCGAGCTCGACGAGCCGGCGGGCGAGCCAGCCGGAGTTGGTGTCCTCGATCTCGCCCCGGACGAGCTCCGTCCCGATCGCCAGAATTGCGACGGTCATCCACCCCACTCTCGCACGAAGGGTCGGCAGGGAAAACGATTTCGCGCGGCGCGTGCTAGTGCTTCGCACGCTGGCTCGGCCCGCTCGCGGCGGGACCGGACCCTTGGTCGAGGAACGAAGGACGCGGAGAGCCTCGGTGACGCGGAGGCTCCGCCTCGGAGGAGCGAACATGAAACGCTGGTGGACGACCACGCTGACCGCATCGATCGCGCTCGCTTGCGCGCTCTTCGCGCGCGGAGGCGGCACGCTCGTCGAGGCTCAAGAGGCGGACGCGCGCGCGCGGATCGTGGCCCGCCCTCCGACGCCGAGGCCGGATCCCGCGGGCTCCGCGTCCCCGGCGCCGTCCCCCCTCGAGCGCCTCGCGATTCGACGCGAGACGCTCGCGAACGGCCTCCGCGTCGTCCTGAACCCCGACGCGAGCGTGCCCACCGTGGGGATCGCGGTCTACTACGACGTCGGCTCGCGCAACGAGGAGCGGGGGCGCTCCGGCTTCGCGCACCTCTTCGAGCACATGATGTTCCAGGGCTCGGCGAATGTCGGTAAGGGCGAGCACTTCGTCCTCATCACGAACCGGGGCGGCTCGATGAACGGGACGACGAGCGAGGATCGGACGAACTACTTCGAGACCCTGCCCTCGAACGAGCTCGAGCTCGGCCTCTGGCTCGAGGCCGATCGCATGCGCTCGCTCGCCGTCACGGAGGAGAACTTCGAGAACCAGCGCTCCGTCGTGATGGACGAGCGCCGCCAGAGCTACGAGAACCGGCCCTACGCGCCGTCGTTCCTCCGCGCGAACGAGCTCGCGTACGGCGACTACTGGCCCTACGAGCACTCGACGATCGGCGACATGCAGGATCTCGAGAACGCGCCGCTCACCGCCGTGCAGGAGTTCTGGCGCGCGTACTACCCGCCGAACAACGCCGTCCTCTCGATCGCGGGCGACTTCGATCCCGACGAGGCGATGGCGCTCGTCCATCGCCACTTCGACGACATCGCGTCGCGGCCCGTGCCGAGCTACGCGCCCCCCGCGCTCCAGCCGCAGACGGCCGAGCGTCGCGACGCGATGGTCGATCGCCTGGCCGATCTGCCGGCGCTCCACGTCGCGTGGCACATCCCACCCTCGCGCGAGGCCGATCACTACGCGCTCGAGATCCTCTCGCTCGTGCTCGGCCACGGGCGCTCGTCGCGGCTCTATCGCGAGCTCGTCCACGAGCGCCAGCTCTTGAGCGAGATCAGCGTGAGCACCGACGACCGCCGCGGGCCGGACCTCTTCTCGGTCTTCGGCCTCGTCGCCGAGGGCCACACGCCGGACGAGGTCGAGCCGCTCATCTACGCGGAGCTCGATCGGATCGCCCGCGAAGGGATCACCGATCGCGAGTTCCAGCGCGTGAAGAACCAGGTGCGCTCCTTCTTCCTGTTCGGCCTCCAGGGCAACCTCGAGCGCGCGCGCAACCTCGCGGAATTCGAGCTCTACTGGGGGGACGCGAACCTCATCCGGGGTGAGCTCGATCGCTACCTCGCGGTGAGCCGAGACGACGTCCGGCGCGTCGCCGGGCGCTACTTCGCCGCGACGAACCGCTCGGTGCTCCAGGTGATGCCCGCGGCGGCGCCGGCGGGAGGTGCGTCGTGAAGCGCGAGCGCCTCTCGCTCCTCGTCGCCGCCTCGTTGTTCGGCGCGAGCGCGCTCGGCTGCGGAGGCGGCGAGGCGCCCGCGTCGGGCGAGCCGCCGGTCGTTTCGACGAGCGGTGACGAGGCACGGACGATCGAGCCGACCCCCGCGCCGCGCGAGCCGCCGCCCGCCTCCGCGACGCCGCGCGACGTCCACCTCCCGTCGACTTCGCGAGCGACGCTCCGCAACGGCCTCGAGGTGAACACCGTCGCGGACTCGCGGCTCCCGATCGTCTACGTGCGCCTCGTCGTCCGGAGCGGCCTCGCGCGCGACCCCGCGAACCTCCCCGGGCTCTCGCGGTTCGTCGGCGCGATGCTCGAGCAGGGCACGACGAGCCGCGACAGCGCCCGCCTCGCGGACGACATCGAGTACCTCGGCGCGAGCCTCAGCGTGAGCGTCGAGGCGGACTCGATGGCGCTCCAGATGCGGGGCACGGCGGACCAGCTCGACGCGATGCTCGAGCTCCTCGCCGACGTCGCGATGCACCCGGCGTTCGCGAGCGCGGAGATCGAGCGTGAGCGGAGCCAGCAGTCCGACCGGCTCGCCGTCGAGTACGCCGACCCCTCGGCGCTCGCGCGTCGCGAATTCTACCGCCTGGCCTACGGCGCGCACCCCTATGGCCACATCGACCTGACGCCGGCCTCGCTCCAGGCGATCCGGCGCGCCGATCTCGTCGCGTGGCACCGCACGCACTTCGTCCCGAGCAACGCGTTCGTCGTCGTCGTCGGAGACGTCACCGCCGAGGCCTCGTCACGCGCGGTCGATCACGCGTTCCGCGCCTGGCGCGGGCCGAGCGTGCCGCCGCTCACGCTGCCCGAGGTCGCGCCGCGGACGGGCCGACGGATCCTCGTCGTCCACCGGCCGGGCTCGGTCCAGAGCGTCATCGCGATCGGGAACCTCGCGATCGCGCGCGCGGACACCGACTACATCCCGCTCGACGTCGCCAACCAGATCCTCGGCGGCTCGGCCGCCTCGCGCCTCTTCCTCGATCTGCGCGAGCGTCGGAGCCTCACCTACGGCGCGTACAGCAGCGTCGACGAGCTCGTCGGCGTCTCGCCCTTCCGCGCGCGCGCCGCGGTGCCGAACGCCCGCACGGCGCCGGCGATGGACGGCTTCATGGAGCACCTCGAGCGCATCGTGCGCGAGGTCCCGCCGCTCGAGGAGGTGCGCGACGCCGAGCGCTACCTGAGCGACTCGTTCCCGCTCCAGATCGACACCTTCGGCCGGGTGGCGTGGATGGTCGCGTACCTGCGGCTCTTCGGCCTGCCGGACGACTACTGGGACACCTACCGCTCGCAGATCCGCGCCGTGACGCCCGAGGAGGCCCTCCGCGCGGCGCGGGCGCACATCCACCCCGACGACGCGATCGTCGTCGTGGTCGGCGACGCGCTGGTCGTCGCCGACCCGCTGCGCCGCTGGGGCGAGGTGTCGATCATCGACACCTCGGGGACGCCGATGAACCCCACGCCCGCGCCGAGCACCGAGTGATCCGCGTGCTCGCGCCGAGCTGGTGCGTCAGAGCGGCGGCTCGTCGCACGGCGTGATAGACGCGCGGCTGGAGGTTCTTCGATGTGTGGCATCGTCGGGTACGTCGGTAGCGAGCCTGTGGCGCCGATCCTCCTCGACGGACTGCGTCGCCTCGAGTATCGGGGCTACGACTCCGCGGGCGTCGCGATCCACACCGAGGGCGGGCGGATCGGCATCGCCCGCGCCGTCGGGAAGCTGCGGAACCTCGAGGCCCAGCTCGAGCGCGCGCCGATCGTCGGCACCGTGGGCATCGGCCACACGCGCTGGGCGACGCACGGGCGGCCCTCGGAGACGAACGCTCACCCGCACGCCGCGGGACCGGTCGTCGTCGTCCACAACGGGATCATCGAGAACCACCTCGCGCTCCGCGCGCGCCTCGAGGAGCGCGGCGCGACGATCGCGAGCGACACCGACACCGAGCTCGTCGCGCACCTGATCCGCTTCAAGGTCGACGAGGGCCTCGACCTCGAGGCGGCGGTGCGCTCGGCCCTCCTCGAGCTCCGCGGCGCGTACGCCCTCGCCGTCATCTCGAGCCTCGAGCCGGATCGCATCGTCGTCGCGAAGTCCTCGAGCCCGCTCGTCATCGGCCTCGCGGACGGGGCGAGCTTCTGCGGCTCGGACGTGCCGGCGCTCTTGCCCTACACGCGCCGGATGATCTTCCTCGAGGACGGAGATCTCGCGGTCCTCGAGCGCGGCGGCGTGCGGATCCGGCGGATCGACACCGGCGAGGAGGTCGCGCGCCCCGAGCGGACGATCGACTGGTCGCCCGTCATGGCCGAGAAGGGCGGCTTCAAGCACTTCATGCTGAAGGAGATCCACGAGCAGCCGCGCGCGCTCGAGGACACGCTCCGCGGCCGCCTCGATCGCGAGAACGCGGACATCCACGGGCGGGAGATCGGGCTCTCGGACGAGGACGCGCGCGCCGTGCGCCGCGTCTACCTCGTCGCGTGCGGGACGAGCCACCACGCCGCGATGGTGGGCCGCTACTACCTCGAGCAGATCGCGAAGATCCCGGCGACCGTCGAGCTCGCGAGCGAGTTCCGTGGCCGTGATCCGCTCGTCGGCGAGGGCGATCTCGTCGTCGCCGTCAGCCAGTCCGGGGAGACGATCGACACGCTGATGGCCGCGCGCGAGGCCAAGGAGCAGGGCGCGCGGATCCTCGCCATCGCGAACGTCATCGGCAGCGCGATCCCTCGGCTCGCGCACGGCGCGCTCTACACGTACGCGGGGCCGGAGATCGGGGTGGCCTCGACCAAGTGCTTCTCGACCCAGGTCGCGACCCTCCTCATGCTCGCGATCTGGCTCGCCCGCCGGCGCGGGACGCTGGACGAGGCGGGGGCGCGGGAGCTGATCGAGGGGCTCGCGCGGCTTCCGAGCCAGATGCGCGACGTCGTGATCGGCACGCGTCAGCTCGTGGCGAACCTCGCGAAGCGCTATCGCGACGCGCGAGACGTGCTCTTCCTCGGTCGCGGCTACTCGTTCCCGATCGCGCTCGAGGGCGCGCTCAAGCTGAAGGAGATCAGCTACGTCCACGCCGAGGGCTACGCGGCGGGCGAGATGAAGCACGGGCCCATCGCGCTCATCGACGCGCAGGTCCCGGTCCTCGTCCTCATGCCGAGGGACCGCTGGTACGAGCGCACCGTGTCGAACGTCGCGGAGGTGATGGCGCGCGAGGGCCGCGTCGTCGCGATCGCGAGCGAAGGAGACGAGGCGGCGCAGCGGCTCGCCGAGGACGTCCTCGAGATCCCCCTCGTCCCCGAGCCGCTCACGCCGATGCTCTCGGTCCTGCCGATGCAGCTCTACGCGTACTACGTCGCCGACTTCAAGGGCACCGACGTCGATCAGCCCCGCAACCTGGCCAAGACGGTGACGGTCGAGTGAGCGAGGAGCTCGGGACGACCCCGCGCGCGTCGAGGGCGCGCCCTCGCTCGGACCGCCGGGCACACCGCTCCCTCCGCGTCTTCGTCGTCGTGCCCGCGCGCAACGAGGCCTCGCGGATCGCGGCGGTGATCCGGACGATGCCGCGCCGCGTCGAGCGCATCGTCCTCGTCGACGACGCGAGCGAGGACGCGACGAGCGCGCGCGCGATCGAGGTCGGTGATCCGCGGCTCGTCGTCGTCACGCACCCGCGCCGGCGGGGGGTCGGGGCCGCGATCGAGGCGGGCTACCGGAGGGCGTTCGCCGACGGCGCGGACGTGGTGGTCGTCATGGCGGGTGACGCGCAGATGGATCCCGACGACCTCGCGGCGCTCGTCGCCCCGCTCGACGCGGGCGAGGCGGGCTACGTGAAGGGCAATCGGCTCGACCACGCGCGCGCGCGGAGCGAGATGCCCGCGCTGCGGCGCGTCGGGGGCGAGGCGCTCTCGGCGCTCACGTCGCTCGCGACGGGGCGGGTCGTGAGGGACTCGCAGTGCGGCTACACCGCGCTCGATCGCGCGAGCTGGGAGGTCCTCGCGCGCGCGCCGCTCTGGCCCTCGTATGGCTACCCGAACGACATCCTCGTGCGGCTCTCGCGCGCCGGTGTCGAGGTCCGCGACGTCCCGGTTCGCCCCGTGTACGTCGACAAGCGCGGCGGGATGCGCGTTCGGCACGCCCTCGTCCTCGTCCCCTGGGTCCTCACCCGCGCGCTCTTGCGAACCCGGTAGCGATGCACCTCGGCGTCCCGACCACCTCGTATCCGCGGCATCGAGGCGACGTCGCGGGGGCGTTCGTCCGCGAGCTCTGCCTCGCGCTCGTCGATCGCGGCCACAGGGTGGAGGTGCTCGCGCCCGACGACCCGGCGGCGCTCGATCTCCGCGACGACGGCGTCCAGGTGACACGGCTCGAGGCGCGCGCGCCGGGGCTCGGGCGGGCGTTCTATGGCGCGGGTTTCCCCGACAACATCGCGCGCGACCCGACGGCGCTCGTGAGCGCGGGCGTCTTCGTCGGCGCGCTCCTTCAGGCGCTCGCCGCTCGCCCGCGCTTCGACGCGATCATCAGCCACTGGGCCCTGCCCTGCGCCCTCGCGACGCGGCTCGTGTCGCGCGTGCACCCGCACGTGGCCGTCTGGCACTCGGGCGACGTGAGCCTCGCGCGCCGCCTCCTCGGCGCGAGCGCGTGGCGTCGCTTGAGGCCGATCGCGGACGAGCACGTCTTCGTCGCGGAGCACCTGCGGGACCGGCTGGGCGCGCGGGGGCGAGGGGTCGTGATCCCGATGGGGATCCGGCCGCCAGGGCGGCCGCCGGACCGCGCTCCTTCAGGCGCTCGCCGCTTCTCCGCGCTCGTCCTCGCTCGCCTCGTCCCGATCAAGCGGATCGAGCTCGCGATCGAGGCGTGCGTCGAGGCGTCGGTGCCGCTCGTCGTGGCGGGCGAGGGTCCCGAGCGCGCTCGTCTCGAGCGCTTGGCGCGCGATCGCGGCGGGGACGTCCGCTTCGTCGGCGTCCTCGACGGCGAGCGGAAGGAGCAGGCGTTCCGATCCGCGGACGTGTTCTTGTCGACGTCGGCGTGCTCGGCGAGCGGCCCGAGCGAGGGCTATCCGGTCGCGCCGCGCGAGGCGCTCGCGCACGGGCTCGTCGTCCTCGCCACCGATGATCCCGTCCACCGCGAGCTGGCGCGCCGGTGCTCGCCGTCGGTCGTGCTCGCGCCGCGCGAGGCGCTCGCTCGGCGGCTCGCGGAGCTGAGGCGCTCGCGCGAGCGCTTCGACGCCCTCGCGCGTGCCGCGCCCGGGAGCGTCGAGGGCGACGCCTGGCCGAGGATCGCGGAGCGCTTCGAGGCGCTCGTTCAGAGCTCGACGCGGCGCGCGTCGGGTCGGGGCGAGAGGATCAGCGCGCTCGGATCGATCCGCGCCGGGTGACGCAGGCGCTCGAGGTCGATCCGATGGAGGTCGCCGCCGAGCTCGAGCGCGAGGGCACGCTCGATGCGGCCAGCGTCCGCGCCCTCGGTGTGGACGCGCAAGACGATCCGCTCGAGGGCGCCGAAGGGTGCGCGCGGTACGAGTTCGACCACGGCGCGCGCGCCGCGATCGTCGAGGGTGCGCGCGTCGAAGAGCGCGCTCGGATCGGCGCCGTCCAGGATCGCGCGGTACGCGGCGAACGGCGTCTCCGCGTGCGAGACGAGGAGGAGCGGTGGGCTCGTGGTGGGGTCGAGGGCCTCGAACCCATCGGCGCGGAGCGCGAGCTCGACGCCACCCTCGATCGTGAGGCGAGCCCCGTCCCGGGTCAGGTGGAGCGTGCCCCGCTCGACGACGGTGCGCGCGTAGGCGTGGTCGTGACGCTCGAGGGTCACGGGGCCCGTCGCGGAGGGGTGCGCTCGCGCGTAGCGGGCGAGGAGGGTCAGGATCGGGAGCGCCTCGGACGCTTGGCTCACCGCTCGGTGCGGGAGGAGCGCCGCCGTGAGAGCCAGCGAGATGCCCGCGATCCCCGCGAGAATTCGGGGGGCGTTGCCCCCGAGCGGGCTCGGACGGTACGATGGGATCGTCCCGTCGGAATCAGGTGCGCGGATCGGGTGTTCTCGAACCAACGGAGGTCCCATGGCGTCGAGCGACAAGAAGGAGATCGATCGGCTGGAGCGTCGCCACCGCAAGCTGAAGGAGAGGGTGGCCCAGTATGAGTCGAGGCTCTACCTCTCTCCGAACGAGGAGCGCGAGCTCATGGACATGAAGAAAGAGAAGCTCGCGACGAAAGACATGATCGCGATGCTGGATCAGTCCTGACGGGAGCGGACGCGAGATCCGGATCGGAGGAGACGCCTCGGTGCTCGACCACCGGGGCGTCTTCGCGTCGGACGCGGAGAGGACGAGACGAAGGCGAGGGTCAATCGGCTCTCGTCTCGGGTGAGCGCGCTCGGTAGCTCATCGGCGCGGTCGGCGTGAGGTCGGAGAGCGTCCGATCCATGAGCTCGCGCTGTTCACGGCGCAGCCCCACCGCGTCGCTGCCCGCGACCTCGCGCGCCAAGGCGAGGTGGTAGAGAGCGTCGTCGAGCCGGCCGAGCCGGTACTCGGTCATCCCGCGCAGGTAGAGGTATCGCGCCCGATCGTGCGGCTCCATGCGGCCGACGTTGTCGTCGCCGACCAGCTCGAGCCACGCGAGCGCGGCCTCGGGTCGCGCCGCGTCGTAGGCGAGCTCCGCCTGTCGAATCTCGTTCGTCCAGCTCGCGCAGCCAGCGCCGAGCGCGAGCGCCACGAGAACGACGCAAGAAGGAGCGCCGATCCGCATCGTCGCTCGCCACGCTCGTCGCAGGAGGTCCAGCATCCGGGCCAGCATGCGGGGGAGCATACGACGCGGAATGGCGTCTCGGGGAGGGTTGTTCCACCCAGCGACGCGAGAAAAGAAAGAGGGTGGCTCGAGAGCCACCCTCCTCCTTCCGGACCGGGCACCGATCGACGGGCCGAGCCGGTCATCCAACGAAGCCCACAAGCGTAAGCCCCACGAGAGCAAGCCCGACGAGAACGAACCGAGTCGACGGGCGAAGCGAAGGACCAAGCGAAGGACCAAGCGAAGGACCAAGCGAAGGACCAAGCGAAGATCGAGGAAAGGTGCGAAGCTCGACGGTACGAAGGCGAAGCGAACCGAGAGCGGAGCGGAAGCGGAGTGAAAGCGAAGTGAAGAAGCCAAGCGAAGCGAAGCCGCGGTGAGGCTGGTTGAGAGAGCCGCGTCCCACCGGAATTCGCGAGCGAGGACCGAGATCCACGAGCAGGTAGAGCATCCCCGCGATGATGACGATCAGGAGCGCGACTCGATCGTTTGGGGCTGATGGCGGATCGAGCCTGGTGACGAACGAAACGACGACGAACCTGGGAGCGCCGAGCGAAGGCGAGCGAATCAAGCGAGGTCAGGCGGGTCGGGACGTCCCTCGATCGAGACGGAACGAGGGAGCACCAAGCAGCGACCGTGCCTAGCCGCTATCGCCAAGCTGTCGCTGGGTTTCTCGAGGGGTGCGAGGCTCGGCGCGTGGGGAGGGCATGACATCCGTGTCGCGCTCTCGCGCTGTGCCGGTCACTCGGAGTACCAGCGGCCCTCGCGGCACACGAAGCGGGTCGAGCCGCCGATGACGCGCTCCCTCTCGGGGTGGAGTGGGTCGCCGGGCAGGGCGAGCACCCAGCCCTCGGGGGGCGCCTGGAAGACGGGGCGCACGAGCGGCGGCGTGGACTCGAGCGCGCCCCGCAGCGCGTCCTGAGGGCTCCTACGCTCGCGGAGCAGCTCGAGGGTGCGGAGCGTCGGCGGAGGCAGATCGATGCTTCCGTCGACGTGGAGCGCCACCGCGGCCTCCGGCTCGATCCATCGCGACGCGACCGTCTCGCGGTGCTCCTCGCTCGCTCGCTCGCTCTCCGCCTCGCTCACCTCGCAGAGAAAGAACCGCGCGTCGAAGCGCTTGCGCTCGACGACGGGGGTGATCCACCGCGAGAGCGGGAGCAGCCGATCGAGCGAGAGCCGTGCGTCGATCGAGGTGAGGACGTCGGCGAACGCCTCTCCCGCGTTGAGGCGCGCCCGCGCTTGGTCGAGGGCGGCGTCGCTCGCGCGGGACGCGCCGAGCAGGATCCCCGCCTCCTCGAACGTCTCGCGCGCGGCGGCGACGTGGAGGGCTCGGGCCGTCGCCGCATCGAGGAGGCTCTCCGAGCGCCCCAGCGCCGCCAGCATGGCGTCATCCGAGGGGCCGTCGGTGCGGGCTCGGATCGCGTCCTCCGCGTCGCTCGGATCGAGCTTCCCGCCCGGAAAGACGTGCGCGCCGCCCATGAAGGCGGTGGCCTTGTGGCGCTGGACGAGGAGCACCTCGAGGCGTCCTCCAGCGCTCCTCACGAGGATGACGGTCGCGGCGGGGAGCGGTGTCGCTCCACCGCGGAGGGGATCGAGGTCGAGCACGGTCATCTCCGTCGGGCGGCGACCCAGCGGCTGACCCGCTCGATCGCGTCGATGGTCGTCGCGGCGTGCCGACGCAGGAACACCTCGTCGATCGGCTGCTCGTTCGGGATGAGGCGAACCGCCGCGAGGGTCTGGGCGCCGTCGAAGTCGACGTAGGCGAAGCGCATCGAGAGCTCCTCTTCGGGGCGACCGAAGAGCGCGCCGGGCGTCCCGGCGACGCGGGCCTCTTCGAGCAAGAGGAGGGCGAGCTCGCGGCTCCCGGCGACGCGCACAGCGCCGGCCCGCTCGAGCGCGGGGCCGAAGTCCGCGAAGACCTGGAAGCCTCCCGTCGGCTGCGGGCAGAGGACGCCGACGGCCTGGAGCCGCCTGGACACGAAGCGGCCGAGCGCGCTCAAGACGCGCCTCACGTCCGAGAGGTAGCGCTCGATGTCGTCGCTGCCCTCGAACGCGGCGATGGCCGCGCGCTGGATCGGCATCGACGTGGAGGAGAAGGTCTCGCCCGCGACGACGACCAGCGCGTCGAGGAGGGGCCTCAATTGGTCGGGGAAGACCAGCGCGCCGAGCCGCCATCCGCCGGCGCCGACCCACTTCGAGAGCCCCGTGGAGACGATCGTCCCTTCGGGGTAGTGGCGAGCGATCGACGTGTGCTGCCCTTTGTGATGGAGCTCCGCGTAGACCTCGTCCGCGAGCACGAGGAGCTCGTGCTGCCTCGCGATGCGCGCGAACTCGCGGAGCTCGTCGCTCTGGTAGGTGAGGCCGCTCGGGTTGGCGGGGTAATTGAGCAAGAGCATCCGTGGGCGCAGAGGCGCGCGCGCGAGCCGCTCCGCGAGCGCCTCGGGGCGAAGGAGGAAGCCGTCCTCCGCCCGCGTCTCGAGGGACAGGACATTCTTCCCGAGGAGCCGCGCCTGCGAGAAGCTCGCGCCCCAGGAGGGGGTCGCGACGACGATCTCGCCGGAGAAGACGATCTGGAGGAGGAAGAGCAGATCCTTCGAGCCGGGGCCGACGACGACGTCGTCCGCGGTTCGGTCGACGCTTGCGCGCGAGACCAGGTGTCGCGCGATCGCTCGGCGCAGCTCGGGGAGGCCGCGCGCGGGCGCGTAGTGCTTCTCGTGGGCAGCGTCACGGAGCGCCGCGACCATGCGCTCGGGGACGGGGAAGGGCGACTCGCCGAGGGTCAGGCGCGCGATCGGCTCGCCGGCGTCGCGGCGAAGATCGACGTCCTCGGTGAGCGCGAGCGCCGACTCGGTGGAGAGCGCCGCGACGCGTGGATCGATGACCTCGCTCAGCCTCGACACCACGCCTCCGAGCCAGCCGGTCGATGCGGCCGATCACGCATTGGGGCCGAACGCGATCACCTGATAGCCGCCCGAGCTCGCGTTGCGGGTGATCTCGAGCAGGCCCCGGCGACCGGCGTCCTCGAGGAGCTGGTTGAACGTGCGGTAGCCATGGAAGCGCTCGGAGAATTCGGGACGCTTACGCTTGAGCGTCTGCTTCACCAGCGCTCCGTGGAGCGCCCCGTCGCGGTCCTGGAAGAGCGCCTCGACCACGTCGAGCACGAGCTCGATCGCCTCGCGCTGGCGCTCCTCGAGCGTCTTCGTCTCGGTCGCTGCGCTCGGCTCGTGCTCGTGGGGCCGTGGCTCGCTCTTGGCGGCCTCGCTCTTGGCGGCCTCGCTCTTGGCGGCCTCGCTCTTGGCGACCTCGCTCTTGGCGACCTCGCTCTTGGCGACCTCGCCCTTCGTCTTCGCGTCGGGCCTCGACCGCGCGGGCTCCCCGCGGATGCCCTCGGCGCGCTGGGTGCTCGTGCGCGCGCGCTCGTGAGCGAGGTCCTTCCGCTGGGCCTCGCGGCGCTCGCGGGCGAGGTCGTCGTAGTAGATGAACTCGTCGCAATTGTCGATCAGGAGATCGCTCGTCGAGCTCTTCACGCCGACCCCGATGACCCGCTTGTTGTTCTCGCGGAGCTTCGAGACGAGCGGCGAGAAGTCGCTGTCGCCGGAGACGATCACGAAGACGTCGACGTGCTCCTTCATGTAGCAGAGGTCGAGCGCGTCCACGACGAGGCGGATGTCGGCGCTGTTCTTACCGGAGTAGCTGACGTGCGGGATCTCGATGAGCTCGAACGCGGCCTCGTGCATCGGCCGCTTGTGCTGCTTGTATCGCTCCCAATCCGCGTACGCCTTCTTGACGACGATGTTGCCCTTGTCGAGGAGCCGCTCGAGGACGAGGCGGATGTCGAGCGTCTCGTAGTTGGCCCGCTGAGCGCCGATCGCGACGTTCTCGAAGTCGCAGAAGATGGCCATGTTCGGGGCGTCTTCGAGGCGCGCGTAGGGATCGGGCAAGGCAGGACCTCGAGCTCGGGAGGAGCGGGCACGATATCATCGGAACGAGGAGGCCGCTCGTGGACGGGTCGCCGAGGCGTCGTTCGAGGACCGTGGGCGGGGTGCCCTCTGGGAACCTCCGCGGCGCCGCGGTGTCCGAGGAGAGACGCGCGTTCGTCGCGCGCCCCCGCCTCGCCATGCTCCTACCCGCTCGACGGACTCGCGATCCGCTCGACGGCGAGCCCGACGCCGTCGCGCTCGAGCGGAGGCGTCTGCTCGCTCGTCTCGCGAGCGTGGGGCTCGCGCTCTTCGCCGTGACGTTCGGGGTGACGCACCACGCGAGCGCCATCGGCTCGCTGCTCCGGCGGGAGATGGACGTGTTCGGTGAGCCGATCTACGTCCCGCCCCACCCGAGCTCGCGGGCCGCGCTCGCGTCCATCGATTTCGAGCGGGTGCACTCCCGCCTCCTCCCGGCGTTCGTCGTCGCGCTCGCCCACGCCGACACCGCGAACGGCCGCGCGCGTGCGGAGTTCGCCTTCCGTGAGCTGCGCGCGTCGCTCTCGCCCGACGAGAACCTCGTCGAGCTGTGGCGAGAGATCGGCCTGCTCGCGCGGATCGGGCTCGAGCGGAACGCGAGGCGCATCGACTACCTCCTCTGGGCGTATGACCACTACCTCGACTCGCTCGGGATCCCGTACCGGGTCGAGGCGACGATGTTCCTGCTCGGCGATCGTCCGCGCCTCGCCGTCCGGTGCTACCTCGTGCTCTCCGACGCTCGCGCCGAGCGCGGCGAGCGCGTCCGCTACGTCCAACGCGTCGACGGGTTCGGCGACCACGAGCCCTGGCTCGGCCGGACGGCGCGTGAAGAGGACGGCGCGGTGGTGCTCGCGGAGCGCGTCCTCCACTTCGCGACGCGTCATATCTGGCCGGGTCTCCACCCGGCGCTCGACGCGCGGCGGCCGGCGGACGAGCGCGGTTCGCTCGCGGCCGTGCGCGCCGAGGCGAGCCGCGCGATCGACCCGGAGCTCCTCGCGATCCTCGTGGAGACGGCCGAGGACCAGCAGGCGCTCCTCGAGACGGCGGCCTCGATCGAGGCGCGCCACGCGTGTGGATCGACGTTCGAGGTCTACGACATCCCCTACCGCGGCCTCTCCGCGCGGAGCTACCGGATGCTCGAGCTCGCGGTCGAGCGCGGTCGCGACTCGGCCTGCCCGGACGTGACGCTCGCCGAGGCGGCGCAGATCGTCGGCGCCGCCGAGCGGCTCGCCGCGACGCCCCGCCTCGAGGACGCGCTCGAGGCGCTCGCCGCGTTCACCGCGCGTGCCGTGGCGGCGCACGAGCTTCGGCACGTCGCGGACGGCCCGAGCGCCGAGCTCGACTGCGCGGGCTTCGAGGACGCGTCCCCGCTCGTCCGCGCGGAGGCGAGCGCGTACCTCGCCTCCTTCGCCGACCCGAGCGTGGGGCACACGGCGCGCCTCGTCGCGTGCTCGAACCCGGAGCGGGAGCAAGGCATCGACGCAGCGGCGATCCGCCTCGCGCTGCGCGACGCCGCGCCCGAGGGCTGTGCGGCGCCGGCCGAGGATCTCCACGCTCGCGCCCGCGCGGCGCTCACGCGTCGCTTCGGGGCGCGCGCGGCCGTCCTCGTGCCGGAGGGCTTCCCAGAGAACCCGCGCTTCCTCGTCCGCCGTGCGCCGGTGGTCGCCGACACGAGCTGGCTCGTGGACGACGAGGAGCGCTCGGCTGGCGCCGACGCGTCCCCCGAGCGCGCGGTAGGTGATGGCGCCACGGCAGGCGCTCGCGAGTGACAGCGCGCCTCACTCGGCGTGATCCGTCGAGCCGAGGCGCGCCGTCAGGGCCAGCGCGACACGAAGCTCGTGACCTCCGGGCGCGCGAGCTCGGGGGGCGGTCCGTCCGGCGTGCCGACGTAGAGGAAGCCGACGAGGTGATCCTCGGCGCGCAAGCCGAGCCCTGTCTTGAGCTCTGGATCGTAGGCGGCGGGGCCCGTCCGCCACATGCCGCCGAAGCCTTCGGCCTGAAGGCCGATGAGGAGCGCGTGGACGACGCAGCCCGTCGAGAGCACCTGCTCGATCTCGGGGACCTTCGGGTGCAGGCGGGGCACGCACGCGACGACGATGATCATCGGCGCGCGGAGCGGCTTCTGGCGCGCCGCCTCGATCATCGCCTCGGTGATCTTCGGGCTCTTGCGTCGGGCCGACTCGGCCATGAGCTCGCCGAGCCGCGCGCGACCCTCGCCCTCGACGACGAGGATGCGGTACGGGTGGAGGTTCGCGTGCGCGGGAGCGCGCAGCGCCGCGCGGACGAGGCGCTCGAGCAGCGCGGGGCCCGGCGCGGGGTCGCGGAGCTTCGCGGCCGACGAGCGGCGCTCGAGCAATGAGAGGGTCGCGCTCGCGTCCTCCGCGGCGCCTCGAGTCGATGTCTCCATGCCCGAACTCCTCCTGTCTCGCCGTCTCGGCGCCTGGCCTCGACGTGCTCAGTCGGCGGATCGCCGCGCGTCGCGGCCGATCTCGTCGCCCTCACGCATCTGGCCGGCGATGGCGTCCGCCCAGCGCGCGTAGTCTCGCGCCTCGATGTGCTCGCGCGCCTGGCGCGTGAGGTCGAGATAGAAGTGCAGGTTGTGCTGCGTCACGAGGCGAGCGCCGAGCATCTCGTCGGCGCGGACGAGGTGGTGGAGGTAGGCGCGCGTATAGCGAGCGCAGACGGGGCAGCCGCAGGCGGCGTCGAGGGGCGCCTCGTCGCCGCGGTGGCGTGCCTGCTTGAGGTTGACGCGCCCGCGCCAGGTGAGCGCCTGGCCGTTGCGCGCGTTGCGGGTCGGGAGGACGCAGTCGAAGAGATCGATCCCCGCGCCGATGGCGCGCAGGAGGTCGTAGGGCGTGCCGACGCCCATGAGGTAGCGCGGCCGCTCCTCGGGCATCCGATGCGCGACGGCGTCGAGCGCGCGGTACATGTCCGGGATCGGCTCACCGACGGAGAAGCCCCCGAGCGCGATTCCGTCGAAGCCGCGCCCGTCGAGCTCCATCGTGGCGATGGCCTCGAGGTGGCGCAGGCGCCGCTCGACGTCCGTTCCGCCCTGCACGATGCCGAAGCGCGCCTGGCCCTCGCGCCACGGGGCGGCGAGGCAGCGCCGCGCCCACGCGGTGGTGCGCGCCATCGCGCGCTCGATCACGGCTGGCTCGCCGTCGCCGGGGGGGCACTCGTCGAAGGCCATCGCGACGTCCGAGCCGAGCAGCGACTGGATGCGCATCGACTCCTCCGGCGTGAGCCGGAGCGCGCTCCCGTCGAGGTGGGAGCGGAACGAGACACCGTCGTCATCGACCTTGCGCAGGCCCGCGAGCGAGAAGACCTGGAAGCCGCCCGAGTCCGTGAGGTGCGCGTGCCGCCAGCCCATGAAGCGCTGGACGCCGCCGAGCTCCGCGATGCGCTCGGGGCCGGGGCGTAGCCAGAGGTGGTAGGTGTTCGCGAGGATGACGCGGGCCCCCGTCGCCTCGACCTCGTCCGGCGTCTGCGACTTCACCGTCGCGAGCGTGCCGACCGGCATGAAGACGGGCGTGTCGATCACGGCGCGAGGCGTCTCGAAGCGGCCGCGCCGCGCGTGGCCGTCGCGCGCGAGGACCTCGAACGAGAAGCCGGGGCTCGTCCTCATGTCGGCGCGTCCGCGCGTCGGTGGAGGAACATCGCGTCTCCGTAGCTGAAGAAGCGATAGCGCTCGCGCACGCACTCCGCGTACGCGCGCCGGACGGGCTCGACGCCGCCGAGCGCCATCACGAGCGCGAGGAGGGTCGAGCGCGGGAGGTGGAGGTTCGTGAAGAGCGCGTCGACGATCTTTGGCTCGTAGGGGGGGTGGATGAAGAGCGCGGTCCGACCGGCGCCGGCGCGAACCTCGGAGCGCGAGAGCGCGGCCGCCTCGAGGGTGCGACAGACCGTCGTCCCGACGGCGACGATCGGCCGTCCGTCCCGCTTGGCGCGCGCGATCGCGACGGCCGTCTCCTCCGGGATCTCGTAGCGCTCCTCGTGCATCGGGTGCTCGTCGAGCGCCTCGGTCCGGAGCGGCGCGAACGTGCCCGGACCGACGTGGAGCGTGACGCGCGCGAGCGCGTGGCCCGCGCGCCCCATCGCGTCGAGGAGCCGCGGGGTGAAGTGGAGCCCGGCGGTCGGCGCCGCGACGGAGCCGTCCTTCGCGGCGAAGAGGGTCTGGTAGCGCGAGAGATCCTCGTCGGTCGGCGCGCGCCGGATGTAGGGCGGGAGCGGGACGTGGCCCGCGCGATGGATCGCTTCTGGGACGCTCGCGTCGTCCTTCGGCGCGAGCTCGAGCTCGATCTCGCCGTGCTCTCGCAGCGCGCGGACGATCGCCTCGAGGGGCGCGCCCGCGATCTCGAGCGTCATCCCCGGCCGGAGCCCCTTCGTGCCGCGCGCGAGCGCGCTCCAGCGCCGATCGTCGACGCTCGAGAGGGGCTCGATCAGGAGGAGCTCGACCCGACCCCCGCTCGGCTTGCGAGCGAAGAGGCGCGCCTTGATGACGCGCGTGTCGTTGACGACGAAGAGCGCGGGGCGGATGGCGCCCGGGAGCTCGAGCACCCGGGCGTGCCGCGTCGAGCCTCGGTCGATCTCGACCACGGCCATCCGCGCGCCGTCGCGCTCGGCGAGCGGCGCTTGCGCGATCAGCTCCGGCGGGAGTTCGTACTCGAGTTCCTGAGCGTGCACCTGTGCCTCGGAGGCGGGCCCGCGTTCTAGGGTCACGCTCGCCCCGTCGCAAGTCAGCCGGCGCCGTCGCGGCTCAATCCGACGACGCGGGCTCGGGCCGCGCCTCCGGCCCCACCTGCACGAGCTCCGGCGCGTCGGTCGTCGCCCAGAGCGTCCCATCGCGCGCGATCATCGGGGAGCCGCTCGCGACCCCGCCGAGCTCCACGCGCTCGCGGATCGTGCCGTCGGGCGCGATGACGACGAGCCGTCCTCGCCGATCGAACGCGAGCGTCTCGTCGTCTGGCAGGACGCCGAGCGGTCCGTGGAAGGGCGCGTCGGTGCTGGCGACCCAGCGCTCCGATCCGTCCGCGCCGATGGCCAACACGCCGCGTGTCGGGATCGCGACGCGGACCGAGCCGTCCGAGGCGCGGGCGAGCGTCGCGCTCGGGTCCACGATCCGCCCCTCGAGCGAGGTGCGTCGGCGCACGCGACGCGCGGCCGTGACGTCGAGCAGCGTCCCGCTCTGCGTGAGGAGGCGGACGTCGCCGCGCTCGTCGACGAGGGGTGCGCTCGCGGCCCGCTCCCCGAGATCGATCGAAGAGAGCAGCGTGCCGAAGAGATCGAGGACGTGGAGCCGCTCGCCGTCCGCGATGACGATCCGAGCGAGCCCCTCCGCGTCCGTCGCGAGCGCGGGCGGCTCGGGGAGCGCGGAGACGAGCCGCGGGAGCTTCGTCGCGAAGAGCAGCGAGAGGTCCGAGTCGAGGCGCAGGAGCGTGTGATCCGAGGCGACCACGACGAGGCTGCCGTCGTCGAGGAGCAGCGGCGACGTGCGCACGAAGCTCTCCAAGCGACGCTCGGCGCGCGCCTCGAGCTCGAGGGTCAGGACGATGAGGCGACCGTCGCGGGTGGCGACGAGCAGCTCTCCCGACGGAAGGACGGCGGGGCGAACGTCGACGGGCCCGAGCGCCGCGGTCTGGAGGGCGCCGTCGGGGGATCGGACGAGGAGCCCGTTCGCCGTGCCGACGACGATCCGGTCCTCTGTCCACTCGACGGGCGGCGTCGAGCGCCGCGTCGGGAGCGCGACTCGCTCGATGACGCGGTGGCGCGCGCCGAGCAGCCCCCTCGCGAGGCGACCGTCGCGGCGCGGGCCGCCGAGCTCCATCGCCATCGACGACGCAGGGCCGCTTCGCAAGCGGACGAGCGCTCCGGGCGCTGCGTGGTCGGCGCTCGCGATCGGGAGCGCGGCGAGGAGCGTGAGGCCGGCGGCGACGAGCGTCGCACGCGACGCGATGCGAGGCGCGCGCGTCATGGCTCAGTCACGATCACCCTCGCGCAGCCGCAGGGTGTACCGGGCGGCGGCGTCTCCGCGCTGGGGGGTGCTCGGGCTCGCCTGGGCCCGAAAGCAGACGCGCCGCGGCGCCCGCGCGCCGGGAACGAGGAGGCGCTCCCCCTCGCCCCTCGCCGCCTCGTCGCGCTGGAGCTCGCGGCCCTCGAAGGAGGCCGTGATCGCGAGGTCGAGGCTCGGGATCCGCGTCAATTCCGCCGTCAGGGGGGCGCTCACCCCGTCGACGCAGAACGTGTCGACGTCGCCGCCCCAGCCGATGTACCCGGATCGGGCCGCCGCACCGTTCGCGAGCTCTAGAACCTCGGCCTGGCTCGGCGCGTCGTTCCACTCGCGCTCGTCATCGGGGCGTCGCGCGACCCGCCGCCACATGATCGTGTAGGAGTCGCTCACGTTCTCGATCGGGAAGCGACCCGCGATCCGCACCTCGTGGACGCGCGCGAGGTAGCGGCCTCGAGAGAGCGGGAGGTTGGGCGCCTCCTCCGGGCCTCCGAGCGGCATCGAGTCGAGCACGACGAGGGGCTCGCTCCGACCGAACGCGAAGACATCGACCGCGAGATCGACGTTGGGGAGAGCCGTGACGGTGAGCGAGACGCTCTCCACGCCCGCCGGGACGTCGAACGCGAAGACGTCCTCGTCGCCGCGCGCACGGTCGATGCGCCGCCCGAGCTGGCCTCGGACGGCGAGCGCCTCGGGGAGCTCGTCGGCTTGCCCGGGCTCGTCGTTCGGCTCGACCTCGCTCGTGGGCGCGGTCGGGGCGGGAGGCGCCCGGCGCGCCCAGGCGAAGTAGCCGCCGAAGGATCCGGCGAGGACGAGCCCCGCGAGGGCGAGGTTCAGGACGACGCTCCGCGCGCGAAGGCGCCGCTCGAAGCGCTCGACCTCGTCGCGCGTCGCGGCGACGACGGGCCTCTCCGGCGCGTTCGCGGCGGGGCGCGCGAGGGTGAGGGTCCGCGCCGTCGCCGAGACGACGGCGGGCGTCGTCGCGGGGATCGCTTCTCCCGAGCTCCGCGCGGGCGCGGAGCGGTCCACCCCCTGCGCCTCGAGGTACGCGTCGAGATCGTCGCGCAGCGCGCGCATCGACGGATAGCGGCGCGCGGGATCCTTCGCGAGCGCTCGCATCACGATCCGATCGACGCTCGGATCGAGATCGCGGCGCGGCGAGCGCACGGTCGGCGGCGCGGCGTCGTCGGTGAGGTGCTTCGTCAGCACCGCCATCGGCGAGCTCGCCCAGAAGGGGGGCACGCCGACGACGCTCTTATAGAGCATGCAGCCCATCGCGTAGACGTCGACGCGGTGATCGGTCGGCTCGCCGCGGATGAGCTCGGGCGCCATGTAGTACGGCGTCCCGACGAGCATCCCGTGTCGGGTGATGCTCGCGCCCGCGAGGGCGGTGCTGTCGCGGAGCTTCGCGAGGCCGAAGTCGAGCACCTTCGCGAAGTCGGGCGTCGCGCGGTCGTGGAGGATGCGGACGTTCTCCGGCTTGAGATCGCGATGGACGATCCCGCGGTCGTGCGCCTGCGCGACCGAGCCGCAGATCTGCGCGGCGATGTGCGCGACGCGCGAGAACGGCAGCGTCCCCTCCGCGTAGAGGATCTCGCCGAGATCCTCGCCGCTCAAGAGCTCCATCACGAGGAAGGTGAGCCCGTCGGACTGACCGAAGTCGAAGATCTGGACGGTGTTCGGGTGGTCGAGCTTCGACGCCGTCTCCGCCTCGCGACGAAAGCGACGCACGACCGCGCGATCGCGCGCGAGCTCGCCGTGAAGGAGCTTGAGCGCCATCGCCTTGCCGATCCGCGTGTGCTCGACGCGATAGACGACGCCCATCCCCCCCCGGCCGATGACCTCGGCGAGGAGGTAGCGATCGGCCAGCGTCCGGCCGACGAGCGGATCGGCGACGTCGGTCCGCTCCTCGATGCGCTCGAACGACGGGTTCGCGAAGCGGTGTCCGCAGGCGGCGCAGAAGCGCGCGTTGCGCTGGGTCACGGTGCGCTCGCACGCGGGGCAGGTCAAAGGAGGCCCGCTCGCGCTCGGGAGGTCGAGCGTCGAGTCGCGGTCGGCGCTCCGAGGCGCGCCCTCGAGCGGCTCCGAGCGCGCGTCGTCCGAGCCCTCGTGTCCGCCGGCCTCGCCCTCGTCGCTCACGGCGAAGGCACCACGAAGTCCGCTTCGAGGTGGGGGACCGATCGGAGCTCGCCGCTCTCGGCTCGGAACTGCTGCATCCCGGCCGCCCTGCCGACGACGCGAACCGAGGTGTGGGTCGCGATCGGATCGACGGCCGCGTAGGTGACCCAGAGCGGGCAGCGGTCGGCGCGCGTGCACCCGCGCACGAGCAGCTGAAGGATGCCCTCGCCCCGCTGGACGTCGGTGTTGTAGACCTCGCCCTCGAACGCGACGACGCGGCCGCGGACCTCGTCTGGCGCCGCTTGGAGGCGGTCGTAGCCGACGCCGCGATCGACGGCGACCGCGCTCGCCGCGGCGCGGAGGCTCGCCACGCGTCGGACGTGGAGATCGACGACGTGGGGCGCGTTCCCCGCCCTCCGCGCGACGAGCTGGAGCGTCGTCACGCCCTCGCCGTCGGGCTCGGGGAGCGGGAGCTCGGCGAGGAAGCGGCCGTCGGCCCCGACGGGGACGTCGCGACCGTCGACGCTCAGCGTCACGGCGGCGGCTCCGGCGTCGGGCGTCGCGGTCCGCCCGGTGAGGGTGATCGTCGCGCGATCGGTGACGCCGCCGTCGAGCGGACGCTCGAGGACGAGCGGGGTGAGCGGGACACGCGCCGTCAGCGTGCCCCTCGCGAGCTCGCCGCCCGGCGGCGTCACGGAGTAGCTCGCCGCGAGCGTGAGGGCGCCGTCCGCGTCGGAGGGGAGCGAGGCGGTGGGGATCTCGAGGCGTCCGGTGCCCGTGGCGTCGAGCGTGATGGCGGCCCCGTTCACCTCCGCGCTCGAGCCGGGGAGCGCCTCGAGCACGACGGCGAGCGATGGTGGTGTGCTCGCCAGTCCCGCGAGGTCGGCGTGCGCTCGGTACTCGAGCGTGAGGGTGATCGGGAGGGTGCTCGTCGATGCGCCGTCGACGACCTCCACCTCGAGGACGTTGTCTCCGATGTGGAGCGCGTCGGCTCGGATCGGCAGCTCCACGGCGCCGTTCTCGACGGGGCGAGCGTTCCCCGCGTAGCGCACGATCGTGCCGGGACGCGCGTCCGGCAGCTCGAGGCGGAGGACCTCTCCCGTCGCGGCCTGGATCACGCTCGCGCGCAGCCGTGGGCCTCGGTGGGTGAGGCGGTCGTAGGCGAGGTAGGCGACGGCGACGAGCGCGATCCCGAGCGTGGCGAGGAGGAGCCCCACCAGCACCATCGTGCCGCGCCGATGGGGCGAGGGCAGGCCCGCGATCGAGACCTCCGCCGGCGCGTCGAGCGCCGAGGGCGTGGGCGATGGCGGCGGTGATGGCGATGGCGATGGGGGAGCGTCGAGCGGCGCTGGCGCGCTCGGGGCGATGACCCCGAGCATCGTCCGGTTCGAGGGGCCGAGCTTCTTCGCGGGCGAGCTCGGGCCGCGCGGCTCTACGCTCGCGGGCCGCGCGGGCTCGGGTCGAGCGTCAGAGGGCGGCTCCGAGGGCGCAGGCGCGACGTCCGCGCGCGTCGTCGCGCCCTGGTCGCTCGAGGGGACGCCCTCTGGCGGCGCCGCGCCCGCGGTGGGCGTCGGCGCCGACATCCCGAGGAGCGTGCGGCTTCGTCCCGCGCGATCGCCGCCATCGACACTCGCCGCGCGCGACGCCTCCGGCGGAGCGTGCGCGACGACGGCGCTCGGGGTGACGATCGGTCCCGCGCTCGCCGCCACGGCTCCCCCTCCAGTCGTCGATGACGCGGGCTCGACGCGGGCTTGGGGCGCCGTCACCGCGGACATCCCGAGCAGCGTGCGCGCGGGCGCTCCCGAGGCGGGCGGCGCGGGTGTCGGCTCGGCGGCGCGATCCGCCGGCGCGAGGACGTCGCGCGACGCCACCGGGGCTTGGGTTGGCGCGATCTCCGGGGATCCGGACAGCATCGTGCGAAAGCGGGGGCTCGCCGGGGCCCCGCTCGCGCTCGGCTCGGGTGGGAGCTGGCTCCCGACGATCGATCGCAGGATGTCCGCGGGCTGGCGCGTGAGCACCACCGGCGGCGTGGCGTCCAGCGCACCGCCGCAGCCTCCGCAGAATCGGGAGTCGGGCGTGTTGCCTCGGCCACAGCTCGGGCAGACCTTCGGAGTCGTCATCCAGCCCGGAGCCTATCAGGGGACGTGGCCCACGTTGGCCGAGCCGCGCGCCTCACATCCCGGCGACGTCGATCCATGGGAGGACGGAGGGGCTGAGGACGTCGACGCAGACGTGCGCCGCGGGGTTGCAGTGGCCGCCCGTCGGGGCGCAGACCGCGTCGTCGGCGCACGGCGATCCCATGCGGCCGAACGCGAAGAGCGAGAGGACGTCGCCCGCTCGGATGGTCCGGGCCACCTCGGGGGGTGCCGTGGGAGGGACGGGGAACGGGAGGGTCAGGGGACCGAGCGCGAGCGTCGCGGCGAAGCAGTCGGGCGCGCCGGGCGCGTTGAGGTGGACGAAGAACGCCCCTGGCGTGCCGCTCAGGGGCGGGACGTCGATGAAGTCGGTGACCTCGCCGAACGCGAGGCCATCGGTGTCGGAGGCGACGGGGAGGACGCGCATCGCCGGGATCGGGCCGTTCTCGGTCGGCGAGACGAAGTCGGGATCGAAGCAGACGTGGATCGGGAAGGGGAGGTTGGGGATGGCGTGGACGACGCGCGCGCGCCCGCCCGCGCCCGGGGTGGGATCGTCCGCGATGACGAGCGCCGTCGGTGGCGGGCACGCGGAGGCGCCGCACGCGACGGGCGCGCCGGGGACGACCCCGATCGCGACGAGCGTGGTTCGAGGCGAAGCGCTCGCGGTCTCGATGGTCCCGGCGACGACGGGCTCGAGCGTCCCCACGGCTGGGCAGGGCGCGCCGAGCGCGGCGAACGGGAGCGCCGCGCGATCGTAGAGGCGAACGACGTACGCGAAGCCGGGCGCGGCGTAGGTGGGGAAGGGGATGTAGGAGGAGACGCCGGGATAGGGGAGGGTCCCGTCGAGGCCGCGCGCGGGATCGACCGTCCCGATCATGTGGCCCGGCGTCTCCGCGACCCCCGCGCCGGGGCGCGCGGAGATGCAGATCGTGAGGTTCGGCCCCGCGACGAGCATGTTGGCGAGGCGGATGCCGATCGCGCCCGTCGGATTCGGGAGCGGATCGCCCGTCGCTTCGATGAAGCCCGGTCGAGCGTCGTAGTGCGTGTCCGCGTCGGCGGCGTTCGTCGTCGGCTCGCACGCCGAGAGCATCCCGAAGGAGAGCGCGCTCATCGCCACCGCGAGCCGGCGAAGCGTGAGCGACCTCGAGCGTCGCCTGCTGCAGAGCCTCGTGCGAGCCACGTTCACCTCGCTTGCCTGGGTGGACCCGCCCTCCCATGAGAAGGGCCGCATCGAGAGCATGCACGGGTCCGACCGACTTTCGCAACAGCGGCGCCGACCCGCGCGGAATATCGTCGCCGCATCCTCGGTTCGGGCGGCGCTCCCGTCTTCTCGCGTCGTCGCGAGCGAGCCCCGAGGCGGGAGCCGAGCGCGCGCTCGAGAGCCCCGGAAAGAGAGCAAAAGATGCGATGCAGGCGTTCTTGACACCCGTTCTCGCGAAGGTATCGTCCGCGCCCTTCTCGGTGGACCGGCGCGAGAGGTGAACCCGTTCCCGGCTGGTCGTCCGCGCTCCTCGGAGCGCGCGTGTTGAAGTCCGCGGCGCTCGAGCCGCGGACGCGGAGAGTCGAATGAGCGACGTCATGATCGCTGCCCGTGGGCTCACGAAGCGCTACGGACCGCACCGAGCCCTCGACAAGGCCTCGTTCGAGGTGAAGAAGGGCGAGATCGTCGGCTTCCTCGGGCCCAACGGCGCCGGGAAGTCGACCACGATGAAGATCCTCACCTGCTACATCGCTCCGAGCGAGGGCACGGCGACGATCAAGGGGGCCGACATCTGGGACGATCCGATCGCGGCGCGCGCGGCGATCGGCTACCTCCCGGAGAGCACGCCGCTCTACGGCGAGATGCTCGTCGCCGAGTACCTCGAATTCATGGGCGAGATGCGCGGGCTCGACCGCGACGGGCTGCGCAAGGCGATCCGCCGCGTCGTCGAGGAGTGCGGCATCGGCTCGTTCTACGCGCAGGAGATCCGCACGCTCTCGAAGGGGCAGAAGCAGCGGGTCGGCCTCGCCCAGGCGCTCATCCACGAGCCGCCGATCCTCATCCTCGACGAGCCGATGAGCGGCCTCGACCCCAACCAGGCGACCGAGATCCGCGAGCTCATCCGTCGCCTCGGCAAGGAGCGCACGGTCATCCTCTCGACGCACAACCTCTCCGAGGTGCGCCTCACCTGCCAGCGGGTGCTCATCATCTCGAAGGGCAAGCTCGTCGCCGACGACACCCCCGAGGCGCTCGCCGCGCGCGGTCGCACGCGCTACACGCTCGTCGTCAAGTCCGCGAAGAACGCGCGCGACGCCTTCGCCCGGGTGAAGGGCGTCGACTCGGTGCGCGTGCGCGACGAGCGCGCGGGCGAGACGACGCTCGAGGTGCTGCCGACGTCGAAGGACGACCTGCGCGCGGCGCTCTTCCAGGCGGCCGTCGAGGCGAAGCTCACGCTCCTCGAGCTCGAGCGTCGATCGGAGAACCTCGAGGTGATCTTCCGCGAGCTCACCGTCGACGCGGGCGCAGCCGACGCCGACGAGGCGCGCGACGAGGACGACGACGCGAGCCGGGCGAGGGGCGAGGAGGACGACGAGAGAGAGGAGGAGCGGGAGGAGCGCGCGGGCGAGCCGTCCGGGGCCTCCGACGACGAGGCGGAGGGCGCGAAGCCGAGCGCCGAGGAGGAGGAGTGATGCGAAACACGATCACGATCGCGTCGCGCCAGTTCCGGAGCTACTTCAACGGTCCGGTCGCCTACGTCGTGCTCTGCGTGCTGCTCGGCGTCATCGGCGTCTTCTTCTGGCCGCCCTTCTTTCTCGCGGGGCGCGCCTCCGTGCGCCAGATGTTCACGCTCGTCGCGTACGCCGTCACCTTCGCGGGGCCCGCGCTGACGATGGGCTTGCTCGCCGAAGAGAAGCGCAGCGGCACGCTCGAGCTGCTCATCACGATGCCGGTCCGCGAGGCCGAGGTCATCGTGGGCAAGTTCCTCGCGGCGCTCGGCCTCTGGGCGGTGGGGCTGCTCGCCTCGCTCCCCATCCCGCTCGCGGTGGCGTCCCTCGGCAACCTCGACTGGGGGCCCGTGTGGGCGGGCTACTTCGGGGTGTTCTTGCTGGGCAGCGCGGTGCTCGCGATCGGCCTCGCGTTCTCGAGCTTCACCGACAACCAGATCGTCGCCTTCTTCCTGACGCTCACGACCGCCTTCGTGCTGGTCCTCCTGCTCGGGTGGATGACGCCGTTCTTCGGCGGGAGCGTCGCGACGATCGCCGACTTCCTCTCGTTCATGTCGCACCTCGAGAGCCTCGCGCGAGGCGTCATCGACACCCGCGACGTCATCTATTTCCTCTCGGTCACCGGGTTCGCGCTGATGGTCGCGTTCCGTGCGCTCGAGAGTCGGCGCTGGAGCTGAGGCGAGCATGGCATCCGATCCCAAGTCCACGAAGTCGAGCGCGCCGGAGGCCTCGAAGGCGGGGCGCCAGAGGGCGGAGTCCCTCGGCTTCCTCCTCATCACGGCGGGCGTCCTCGTCGCGCTGAACGTGCTCGGCGTGTTCTTCTTCCTGCGCGTCGACACGACGCACAACCGCGCGTACTCGCTGTCCGAGGGCTCGCGCCGCGTCGTGCGCGAGCTCGACGAGACGCTGACGATCACGGCCTACTTCTCGGCGAACCTCCCGCCGCCGTTCAACACGACGGAGCGCTACGTCCGCGACATGCTCGCCGAGTACCAGGCCGCGGGCGGCCGCCACGTCGTCGTGCGCTTCGTCAGCCCGGACACGGACGACGAGCGATCGGAGGCGAACGATCGCGGCGTCCAGCTCGTCCAGCACCAGAACATCGACCGCAACGCGGTGAGCGTGGTCGAGGGCTACCGCGGCATCGTCTTCGAGTACCTCGGCGAGCGGCAGGTCATCCCCGTCGTCCAGCCCGACACGCAGGGGCTCGAGTACGAGATCACGATGGCCATCAAGCGCCTGACGTCCGAGCGCCTGCCCATCGGCGTGCTCTCGGGCCACGAGGGGCCGACGCCGTCGCAGGGGCTCTCGACGCTCCAGCGGATGCTGCCGCTCTATACGCTGCGCGAGGTCGACGCGAACGCCGAGATCGACCACGCGCTCCGCGCGCTCCTCATCGTCGACCCGCGCACGGAGATCACCGAGGCCGAGCTGCGGCGCATCAACCAATACGTGATGAACGGCGGCTCGCTCGGCGTCTTCGGGGGCTCGATGAAGGTGGACCTGTCCGAGGCGCCGAACCTCAGCGCCACGCCGACCGGCTCGAACCTCGACCACCTCCTCTCGCCCTGGGGCGTCACGCTCGGAGAGAACATCGTCGCCGACGCGCGCTGCGGGCGCGTGCCGCTCCGGACCGCGTTCGGGCAGATCCCCGTGCTCTACCCGCCCGCGCCCATCGTGACGTTCACGCGTGAGCAGGCGGAGCACCCGGTCCTCTTCCGCCTGAACTCGACGCCGCTCTTCTTCGCCTCCGCGATCCAGACGACGGACGCGTTCGGCGAGAACCACGGGCGGGTCCTCATGCAGAGCTCCGACGGGGAGAACTCGTGGCTGCTCACCGGGGCCAGCGTCGACCTGTCGATCCGCGATCCGCGCGAGTGGGTGCGCACGATGGGCGGCGCGGCTGGGCCTCACACGCTCGGCGTCGCGATCGAGGCGCAGCTCCCGAGCGCTTTCCCCGACGCGGGGAGCTCCGGGATCGAGGCGCCCGCGCGGTCGGTGACGTCGGACGACGACGACCACGACGCGGTGCGGGTGCTCGTCGTCGGGACCGCGACCCCGCTCCGTGACGAGTTCCTGCCGCAGGCCGACCAGGCCTCTCAGGCCGACCTCGCCGCGGCGATGGCGCTCGCGCTCAACGCCGTCGACTGGCTCGCGCAGGACTCGGACCTCATCGCGATCCGCGCGAAGTCGGTCGACGAGCCGCCGCTCGAGGTGCCGCAGTCGATCCAGGACGCGACACAGGCGGTCCTCGAGACGGCCGAGACGGGCGACGAGGCGGCGACGAACGAGGCGCTCCAGCGCAGGCAGGCGGCGCTCGAGCGGGAGAACGCGCGCAAGGATTGGTACCAGTGGGGGCTCGGGATCGGATTGCCGCTCTTGGTGATCGTCTTCGGCCTCGTCCGCTGGCGCATGCGCATGAACGCGCGCGCGAATCTCAAGCCCTGAAGGTGCGAGGCGCTCATGGACTGGCAGAAGAATCGATTGACGATCGGGCTCGTCGCGTTCCTGATCGTCGGCGGGCTGGCGATCTGGGCCGTTCGGACGAAGACGGGTGACACGCCCTCCACCGATCAGCCGACGATCGACGGTTTCCCGAGCGGGATCGAGCGTGACGCGATCACCTCGATCGAGATCACGCGTCCGAACGAGGATCCGGTCCGGCTCGAGCGCGGGGAGCACGGCTGGCGGCTCAGCGCGCCCGTCGAGGCGCGCGCCGATCAGACCTCGGTCGACAGCGCGCTCGACAAGCTCGCCGAGCTGACGCTCGAGAGCGTCGCCGCGCGCTCGGCGACCCACCACGAGGCGCTCGAGGTCGATGCCGCGCACGGCATCCACGTCATCGCGCGCGGGGGGGAGCGAGAGCTCGCCAACGTCTGGATCGGCGCGAGCCGCAGCGGCAACACCGCCGTGCGGCTCGACGGACAGGACGCCGTCGGGATGGTCGATGGCTCGATCCGCTTCGCGTTCAACCGCGAGGTGAAGGACTGGCGCGACCGCACGATGCTTGACGTCGAGCCCGATCAGGTCCGCGAGGTCGCGTGGGTCGGCCCGAACGGATCGTTCCAGTTCACGCGACCGAGCACCGCGGCGGCGGCGGGTGAGGGGGCGGCCGCCGAGGGTGAGGGGCACGCGGCGGAAGGTCACGAGGGCGAAGGCCCCGCGGCGCCGACGCTCGGCGACTGGACGATGACCGCGATCTCCTTCGTCCCGCCCGTCGAGGCGCCGGACGGCGGGGTGGCGCCGCCGCCCGGACCGGCCCTGACGACGATCGAGAATTTCCAGCCCAGCAAGGTCCGCACGATGGTCTCGACGCTCGCGCACCTGCGCGCGGCGGACTTCGCCGGGGCACGCGTCACGGCGGAGGAGGCCGGCTTCACCGACGCCTCCGCCCGCGTCACGCTCACGCTCGCCGACGGCTCGAGCCATACGCTCCGGCTCGGCGGCGCCGTCCCGGGATCGAGCGATCAATTCTACGCACGACGCGATGGCGACGAGACGATCTTCGTGGTCTCGCGCTATCACTCCGCCCGGATCAGCCCGACCGCCGCCGACTTCGCACCCTCGACGACGACGACGAGCGAGACGCCGCCGCCGAGCGAGGGGGCCGAGCTCGATCCGAGCGCGCTCGGCGGGCAGCTCCCGCCGGAGCTCATGCGGCAGCTCCAGCAGCAGCTCCAGCAGCGCGGCATCCAGGCGCCGCACTGACCGCCCCCGCTCGGCGCGATCCGTCGAACGGAGGTTCGCTGGCTCGGCGTGAGGTTCCCGCCGAGCGTCGCGCGCCGAGCCGAGACGATCCGATCGTCGGGCTTGTCGGGGAGCGAAAAATTCGCTCCTCTACCGAGCATGTCGAAGCAGGCCTTCCTCGGCGTCGCGGCGCTCGCGCTGCTCGGTGCGTGCGGCGGAGCCCTCGACGCGCGCGCGCCGCACGAGCCGGGAGGGCCGAGCGAGCTCGAGCGGCTCAACGCGCGGGCGCGTGAGGGCGCGACGAGCGAGACGATCTTCGGCGTCGAGGTCCAGGATCCTTACGCGACGCTCGAGCGCGAGGGGCCGATCACCGACGCGTGGATCGCCTGGCAGAGCGAGCGCACCGCGCGGACGCTGCGCGCCTGGGAGCACGCGGGGACGCGTGAGCGGCTGCGCGAGGTCCTCCAGATCGGCTCGATCAACGGCGCGAGCACGCGAGGAGGCCTCGTCTTCTACACGCGCCGCGACGGGGATCGCGAGCAGCCGGCGCTCTACGTCCGAGCCCTCGGCGCCTCCGGCGATCAGGCGACGAGCGAGCGGCTGCTCGTCGATCCGACCGCGCGTGATGGCGCGAGCGCGAGCGACCGCGCGGCCCTCGACTGGTACTTCGCGTCGCCGCGAGGGCGCTACGTCGCCTACGGCGTCTCGCGAAATGGCGACGAGCGCTCGACGCTCCACGTCGTCGAGGTCGCGACGGGGAGGGTGCTCGACGACGCGATCGAGCACACGAAGTGGACGGATGTCTCGTGGCTCGACGACGAGACGGGCTTCTACTACCGGCGCTACCCGAGCGAGGGCGAGCGCGACTGGGATCCCGAGCGCGCCGACGCCTACGCCCCCAAGCTCTTCTTTCATCGCCTCGGGGCGAGCGCGGGCGACGACGTGCTCGTGTACGCGCCCTCCGATCCGACGTACTTCGCCACGGCGGCCGTCTCCGACGACGATCGCTATGTGATCATCGGCGTGTCGCGAGGGTGGTCCGAGAGCGACGTCTTCGCGTTCGATCGAGGGGCGTCGCCGAGCGAGCGCGTCTTCGCTCCCGACGCCGCCCACCCGCTCGTCGCGGTGCGGAGCGGGCGAGCGCACCTCTACGACGCTCGCGTCGATCGCGGCCGTCTCCTCTTGTTCACGAACGAAGGCGCGCCGAGGTATCGGATCCTCGCCGCGCCGATCGAGCGCGCGCTCTCGAGCGACGCGACGCCCGACGACGCGTTCACCGAGCTGGTCCCCGAGAGCGACGCGACCCTCGATGGCTACGCGATCCTCGCGGACCGGCTCGTGGTCCACGAGCTCGTCGACGTCCACTCGGTTCTCCGTGAGGTCAGCCTCGACGGTCGGCCGCTGCGCGAGGTGCCGCTCCCGTCGCGCGGCGAGGTCTCGAGCTTCGCGGGAGACCGAGCGTCCGACACGCTCGTCGTCGCGTTCTCGAGCTTCGTCCAGGCGCCCACCCTGCTCGGCATGAGGGGCGGCGAGGCGGCGCTCCGAACGCTCGCGAGCGTCGAGTCGCCGATCGACGCCTCGGACCTCGAGATGACCTTCGCGCGTGTCCCATCACGAGACGGGACGCTCATCCCGGTGACGCTCGTCCATCGCCGCGACGTCACGCCGAACGGCGACCGTCCGGTGCTGCTCTACGGGTACGGCGGCTTCAACGTGTCGATCCTCCCGAGCTTCACGCGGCACCCGCTCTACTGGGTCGCCGAGGGTGGGCTCTACGCGGTCGCGAACCTGCGCGGGGGTGGCGAATTCGGCGAAGCCTGGCATCGCGCCGGCAACCTCGAGAACAAGGAGCGGGTGTTCGAGGACATGGAGGCGGCGATCCGGTGGCTGGGCGGCGAGAGCGGCTGGTCTCGGCCAGCGCGCGTCGGCATCATGGGCGGCTCGAACGGCGGGCTCCTGATGGGCGCGATGATCACGCGGGCCCCCGAGACCTTCCGCGCGGCCGCGAGCTACGTCGGGCTCTACGACATGGTGCGCTACCACCTCTTTCCGCCGGCGGAGATCTGGGTCACCGAGTACGGCAGCGCGCGCGACGAGGCCCAATTCCGCTGGCTCCTCGGCTACTCGCCTTACCACCGCGTGCGCGACGGGCAGCCGATGCCGGACGTGCTCATCGAGACGGCCGATCACGACACGCGCGTCTACTGGGGGCACTCCACGAAATTCGCGGCGCGGCTCCAGGAGGCGACGGGGCAGGGCGATCCCAACGTCTGGTTCTTTCGCGAGGCGGACGCGGGGCATGGCGCCGGCACCCCGCTCTCGACGCTCGTCGAGCGGTACACGCGCATGTACGCGTTCCTCGAGCACGCGCTCGGGGTGGAGCGCGTGGCGGCGGACGAGCAGGTGTCGAGTGCGCCCTAGTCGTGATACGTTCGGCCGGGACGAGGGGCGATGAGCAAGCGCGGACCGAGGGAAGATCAGACGCTGCGGCTCGGCATATCGCCGGGGCATCTCACGCCGCCAGGCGGCCTCGAGCGCAAGAGCGCCCACCTCCTCGTGATCGCGGGGCCCGGGACGGGGCAGGCCTTCGGGCTCGTGGACGGC
Organism: Sandaracinaceae bacterium; assembly: GCA_039809495.1. Lineage (GTDB taxonomy): Bacteria > Myxococcota_A > Polyangia > Polyangiales > Sandaracinaceae > JAFLCL01. Next base: position 116,517 of record JBDHVC010000002.1, read on the forward strand.
GCCCTCGTCGGGCGAGGCGAGTGCCAGGTCCGCATCGAGAGCGACGACGTCTCGCGGACGCACGCGCGGTTCCACCGTGTCGAGGGTCGCTGGCACGTCGGCGATCTCGGCTCGATGAACGGCACGTTCGTCAACGGCGCGCCCGTGCTCGGCGAGGTGCCGCTCTCGGAGGGCGACAAGATCCAGATCGGCTCGACGATCCTCCGCTTCGCGATCTTCGACGACCTCGACGCGAGCTTCCAGGCGCGGATGTACGAGTCGACGCTGCGCGATCCCCTCACCCGCACGTTCAACCGCAAGTACCTCGAGGAGCGCATCGACAGCGAGTTCGCGTTCGCGGTGCGTCACGACACCCCGCTCACGCTGATCATCTTCGACATCGATCACTTCAAGGCGATCAACGATCGCTTCGGGCACCTCGCGGGCGACGCGATGCTCGTCCAGCTCGCGAACCGCGTGCTCGCGTTGATCCGCGCCGAGGACGTGCTCGCGCGCCTCGGAGGTGAGGAATTTGCCGTCCTCTCGCGTGGGACCACCCGCGAGGGGGCGAGGGTGTTCGCCGAGCGACTACGCGCGGCCGTGGAGCGGAGCGGCTTCGTCTTCGAGCCGCCGATGGGGAGCGAAGAGGCGAGCGACGCACCCTCCCCGGTGCGGAGCATCCCGATGACGGTCAGCGTGGGGGCGGCGACGATGCCCGATCCGGAGATCGGACAGCCCCTCCAGCTCGTCGCGTTCGCGGACGACGCGCTCTACCGCGCGAAGCGCGACGGGCGTAACCGATCGCGCATCCACGGGCTCCGCTGATCGGCCGAGCGCTCGTCGCCTCGCCCTCGACGGGGCTCGGGCGCTCACGTCCGCGCTGCGACGCCCGCCACCGTGGACCTCGACCTCGCGCGCCTCGACAGCGTGGGCCTCGACAGCGTGGGCCTCGACGAGGAACGGCGCGAGTCGGCTCGACGGATCCGCGACGGCCCCACGCCGTCAGAGGTGGACGCCGAGCGTGACGAGGCCCTTCATCTGGAGGCCGAGGGCGTCGCCGTCACGCGCGGGGCACACGTCCGTCGGGCTCATGCACGCGGCGCTCGGATCACGCTGCCGCGTCATGTTGAGGATGTCGAGGCCGAAGCCCGCGCCGAGCGCGAGCCAGTCCGTGAGGAAGACGTCGAGGCCGACGCCGCCCTGGAAGACCCAGCCGTAGGTCGTCGTCTGCGCCGCGGCGACGCCGGAGCCGTAGTTGGCGTCGCCCTGCCAGCCGTAGCCGAAGCCCGCGCGGATCCACGGCTCGACGACGGGGATCGGGAATCGCAGCGTGACCTCGGCGCCGAGCGTCCCCACCTCGAAGGTGTCGTAGAGCGCGAAGCTCGCGCGCGCGCCGAGCGTGAACCAGAAGAGCCGGACGCCGAGCCCCGCGCCGATGACGGGGCCGGTGCCGTAGGCCTCGCTGAAGACGGACGCGCCGCCGGCGACGTCGGCGAAATTCCGGTTCTGGAACTGGACGAGGTTGACGTTGGAGATGCCCGCCGAGGCTTCGATCCACAGGATCCCGTGATCGGCCTCGTCGGACCCCGATTGAGGAGGCGTCGCCGCGGGTGGGGCGGCCGCGGCGTCGGGGGCGAGCGCGCTCTGCGCCGAGGTGGCTCGTGCCCTCGGGGGCTCCGCGGCCTGGGGCGCAGCGCCCGAGCGCGTGGTCGTCGCCGACGTCGTGTGGGCCGCCCCCGGCGTCGTCGTGACGCCGCCTTGCGCCGCGCCACCCTCCGCGTCTTGGGCGCGCGCCGCCTGCGCGTGAAGCGCGAGCCCGAGCGCGGCGGCGAGGGCGAGCCGCGGCCCGAGCGTGCGTGACGCGCGCCTCACGCGTCACCGCCGTGGCTCGACGTCAGCTTCGAGAGCGCGTCGCGCTCCTCGTCCGTCACGGGATCGCCGGGGATCCGGTAGGCGCCGTCGAGCCACGCGCCGAGGTCGATGCGCTTGCAACGCATCGAGCAGAACGGGAACGCGGCGTCGCGGCCCTCGCTCGTGTCGGACGAGACGGGGCTCGCGCAGATCGGGCAGGTGACTCGTGCCATCGCGATCACGATAGCGCGCTCACCACCGCACGTCTTGATCCTCGACGACGCCGGGGACGCCCTCGAGCCGCAGGGTCCTGTCGGCGAGGCGGAGCGTCCCCGAGAAGCGCCCGATCGGCTGGACGAAGCGCGAGCGGAGCGCGCCGAGATCGAGGTGCTCGTCGTGGATCGCGTGCGGCGTGAACGTGAGCTCCGCCGCGCCGTCGCTCGTGCGGATCCGCCACGGCGCGAGGGTCCGCGCGCGCTCCTCGCGCGGCGCGTCGACGCGGGGCCGCGGCAGCTCGAAGCGGCCCTCCGCGAGGGCGACGAGCGATCGCTCTCCAAAGAGCGCGCACTCGGGCTGACCGACGAAGCCCTCGACGAGGTTCAGCGCCACGGGCTCCCCGCTCGTCGTCTCGCCCATCAGGAACGCCCAATTCCAGCGGGTCTCCCGCGCCAAGAGGCCGAACGTGAGGTCCACGCCGCCGAGGCCGCCGTCGAGCGCGATGCGCTCGCTCCCGACGCGCGCGGACCCTCGAACGGGCGCGAGCGCGCGCTTCTCGGTGACGTTCACGCGCCCCGCGCGGATCGGCGCGATCGCGCTCAGCGCGGGTGCGCCCCGCGAGAGATCGAGCGTCGCGTGGAGATCGATCGGCTTCGACGCGAGCCGGAGCTCGAGGCGCTCGGCTCCGCGCGCTTGGCGCATCGAGGCGCGCGCGCCGACGCCTCGGAAGCGCGCGTCGACGCGGGAGACGCCGTCTTGCCTCAGCCCGGAGAGGCCCGGGAGCCCGGGCGTCGATCGGAGATCGGCGACGAGGCCTCGCTCGGCGTGGGCGGCGAAGCCGAAGAGGGTGCAGGCGTAGCCGAGATCGACGAGGGCGATCGCGATGGTCCACGGTCGCGCCACGAGCAGCGTGTAGATCCAGCGCTTCTCGCGGAGCAGGCGATCCCAGGGCGAGGCGTGGAGCGCCGAGAGGTCGTGCCGCGCGAGCGCGCCACGGTAGGTCCCGAAGCGCGGCTCGAGCGAGCGAGGATCGATCGCGTCCGGGGGCGCGGGCAGGTCGATCGTCGTGGAGGAGGCGTCAGTCGGCATGGTGGCTCGGCGTGAGGGCGGCGTCGTTCATCGGTCCTCGCCCTCGATCTCGGCGAGGATCTCCTCGATCTCGCGGGAGATCTCCGAGCTCTTGTCCGCGAGGGCGCTCGCGCGCGTGAGCATGCGTCGGGCCTCCTGGCGCAGGCCGAGCTCCTTGAGGAGCCTCCCGGCCTCGCGGTGGTAGACGACGTGGTTCTCGTGATCCGAGCCGCGCGCGAGCGTCGAGTAGAGGTCGGCCGCGCGCCCGAGGTTGCCAGCGCGCTCGTGCATCGCCGCGAGCGGCGCCGCGACGACGGCGGGGAGGTCGGTCTGCGAGCGAGCGAGGAAGAAGCGGATGATGTGCTCGAGCGTCTCGATCGCCTCGGTGGTCCGCCCCGCGTCGCGCTTCGCGAGCGCGATCTCGAGGTAGACCGGCCAGTTGGGCTGGTCCTCGTCGTAGAGGCCGAGCGCGGCCTCCAGGATCGTGACGGCGGGCTCGGGTTCGCCGCGCGTGCGGAGGAAGACGCCCATGTTGATGAGCGGGCGCGGATCGTCCGGCATCGCGTCGACGGCGCGCTGGAGCTCGAGGATGGCCTTCTCGTCGTCGCCCGCCTGCTCGGCGAGCTGCGCGAGGAAGACGAAGGCTCGCAGGCGCGTCTCGCTCCGATCCTCGTCGGGCACCCGGGCGAGGAAGCGCTCGAGCGCCTCGACGCTCCCCGCGGTCTCGTCGGTCCGCGAGCGAGCGCGCGCGAGCTCGGCGAAGAGATAGACGCCGTCCTCCGCGTGCTCCTCGGCGAGGGCCTCGAGCCCGTCGCGGGCCGCGCGCGCGTCACCTGTGTCCATCGCGAGCAGCGCCTCGCGAAGCCGCTCGCCGTACCCGTCGTACTCCTCGATCTGCGCCTCGGACCAGGTCCCGGCGAGCATCACCCAGCGCTCGTCGTCGCCGAGCTCGATCTCGACGCGCGCGGCGTGCCGCGCCTGCCTCTTCTCGGCCCCGTCGAGCATGCGCGCGGCGCGCTTGCGGATCGCGTCCGTGCGCGCGAGCGTCGCCGCGGTCTCGAGCTCGCCGCGCGCGAGCTCGAGGTCGCCGCCCGCGAGCAGGCGCTCGGCCTCGGCGATCCGCTGCTCGGCCAGCGCGTCCGCGCACGACGCCATGCGCGCCGTGGCGTGCTCGCGCTGCTCGGCGCTCACGTCGCCCCGCGCGGCGAGCTTCTCGTACGCGAGCCGCGCCTCGATCCAGCTCGACGCGTCGAAGAGCCGGTCGGCCTCGGCGCGCGCCTCGGCCTCGGTGGTCGTCCCGAAGAGCCGCTTGAAGAACGACATCAGCTCCCCTTCTTCGCCACGCGCTGGAGCGCGGCGCTCTTGACGGCGGCGGGGATGCCGCGGCTGCGGGAGAGCGCGCGGAGGTCGGCCAGGTGCAGGTGGGACAAGAAGCGCATGGAGATCCCGACGGGCGTCTTCGGGTTGAAGAGGAGGCTGCGCTTGATGTCGTAGCTCCCGAGCCACTCGCGCTTGTTCCCGATGAACCTGAGGATGTCCTCCGAGACCTGGCGGCTATTGGCGATCGCGACCGCCTCCGGCTCGCTCATCTGCGGGGAGGCGATCGCGGCCATCGCGACGATCCGGTTGGCGTCGCGGACGAGGATGGATCGCGTCGCGGCGTTGCCGATCTGCGTCATGCGGAGCTTCTCCGCGAAATTCATGTCGGCCAGCTGCATCGCGAGGGGCTTGTAGCGGTCGCGCACCTCCTCGGAGCCGTCCACCTGATCCTGCAGGACCGCCTCGCCGTCGTCGTCGGCCGCGAGCGCCTCGCTGAAGAGGGCGTCGCCGGGGAGGGGCTCGTCGGTGGGCTCGGGGATGAGCTGACCGGCGATCGCCTGCGCGTGCGCCTCGAAGGTCGGGATCCCGTCGACCTTGACGTCGTTGCGGACCGCGAGATCGACGAGGCGATCGACCGTCGACATGCGGGTGCTCTTGTTGCGGTAGAGCGCCTCGATGATCTCGGGACAGGCGAGGATGCGCTGCTCGTCGAGCGCGATCCGCTCCGCGAGGTGCTCCGAGCAGGTGCGCGCGAGCCGGACGATCGTGGCGCTCGCGGTCGCGGGGTTACCGACGATCCGCTCGCGGTGCTCGTCGCTCCCGAGGTGATCGACGAGCGCGTCAAGGAAGGCGGGGTGGAGCGCCGCGTCGCACGCGGCCTCGAGGACGGGCGCGGGGACGCCGTCGAGGGTCGCGCGCGCGGCCGTCGCGATGGCCTCCAGGGGATCGCGGGTGAGCTGGAGCAAGACCGCGACGAGCTCGCCGCCCTTCGCGGGGACGAGCCCCTTGGCCGCCATCTGGCGCGCGCGCTCGGGGGTCTCGGGGGCGCAGAACCGGCGGATCGTCTCCGGGAGTTGGTCGGCCGCGAGCGGTAGGGTGAGCTCCGTCGTCATGCGAGGGCTGGAGCATAACCGAAGCAGCACGACGCCGCGCCTTACGCCGCGCGTCGCTAGAGAGGGCGGAGGGCGCGTGCTAGATCGAGCACGCCACCGAGCGGCGTGGACCGGAATCTCTCCGGCCGCGACCGACCCGCATCCTCGGCTTGGGTGGCGCTCCACATGACCCAATCCCATGAGGGCGATCCGCGCTCGAGCGCGACGCCTCGCCCACGATCGGTGATGACGGTGCCCGCGCTCATCGCGATGAAGCGGGCCGCCGAGCGGATCACCATGGCGACGGCCTACGACGCGACCTTCGCGCGCATGCTCGACGAGGGCGGCGTCGAGGTGCTGCTCGTCGGCGACTCGCTCGGCATGGTCGTCCAGGGGCTCGAGACGACGCTGCCGGTCACGCTCGACGAGATGCTCTACCACACACGCGCCGTCGTTCGTGGGCTCCTGCGGGCGAGGGAGCAGGGGCGCGGTGGCCGGGCGCTCGTCGTCGGTGACATGCCCTTCATGACGTATCAGGCCGACGTCGGCGACGCGCTCCGCAACGCGGGGCGCTTCCTCGCCGAGGGGGGCGCGCACGCCGTGAAGCTCGAGGGCGGCGCCGTGATGGCCGAGACGATCGCGCGCCTCGTCGCGGTCGGGATCCCCGTGATGGGCCACATCGGGCTCACGCCCCAGAGCGTCCACGCGATGGGCGGCTTTCGCGTGCAAGGCAAGAGCGAGCACGACGCCGAGCGCGTGCTCGCCGACGCCCGCGCCGTCGAGCAGGCGGGCGCGTTCTCGGTGGTGCTCGAGGGGATCCCCGAGGCGCTGGCGACGCGGATCACGAGGGAGCTCTCGATCCCGACGATCGGCATCGGCGCGGGCGCCGGCTGCGACGGGCAGGTGCTCGTGAGCTACGACCTCCTCGGGCTCACGCCCGACCTCAAGCCGAAGTTCGTCAAGCGCTACGCCGAGCTCTATCGGGACGGCGTCGACGCGAGCCGCCGCTACGCCGAGGAGGTGAGGGCGGGGCTCTTCCCCGCGAAGGAGCATACGTTCGGCGCGAAGGCCGAGGCGCCGAGCGCTCCCGAGGCGCGAGCGCGCGCCGGGTACGGACCGAGCGAGGCGTGACCGATGGAGATCACGGGAGAGAAGGAGCGCCTACGCGCGTTCGCGGAGGGGGCGCGCGCGCGAGGCGCGCGGGTCGGCGTCGTCCCGACGATGGGCGCGCTCCACGCCGGGCACCTCGCGCTCGTGGACGAGGCGAGGCGCGCGGGCGCGACGCAGGTCATCGTCACGATCTTCGTCAATCCCTTGCAATTCGGCCCGAGTGAGGATCTCTCGCGGTATCCGCGGACCTTCGAGGCGGACGCGAGCGCGTGCGAGAAGAGGGGCGTCGATCTCCTCTTCGCGCCGACGCCCGTCGCGATGTACCCGGAGGGGTTCGCGAGCGAGGTGAGGGTCCGCGGGCTCACCGAGGTGCTCGAGGGGGCTCATCGGCCGGGCCACTTCGACGGCGTGACCACCGTCGTGGCCAAGCTCTTCGCCCTGATCGGCCCCTCGGTCGCCGTCTTCGGTCGCAAGGACTACCAGCAGTGGCGCGTCCTCTCGAAGATGGTGGAGGACCTCGAGCTGCCGATCGCGATGCGCGGCATGCCGACCGTGCGCGAGCCCGACGGTCTCGCGATGAGCTCGCGAAACCGCTACCTCGGCGAGAGCGAGCGGGGGCGCGCGCTCGCCCTCTCGAGGGGGCTGCGCCTCGCCCTCGAGGCGTTCGACGCGGGGGAGCGCGACGCGCGCCGGCTCGAGCAGATCGCGCGCGCTCCGATCGAGCCGGCCTTCGACGCGATCGACTACGTCGCCGTCGCCGACGCCGACACGCTGCGGCCGATCGATCGCGTCGCGTCGCGCGCGCTCGTCGCGGTCGCCGCGCGCATCGGCGCGACGCGGCTCATCGACAACGTGGTGCTCGGCGAGGATCGGCTCTGACGGCGCGCCCGGCTCGACGTGATCGTGTCGAGCGCAGGCACGCTGCGCACCGCGTGAGGGAGGCTCACGCCGGTTCGCTCGGCGTGCAGGGGGGAGCTCTGGACCGACCCTCCGACGCGCCGTTTTCTTTCGGCGAGGCCCGCGCTCGCGCTACACGCAGGCTCGAGCGACATGGCATCGATCGGGCATGAACCGCGGCGTCGTCACGGGCGAAGGCGAGCCTCGCTGCTCTGCTCGTCGCTCGCGCTCTTCGCCGCGACGTGCCACGCGGAGGCGAATTCGCCCGAGCTCGCGGAGCCCGAAGCGCGGATCATGACGCCCGCTCCGGCCGCGGACGCCGCCGTCGCCAGGCCGACGGAGAGCGTCCTCGCGCTCCGGCGCGCCGCGAGCCTCGACGGCGACGCCGCCATCGTCGCGCGCGCCGACGCCCTCGCGTCGGCGGGCGGGGCGGACGAGGCGCAATTGCTCTGGCTGGCGGCGAGCCTCGACGCGGACCGGAGCGCCTCCGACGCGCGCCTCGAGCGGATCGCGACGGGCGCCTCGCCCCTCGCGCCGTGGGCCGCGATCGAGCTCGCGCGTCGCGCGCTCGAGGCCGATCCGGCGCGCGCGCGTGAGCGCCTCTCGGCCGTGCTCGGGCCACGCGCGGCGACGCTCGGGCTCGACGCGCGGTGGGCGGGCCACGACGAGGCGCGCGCCCTCGACGCGCTGGCGCTCGCGCGGCTCGGGGACCGGCCCGTCGAGGAGCGTGAGGCGGCGCTTCGCGGCGCGCTCGCGCCGACGCTCGTTCCGGGGCTCTACGGCGATCTCACGCGCGCCCTCGCCGATCTGCTCGTCGCGCGGGGCGATCCGGACGCCGCGCGGGAGGCGATCGATCTCTACGACGCGCTCCTCGCGCGGGCCACGCTCGGCGCGAGCGCTCCCTTGCGTGCGGCGCGCGCGGCGGCGCTCGAGGCCCTCTCGGACGCGGACCGCGCCGCCCTCCGCGAGCCGAGCGTGGCCCGCGCGAGGGAGCGTGCGGCCTACCTCTCCGAGATCGGGCGCGCTCGCGAGGCGGCGAGCGGCTTCGTCGAGCTCGCGCGGCGCTTCGAGCCGGGATCCGTCGAGCGCTGTCAGGCGCTCCTCGACGCCGGTCGCGTGCTCGCGCGGGCCCGGGCTCGCGAGGCCGCGGTCGAGCAGCTCGACGCGATGGTCGTGGAGTGCGAGCCCGCGCTCGCGCGCGCGCTCGAGCGCGCGCTCGAGCGGATCGAGCCGGAGCCCTCGCTCGCGAGCCGGCGCGACGCGCTCGCGTGGGCGAGCTACACGGCGGGGCGCGCGCTCGTCTCGATGGGCCGAGGAAACGACGCGCTCTCTCGGCTCGCGGCCGTCGAGAGGCTCGCGCCCTCGCACCGGCTGCTCGACGACGCGCTCGTGCTCGAGGCGCGCATCCGCCTCGAGGCCGGCGATCGGGACTGCGCGCGCGAGGCGTTAGAGCGCGCGGTCGCGCAAGAGGGCGACCTTCGAGGCGAGGCGCGCTTCCTCCTCGCGTGGGAGCTCCGGGGCGAGGGGCGGCTCGCGGACGCGCTCGCGACGCTCGAGGCGAGCCTCGCGGAGGGAACGGGCGAGGCGGCCGAAGGGGTCGTGGGACGCGCCGCGTACTGGCGCGCGCGCCTTCTCGCGGAGCTGGGCCGCTCCGCGGACGCGCTCGACGCCTACGAGGCGCTCGCCCGCGCGCAGCCGCTCACCTACTACGGGCGCCTCGCGCTCGCGCGGATCGACGAGCGAGACGCGGGGCGCGGTGAGCGCCTGCGCGAGGCGACCCTCCGCGGGCGGCTCCCGCTCGCGCGCGCGCTCGAGGACGGTGACTCGCTCGTCGCGCGCTCCTCGTTCGCGCGCGCCGTCGCCGAGCGCCTCTCGACGGCGGAGGCGAGGGCCACCTTCGCGCGGGCCACGGCGCTCCTCGTCGTCGGCGAGCGCCAGCGGGGGGAGCGCGAGCTCGCGTCGCTCGGCATCGACGCCGACGCGGGCGCCGACACGGTCCGGACGCTCGCCGCGCTGCTCGCGGACACGGGCTATCCGACCCGCGCGACCGAGCTCGCGCGCCGTCGCCTGCCGCCGATGGTGGCGTCCCCCGACGACGACGCGAGCCTCGCGCTCTATCGCATCGCCTACCCGGACGCCTACGCGGGGCTGATCGAGGAGGCGGCCGCGCGCGAGGGGGTCGACCCGTCCTTCGTGCGCGCCGTGGCGCGCGAGGAGTCGAGCTTCGATCCCGGCGCCGTCTCCGTCGCGCGAGCGTACGGCCTGCTCCAGATCATCACGCCGACCGCGGAGCGTTACGCGCGCGGCACGGGCCTCGCGAGCGATCCGGCGGCGCTCCGCGTCCCGGCGATCAACGTCCAGATCGGCGTGCGCTACATGCGCGCGCTCGCGCGACGGTACGGTGAGCACGCGGCGTTCATTCCGCCCGCGTACAACGCTGGAGAGGGGAACGTCGACCGCTGGATGCGCGCGCGCCGCGATCAGCCCTTCGACGCGTGGGTGGAGGAGATCCCCTTCGCCGAGACGCGCGGCTACACCCGGCGCGTGCTCCAGAGCTGGATCATCTACGGCTTCCTCGACCGGGGGGCGTTCCCGACGTTGCCAGCGACGCTGCCGGCGCGCGGCTGATCGAGCGTGCCGTCAGGACGATCGGCGCCGATCGTCGAGCTCGGCCTCCTCCTTCGCCTCCCGCTCGCGCCGCTCGTCGTCACGGAACCGCTCGTGGTGCTGCTCGACGGCCTCCCGCGCGACGCGCGCCGCGGCGAGCTCCTCGCGAGCGAGCTCGACGCGCTCTGCGCACGAGCGCTCAATCGAGCGAGCGTGCTCGAGCGCCTCGAGGAGGAGGCGCGCCTCCTCCGCGCGCCGCGCGCGCCACGCGCGCAGCCGGATCGCGTCCTCGGGTCGCACGGCGGTGAGGGACCTGGCGCGCTCGGCGTCGAGGGTGGCGCGGCTCGCCGCCTCGTGCTCCGAGAGGCGGCGCGCCGCCTCGGCGACGTGCTCGGTCGCGTCGCGGAGCGCGTCGAGCGCGCCCGCCAAAGCTCGCGTCGCCTCGTCCTGCGCGCGCTCACGGAGCGAGCGGAGCGGCTCGAGGGGGTAGTCGGTCTTCGCCATCAGTCGAGCGGGGCCTCGCGGTCGGCCGCGACCCGACCGGGGAGCTCGAGGGCGCTCGCGCCGTCGTCGGACAGCCAGAAGAGCTGGACGTCGCCGTCGAGCCGATCGGCGCGCAGATCGCGATCGTCGTCGTGCATCGCGAGCGTCGCGTCGAAGCGCAGGCGCTTGAGCCGATCGTCCAGCGCCCGCGCTCGCTCGGCGAGCGAGCGGAGGAGCTCGTCCGCCGCGGCGGCGCAGCCGCCGCGCACACAGCGCTCGTCGCAGGACGCGAGCCGCGGATCGCTCTCGACGAGCGCGACGAGGGCCGCGCAGCTCTCGCCCTCCCGCACGCTCGCGGCTACGTCCGAGCCCGCGCGCCGCGCGAGCGCGTCGAGCGTCGAGAGCCAGAGCGACGCCCCACCCACCTCGACGTCGAAGCCCGAGATCGCGATCGCGTCTCGGCCGGAGACCGAGGCGAGCCGCGCGAGCGACGCCTCGAAGCTCGGCGGGAGCACGCTCCCCGCGGCGCTCGCGCGAAGGCTCGTGACGCGGACCGGATCGCCGACGACGAGGGTGCCCTCGAGCCGCACGCTCCCGAGCGCGTCGGTCGCGTCCGTCGCGAGCGAGGACACGGAGGCCGCCCACGTCGATCCCTCGCGCTCGAGCTGCGCCGCGAGCTGCGCGTCCAGCCCCTCGCGACGGGCCGCGATCAGGGTGGCGGCGTCGCGCGAGCCCTCGAGCGCGCTCGCGAGCCCGTCGAGCAAGAGCGCCGCGTCGCGCGCCGGGGTGCTCGCCTCGAGGAGGGACCGCGCGACGGGCGCGGTCGCCGTCGTCGCGTCGAGCTCGAGCGCCAGGGCGAAGGAGCCGCCCGGATCGAGCGGGAGATCGTGGACGGCGACGGATGAGCGGGCCGTCGCGTGGGGCGAGACGCGGATGCCCTCGGCGCAGCCGCGGGCGACGATGACCCCCGCCTCGGATCGACCTCGCACCGAGAGCGTCCAGCTCGCGCTGGTCGGCAGCGACCGGTACGTCGTGACGACGATGCCGCTCGTCAGCGTTCGCTCGTCGCCGCCGCTCGGAGACGAAGGGATCGACGCGCATGGGACGTCGGCGACGAGCTGGACGAGGTAGGCGGCGACGTCTCGCGTGACGTCGGGCTCGAGCGTGACCTCGAGATCGCCGAACTCGCTCCCGACCGAGACGTCGATGACGACGGGAGCCGCTCCCGACGCCGTCACGCGCAGGCGAAACGTCGTCGGCAGCGGACCCGCGACGAGGGTCACGGACGCGGCGCCGTCGGAGGAGGTGACGCCCTCGAGCGCGCGCAGGGTGCTCGAGCGCACCGAGCCTTCGAGCGCGAACGCGATGCTCGCCCCAGCGACCGGCGCCTCGTCCTCGAGCAGACGCACGCGGAGCGTGCGCTCGGCGAGCGGCGCCAGCGTGACGACCCCGTTCGACTCGGGCACGAGCGCGCGGCGTCGGACGATGGCGGCGTCCGGCGCTGGGCCCGCGTCGCCTACGAACAACTCACGTGGCTCGTCGCACCCGACGAGGGCCAGCACGCCGACGAGGACGGCCGCGAGAACGCGAGGCGCGCCCGGCGAGAGGGGACGCGAACGACCAAGCATAAGTCCCTCGAGGATAGCCGCTTCGGCGCGTTTGCGCGAGCCGCGCTCGTGCTACGACTCGCGCGCGGAGGTCCGCCGGAGGGCGCTCGCCGGCGGATCGACTCGATGCTCGACGAGGTCGCTCGAGGCCTCCCCCGCCGGGACCTGCCGTCGGGGCTCACCCCAACCGACGAACGCCGCTCGCGGGCCATCCCACGCGGATCCGATCCGCCGAGCGCGCTACAACGGAGCGGCCGTGCGCTACGCGCTCGCCATCGGCTTTCGCTACCTCCTCTCGAAGAAGACGAAGTCCGTCTCGGTGATCACCTCGATCGCGGTGAGCGGCGTCGCGCTCGGCGTCGCGGCGCTGCTCGCCGTGATGGCGATCACGGCGGGGTTCCAGGTGCAGTTCCGGGACAAGGTGCTCGGGGTGAACGCCCACGTGCTGGTGATGAAGTACGGTGACTTCGAGGAATACCGCGACGTCGTCCAGCGCGCGATGGAGATGCCCGAGGTCGCGGGCGCGGGCCCCTTCCTCATCCAGCCCATGATGCTGGCGCATGGCGATCGCGTGTCCGGGATCCTCCTCAAGGGGGTCGATCCGGAGCGGATGCCCTCCGTGCTCGAGCTGCCGCGCCAGATGGTCGAGGGCAGCCTCGAGGGGCTGCGCGTCCCGGGCGCGGAGCCCGCCGTGCGCCCCGAGGACGAGCGACGCGCCGGCGAGGGCGAGGATCTCGACGACTACCTGCGGCGGGTCGACGCGGCGTGGCGCGCGGGTCGCGAGCGGCCGCTCGATCCGCTCGAGCCCGGTCCTCGGATCGAGGAGGGGCTCGCGCCTCGGATCGAGGCGCCGGCCGACGGCGGAGCGAGCGACGAGGGACCCATCGAGCTCCCCGCCGTCGTCGTCCCCACGCCCGAGCAGGCCGAGGCGGCGCTCGAGGGGGAGGCCGACGAGCCCGCCCCGGAGCGGCCGGCGTCCGATCGCCCGCGCGCGCCGAGCGTCGCGACCGGGTCGCTCTCCGGCATGGTCATCGGTCGCGCGCTCGCGACCGAGCTCGACCTGTCGGTGGGCGATCGCGTCCGCGTCGTCTCGCCGCTCGCGGGCTTCTCGAGCTCCTTCCTCGGCCCGAGCGCCCCGAGCGTCCCGCGGGCTCGAGAGCTGCGCGTCATCGGGATCTTCGAGGCGGGCTTCGAGGAGTACGACAGCGAGCTCGTCTACGTGGATCTCTACGAGGCCGAGCGCTTCTTCGATCACGGCGACGCCGTCGACGGCGTCGAGATCCGCCTCCACGACCCGGAGCAGGCGGCCGCCGTCTCGAGGCGGCTCGAGCAGGACCTCGGGGGCGGCGCCTACCACACGATGGACTGGGAGGAGCTCAACCACAACCTGTTCACCGCGCTCGAGATCCAGAAGGTGATGCTGAGCCTCGTCATCGCGAGCATCGTGTTCGTCGCGGCGTTCACGGTGATCGCGACGCTCATCATGGTCGTCCTCGAGCGGAAGCGGGAGATCGCGATCCTCAAGGCGATGGGCGCCGCCGATCTCCACGTCCTGCTCGTCTTCCTCTCCCAGGGGATGACGATCGGGCTCGTCGGGACCCTCCTCGGGCTGCTCGTCGGTGGCGGGGTCTGCCTCTACCTCGATCGGATCCGTTTTCGCTTGGATCCGCACGTCTACCTGATCGATCATCTGCCGGTTCGGCTCAGCGGCGCGGAGGTTGGATGGACGGTGTCGATCGCGGTGCTCATCTGCTTGCTCGCCACGCTCGTGCCGAGCTGGTGGGCCGCGCGGATGGTCCCGGCCGACGGCGTCCGCCGCGATTGAGGCGGCGCGAGGCGAGCGAGCCGAGGCGCGGCCCTCCGTGACGCGGCGGCTCACCCTCCTCGGCGCCGCCGCCCTGCTCCTCGCGATGGTCGGGTCGTGCGGAGGAGCGCGTGAGAGCGCCCTCGAGCGGATCCGAAGGACGGGCGTGCTCCGTTGGGGGGGCGACATCCAAGGCGGAGAGCCCTACGTCTTCGAGGATCCGAGCCGCCCCGGCCACCTCGTCGGGTTCGAGGTGGAGCTCGCCGAGGCCCTCGCGCGCGAGCTCGGGGTCCGACAGGAATTCGTCCAGAACGACTGGTCCAACCTCGTCCCGGCGCTCGAGCGGGGCTCGTTCGACGTCGCGCTGAACGGGCTCGAGGTCACGCCCGCGCGCGCCGACACCGTCCTCTTCACGCGGCCCTACTACATCTTCTCGGCGCAGCTCGTCACGCGCCGCGACGACCCGAGCGCGACGAGCCTCGACGCGCTCGAGGGGCGGCGGGTCGGGACGCTGGCGAGCTCGTCGTCGTGGGAGATGCTGCGCGAGCGGCCCGTGGTCGCGGTCCCGTACGAGGGCACCGAGGAGCCCTATCAAGACCTCCGCGCGCATCGGATCGACGGCGTCCTGCTCGACGACATCATCGCGTCTCGCTACGGGCTCGTGCACCGCGACCTGCGGCTCGTGGAGGACGTCGGTGAGGGCTACTACGCCGTCGCGTGTCGACGCGACGACGAGAGCCTCTGCGCGGCGATCGACCAGGCGCTCGCGGCGATCATCGCCCGCGGGGAGCTCCGGCCGATCCTCGCGCGCTGGCACGTCGACGACGAGCGCGAGGCGCGCCTCGCGGCGTGGACCGAGGACGACACGCGCGCGATGCTCCGCGTCCACCAGCGAGCCAGCTTCGGCGTCCGGCACGTCTGGCTCTTCGTCCAGGGCGCGCTCGTCACCATCCTCGTCTCCGTCCTCGCGATGGTGATCGCGGTCGCCTTCGGCCTCGTGCTCGCGCTCGTTCGGATGTACGGCGGGCGCGGCGTCTCGACGCTCGCGACGAGCTACATCGAGCTCTTCCGCGGGACGCCCGTCCTGCTCCAGCTCCACCTGCTCTACTTCGGCATCATGCCGGTGATCCGCGCGACGCTCGGGATCGAGGGGGGGACGGAGTACGACGCGATGTTCGCCGCCGTGGTGGGCCTCGGGCTGAATTACGCCGCCTACGAGGCGGAGATCTACCGCGCCGGGATCCAGGCGATCCCGCCGGGTCAGATGGAGGCGGCGACGGTGCTCGGGATGAGCCGCGGGCTCGCGCTCCGGCGCGTCATCGTCCCGCAGGCGTTCCGCATCGCGCTGCCCGGCGTGACCAACGACTTCATCGCGCTCCTCAAGGACAGCTCGCTCGTCTCGGTGATCACGGTGGTCGAGCTCACGAAGCGCATGACGATCACGGCGGTCGACGTGCGCAGCTACCTCCTCCCCGGCTTGCTCTGCGCGGCGCTCTACCTGGCGATGAGCTACCCGCTCTCGCTGCTCTCGAGGCGCCTCGAGGCGGGCCTCGAGGGGGAGTCTCGATGAGCGACGCCGCCGAGGAGCCGCGCGCGGTCGGGGCGAGCGAGCCCGTGATCAGCGTCGAGGCGCTCGTCAAGCGCTACGGCGAGCGCACCGTGCTCGCGGGCATCTCCTTCGACGTCTCGGCGGGCGAGGTCGTCGCGCTGGTCGGTCCGTCGGGGGGCGGCAAGAGCACGGCGCTCCGATGCATGACGGGGCTCGAGCCCTTTCACGACGGCCGCATCCGCGTGGGCCGCGCGGAGCTCCGTCCAGGCCCGCTCGAGGCGCAGCGGCGGCAGCTCGCGGCGCTCCGGCTCGAGTCGGGGCTCGTCTTTCAGGCCTGGCACCTCTTCCCCCATCGGACCGCGATCGAGAACGTCTACGAGGCCCCCGTCCACGTGAAGCGCGTGCGGCTCGAGGAGGCGCGCGATCGAGCGCGCTCGCTCCTCGCGAAGGTGGGCCTCTCGCATCGTGAGCGGGCGTATCCGAGGAACATGTCGGGCGGCGAGCAGCAGCGCTGCGCGATCGCGCGCGCGCTCGCGATGGACCCGAAGGTGCTCTTCATGGACGAGCCGACGTCGGCCCTCGATCCGCAGCGGGTGGGCGAGCTCGTCGAGCTCCTCGCCGAGCTGCGCTCGAGCGAGCGCTTGAGCTTCGTCATCGTGACGCACGAGATGAAATTCGCCGCCAAGCTCGCCGATCGCGCGATCGTCCTCTACGAGGGGAGCGTCATCGAGGACGGCCCGCCGGCGGAGGTGCTCGCGGCGCCGAGCGATCCGCGGACGCGCGCGTTCCTCGGCCTCTCGGGGTGACGCCGCGCGCGGCTCACGCGGGCTCGGCGAGGGCGCGCGCGACCTCGGTCGCGACGCGGACGTTCTCGTGGACGAGCGCGACGTTCGCGTCGAGCGTGCGGCCTCCGCTCCGATCGCGGAGCGAGGCGAGGAGGTGGGGCGTGAGCGCCTTGCCTCGGACGCCGAGCGTCCGCGCCTGGGCGAGCGCCTCGTCGATCCACGCGTCGAGCTCACGCTCCGGGAGCGCGACGTCGCTCGGCGGCGGGACGGCGACGAGGAGCCCGCCCGGCAGCTCGAGGCTCCACTTGGCGCGCGCGATCGCGGCGACCTCCCGGGCCGTCTCGACGCGATGATCGACGGGCAGCCCGCTCGATCGCGCGAAGAACGCCGGGAGCTCGCTCGTCCCGAAGCCGAGCACGGGGACGCCCAGCGTCTCGAGCAGCTCCCGCGTGCGCGGCAGATCGAGGATCGACTTCGCGCCCGAGGAGACGACGCACACGCTCTCGCGCGCGAGCTCCGCGAGATCCGCCGAGACGTCCATCGTCTCCTCGACCCCGCGGTGGACGCCGCCGATCCCGCCCGTCGCGAACACGCGGATCCCCGCGCGCGCCGCCGCGATCATCGTCGCCGACACGGTCGTCGCGCCGAGGCGGCCGCTCGCGAGCGCGATGGGCAACGAGCGCCGCGACACCTTCTCGACGTCGTCGGCGCTCGCGAGGCGCGCGAGCTCGTGATCCGAGAGCCCGACCACCAGCTCGCCGTCGATCACGGCGACGGTGGCGGGGACGGCGCCGCCCGCTCGAACGACGCGCTCGAGCGAGCGCGCGACCTCGAGGTTGATCGGCCGCGGCAGGCCGTGGGCGATGATCGTCGACTCGAGGGCGACGACGGCCGCGCCCCGCGCGAGCGCGTCCTCCACCTCCGCCGCGAGCCGGAGCGAGCTCACGGCTCGACGCTCGCGCGGATGGCGTGGAGGCGCTCGGCCTCGATCCAGAGATCCTCGTGGCGCGCCGGGATCGCGACGCTCGCGCCGGGCGCGAGCTCGACGAGGGCGCGGCCTCGCCCATCGACGAGCGCCCCGCTCCCCTCGAGGACCGAGAGGGCGTGCAGGCTCTCGCCGTGGAAGAAGGGCCGCTTGCCGCTGCCCGCCACGCGCACGACGCGGAGCCACTCGGAGGCGAGCGATCCCTCGGCCGGCGCGAGGGTCGTCGGGCGGCCCGCCAGCAGCTCGAAGCCGAGCGCGTCGTCGCGTCGCGGCGCTCCCGCGCGCAGGAAGGAGCGCTCGAGCAGGCTCGCGCCGGCGCTCTCCCAGTCCGTCACGGCGAGCGCGCGCTCGAGGTGGAGCGCCCTCGGCGCGCCGTGCTCGCTCGGGCGCCCTTCGTCGTCGTAGCGCCGATCCCAGTCCCAGTAGCGGTAGGTGACGCCTCGCTTGCCCTCGCGGACGAACTGCGGCTCGACGAGCGTCACGCCCGGCCCGATCGCGTGCGGAGTGCCCGCGTCGACGACGAAGCAGTCGCCGACGCGCGCCGGGACGCGCTGGAGCAGCGCGACGAGCGAGCCGTCCTTCGCGTCGATCGCGCGGAGCACGTCCTCGCGCCGCGTCGAGGCGCGGAAGCCGAAGGCGATCCAGGCGTCCTCGCGCGCGGCCGCGACGTACCAAGCCTCGGGCTTGCCGCTCTCGTCGGGCGCGAGGAGGGGATCGTCGTCCCTCGGGTGGATCTGGAGCGAGAGCGGCTCGTCCGTGTCGAGGAGCTTCACGAGCAGCCCGAGCGAGCGTGCGCGGCTCGGGCCGGTCCAGTCCTCGTCGCGCGAGACGAGGGCGCTGAGCGGCTCGCCGTCGATCGTGGAGGAGGGGAGCTCCGGGCCGATCGAGAATTCCCAGGACTCGCCGATGCGCGGGGCCCCGCCCTTCGGTAGGCGCTTACCGAAGCGCTCGACGAGGCGCGTCCCCGCCCACGGCGTTCGAGCGAGGGAGGTGTACGAGTCGCCGCTGAGTCGAACCGGGCGAGGCAACGTCCGCATCGCCGCTCTTCTACCAAGCCCCGCCGCGTTCGGTGGCGAAACCGTCTGGGCCTCACGCCGCGGGTCCGCCTCGGTCGAGCGCGCCGCCGGAAACTTGGTGCGCGGCGAGCGCCCCCTTACAACGATGCTCGGAGGTGTCGTGATGAGCGGTTCGAAGGACGCCAAGATCGTCGAGGGCAGCGCGGATCGTCGGATCCACAAGGTCTTCGTCACGCGCAACACCGAGTATCACCTGCGCAGGGGCGTCTGCGTCGCGGTCAAGGATCGCTCGAGCGGAGAGTGGCTCGACGCGCACCTCGCGCTGCGCCAGCAGGTCCACGGCGGGCTGCGCTTCACGCGCTCGGGCGGGATCCACGCGAACGCCGGGACGCCTTCGGTCGGCGACTCCCTGTTCTTTCACGCGAGCGGCCGCGATCTCGTGACGAGCCCCGTGCTCAAGGTCGAGCGCCCCGAGCGTTCCCTCGTCGCTCGGTATCCGGCCGACGCGGGGAAGAAGCCGCGGTGAGCCGGCGCTGGACGGTGAACCGGGCGCCGTGCGGCGGGGCGCCGGCGGACGACGAGGCGCGAGCGTGGCACGCTCCTCTCGCGTGATGATCCCGAACCCCAGGACGCGTCTGCGCGTCGCGTGGCTCGCGCCCTTCGTCTCGGTGGCGCTCTCGGTCCCGACGCTCGCTCAGCAGGGTGTGGGCGCCCGGGATCGCGCGCTCACGCGGCTCGAGGACGTCCGCGCCGCGTGCCGCGCGGCCGACGACGAGGGGCTCCACGATCGCCTCTATTCGATCCTGATCGACGGTCGAGCCGCGCTGCGCCGTCGCCCCGGCCGCGAGGAGGGGGAGGTGCGGTACGTCCTCGCCGACGTGCGCTCGCTCCGCGCGTTCGATGGGGCGGTCCAGCTCATCCCGTCGCGGCTCGAGCCGCTCGCGCTCCGCGCGAGCGAGGAGCAGGCCCGCTCGATCGACGTCGCCCTGGCGGGCGGCGCGCGGCTGCGCGTCGGCTTCTTCCTCGGCTTCGACGAGCCCGATCGGCCCGCGTGCATCGTGCGCGCGCCGCAGGCGGTCTCGGTCGTCCGCCTCGATCTCGCGTTCGTCGAGCTCCTCGACGCGGCGGGCGCCGTGGTCGCGCGCGACGACGACGATCGGCTGCGCGCGTGGAGCGACGATCCCGTCCACGGCGCGGCCCTCTCGCCCGAGGTGAGCGTCGGCGCGGCGAGCCTCGAGGGGGGAGCCCCCGCGCCCTCCGGCTGGCTCGAGCTCCTTCGAGGCGCGCCGCTCCGGCGCGCGCTCCTCGCGTGCCACGAGGAAGGGCTCGCGCGCGGCGCGGCGCGCGAGGCGATGGTGCAGGTGATCGTGCGGCTCGACGCGCGATCGGGGCAGGTGAGCGAGCGCGTCATCGAGGCCGGAAACGTGGGCGACGAGGCGGAGAACGCCTGCCTGCTCGAGGCGCTCTCCGCGCTGCGCTTCCCGGCCGCCAGCGGCCTGAGCGGCACGGTCTCGCTGCGCGTCCCGATCCGCCTCCGCGCGCCCTGACAGCGCGCCTCACTCGACGTGATCCGTCGAGTCGGGGCGCGCTGGCTCGGCGGGAGGGAGGCTCACGCCGATTCACTCGGCGTGAGGGAGGGCCTCTGGGCAGACCCTCCGACAAGGAAGGAACAGCACGAATCAGGGCAACTGATTCGTGCTGTGAGCCGAGCCTGGGGCTCGGCGAGCACGCGCGATCAGCCGGGCGCCATCACGCAGACGTTGCCCAAGCAGCTCAGGCCCATGCCGCCACAGCAGTCCGCGTCGCTCGAGCACGTCTCACCTTCGCGGTGGCAGCGCTCGGGCGGCGGCGGGGAGCAGACGGGCGCGCCCCCACCGGCCGGCGGGACGCACTCGCCGCCGCAGCACTCGGTGCCGACGCTGCACGACTCGCCGTCGGGGCGGCACGCGCGCGGCGCCCAATACGCCGCGATGTTGCGTGACGTCGTCGCCTGCCCCGGCAGCCAGTAGGGGACCATGCTCGGATCCGCGTCCGCGTCGAGCGCGTCCTTGCGGATCGCGACGACCCAGATCTGCTGGTACGCCCGGCCGCGCGTGCCGACCGACTCGTTGCCGTAGTCGCGCCGGCTGAGGAAGCTCAGCCAGAAGTAGCCGCCCTGATCGAAGGGCGAGAAGCGCGGTTGGAAGCTGTCGGTCGCGGTCACGCTGCCCATCGCGCGATCGAGGCGGACGACGTGGGATCCGTCCGCGCCCATCGCGTAGAGCGCGGACTGGCCGGTCTCGCTGCGACCGTCGGGCCCGTGCGCGAAGGCGAGGTGCCGCGAGTCCGGCGTCCAGCTCGGGTAGCTGTCGCAGAGGCCCCCAGGGCTCGCGCCCGAGAGCGAGGAGGCGAGGTGGATCGTGACGGGCGAGCCGAGGGCGTCGGGGCCGACGACGGGCACGATCGCGATGTTGCCGCGGCGGTAGTCGCCGCCCCAGCTGTCCATGTCGGTGACGTAGGCGATCGCTCGACCGTCGGGCGACCAGCTCGGGTGCGAGATGTTGGTGGGGACGGGGCCGGGCGAGGACACGGTCACGAAGCTGCCCGTGAACGGATCCATGAAGCGCATCGCGCGCGACGCGCCCTCTTCGTAGCTCACCACGACGCGCGTCTCGTCGGGGCTCCAGGACGAGAACCACCAGCGCGCGCTCGGTGGGCTGACGGAGGTGGGCCAGAGCGTCGGCGCCGGCGATCCGCTCAGGTCGGTCGTCAGGTCGAAGACCGCGCCGATGTTCTCGCCGCCGCCGAGGCGACCGGTCATGTAGCGGCCGCTCGACGAGACGGAGTGGCAGCCGATGCAGCGGTTGCCGTCCGTCGCGATGGGAGGCGTGGGGATGATGTTCTCGCGGTCGGCCGTCCCGTCGTTGATGCGGATGATCCGGCCCGCCGCGATGTCCCAGTAGTAGATGCTCCCCGTGAGCGCGGCGCGCGCGAACTGGACCGTGATCTCGGACCCCGCGATCACGGTCGAGCTGGCGGCCTCCCACCGATCGACGCGGATCCGCGCGGGCTCGTCCGGGTTCGTCTGCGCGAGCGCCCGCCAACCGACGGCGTCCGCGAGCCAGTGCCGCCGGCCGTCGTGCGCGACGTAGGCGTCGACCGTGACGTCGTCCTTCTCGAGCCGGATGTGGAAGACGTCGCCGTCCCGGCTCTCGAGCCACTGGATGTCCGCGGGATAGACGTTCTGCGGCATCACGGCGCCGTCGAGCGGGTAGACGAGCTGGGCCGCGCGCGCCGGATCGGACGTCGGCGTCCCCTCGAAGCGCGTCGCGACGTCGCTCGGCACGCCGGCCTCGATCACCGTGCGGCGCAGGACGACGCGCAGGCTCGTGCTCGCGTGGAGGCCCATCGCGCTCACCCCGATCGTCCCGGTCCCGCCGATCGTCCCGCTCGCGGTGAAGTCGCCCGACGCCTCGTCGATCACGCCGAGATCGCGCCGATCGAGCGTGAACGAGGGCGCGATCGCCGCGCGCTCGGTGCCGTCGTCGAAGGTCACGAACGCGCTGAAGTGCTGGCTCGGCGTGGCGCCGTCGATCGCCTCGAGGACCACGTCGGTCGGCTCGATGCGGACGGATCGAGGCCTCGCGATCGCTCCGTCGACGAGCTCGACGTCGGCGTCGTCTCCAGCGCTCCCGCCGTCGCCGCGCGCGACGCAGCGCCCATCGACGCAGGCGCGACCGTCGCTGCAATCCGTCGAGCGGGAGCAGCTCGTCGGGTGGGGGTCGGGGGCGCAGTCGCAGCCCGCGATGATCCCGAGGGCGGCGAGGAGTGAGAAGGTGAGCAAGAGGGAAGACGGGGCGCGCATCCTCCGATGATGCCGGAAGACGGCGACGGCGTCCCGGGCGAACGTCGAGCCGCCTCGGTCGGAGCTTTCGGGGTCGCGGCGGAGGTGATACGAATTGCCGCTCGCTTCGCCTTCTTCGACGTTCGGAGGTTGTCCATGGACGAATGGGTCTCGCCGCTCTCTGCTCGCGCTCTTCGCCTCCGACGATCGCGGACGCGCTCGATCGCCGCGCTGCTCGCGCTCTTCACGGTGCCGGTCGTCGGCTGCACGACGGGCTCGGGACGTCCCACGCGCGACGCGGGCCCAGGCGGGGCGGACGTCGCCGTCCCGATCGATCCGAACTGCAACCCCGCCGAGGACGCGGACGGGGACGGAATCGCCGACTGGGTGGAGGGCCGCGCCACCAACCGCGACACCGACGGCGACGGAATCCCGGACTACCTCGACCCCGACTCGGACGGCGACGGCATCCCCGACGCGGTCGAGGCGGGGGGCGGTCATCCCTGCGCGCCGCGCAACTCGGACTCCGACGGACTCCCCGACTTCATCGATCTCGACAGCGACAACGACGGGCTCTCCGACGCCGAGGAGGCCGCGATCGGCACCGATCCGACGTCGGTCGACTCCGACGGCGACGGCGTGACGGATCTGGCCGAGGTGCGCGGGACCGGCACGAACCCGCTCGATCCCGAAGACACGATCCCGCCGGGCGACTTCTTCGTCGTCCTGCCCTACATGGGGGCGCACGAGCCGCGCCGGCTCGACTTCGGCACGAACATCAGCGTCGCCGACGTCTACTTCCTCATCGACACGACCGGCTCGATGGGCGGGCCGATCGACAACGTCACCTCGTCGCTCACGACGATCGCGAGCGAGCTCTCGAGCCGCATCCGATCGGTGCAGATGGGCGTGGGCGAGCACCGCGACTTCCCCTTCTGCGACGGCGGCGTCTTCGCCGAGACCTGCTACGGCGACGCGGGTGACGTCGCCTACCGCAATCGACAGGTGATCACGGCCGACGTCTCGGCGGTGCAGGCCGGGCTCCGCGCGCTCGGCGCGGGCGGCGGCGCCGACGGCCCCGAGTCGCAGGTCGAGGCGCTCTATCAGGTCGCCTCGGGGCTCGGCGGCAGCTGGAGCATGGGCGGATCGAGCTGGTCGCTCCCGCCCGCGCGGTGCGACGTCTACCCCGACGAGACCTTCGCGCGCGTCGGCTATCCTTGCTTCCGCCCCGGCGCGCTCCCGATCGTCGTCCTCGTGAGCGACGTCCAGTGGCACAACGGGCCCGGCGGCAGCAGCGCGTACACGGGCATCTCTCCGAATCCGCACTCGTTCGAGCTGGCCGCCTCGGAGCTCAACCGAATCGGGGCGCGCTTCATCGGGGTCGCCGTCAACGGCGGCGGGCGGAGCGAGATGGAGGCGATGGCTCGCGCGACGGGCTCGGTCAACAGCGGCGGGTCGCCGCTCGTCTACGACGCGAGCGGCGGGACGGTGTCGAACGCCATCATCGACGGCATCGGCGCGCTCATCGGCGGGACGCCGCAGGACGTGAACACGCGCACCGCGAACGTCGCGGGCAACCCCAACGACGTCGACGCGACCGCCTTCATCAAGTCGATCACCCCGAACACCGGGTGTAACCCCGGCTCCGGGATCTGCGGCGCGAGCCCCGGCGAGACCTACGAGCGCCAAGACGAGACGACCTTCTACCAGGTGATCCCCGGCACGCGCGTCACCTTCGACGTCGACTTCTACAACGACATCGTCCCGCCCCCGACGGCCGCCGAGATCTACCGCGCCCGGATCATCGTCGTCGGTAACGGCGTGGCCGAGCTCGACAGCCGCGCGGTCTACATCGTCGTCCCGCCGTACGGCGTCGACATCCCCATCTGACGTCGCGCCCGCTCGAGCCTCACGCCTCCGCGCTCGCGCGCGGAGCGGGCGGGAGGCTCGCGCGGCCCTCGACGATCGGGAGGGAGAAGCTGGCGAGCGCGCCCTGGCCGTCGGCGGGCGTCTCGAACCACACGCGGCCGCCGTGCGCCTCGACGATGCGCTTGACCAGCGAGAGGCCGATGCCCGACCCGCGCACGGTCGACCCCTCTCGCTTGAGCCTGAAGAAGCGATCGAAGACGCGCTTGTGATGCTCGGGCGGGATCCCCGCGCCGTGATCGCGGACGCGCACGTAGAGGTGTCGACGGCCTCGATCGACCGAGAGCTCGATCGGCGGCTCGCCGTACTTCGCCGCGTTGTCGAGGAGGTTGAGCAGGACGAGCAGGAGGCTCTCCTCGTCGTAGCGGACGGGGGGGAGGTCCTCGTCGGCGCGGAGCGTCAGCTCGACGCTGCTCTCGTGGCGTGAGCGGAACGCGTCGGCGGCGCGCAGGACGACGTCTCGGACGTCGCCGTCGCGGAACTGGTAGACCTCCTTGCCGCGCTCGATCGCCGAGAAGTCGAGGACGTTCTCGATGAGGCCCGTCAGGCGCTCGGACTCGCGCACGATCGTCTCGAGGTACTGCCTGCGCTTCGCGTCGTCGCGCACGCGCTCGGTCAGCAGGAGCTCGGAGAACATGCGCACGACCGAGAGGGGCGTCTTCAGCTCGTGGCTCACGTTCGCGAGGAGCTCGCTCCGCAGCTCGTTGAGCCTGCGCTCCTTGACCTGCGCGTAGACGAGGAAGACGATGCCGAGCAAGACGACGACGAGCGAGAGCGCGATGAGCGACGACTCGCCGTAGTCGCGCGAGTCGCGCTGGGCGCGGAGCGTGGGCGCCTCCTTCGGCGCGACCTGGAGCCGCCACCCATAGAACGTCGACGGGAAATTGCGCCCGACGAGGTAGTCGCCCGCGCCGGTCAGCGGCTCGCCGAAGATCCGGCGGCTGTCCTCGTCGACGATGTTGTACTGGCGCTTGTTCGAGTCGCTGACGAAGACGCTCGGGAAGACGTCGCGGACGAAGTAGCCCGTGTCGTGGTGGGCGACGACGTAGTAGCGACGGCCCTCGTGCCGGAGGGCTCGGTACGAGAGGAGGTAGCTCTGATCCGCGTAGCGCCGGTGGAGGTGCCGGAGCTGGCCGAGCGGCGCCCGCTCGAGCAGCAGATCCGGCAGCATGCGCTCCTCGAAGAGGCGCCGAAACTCCTCGCGCTCGTCGGGAGAGCAGCGACACGCGTAGGCGAGCACGTTGCCCGTGTCGTCGAGCACGAAGAGCGCGCGGATGCTCGGTGAGATGCGCGGCGCGAGCGGCGGCCACTCCCGCTCGACCCGGCTCGGATCAGCGAGATCGACGAGCTGAAAGACGGCCTCGTCGGCCGAGATCACCATCTGCTCGAGCCGATCGATCTTCTCGTCGACGAGCTGGAGCGTGGACTCGAAGATCGACTCCTCGGTCGTGCGCGCGAAGCGGCGCGCCGCCTCGATCGAGTAGAACCCGACGACCCCCGCCGCGATCAGCATCGAGGGGATGAGCAGGAAGTAGAGCAGGCGCGAGCCGAGCGGCACGGGGGCCAAGCGTAGCAACCCGCGCCGCCCGCGCGCAGGGCCGGCTGGGCGCCTCTCTGCTCCGATCAGAGCGCTCGGATCGTCGTGGTCCAGCTCCGCGCCGTGATCGTCCCTGGGCTCGCGAGGCGCGAGACCAGCACGTTGCGCGAGACGGGATTCCACTGGTAGGTCGTCGTCGACTCGCGGTCGGCCAGCCGCGCGGTCACCGGCGCGTCGAAGGCGAACTCGACCGCGCGGCTCAGGCGCGTCACCCGGATCGCGGCGACCGAGGCGGTGTTCGACGTGCCCGCGGTAACCAGCCCGCCCGAGCCCGACAGCCGGAATTCGATCGTGGCGCCTG
Source organism: Sandaracinaceae bacterium (assembly GCA_039809495.1). Lineage (GTDB taxonomy): Bacteria > Myxococcota_A > Polyangia > Polyangiales > Sandaracinaceae > JAFLCL01. The sequence continues at coordinate 142,532 of JBDHVC010000002.1, forward strand.
GCGTCCTGCCCTCGCCGAGGAAGATGGGGAAGGTCTCGTAGAGTTCGTCGGCGGACGAGCTGGCTCCGCTCGGCGTGAGGGTCGTCGTGACGGTGGCGACGCCGCCCGAGATCGTGAACGTCCGCGAGACGGTGACGTCGCCGAGGAGCGCGTTGCCCGGATCGGGGCCGTCGCCGCCGGGGCTGCTCGCGCTCATGTTGCCCGACACGGTGACGCCGCCGCTCGAGGGGAAGCTCCGGGTCGGCGACTGGATCAGCGCGGAGCTGAAGCGCGCGCTCCCGCGCCGACCCGAGAGCGCGTGCGTCGACCACTCGTACATGTCGGCCCAGCCGTACGCGCCAGGTCGGTCGTTCTGCGAGCCGCGGTTCCACCCGAGCAGGACGGGGCCGGTCGCGTCGGTGTAGACGACGGAGAGCGCTCCGCCGCCGAAGCCCGAGTCTACGGCGCCGTCGACGTCGCCCGCGTGGACGATCAGGCCGAGGCCGGACGAGCGGGCGACGAAGAAGTCGTTGTCGATCGCGGTGGAGAAGTCGCGGGCGCGCAGGAGCGGAGGCTCGGCCTGGTCGGTCCCCGAGAGGGCGGCGAGCATCGCGTACGTGCCTGGGCGGTAGTGCCGGATCCCGGCCTCGGGGCTCGCGGGATAGTGCCGCTCTTGCCACGGGACCATGCCGCTCGGGGTGTGGTTGACCCTCGAGGCGAAGTCGTTCGCGCGCCCGATCTGGTCGCGGATCGTCGTCTGCATCTGCGCCGGCGTCGGGAAGGCGAGGCTGCCGCCATGCAGAAACGCGAACGAGCGCCCCTCGACGCTGATCGAGGCGACGGCGACCTGGCGCTGGTAGTGGTGGTAGTCGCCCTGGTCCCACGCGGCGGGGAGCGACGTCGCCGGCGAGAAGTGGGACGGACCCGTGATGCCGTCGCCGGGTTCGAGGACGATCTGGTGGGCCCGCAGGCGGGCGAAGCGATCGACCCAGGTGAGCATCAGCGGATCGTTCGACACCATCGCCGCCTCGACGAGGTGCTGCATCGTCCAGCCCTCGTAGGAGGCGTCGTAGGTGCCGTTCTGGTGGCGACAGAAGCCCGCAGGGTCGCAGTTGTTCGTGAGGATCGTGGCGGCGGCCGCCGACGCCTGGCTGAAGAGGGTGGGGTCCTCGAGCGCCGCCGCGACGTAGTAGAGCCCGGAGATCCCGGCGACCGTCATGTCGGCGTTCGGGCTCGAGAAGGTCCGCGTCATCGCCCTCCACGCGTCGGAGATGCGCCGCAGCCCGGCGTCGTAGGCGGCGAGGGCGCACGCGTCGATGCCGGGGGCCCGGTGCGCGGAGTAGCCGACCGCGCCGTACTCGCGGAGCGCGCCGGCGATGTTGTCGGGGTCGGTGCAGACGTGGCGATCGAGGCAGTCCTGCGTCCAGATCATGTCCGCCGCCGCGATGACGAAGGCGCGACGGAGCATCCCCTCCGAGCGGTAGAAGGGGTTCCCCGCGTAGTTCCAGGTCGGGTACCACGCCGTCGCCGAGCTCACGTCGGACTCGCGCCCAATGAGGGCCCTCGGCGGGCTCGCGGCCTCGATGGAGGAGAGGAGGAACGTCGTCGCCGGGAGCCGCGCCGCCGCGTAGGAGGGGAGGTTGGGCTGGGACGTCTCGGGATCGTTCACCACGCCGAGCCAGAGCTGGTAGAGGGTGTCGTCGCTCGGGGCGGTGGCGAGGGGCGCGCTGATCGTCGCCGTCGACGAGACGGCGAAGTCGCTGGCCGTGAGCCCCGCCAGGTAGTTCCGGAGGATCACCTGGTCCGCGTAGCGCTGCGGGAGGACGGTCGAGCCGGACGGACAGGCGACCGTGAACGGGTCGTAGGCGCACGATCCGCTCGAGCTGCAGTGCGTGTGGCACGCGCCGCCGAGGGTGGCCGTGAAGCTCCGGCCTGGCGCACACATGGCGAAGTCGGGGCTCGCCGGAGGGTTCGTGCAGAGGCAGGTCCGCGGGCCCGCGTCGGAGCCGGCGTCGCGCCCCGCGTCGGACGGTCCGGCGTCCCTGCCCGCGTCGGACGGTCGTCCAGCGTCCATGCCCGCGTCGGACGATCCAGCGTCCCACCCCGCGTCGCTGAAGAACCCAGCGTCGTCCGATCCACCGTCGATGTCGAGCGGCGCTGCGTCGTCTCCGGCGTCGAAGGCGATCTCGACGTCCCTCGGAGGGGCGGGCGCGTCGGTCGACGCGCTGTCGCGGGTCGGCCCACTGTCGAGATCGCGCGCGTCGAGGGGTGCGCTCGCGTCGGCCGGCTCGTCCGACGGAAAATCGATGCAGCCCGCGAGCAAACAGCAAGCGACGAGGGGACCCCAGGTGTTCCGCATGCGATGAGGGTCTCGCGACTCCATCTCCGAGGCAAGGCCCTCGCGCTCGCCCTCAGCGCGCGCGGCTTGCCGCCTCGATCTGCGTGATCCCGCGGAGGATCTCGTGCGCCATGCGCGCCTGGTAGTCGTCGGGGAAGGACGCGAGATCCTCGGCGCTCGACGAGACGCCGCGTCGGAGCATCTGCCGCGCGACCTCGAGCTCTCCCGCCCGCGCCGACGACTCGAGGTGGCCCTCGAGCATCGCCTCGCTCAGCGACGGACCCTCCTCCGCGATCCGGCGGGCCGTCTCGGGATCGAGCTGATCGATGCGCACGTCGGGCTCGACCCCGCGCGCCTGGATCGAGCGCCCGCTCGGCGTGTAGTAGCGCGCGACCGTCAGCTTGAGCGCGCTTCCGTCCGGCAGCTCGATCAGGTTCTGCACGCTCCCCTTGCCCCACGTCGTCGTGCCGACGATGAGCGCGCGGCGGTGATCCTGGAGCGCGCCGGCGACGATCTCGGAGGCGCTCGCGCTGTAGCCGTCGACGAGGACGACGAGCGGCCAATTCGGGCGCGTCCCGGCGCGCTGCGCGCGACGCTCGCCGAGGACGACCCCGTCGCGCCCGCGGGTCGAGACGATGACGCCCGACTCGACGAACTCGTCGACGACGTGGACCGCCTCGTCGAGCAGCCCGCCCGGGTTGCCGCGCAGATCGAGGAGCACGCCGGCGACGCCTCCGGCGCTCGCCGTGCTCGAGACCGCCGCGTCGAGCGCTCGCCGGACCTCGTCCGTCGTCGTCTCCTGGAACGCTCGGATTCGAAGGTAGACGGTCCGATCGGGGAGGACACGCGTCTCGACCGCGTCGACCTGGATGAGCTCGCGCGTGATCGTGAGGACGAGGGCGCTCTCCTCGCCCTCGCGGCGGATCCTCACCTCGACCGGCGTCCCGGGCTCGCCGCGCATGATGCGGACGGCCTCGTCGATGCGCAGGTCGCGCGCGTAGCGGCCATCGAGCGCGAGGAAGCGGTCGCCGGGGCGGATCCCCGCGCGCTCGGCGGGTCCGCCGGGGAGCACGCCGCGCACGACGAGCCAGCCGTCGCGCACGTCGATCTCGACGCCGATGCCCGCGAACGAGCCCGAGGTGTCGTCCTCGAGGACGCGGTACTCCTCGGGGTCGAGGAACGCCGAGTGCGGATCGAGCGTCGCGACCATCCCGCGGATGGCGCCGTAGACGAGGCGCTCGGGCGCGGGGGGCTCGACGTGGCTCGCCTCGATCTGGCTGAGCGCGCGGGCGAAGATCGAGAGCGTCGCGAAGGGGCTCGCCTCCGCGTCGGTCGCGTGCGCGGGCGCGGGCTCGAGCGCGTGCGCCGCGAGGAAGCCACCGAGCCCGGCGGCGAGCACGAGCACCACGTTGCGAGCGAGCGGAGACTGAGCGCGGTGAGGCATTGACCGTCCTTCGGCTGGTCGGTTATGTGTGCCAGCGGATGCGCGACGCCGCCGGAGTATGACATGCCCGATCCTCGCAAAGTCAGTGTGTATTTCCCCGACAAGATGATCCGTGAGCTGCGCCGCGAAGCGATCCGCCTCGAGCGCACGGTCTCGTGGCTCGTCCAGCGGTGTGTCCGGACGGGCCTCGAGGACCTGAAGAAGATGCCGTCGATCAACGATCCCGACTCGGTCGATCTCGACGACGAGGACTTCGACGAGGAGCCGAGCACCGCGTCGAAGGCGGGGAGCCGCGCTCCCAAGGGCTGAGCGGGCATGCCCCACGACGAGCGCGGCTTCGCCCTCGGCCCGGACGGGACGCGTCTCTACTGGAAGAGGACCGGCCCCGAGGAGCCGTCCCGCGAGCGCGAGATCCTCGACGTCGTGCTCAACGACGGGATCGGCTGCGACGGCTTCGCCTGGAAATATCTCGAGCCCGACCTCGCGCGGGAGCACCGGGTGCTCCACTGGCACTACCGAGGCCACGGGCGGAGCGCGCTGCCCGCCGATCCCGCGAGGATCGACGTCCCCGCGCACGCGCGGGATCTCCTCGCGCTGCTCGATCGGCACGGGATCGACGACGCGGTGCTCGTCGGCCACTCGATGGGGACACAGGTCGCGCTCGAGGCGTACCGGCTCGCGCCGGAGCGGGTGCGCGCGCTCGTCCTCGTGTGTGGCAGCTATGGCCGCGTCACGGCCACCTTCCACGGCTCCGACGTCCTCAAGCAGGTGCTCCCGGGGATCATCGATCTCGTCGAGAAGCACCGCGGGCTCGCGCGCGCGCTCTGGGGCCGGATCCCCGCCAAGGCCGCGTACCGGATCGCGAGGCTCTCGGGCGAGGTCGACGTGCGCGCGCTCCGAGAGGAGGACTTCGCCTGGTACGTCGAGCACGTCGCGACGCTCGAGCCCTCGCTCTTCCTCTCGATGCTGAAGCTCGCGGGCGAGCACTCCGCGGAGGATCTGCTGGCCACGATCGACGTCCCCACGCTCGTCGTCGCCGCCGAGAAGGACACGTTCACGCCGCCGGCGCTCGCGCGGCACATGGCCGAGGTCATCCCGCACGCCGAGCTCCTGTTCCTGGAGGGCGCGAGCCACGCCGCGCCGGTCGAGCGCGAAGAGGAGATCGCCGCGCGCCTCGATCGCTTCCTCGACGAGCGGGTGCGCCGCGTCGCGGGATGACAGCGCGCGCTCCTCCGCCGGGTGACGCGCGCCCTCGGCGCGCCTCGCCGTCACTCGTGGGGGAGGGCGCTCGCGGGGGCGTCGAAGGGGCTCCGGTAGTCGCCGACGCGCTCGAAGATCGTGATCGGGCAATGATCGAAGCAGACCGCGAGCTGCTCCTCGTCGTCCTCGCGCCACGCGAGGGGGCCGAGCGTGGGATGACGCTCGAAGCGCGCGACGGGAGCGAAGCCGGTCTCGCCCGCGAAGAGGGCGCGGTAGAAGCGAGCGTGGAGCGGCGCGCGCTCGAGCGCGGCGTGGGTCTCCGCGCGGCTCGCCATCCAGCGGCTCACGACGAGGTAGCGAGCGTTCGAGAGGCGGCGCGCGAGGTGCGGGGGGACCGCGTCGCCGAGCTCGTTTCCATCGAAGAGGCGCTCGACGCGCACCCTAGGCATCGCGAAGGGGAGCTCGCCGCGGTAGGGGTCGGCGTGTCCGAAGGGCGCCGTGTAGGGCGGCTCGTTCTCGACGACGACGACGTCGCCGTCGCGCGCGTGCTCGCCGATCCAGCGCGAGGCGAGCGTGCGGGGGTCCTCCTCGCTGAACATGAGCGTCCAGGCGAGCCCCCGCGCGAGCGAGGGCACGAGCACGAGCGCGATCACGAGCGCAGCGGCCGCGCGAGCGTGACGCGCGGAGCGCGGGGCGCACGCGGTCCTCGAGCGCGACGCGAGCCGCGCGAGGCCCGCCGCCGCCGCGAGCAAGAGCGGCGGCAGGAGCGGCAGCGCGTAGCGGATGGTGATCACGCTCCAGCCGGCGACGAGCGCGGACGTCGGGAGCAAGAGCCCGAGCGCCACGAGCCGCGTCCGTCGCTCGGCGACGGCGAGCCCGGCGAGCGCCGCGATCGTCGCGGGGAGGCCGATGGCGTAGGGGACGAGCGAGGTGAGGAAGCTCGCGCCGCGTGTCGCGTCGAGGTAGGCGAAGCGCCAGTCGTAGAAGCCGAAGTCCCGCTCGTAGAGCGTCCGGAGCATGAACGCGCCCGAGGTCGGCCCGCCGCCCTCGGTGAAGTACGAGGGACCGCGCATGAACGGCCAGGGGCAGAACGCCGCGTAGACGAGCACGGAGGCGAGGGCCGCGACCCAGGTGAAGCGCGACGCGCACGCGCGCGCGAGCGCGCCCACGCTCGTCACGTCAGGGCCGTCGACGCGCCGAACGAAGAGCGCCCACGGGACGAGGAGCGCGACGAGCCCGCCGGTCATCTTCGTCGCGAGCACGAGGCCGACCGCGAGCCCGGCGTAGCTCGCGCGCGCGGCGCTCGGGCGCTCGATGAGGAGGCTCGCCGCGTCGAGGACGAGGACCTCGAAGAAGAGCAGGAGGCCGTCGGGGGTGTAGAAGTGGGAGACCTGGACGAGGCCGGGCGCGAGCGCCGCGAGCCACGCGACGATGGCCGCCGCTTCGGGCCCGGCGAGGCGACGCGTCGCGCGGGCGAGGACGAGCACCGTGAGGACGCCGATCCCCGCCGACACGTCGCGCATCACCGCGATCCACGCCGTCAGGGTGAGGGGCGTGCGCGCCGGATCCTCGAGGAGCGTGAGGTAGGCCCAGCCGTCGCCCACCGTGCGCGCGGCGAGCGCGGCGTCGTGGGTGCCCGAGACGAGCCACTTCACCGCGATCGCGAGCTCGTAGACGAGCGGGCCGTAGGTCGTGACGGTCGGCTCGAAGGAGCCATGGACGAAGCCGCTCCACTCCGCGTGGGCGGCGACCCACATCACGAAGCCGAGCTCGTCGACGTGGTAGCGGAACGGGAGCCCCCAGTGGGCGGTCCAAAGGCGCGCGATCGCTCCGACGAGGATCGCGAGGGACACGAGCGCGCCCGCGCGCCGCTCCCGATCGCGCGAGAGCGAGCCGAGCCAGGCGCGGAGCGACGCGATCACGAAAGCGTTGATAGCAGAAGTCGGCCAACCGCTTGCGAGGTGGAGAGCGAGTCGGTAGCGTTCGCACGCCCTTCTCCGCGGACCGCGCCGAGCCGTCCGATCCCTCGAGAGGTCAGGTGCCCAACGTGATCGGCGAATCGCTCTTCGAGTTCTTCACGCTGAAGGAGGCTGGCCGGCTCGTGGCGGGCCTCGATGACGCGGCTCGCAGGCGCATCGCGGAGCCCGCGACGCTCGCGAGGCAGCGCTCCGACGCGTCGGAGACGCTCTGGGCGGCGGGTCACCCGGCCGAGGCGCTGCGCCTTCAGGTCGAGGCGGTGGCCGACACCGAGCGAGCCTGCGCCCTCTGGCTGGAGGCCACCTCGGGGGCGCGAGCCCAGCCCCCGCGCCCCGCGCCCGAGCCCCCGCGCACCGTCGACGAGGCGCCCGCCGCCGAGGGCGCGGAGCCCGCCGAGCGAGGCGAGGGCGGCCAGGCCGTCGAAGCCGACGCGCCCGCGGACGAGGGCTCCAGCGCGGACGAGGGCTCCAGCGCGGACGAGGGCTCCAGCGCGGACGAGGGCTCGAGCGCGGACGAGGGATCGAGCCGGGGTGACGACGCGTCGATGGCGGTCGTCGAGCCTGTCGGCGCCGCGCCTGCCAGCGCCGCGCCTGCCAGCGCCGAGCCTGCCAGCGCCGAGCCCGCGGTCGAGACGCCGCTCGCTCGCGCGCCGTCGGCGTTCTCGCGGCTGCTCTCGGCGCGGGGCGCGCCCAAGGCGCTCCTCGAGCGCCTGGCGACGACGGAGACGGAGCTCGCACGGCTGGCGCTCCCAGCGCTCGACGCCGACGTCTCGAGCGCGCACGGCGAGCTCTTCGAGCGCCTCGTCGATCTGCGCGGCAGCGGGGCGCGCGCGCTCGCCGAGGCCACCCTCACCCGCCGCGACCTCTCCTTGCGGCGGTTCGCGCGGATCGCCACGTCCACGCTGGTCGCGGTCGGGTGCGTCGTCCTCGCCGCGCTCGCGCTGCACACCCCCGAGGGCGTCTACGCGCACGCCTCGTCTACGTTCAATGACGCCGCCGACTTCGCCGCCGATCGCGCGATCGATGGCGACGTCTCGACGTCGTGGCTCCTGCCCGATCGGACGACGGGCTGGCTCGACGTCACGATCAACCCGCCGCGCGCCATCTCCTCGGTGCGCCTCATGAACACGTACAACCCGCCGCACGGCGACCGCGCGACGCTCCAATACCGGGTGACGATCTTCGCGCACGGTCAGGAGGTGCGGCGGATCGACGACGCGTTCGAATTCTCTCGAAACCCCGCGTGGATCACGCACGACACGGGGATCATCGAGGGGGTCGAGCGCGTGCGCTTCGAGGTCCGCACCTGGCACCAGTTCGGCGGTGGGCTCGCGGAGATCGCGCTGGAGTGATCGGCTCGTGAGCGCTCCAGCCGAGACGCCCCGCGGTGAGAGGCCCGGCTCCGGGTCGCTCACGGGGTGGTGCTTGCGGCTCGGCTCGCGGTGGCTCGCGTTCGCCGCGCTCGCCGCGGTCGCGGCGTCGATCTGGGGGCTCGCTGACGCGGGCGTCACGATCGGGCGGAGCTGGCCGATGCCCCTCGGGGCGGCCTCGATCGTCCTCCTGCAGGTCGCGGCCCTCTACGCCCCGCTCGGGATCGTCGTCGCCGTGGCGCTGACGGCGCTCCTCGCCTGGGTCGAGCGGGTCCCGAGCTGGGCTCGGCTCGTCCGCGTCGCGCGCTCGCCTCGCCGCCTCCTCGAGCCGGAGCCCGGCGTCGTCGCGAGCGTGCTCACGGAGCTCTCGCTCCTCGGCGTCGCGTTCGTCGGCCTCGCTCGCCTCGGGATCGACTTCGCGACGCGCTTTCATCGCGCCGACCTCGCGTCGGCCTTGCTCGCCGGCATCGCGGTCGGCTTCGTCCTGCTCTTGCCGGGCCTGCGCGTCATCGTGCGCGGGCTCTTGGCCGCGATCCTCGAGCGAAGCGCGCTCCTCGCGCGCCCGCTCGTCTGGCTGCTCGTCGTGATCGTCGCGCTCGCCGTCGGCCTCGAGCGGGTTCGACACACCGATCTCCTGCAGGCGTATCGCCCCATCGACCTCGCGTGGGGGCCGATCGGGCTCGCGATCCTCGCGCTCGTCGTGATCGCCCTCGGGCCGCGCCTAGGAGGCTCGCGCCGGGGTCAGCTCGCCGTCGTCGGGGCGAGCCTCCTCGCGCTCCTCGTCTCCGCGTGGAGCTACGACCTCTCCGAGGCTGCGCGGGTCGGCATCGAGGCCGATTCGATCCTCGCCCGGCGGCTCGTCGCGACCTACGCGCGAGCGACCGATCGCGACGGCGACGGGTACGCGTGGGCGTTCGGCGGCGGGGACTGCGACGACTCGGATCCGCGCGTCCACCCCGGCGCCGCGGATCCGGCCGGGGACGGCATCGACTCGGACTGCTTCGCGGGTGATGGCGCTCCGGACGTGGCCCCGAAGGGCGACGGCGCGATGGTCGCGCTCCCTAGGACCGCGCGGCCCTGGAACGTGCTCTTGATCACCGTCGACACGCTCCATCGGGGCCACCTCGGCGTGAACGGCTACGAGCGCGACACGACCCCGCGCATCGACGCGTTCGCGCGGACGGCGACGCAGTTCACGGAGGTCGTGCCGCAGTCCTCCCGATCCGTCCTCTCGATCCCGTCGATGCTGACCGGGGAGTACCCGAGCGAGATCGCGCGCGGCGATCAGTCGTTCTGGCCCGAGATCCTCCCGGAGAACACGACGTTCGCGGAGGTGCTCCGGGCGGCGGGGTACCGGACGGAGGCGTACATCGGGACGAACTACTTCGCGCGGCTACGCGGCTTCTATCAGGGCTTCGACGAGGTGCGTGAGAGCGCCGTGCTGAGGAGCCCCCGCCGCGAGCCCGTCGACCAGACGATCGAGGCGCTCCAGCGGCTCCGCGCGGGTGATCAGCCCTTCCTCGTCTGGACGCACCTCATGAACGTCCATCAGCCCTACCTCGAGGACGGCGCGCCGTCTCGGTACGGAGAGCGGCCGATCGATCGCTACGACACGGAGATCCACCTCGCCGATCGCGAGGTGGGGCGGCTGCTCGACGCCCTCGACGCGCTCGGGCTCTCCGAGCGGACAGCGGTCATCCTCGCCTCCGACCACGGGGAGGCGTTCGGCGAGCATCGCGGGATCCACTTCCACGCGAGCACGCTCTACGAGGATCAGCTCGCCTCGATGCTCCTTGTCCGAGTCCCCGGGCTCACGCGCGCCGGCGAGCGCGTGGCGAGCCCGGTCGCGCTCCTCGACGTGATGCCGACCATCGTCAACCTCGCGGGGGCCTCGGTGCCCGAGCCGATCTCGGGGCGGAGCCTCCTCGGCTGCCTCGAGGGCTGCGATCCCGAGCGGCTGATCTTCGCCGAGCTGGTGCCGGAGGGGCCGTTCCCGAACGACGTCCGCAAGATCCGCCGCGGCGACCGGACGGTGATCTGGGACCTCCAGCGCAACAGCTTCCAGGCCTTCGATCTCTCGCGCGATCCCGGCGAGCTCACGAACGTCCTCGACGCCCCCGAGTCGCGCGAACTCCGTGATCTCTTGCGCACCTGGGTCGCGCATGGCGCGCGAGCGCTCGTGCGCGGCGACGCCTTCGTCGATCGCTTCCGGGTCTCGAGCGTCCCGAGCGGCGCGCGGCGCGTCGGGCTGCGCTACGACGATCGGCTCGCGATCGAGGCGTGCGAGACGCCCACCCGGCCGGTGCGGCCGGGCGAGACGTTCCACGTCGTCTGCTACCTCCGCTGCCTCGCGCCGATGGACGACGATCTGAAGGTCGTCGTCTGGTTCCAAGGGCCTACGCGTCCGCCCTCGGATTTTCACGGGATCCATGTCCCGCTCAACGGGCGCTACCACACGAACCAGTGGCGAGCGGGCGAGCTCCTGCGCGACGTGGTCGGCGTCGTCGTCCCGCCCGACATCGTCACGCCCTCGCGCTGGGAGATCCAGGTCGCGGTCGACACGATCCCCGGGGTGCGGCAGCGCGGAGAGCAGGGCGGGCGCCCAGCGCTCTCCGCGCGCATCGGCACGCTCGAGGTCGTCGACGCGACCGGTCGCCGCGCGGAGGCGGAGCCGGACGCGGCGACGCCGCGCTGACAGCGCGCCTCGCTCGCGTTGCTCGGCCCTCGCTCGGCGTGTAGCGTCCTCGCGCGATGCCCCTCATCGAATTCGACGCGGTCGAGAAGCGCTATGGCGAGCTGCGCGCGTTGAAGGGCGTGTCGATCCGGCTCGAGCCGGGGCGGATCGGGCTCCTCGGGCCGAACGGCGCCGGCAAGTCCACCTTCCTGAAGACGATGCTCGGCCTGATCACGCCGGAGCACGGCACGGTCCGGGTCTTCGACTTCGACGTCGCGCGTCAGCCCTTCGACGTGCGCTCGCGCGTCGGCTACATGCCCGAGGGAGACGCGATCCTGCCGGAGCTGAGCGCGCTCCAGTTCACGACGCTCGCGGCCGAGCTCTGCGGCCTGCCACGGAGCGAGGCCATCGCGCGCGCGCACCAGGTGCTCCACTACGTCGGGCTCGGCGAGGCGCGCTACCGCCGGCTCGGCTCGTTCTCGACGGGGATGCGCCAGCGCGCGCGGCTCGCGCAGGCGCTGGTCGGCGATCCGAAGCTGCTTCTGCTCGACGAGCCGACGAGCGGCCTCGATCCCCGCGGCCGAGACGAGATGCTCGCGCTCATCCTCGACATCCCACGCCGCACGGGGGCGAGCGTGATCCTCTCGACCCACATCCTCCTCGACGTCGAGAAGACGTGCGATCAGGTCGTGGTCCTCGCCGACGGAGAGGTGCTCTACGCGGGCGAGCTCGCGCCGATGATCGCCGCCGAGGCCGGGGTGTTCGAGGTGCGCGGCAAGGGGGATCCCGCCGCGCTGAAGACGACCCTCGAGGAGGCGGGCTGCGTCGTCACCCGCGACGGCTCGACGCTCGCGGTGCGCGTGCCGAAGGGCGAGGGCGCGGCGTTCATCCTGCGCGCGGCGGTCGAAGGGGGGCACCAGATCCGCCACCTCAGCCCGCTCGCGAAGACGCTCGAGCGCGCGTTCCTGCAGACGCTCGCGCGCGCCGGAAAGAGCGCGCCGGAGGGCGCGGGCGAGCGCCGTGAGCCGGACGGCGAGCGCGCGCGCGAGCCGAGCGCCGCGAAGGGCGCCTGATCTGGGCGTATAGTCGAGATCGTGTCGAGCTCACCTCGTCCGCCTCCGCGGGCCTCGGAGCCTCCGAGCGCGGCTCGCGTCGCCGTCGTCGATGACGATCGGCTCTCCCGCGAGCGGCTGAGCGTGTTGCTCGGCGCTCGGGGCTACGACGCGGTCGGCCTCGACTCGGCGGCGCGCCTCTTCGAGACCCACCAGAGCGCTCCCTACGACGTCGTGCTCCTCGACGTCATGATGGCCGGGCTGGACGGCGTCTCGGCGTGTCGGATCTTCAAGGCGCGATCGGAGGGCTTCGTGCCCGTCATCCTCGTCACGGCGCGCGACGCCCCCGAGGCGCGGGTCGAGGGGCTCCGCGCCGGGGCCGACGACTACGTGCCGAAGCCCTTCGTCGACGAGGAGGTGCTCGCGCGCGTCGCGTCGATGCTGCGCATCAAGCAGGCCTACGAGCAGGTGCGGGCCTCGCGCGATCGCTTCGCGGAGCTGGCGATGGTCGACGCGCTCACGGGGCTCTTCAACGTCCGCTACCTCGAGCAGCGGCTGAGAGAGGAGTGGAAGCGCGCCGAGCGCCAGCACGAGCCGCTCGCCCTCGCGATGCTCGACCTGGATCGGTTCAAGGCGATCAACGACCGGTACGGGCACGAGGCCGGCAACGACGCGCTCCGCGAGGTGAGCGCCCGCATCGCCGCCTCCGTCCGCGAGACCGACGTCGTCGCTCGCTACGGGGGCGAGGAGTTCGTGGTCCTCTTGCCGAGCACGCGCGCCGGAGGCGCGCTCGTCGTGGCGGAGCGGATCCGGAGCGCGGTCGCCTCGCGTCGCGTGGGCGTCGGAGGCGTCGAGCTCGAGATCACCGTGTCGGTCGGCGTCGGCCTGTACCCCAGCCGAGGCGTCACGACGCGGGACGCCCTCGTCGCGTCCGCGGATCACGCGCTCTACCGGGCGAAGGACGAGGGGCGCAACCGGACCTGCGTGGCGCAAGAGCTCCTCTACGAGCTCCGCCCCAACGGAGAAGACGGCCCGCCTCGCTCGAGGTGACCCGCCCGCCGAGGCGCGCGGGCTCGGCGGGTGGGAGGCTCGCGCCGAACCACGCGGCGTGAGGGAGCGCCTCTGGCAGCCCCTCGGATCATGAAGGAGCAGCATGAAGCGGCTCGACGGCTTCATGCCGTGAGGCCTCGAGCGGGCGAGCCTCGAGGGAGCGCTGGATCCGGGCCGGGGACGCGGTAGCCTCGCGGCTCTCGGAGGCCCCATGCCGAACGTCCCCTCGATCCGCACCGCGCTCGCCGCGCTCGCCCTCGCCGCATCGCTCGCCGCTGGCTGCGGGGAGTCGCACGTCACGGAGGATCCCTCCTCGGACGCGGGCCCGATCGTCTTCGATCTCGACGGCGCGCGCCTGCGCGATACGCCGAGCGCTCCCGACGCGGCGCGTGGGACGGGCAACGTGGGCGCGCCGTGTACGTCGAGCGCCGACTGCACGGGCGCGGCCGATCTCTGCATCCCCGCGCAGCCGGGCTTGCTCCCCGGCGGGTACTGCTCCTCGATGTGCAGCGCGGACGATCCGGCGAGCTGCCCCGACGGGTCCACCTGCGTGCAATTCTCGCCGAGCCAATCGTTCTGTCTGCTCCAGTGCGATCCCGAGGCGACGGAGCGCGCGTGCCGGGCCGGCTACGGTTGCTCGAGCGGGATCGGCCTCGGCGCGAACGTGTGCATCGGGGGATGCACCGACGCGAGCGACTGCGGCGCGGGCCGGGCGTGCGATCCGCGCGGCGGCGAGGTCGGGGCGGGCCAGTGCTACACGGAAGGCGCGGAGATCGGCGGCGCGTGCGTGGAGGACGGCGACTGCCCCGCGGGCGGGGCGTGCCAACCCGAGCGTGACACCGGCTGGCCCGGCGGCGCTTGCCTGGGCGGTCGCTGCGACGTGACGACGAACGAGGGGTGCGACGCGGGCGACGCGTGCCTCCCGACGACCTTCGGCGGCGGCGTCTGCGTCGCGGGGTGCGACGTCGACGCCGACTGTCGGGGCGGCTACGCGTGCATCGAGTCGAGCGAGACGCCGGGGCGGAAGTACTGCGCGCCGGGCTGCGAGGGCGACGCGGCGTGCACGATCGCGGGCAACGTCTGTAACCCCGGCGCGGGCACGTGCGCGCCGCCCTTCGTCGCGGGACGGCTCGGCGGGACGTGCGGCTTCCGCGAGGCGTGCGTGGGTGGGACGTGCTTCGCCGAGTACGACTCCGGATACCCGAGCGGGTACTGCGCGTATCTGGGCTGCGAGATCGGGACGTCGGGGACCTGCCCAGACGACGGCGTCTGCGCGCCGCGCGGGACGCGCAACGTCTGCCTCGCGCCGTGCACGGAGGCCTCCGACTGCCGCGCCGGCTACGCTTGCCGAGCGGTCGATCCCGAGGACGAGACGAGCCCGCGCGCTTGCTTCCCGGCCTGCACCAGCGAGGCGGACTGCCCGAGCCGCGTCACGAGCTGTGACACGGAGACGGGATACTGCGTGCGGACGTGAGCGTCTCGCGCGCCGCGGGTGAGCGGGGGACGTGTCGTCGTCCGCCGCGCCCCGCATCGGTTGACCACGGCTCACGCCATCGAGTAGGAGGGCGCCGACGATGACCGTTTCGATGCCTCCCCTCTCGGGCGCGCCGCCGTCCTTCTGGCCCGTGACGGACGTGGGCCGCGTCCGCGATCACAACGAGGACAGCTTCCTCGTCGATCGCAAGCTCCAGCTCTTCGTCGTCTGCGACGGCATGGGCGGACACGCCGCGGGCGAGGTCGCGTCGAACATCGCGGCGCGCACGGTCCGCGAGGTCATCGCGAGCCAAAGGGAGGCGCTCGCCACCTTCGGCGCCGCCGAGGGTGGGATGAGCCGCGCCGAGGTGCTCCGGCTCCTCGAGTCCGCCGTCCAGGAGGCCTGCTCGACCGTCTATCAAGAGGGGCAGCGCGACGAGTCCAAGCGCGGCATGGGGACGACGCTCGACGTCCTCCTGCTCCTCGGGGCGCGCGGCTTCATCGCCCACGTCGGCGACTCGCGCATCTACCTCCATCGGCAGGGGTCGATGCACCAGCTCACCGAGGATCACTCGCTCATCAACGAGCTCCTGCGTCGCGGCCGGCTGACCCGCGAGCAGATCGAGAAGCTCCAGTACAAGAACGCCGTCACGCGCGCGGTCGGCGTCTACGAGAGCGTCGAGATCGACACGCTCGACTTCGACGTGCTCGGCGGCGACTGCTTCCTGCTCTGCTCCGACGGCCTCCACGGCTACTTCGAGCAGGCGGAGCTCGCTAAGATCTTCTCCGAGACGGCCGACGAGGCCCTCTCGCAGAAGCTGGTCGACCTCGCGAACGAGCGCGGGGGCAAGGACAACATCACCTCGATCGTCGTGAAGGTGCCGGAGGGCGACTCCGGGCTCGATCGCCTCGCGCGCGAGGTGAACCTGAAGCTCGAGGTGCTGCACACGATGCCGCTCTTTCGCTTCCTGAGTTATCAGGAGCTGGTGCGCGTGATGAACGGCACCCAGGTGCGCACCTTCGACGCCGGGAGCTTCGTCGTGCGCGAGGGAGAGCAGGGCGACGAGCTCTTCATCGTGCTCACGGGGAGGGTCCGCGTGGAGTCGGCGGGCACGCCCATCGCGGAGCTCGGGCCGGGGCAGCACTTCGGGGAGATGGCGCTCGTCGACAAGACGGCGCGGAGCGCCGACGTCAGCGCGATCGAGGAGAGCTCGCTCCTCTCCATCGGGCGACGCGCGTTCTTCGATATCATCCGCAAGGATCACGGGATCGCGGTCAAGCTGCTCTGGAGCTTCCTCGGCGTCCTGACGGAGCGGCTGCGCAACACCTCTCGCGAGCTCGGCGAGGCCCGCGAGGGCAAGCCCGCGGCGAGCGAGCCGTCCGAGGTGGAGCTGCTCCTCTCGACGCTCGACGAGGAGCCTTGAGGCTCGCGTGACGGACGAGCGCGAGGGCTGGGTCGCTTCGGGGCGGAGGGGACGCCTCGCGCCGCACCGCTCACCTCGGCCGCGCGCGCGCCGGCTCCTCGGCGTCGTCGCGCTCGTGCTCGCCGCCGTCGCCGCGGGATGCGGCGAGCACCCCACCTCGACGAGCGGTGAGGCCGTGCGCCCTCCGAGCGGCCCTGGCGCACGCCTCGAGGACGAGAGCCGCGAGAGCCGCGCGCCCGATCCCCGCTTGCCACCCGCGATCCTCGGGGAGATCCGCGGAGGAGGTGCCGTCACGATCGACGACGTCGCCTCGATCGAGGGCGCGCCGGTCGAGGTGGGGAGCGTGCTCGCTCACGTCGGCGAGGGATCCGTCGCGCTCGAGCTCTCCGCCGGGGCGCGGGCGTCGCTCCACGGTGAGGGGGCGATGCTGCTCGCCGAGCCGCCGGACCGCGGGCTCTGGATCGCGCGCGGCGTCGTGCACGTCGCCGATCCGCCGTCGGGGATGGGCCAGCGCTCGTCCCGGCGCGTCGCGACCGCCACCGCGACGATCGAATTCGTGGGCGCGGGCGACGTCGTCGTCACCGTCGACGCGACGGGCGCGACGAGGGTGGCGGTGCTCGCGGGCGCGGTCGACGTGTCGAACGGCGAGGTGGACGCGCGCCGGCGGCTGCGCGTCGTCCGCGTCGTCGCGGGGCTCGCGACGCGGATCGCCGATCGCATCGAGGAGCCCGCGCCCGCCGCGGCGGTCCGGCTCGAGGACGCGCTCGAGGAGGCGCTCGCGCTCGAGGGCCCGCCCGATCCTTCCGCGAGCGCGCCCCCGAGCGTCCCGACGCTCGCCGCGTCGACGGCACGCCTCGACGAGGCGATGCGGTGGCTCGAGATCGAGGAGCACCGCGGGCGAGAGCTGACGACGCGACACCGCGCCGCCGTGCAGGCGGGGCGGAGCGACGAGGCGATGCAGCGCCAGCGCGAGATCGTCGCGCACGCTCAGGCGGTCCACGCGCTTCGGCAGATCGTCCTCGCGCGCTGGGAGCGCTTCGCCCTCTCCGCGCGCGCGAGCCTCGCGCCGCGGGAGCGCGAGCCGAGCGTCGCGCCGCGCTTCGAGCGCCTGCGGAACCTGCTCGGGTCATGAGCCCCCGCAGCGCGAGGATCCCAAACGCGCGGTGAAGGGATATACTCCGCCCGCTCTATGAGCGCCTCCGAGCCCACCCACGAAGCGTCCCCCGAGGACGCTGCGCCGATCGCCTCCGCCGATGCTCCGTTGCTCCTGTCGACCGGCCACCGCATCGCGGAGCTCCGGGCGGAGCTGGAGCTGCAAGAGGCGAAGTCAGCCAAGGCGATCGTCATCGACGCGATCGGCCACCTCGCGTCCTTCGATCGCGCCGAGGAGGCAGGCGCCCCGCGCGAGCTGGTCGCCGCGTACAACCTCGATCCCACCTTTCGACCGCCCCTCTTCGCCTTGGTCGACGGCTTCGAGCGCAAGCGCTCGCTCAAGAACCTCGATCGGCTCTACGACGCGGAGGTGAAGAGCGCGCGCGGGTCCGAGGATCGGATCGACGCGCTGCTCGATCGCGCCTTCGTCCTCGACGTGCAGGGATCGAGCGCGGACGCGGACGCGCTGCTCGATCAGGCGCTCGAGGCCGGGCCCGAGCGCGCGGGGGCCTGGGCCGTCCTCGAGATGCTGGCGCGCCATCGCGGCCGCGACGATCTGGCCCGGGTCGCGAGCCGGGCGCGGGCCGAGCGCGCCAAGACGGCGGCGCTCCGCGCGGTGCTCCTGCACGAGGCCGCGGTGGAGGCGGAGGCCGATCCGAAGGCGGCGCTCGCGCTCCTGATCGAGGCGTCGAAGGCGGATCCGAGCTCGCCGCGGATCCTGACGGCGCTCGACGGCGCGGCGCGGCTCGCCGGCGAATTCGACGTCGTCGTGGAGGCGCTCGCGCGGCGCGCGGAGGCCGAGGCGGACGTCGAGCCGAGCCTCGCGGCCGCGCTCTTCGTCGAGGCTTCGGCGCTCGTTCGCTCACGGCTCGGCGATGGGGCGCGCGCGCTCGCCTGGAGCGGCCGCGCCGTCGAGCTGGCCATGGACGATCCGCTCGCGTGGCTCGAGCACCTCGAGGCGGCCGAGGCGGCGGAGGACTACGAGCGCGTCGAGCGGGCGAGCGCGCGGCTGCTCGAGCTCGCGGGCGACTCGCTCGGCGCGTTCTCCGCGGTGATCCACCTGCGACGCGCCGAGGCGGCCACGGCGCTCGGCCGCTCCGACGACGCGGCGCGACACCTCGAGGGGGCGCGCGCGCGGGCCCCCGGATCCGAGACCCTCGCGCTGCTCGCGTCGCCGGATACACGGCCCCTGCTCGGCGCGCGTCGCGACGCCCTCCGCTCGCGCGCCGAAGCCGCGCCGAGCGTCGAGGCGCGGCTCGAGGCGCTCCACGCGCTCGCGGCGCTCGACGCAGCCGAAGGAGACGTCACGCAGCTCGGGGCTCGCATCGAGGCGTTCGCCTCGACGCTCGACGCCTCGCGCGAGCCCCGCGCGCTCGAGCCGTCGCGTGAGGGTGACACCCTGCGCGACCTCGTGCTGCTCGCGGTCGCGACGGGCGCGGCGCTCCCTCCCGAGGTGCTCGCGCCGCGCCTGCTCTTTGGCCTCGAGGCCCCGGCGCTCGACGAGGAGCGGTCAGCGTGGCGGCTCACGACGATCGCGCTCGCCGCGTCGCAGGGGCGCTTCGGGATCGCGCGGGACGCCGCCGCCGCGGCGCTCGACGACGCCGCCTGCGCGTCGTGGGCGCCCGAGGTCGCGATCGTCTTCGGCGCGCGGGCGGGCGACGAGGCGCTCGTCGCGCGCGCGCACGAGCACGCCGCGCGGGGCGCGAGCGCCGACGTGGCTTGGGCGCACGCGGTGGCGCGCGCTCGCTCGCTCGTCCGGGCGAACGAGCTCGACGAGGCGCAGCGCGTCTTGACCGAGGCGGTGTCGCGAGAGGAGCTCGACGCGTATGGCCGCGCGCTGCTCGAGGAGGTCGGGCGCGCGCGAGGCGACGTCGAGGCGCTCCTCGCGACGCTGCGCGAGTCCTCGGCCAACGCCGCGCCCGAGGTGCTCTCGGCGCAGCTCTCGAGCACGGCGCATGTGGCGGAGGCCGAAGGCAACGTCGAGCTCGCCGCGAGGAGCGCGGAGGAGGCGCTCGCGCGCGACCCGGCGAGCGTCGAGGCCCGGCTGCTCTTGGCGCGCCTGGCGCTCCGATCGGGCGACGCCGCGCGCGCGCATCGGGTGCGTGACGGGCTGCCCGCCCCCGTCTGGTCCGCCCTCCGCGGGATCGACCCGTCGACCCCCGCGAGCGAGCGAGAGTCGCTCCTCACCTCGCTCCTCGAGGACGCGAGCGTCGGGGTGGAGAGCGCTCTCGCGCTGCGGACGATGCCCTCCGCCTCCGAGCCCGCGAGGGCGAGCGCCGCCGCGCGCCTCGGGCCCGACCTCGCGCTGGGCCCCGACCCGCTCGATCCCATCCGCGCGGGCCGCGCGGGCGCGTGGCTCGCGCTGGCTGACGAGCTTCGCAACGAGGACGGAGCCGGCGACTCCGCGGACGAGGTCGCGACGTTCGCGCTGCGGATGGCGCTCTTGGCGGGAGAGCTCGACGACGACGCGTTCCTCCGGATGGCCGAGCTCGAGGACGTCGACGGGGACGTTCGCCCCGATCCGGCGCTCGTCTCGAGCGAGATCGTGCTCGACGCGCTCTTGCGCGGAGAGAGCAGCGATCTCTCGGAGCTGGTGACGACGCACGCGCGCCACGTCGAGGGCGCCGCGGTCGAGCCCACGAGCGACGTCGCCCTCGCGCAGCTCCGGCTGCTCGTCGCGACGGGCCGAGGCGATCAGGCGCTCGCCGCGCTCCGTGACGCGGTCGACCGCGCGCCCGAGGATCCTGCGACGCTCGACGCTCTCCGCGTCGCCGCGCGCGAAGCGAAGGCGTGGCCCGACGTGGTCCGCGCGTGCGACGCGCTCGCGACGCTCCTCGAGCGTGTCCCCTCGGCTCGCGAGTACGCGGCCGAGCTGCTCGAGGAGGCTGCGGCCGTCTCGATGGACGAGCGCGATGACGTCGAGGCCGCGGAGGATCGCTGCCGTCGCGCGCTCGCGCTCGATCCGGATCGCGAGATCGCCTACGCGCGGCTGCACGATCTCCTCGCCGAGCGAGGCGATGACCCCGCGCTGCTCGAGCTCGTGATGGCGCGCTCGGAGCGGATCGACGATCCCGAGCGCCTCGCGCCGCTGCTCTACGAGCAGGCGAGGCTCTTCCGTGGGCTCGGGCAGATCGACGAGGCGCTCGCGACGCTCGAGAACCTCCTCCTCCTCGAGCCCGAGCACGTCGGGGGGCTCGCGCTCCAGGTGGAGATCCACGTCCAGCGGGAGGACTTCGGCGAGGCGGTCGAGTCGCTCCGCGCGCTCGCGTCCGCCGAGAGCGCTCCCTCGAGCCAGCGCCGGATCGCGCGGCTCGGCGCCGCCGAGTTCTTGGAGAAGAAGCTCGGCGACGCGGCCGGAGCGCTCGCCGAGCTCGAGGCCATCGAGACCGAGCTCGGGATGGCGGACAAGGGCGTCTACGAGCGCATCGCCGCGCTGGCGATGCGAAGTGGGCGCTCCGAGGACGCGGCGCGAGCCCAGGCGAAGCTCGCGGCGTCGGCGGGGAGCCCCGAGGAGCGCGCGGCCGCGTTCCGCGGGATCGGCGAGCGAGCGCGTCGCGAGGGGCGGCTCGAGGATGCCGCCGCGGCGTTCGCCAGCGCCCTCGATGCGCGGCCGGACGACGTCGACGCGGCGGAGGCGCTCGCCGAGATCCCCGCGGCCTCGGACGTGCAAGAGCGCGTCGAGGCCGCCTCGGTCGCGCTCCGCGCGGGCGCGTTCCCGGTGACGAGCGAGCACCTCGCTCGCATCGAGCGGATCGCGCGCCTCGCTGGGGACTGGGGCCTCTCGAGCGCGACCCAACAGCTCGTCCGCGCGCTCTCGGGCGGGCCGGGCGAGCCCGCGGACGTGGAGATCCCGCGTCTGCGCCCGCTCGACGAGGCGAAGCTCTCCGTCGTGGTCGGGATCGGCGAGGAGCCGATGCTCGCGCTGGCCCGCCTCGTCGAGGCGGTGCTGATCGAGGCCGAGCCGCTCACGCCGAGCGCGCTCGGGGCCACTCCCAAGGACGCGAAGCCCCGGGGCGGCGGTGATGCGGCGGCGGATCTCCTGCACGCGGTGACGAGCCAGCTCGGCGCGTCCGGCGACGTCTACATCGTCGGCGAGGGGCGCTCGTTCGGCGCGGGCGTCTCGGGCACGAAGCCCTTCTACGTCGCGGGCGCCAGCCTGCGCAGCCCCCTCGCGCTCGCGTACGAGGCGGCCTACTTCGCGACGGGGGCCCGAGCCGCGCTCCCGGCCCTCACGCTGCGCGCCGCGCGCTCGGGCGCGGCCGGCGTGGCGACGACCTTCCTCGCCGCCTGCGCCGCGGGCGGTGTCCTCGTGCCCGGCGCCGACACGACCGGCGGGTTCACCGAGCGCGCGCGCGCCCTCTCGGGAGCCGCGAGCAAGCGCAGCAAGCGCTTCGCCGAGCTCGCGGGACCGATCGGATCGGCGGCGCGGGTCTCGGAGTGGTGCCAGGCGTTCGAGGCCTGCCTCGTGCGGATGGCCGTGATCGTGTCGGGCGATCTCGCGCGAGGCCTCGGGGTGCTCTCGGGGGCGACGGGGCGCGTGCCGATCCTCTCCGCGGAGGGTCCGGGCACGACCCTCGCGCGCCTCTGGCTGAGCGACGAGGTCATCGCGGCGCGCGCGCGTTTCGGTTGGAGGGCGGGCGATCCATGATCCCCGCTGATCCCCTGAACGCGCTCATCCCCCTGGCGCGCACGCTTCACCGCTGCTTTTTCGGAGTGCCCGCTTGAGCGACGACGAGAACAAGGACGCCTTCGATCTGAGCTGGGACGACGCCCTCGCGGATTGGGAGCGCGACATCGACGACTCCGCCGAGGCGAAGTCGGCTCCGATGGCGAACAAGCCGCCCGCCAAGCCACCCGCGCCCCCGGCGCGACCTCTCTACCAGCCCCCCGATCCGGCGGAGATCGCGCGGCTGCGGCAGCGCCGCGCCGGGGTCGCGGAGGCCGATTCGTCCGAGATGACGATGATCGCGGCGCTCCCCTCGCCCGAGCGAGGCGCCGCGCCGACCGCGCCGCCCCCGCCGATGGAGTCGGCGGGAGCGCCGCCCGAGCGCCCGTCGGGCGCCGACCTCGACCTCGACGATCTCCTCGGCGGCTTCGAGAGCGACACACGCCTCTATCCGGGCGAGGCGCTGAAGGTCTCGCCCGTGAAGCCGCCTCTCCCGAGGCCTCCCGCGCCACGGGTCGCCGCGCCGCTCGCGGCGGGGGCGAAGTCGCCCGTGAAGCCGCCTCTCCCGAGGGTCCCGATCCCGAAGCCCGGCGGGGGACTCGCCGCCGGCGGCCAGGCGCGGCCTCCCGCTCCCCCGAAGGGCGCGGTCGAGCCGCCGCGCGCCCCCGACGCCGCTCAGCCGCCCTCGAAGGCGGGCGCCGCCGCGCCGGCGCTCGATCCCTTCGCGTCCTTGGACGACGATCTCGCGCTGCTCGGCGGCGCGCTCGAGGTGCCGGCCCCCAAGGCCGCTCTGCCGAAGCTGGCCGCGGCGACGCCTGCGGCGAGCGCGGCCGGGGTCGCCGACGATGACATCGACGCGATGCTCTCGGATCTCGGAGGGCCGCCCCCATTCGACGCGCACACCGCGAAGACCCCGATCCCGCCTCCGCTCGAGCGCAGCCTCGCGTCGTCGGACGAGCCGCCCCCGATCGCGCTCGGCGCGGCGGAGCGTGCGTCGAGCGCCGAGGATCCGGCGACGACGAGCTTCGATGACTTCGATCTCGAGATCGACGCGATGCTCGGGGAGCCGGCGCGCGAGAGCGCGGAGCCGGCGGATCCGGCGGCCGCGGCGCCGCTCGAGGCCGAGGAGCCGCGCTCGAGCGAGGGCGCGGGCGCGGACGACGACTTCTTCCTCCTCGGCGACGAGGAGCCGGCCCCGCCCTCGATCGCGCTCGACGCCACGGCGCACGAGGTGCCGGCCGGTGAGCGACCGACCGCCGAGCTTCCACGGCCGGCCCCATCGACCGAGGGAGCGACCGAGCGGGGGCCCGAGGTGCGGCCCGCGAGCGGGGTCGGATCGATCCGGCCCGATCGGGGCGCGCAGGCCGCGCGCCGCACGGTGCGCTCGCGCAAGCCGAGGCGAGAGGTGTTCCCGCTCGTCGGTCGCCAGCCCGACGCGCTCGCCGCTCGCGCGCATCTCCTCGAGCTCTCGGCCGAGTCGGAGGCGCTCTCCGCGTCTGCGCGGGCCCGCGCGCTCCTCGCCGCGGCGGAGCTCCAGCTCGCGCTCGGAGCGCCCGACGCCGTCGCGCGCCTCGTGGAGCGGGCCGTCGCGCTCGCCCCGAGCGACGTCGCGGTGCTGCGGATGGCGCGCGCGGTGGCGGCGGCGCGGCGGGAGCCGGCCTCGATCGCGCGGTGGCTC
>JBDHVC010000003.1:0-151518 GCA_039809495.1 Sandaracinaceae bacterium
GCGGCGCCACGGCCCGAGCCTCGGCTCGCGCCCGGATCCTCGCCTGGGCGCGGGACGACGAGCTCCTCCCCGGCGCGGATCCGGTCCGATCGGAGCCCGTTCGCCTCCCGCAGGTCGGCCACGCTCACGCGGTAGCGCCGCGCCACCCGCGCGAGCGTGTCGCCGTCGCGCACCACGACCGTCCGCGGGCGCTGGGCCTCGGCGAATGGGCTCGTGGCGACGAGCGCGAGGGCGAGCGCGAGGACGGCGAGCGCGCGAGGCATCGAGCGGCACGATGTCACGCGGTTGGGCGGCCGCAACGCTCGCCCTGTTCCGAAGCGCGAGCCCTCGGGCGTGACGGCGCGCCGCGCTCGAGGCGGCGGTGTACGATCGCCCCGTCGTCGGGTGCCGCGCCCAGCCCGAGGCGTGCGGCCCGGGCCGCTCGAGGTGTTGCGGATGTGTACGATCCTGATCGCGCGGCGCGCGCATCCCCGCTTTCCGCTCATCCTCGCCGCCAACCGCGACGAATTCCGCGCTCGCGCCTCGAGCCCTCCCCACCTGCTCGACGCGAGCGTCCCCATCCTCGGGGGGCAGGATCGGGTCGCCGGCGGCACCTGGCTCGGCGTCGCCCGCGATCACTTCGTCGCCGCCGTCACGAACTACCGCACCCACCGCGCGAGCGACCCGACGCGAGCCTCCCGCGGCGCGCTCGTCCTCGAGCTCCTGCGTGACGGCGACAGGGAGCGCGCTGAGCAGCGGATCCGCGCGCTCGGCGTCAGCGCCTACAACCCCGCGAACCTCCTCTTCGGCGACGCCCAGGCTCTCTTCATCGCCTGCCTGCGCGACGAGGCGCCCGCTCGGCTCCTCGAGGTCCCGGCGGGCCTCTCGGTGCTCACCAACGGCGAGCCGGAGGATCGGCGAGGCTTCCCGAAGATCGATCGGCTGATCGGCCTCGTGGCGAGGCTCCCGGTCGAGCCCGACGCGCTCGTTCGTCACCTGCACCGCGCGCTCGCCGACCACCGCACGCCGGACCGCGTGGAGCTGCCGCCCCCGCCGGAGGGCTCGCCGCTCAGCCCGGAGCTGCTCACCTCGCTCGACGCGATCTGCGTGCACGCGAGCCTGCCGCCGGCGCTCGCGTATGGGACGGTGTCCTCGTCGATCCTCCTCTTCGACGAGCGAGGAGCGCTGCTCCGGTGGGACTACGCCGACGGATCGCCCTGCACCCACCCGCTCGTCCGCGTTCGGTGAGCCGGGCGGCGCGGATCCGCCGCGAGCCCGAGCGAGCGAACGGGCGCGCGTGCTCTCTGCACGGCGCCCGCTCGGTGGCGGCGAGGACGGATCAGCGCGCCCAGCGCGGGCCGCGCGTCGAGAACGTCCCCGACCACTGCTCCGCGATGACCGGCTGCCCGTTGACCATCTGGATCAGCATCAACATCTGCTGACCGATGTCACTGCCCGAGGGCGCCCGCTCCGCGCGCACGAGCAAGCGCTCGTCCGGGCGTCGGGTGACGGTGACGACGGAGTCCCGCGCGACGTCGGCCGGGATGTCGACGGTCGCGGTCGGCCGACCGCCGATGCTGGCCGTGACGCGGTAGCCGCCGCCCGGGAGCGCGCCGAGCCCGATGTCCACGCTCGGCCCCCGCCGTGGGCTCCAGACGGCGACGGATCCGAGCTGCATCCCCGGCCCGATCAGCGTCACGGGGATCCGCGGCAGGAGGTCGACCCGCGAGGTGACGATGGGCGGCTGCTGGGGCGGCGGCTGCTGGGGCGGCGGCTGCTGGGGCGGCGGCTGCTGGGGCGGCGGCTGCGTGACGATGACGCCACCTCCCCCGCCGAGGTTCGAGGCGGTGACGCCCGGGTTGGTCGTCACGGCGAGCTGATACGATCCTGCCTGGCCGCGCGACCAGCTCCCGACCCAGACGAGGATCGGGCCGGGCACGGTCGGCCCCTCGACGAGCGGGTTCAAGCCCTCCCCGCCGTCGTCGTTACACACGATACGACCATCGGGGTAGCGCACGACGAGCATCGGATCGCCGCTCGGCGCGGCGACGACCAAGCGCAGGTTGGGGAACATCCCGCGCGCGTTCACCACGTGGCTCGGCTGCGCCGTGATCCACCCCGTGCAGCTCGCGCCGACGCCGCGCGCCTCCATCGGGCCGCCGAAGCTCCCCGTCACGACGACCCGATCGGGACGCGCGCCGGGCGTCATGTCGACGGTCGAGAACACGGGGCTCGTCGATGGCCCGGGCTGCGGCGTGGGGGCGACGCTCCCGCCGAGGTTCGAGGCGGTCACCGTCGGGTTCGTCGTGACGGCGAGCTGGTAGGGGTTCCCCGTGCCGCTCGCCGACCAGCTCCCCACCCAGACCTGGATCTGTCCGGGGCCGGTCGGCCCCTCGACGATCGGGTTCAGGCCCTCCCCGCCGTCGTCGTTACAGAGGACACGGCCGTCGGGGTAGCGCACGATGAGCATCGGATCGCCGCTCCCGCTGACGACGAAGCGCAGGTTCGGGAAGCCCGAGCGCGCGTTCACGATGTGGTTGGGCTGCGGGCTGATGTAGCCGGAGCACGAGCTGCCGATCGACGACGCCTGCAGCGGGCCCCCCATCGACCCCGAGACGATGAGCGGATCGGGGCGAGCTCCCAGGGTCATGTCGATGACGGAGCCGACGCTCGGCGCGACGACCGGGCCGCTGCCCATCGCGTTCACCTGGAGCGTGTAGGGGCCCGAGCGCGACGACGAGTAGGCGCCGACCCACACCCGGACCGGGCCGGGGACGACGGGCGCCTGCACCATCGCGTCGAGCGAGCCGCCGCCGTCGTCATCGCAGTAGATGCGGCCGTCCGGCGTCTGGACCATCAGCGTCGAGTCGAGGCCCGAGCTGACGGCGAGCCGGAGCATCTGGGTGCCCGGCTGGACCATGATGACGTGGCTCGGGTTGGCGGGCCCATACCCGCGACAGCTCCCGTCCACGTTCGAGAGGCTCATCGGCCCGCCGGCGATGCCCTGCATCATGATCTGCTGGCCACCGCCGATCGCCGCCTGCCCGAAGGCCGGCACCTGCGCGGAGGCCCCGCTCACCGCCACCAGGGGCGCGAAGAGGCCCGCGACGACGACACCACTCCATGTATTCCGTCCCATCGACGACATGCTCCCTCCGGGCGACCGACCACGACCTCATACGAGAACGACGCCTCGCGTCTTCCCGCGCACCGCGAGCGAAGGCGGCCAGCCCGAGACGCTGGGACGTCACCTCCGATTCAACCACGCGAGGGCTCTCGACCCGCCCGAGTATGCACGAACGACCGGCCCTCGCACCGCCCTTTTCGGGAGACGACGTTGGCGGAGCGCGCGAACCGATCCAGTCTCGCCCGATGCGCCCGCCCCGATCACCGCGCCTCCTCGTCCTCGTCCTCGCCGCCCTCGTCGCCGCCTCCGCCGCCTGTGGCCCCTCGCCCGAGCCCGCCGCGCCGAGCCCGAGCCGAGCGGACGTCGGGGAGAGCGTGGCGACGGAGCAGGCCGCGCCGAGCCCTTGGGACGGGCTCGACGGTCCGAGCCTCGTCGCCCGCGTGCGCGCGCTCGCCGTCGCGCGGGCTCGAGAGCGCGATCCGTCCGTCGATCTGGCCGATCGCGCCCGCTGGCTCGACGACAGCGTCGCTCCACCCGAGCTCGGCGCCCACGCCTCGGAGCAGCTGCTCAACCTCGCCGTCGCGGACCTCGCCGCCGGCGCGCTCGACGACGCGGCGCGGACGATCCAGCTCGTCCGCGAGCACGCTCGTAACCGCAACAACGCCTACGTCGGGAGCACGCTCCTCTCGGTCATCGCGCGGGCGCGCGCCGAGGCGAGCGGTCGCGACGCCGACGCGCAGAGCGCCGCGGTCGCCGACGTGCTCCGCGCGCTGCCGCGCGCGCGCTTCGGCGCCGCGACCGTCGCCTTCCAGCTCTACCAGGATCCGGCGCAGATCCGCGCTCAGCTCGAGCAGCTCCACGGGCAGCTCGTGACGCTCGACACGGCGACCGGGGCGCTCTTCGCCGAGCACGTCCTCGGCGACATCGTCGCGCATCGAGCCACCTTCCTCGCGGCCATCGCCGCCGTCCGCGCGGAGAACGACGCGCGGCCTGCCGATCCCGACTACGCCTTCTCGACGGTCGATCTCGCCTCGGCGCGCGACGCCCACCCGGTCGTCGTCGCCGTCTGGGACACGGGCGTCGCCGACGCGCTCTTCGGGGAGGGGCGCGCGCTCGGCGATCGGCTCTTCACGAACCCGCGGGAGCAGCCGAACGGGCTCGACGACGACGCGAACGGGCTCGTCGACGACGTCCACGGCGTCATCTCCGATCCGGATCCGGCCCAGCGCGGCTACCTCTACGATCCGGGCGCCGACGTGATCGCGCAGTACGCGCCATTTCTGCGCGGCGTGATGGACCTGCGCGCGGGCATGGCGTCGACCGACGCCGCGCAGCGGGTGCTCACGCTCATGCGGAGCGCGACCGACGCCGAGAGCCTCGAGCGCCTCGACACGAACCTCGACGCGATCGGGGAGTGGGGGCACGGCACCCACGTCGCGGGGATCCTGCTCGCGGGCCTCCCCCAAGCGCGCCTCGCGATCTTCCGCTCGGCGTGGGCGGGCGAGACGCGCGTCTACCACCACCGCGGGCCGACCGACGAGGAATTGGCCGCCGAGCGCGACAACATCGAGCAGATCGCCGCGTTCATCCGCGCGCACGGCGTGCGCGTCGTCAACGCGAGCCTCGGCTTCGAGGAGGACTACGTCGCCGCCGAGCTCGGCTACGAGACCGATCGCTACGCGAGCCCCGAGGCGATCGAGGCGCGCGCGCGCCAGATCCAGGCCGCGCGGCGCGCGAACTGGGCGCGGATCTTCGAGCTCTGCCCGGACACCCTCTTCGTCATCGCCGCGGGCAACTCGAACCACGACGTCGTGGAGTACGGGACGGTCGCCTCGTCGATCGACGCGCCGAACGTCCTCGCCGTCGGCGCGGTCGACCGCTACGGCAGCTGGGCGACCTTCACGAATTCGAGCCCGGAGCGGGTGCGCGTCTTCGACTTCGGGGTCGAGGTGGACAGCGTCATCCCCAACGGCGAGCACGTCCCGCTCTCGGGCACGTCGATGGCGTCCCCGAACGCGGCGAACCTCGCGGCGAAGCTGTTCTCGCTCGATCCCGCGCTCACGCCGGCGCGCGCGATCGCGATCATCACCGAGACGGGGGAGCCCATCGCGGCGCCGTTCAACGGCGTCATCGCCCACGAGGCGCGCGCGATCGAGCGCGTCCGGCGCGAGCGCGGGCGCGCTTCGGCGAGCCGACCCGCCGCGCCGCGCCGCCCGCGATGAGCCCGAGTGACCTCGGATGCCCCCGCTCCGCTACGAGATCACGCTGACGGACGACGAGCTGCGGACGGCGTGGCTCACCGAGGACCGGAGCCGACGAGGGCTCCTCCAGCGTACGATCACGGCGCTCCTCATCCTCTTCGGCGTGGCGACGCTCGCGCTCGAGGGAGCCGCGAGCGCGCGGTGGGTCGGCGTCGCCGCGCTCGCGCTCGGCCTCCTGCGCCTCTCGCGGCCCTTCCTCGTGCTCCGCCGCGTCCTCTCCGATCGGCGGCGAGCTGGCCCCGAGCGCGTCGTCGTCACGCTCG
This sequence comes from Sandaracinaceae bacterium, assembly GCA_039809495.1. Lineage (GTDB taxonomy): Bacteria > Myxococcota_A > Polyangia > Polyangiales > Sandaracinaceae > JAFLCL01. The sequence continues at coordinate 5,631 of JBDHVC010000003.1, forward strand.
ACGACGCGGGGATCGTCCTCGAGCGGGGCGGCAAGTCGGCGCGCTTCCCCTGGAGCGAGGTGAGCGCGGCCGGCGAGCGCGTGGCCGAGCGCTACTTCTACTACGAGCTGCGCGGCCGCCATCGCGCGCCGATCCCGCACCGCGTCGTCGACGACCCGGAGGCGCTCCGCGCGGCGTTCGCCGCCCACACGCGCTGGACCGCCCCACGCGCGGGGCCAGCCGACGGCGCGCCTCGCTCGACGTGATCCGTCGCGCCGGGAGGCCCCGAGGCGCCGTGGGCGAGGCCCCCACGCTCAAGAGGCCTCGGCGAGCGGGGCGAAGCTCGTCGCGGGCTCGTCCTCGATCCGCACGGAGAAGAGCCGCGCGCCGAGGCGGTGGAGGGTCTCGCCGATCGTGAGCCGCTCGGGCGAGGGCGGGACGCCGTCGATCGCGGCCTCGATGAACGCGAGCGCCTGGGCTCGACGCGACGCCTCGTCCGACGGCTCGTCGCGGCCGAGCCCAGGGCGCACGGCGAGCAGGCCGAGGACGGCGCGCAGATCGACCGGCCGGAGCCGGTCCGCGGCGGTGGCGAGCGCGATCGCGCGCCAGATGGGCGCGTCGATGACGGGATCGAGCGCCGGGATCGGGTTGGGCCCGCGCCCCAGCGCGCTCCGCACCCAGACGGGCCCGGACCAGCCGGCCACGTCTAGCTCGAGGATCGTGGGGCGCGGCAGCTCCGTGAGCGCGAGGGCGTCGAAGGCGCGCGCCTCCTCGAGCGGCCGCGCGGCCGCGGCCCGCGCCTCGTCGAACGCCTCGCGCGCCAGGCGCTCGGCGTTGCGCCTCACGTCGAGGCGTCGGGGGCGCGGAGCCTGGGGCGAGGCGGAGGCGGGGGAGCGGCTGGACATCGAGGCGGGGCGGGCGGCCATGGTCTTCTCCTGGTTCGCGGGCGAGAGCGCCCGATGGGAGAACAGACGTACAGTGATCCCTTCGACTGACGACCGGGGCTCACCTTGGGGTCGCGCCCGCACGTTCGCGGACCTCGCCTCCACCTCTGGCGAGGCTCGGGTCAGCGGATGGGGGCCTTCACGCCGTGCGTGAGCGCGATCGCGAGCGCGTCGGCGGCGTCCGCGGGCGGGACGGACGCGAGCCCGAGCGTCGCCGCGACGAGCCGCCCCACCTGGGCCTTCTCCGCGGCGCCGCGGCCGGCGATCGTGCGCTTGACGAGGGCGGGCGGGTAGGACGCGATCTCGAGCTCACGCTCGGCCCCGACGAGCAGGACGACCCCGCGCACGTGACCGAGCTTGATCGCCGCGAGCGGGAAGCGGGCGTAGAAGATGTCCTCGACGGCGAGGACCGAGGGCTCGTAGGTGCCGACCAGCTCGAGGAGCGCGGCGTGCACCTGGGCGAGGCGGCGCTCGAGCGGGAGGCGCTCGTCGAGCGCGAGGACGCCCGCCGCCACGGCCGAGACGCGGACGCCGAGCCGATCGACCACGCCCCAGCCGAGCCGACGCGTCCCCGGGTCGATCCCGAGCACGCGCTCTCGCCGCGGACGCTTCGCCGTCGCCATCGCCGCGAGCCTAGAGCGACGCGCCGTGGAACGCTCGGAGGAAACGATCCTCGCGCAGGACGCCTCGCGCGCGCCTCGAGCGAGGCGGGCGAGGTCGCCGTTGACCCCGAGCGTCGCGGGGGCGATGGTCGCTCACCATGAAGCTGCCCCTGCCCTCCCGCCTCTCGGGCCGCGCGCTCCGCGGCATCGTCCGCTCGACCGACGCGGAGCCCGTCCGCGCGGTGCTCGGCAAGGTGCTCCGCGCGAACCTCGGGATCGAGCGCGCGCGAGCGCTGCCGGAGCGGCTCCGAGGGGCGCTCCCGCTCGACGCCCGCCCGCTCCAGGCCCGCAGCGCGCACCCGCGCACCTCGGCGGAGCTGGCGCTCCCCGCGGACGCCCACGACACACCGAGCGCCGTCGCCTACCGCGCGGCCTACCAGGCGAAGACGACGACGCCGACCGAGGTGCTCGAGCGCGCGATCACCGCGGTCCGGGAGCTCGAGGCGCACGCGCCCTCGATGGGCCCGATGAGCTACGTCGACGAGGAGCGAGCCCGCGAGGCCGCGCGCGCGAGCACGGCGCGCCACCGGGACGGCGCCGCGAAGGGCCCGCTCGACGGCGTGATCGTCCCGATCAAGGAGGAGCTCGACCTCGAGGGGCGCGGCGCGACGCTCGGCCTCGCGCGCCCACCCGCGGCCGACGCGAAGGACGCGACGGCGGTGCGCTGGCTCCGCGACGCCGGGGCGATCGTGCTCGGTCACACGATGATGACCGAGTACGGGATGTCGCCGCTCGGCTTCTCGACGCAACGCAGGCTCCCTCGAAACGCCTGCGATCCGCGCTTCGCGGCGGGCGGCAGCTCGACCGGAGCGGCCGTCGCCGTCGCCACGGGCCTCGCGCCCGTCGCCCTCGGCTCGGACGGCGGAGGCTCGATCCGGCTGCCCGCGGCCTTCCAAGGGCTCTTCGGCATCAAGCCGACGTTCGGGCGGATCTCGCGCCAGGGCGACGGCTTCGGCGGCACGATGGCGCACCTCGGCCCGATCGGCGCGAGCGCGGTCGATCTCGCGCTCCTGCTCGAGACGACGAGCGGCGAGGATCCGGGCGATCCGCTCACCGTCGGCAACCCCGGCTTCGATCGCGGCTGGCTCGTCGCGGCGCTCAAGCGCGGCGTGCGCGGCCTGCGGATCGGGGTCGTCGAAGACGAGATCGACGCGGCCGAGCCCGCGGTCGCGGGGGCGATCCGCGACGCGCTCCGCGCGCTCGAGGCCGAGGGCGCGCACCTCGTGCCGGTCACGCTCGCGCTCGCGCCGCACGCGAGCGCCATCGGCTACCTGACGATCGGGCTCGAGGCCTTCGCCGCGCTCTTCGAGGAGCGCCGCGGCGCGTGGGCCTCGCTCGGCGTCGACCTCCAGCTCCTCTGCCGCACGATGAGCACGTTCACGAGCGACGACTACCTCGACGCGCAGCGCCTGCGCGCGGGCCTGCGCGCGGAGGTCGCGGGCGCGCTCCGCGACGTCGACGTGCTCGCGCTCCCGACCTCCGTGCGGGGCGCGCCGCTCGTCTCGGACGCGGAGATGCGCGACGGAGTCGTCGACACGCTCGCGCTCGCCGACGCCTCGCGCTTCGTCTACCTCGCCAACCTGACGGGGCTCCCCGCCGGCACGGCGCCGGTCGGCCATGATGCGCGCGGCATGCCCGTCGGCCTGCAGATCATCGCGGACGCGTGGGACGAGGCGACCGTCCTCCAGGTCCTGGCGCACCTCGAGCGGAGCGGGCTCGCGCGCGTCCCCGCGCCCAAGGTGAAGGTGAACGTCCTCGCATGACGAGCGCCCTCGCGACGATCGGCCGCGATCTGGCGCGCGAGGTCGACGCGCTCGCGTTCCACGATCCGGTCGCCTACGTCTACAATCCCCTCCTCTACGCGCGGCGGCCCTACGAGCAGTACCTCGAGCGCTATGGAGGAGGCGCGAAGGAGGCGATCTTCCTCGGGATGAACCCGGGCCCCTTCGGGATGACGCAGACGGGCGTGCCCTTCGGCGAGGTCTCGATCGTGCGCGACTACCTCGGCATCGACGCGGACATCGACGCCGTCCGCGGGGCCCACCCCAAGCGGCCGATCGAGGGCTTCGCGTGTCGACGCTCCGAGGTCTCGGGCGCGCGCTTCTGGGGGTGGGTCCGCGCTCAGCACCCCGATCCGCGCACCTTCTTCGCGCGCTTCTTCGTCGTGAACTACTGCCCCCTCGTCTTCCTCGAGGAGAGCGGCCGAAACCGGACGCCGGACAAGCTCCCGCCGGAAGAGCGCGCGGCGCTCTTCGCGGCCTGTGATCGCGCGCTCGAGCGCACGATCGATCACCTCTCGCCGCGGTGGGTGATCGGCGTCGGGGCCTTCGGAGCGGCGCGCGCCGAGGCCGTGCTCGGGGCGCGCGAGGCGCTCCGGATCGGCTCGATCCTCCACCCGAGCCCGGCGAGCCCGAGGGCCAACCGCGGGTGGGCCGAGGCCGCCACGCGCGAGCTCGCGGCCCTCGACGCGTCGCTGCTCGCGCGTTGAGCGCCCTCCCGCGCCCCGCGAGCTGACAGCGCGCGTCGCTCGACGTTGAAGAGGCGGCGGCGCCGCGCGTCTCTGCGCTCTCGCGTTGGCCGTTGACGACGAGCCGGACGTTTGGCGTCATAGAGGCGCTCGTCACGCGCGACGAGCGACCCCGCGATCGAGGATCGAGGCACGTGACGAGGCCGCACCACGACTCCACCTCTTCGAGCGCTCGCGCGTGGGTCGCGCGCCTCGTGCCGGCGCTCGCGCTCGGCTGCCTCGTCCTCGTCCTCGCGCCGGGCTTCGCCGCGCGCGGGCAGCTCGCCGATCGCACCGCGATCATCCGGGTCCTGCGCGAGAGCCGCGACTTCCGCGCGCGGATCCGCGCCGCGATGGCGCTCGGCGCGAGCGCCGATCCGTCGATGGCGGCCCCGCTCGCGACGGCGCTCACGGACGAGAACCCGGCCGTGCGCGCCGCCGCCGCCGAGGGGCTCGCGCGGATCGGAGGGCCGACGCAGCTCGGCGCCCTGCACGCGCTGTCGCGCGATGGGACGCCCCAGGTGCGCGACGCGGCCACGCGCGCCATCCGCGCGATCGAGAGCCGCGTGGAGGTGCACGAGTCGCTCCGCTCGAGCGCGCCGACGCCGGCCGGGCCAGGCGCCGTCGTCGGCGCGAGGCCCCCACCGGCCTCCACCCAGCCGCCGACCTCGGTGACGATCCCTCCGATCCGGTGGGCCGACACGCGCTACGTCGTCGTGCTCGGCTCGATGGAGAACCGCAGCGGCTATCCGCACGATCCGCTCGCCGCCGTGCTGCGGAGCGAGGTGACGCGGGCGCTCGGCGAGGTGCGCGGGGTCGGCATCCTCGCCGGCGCGCCGACGAGCGAGGAGGCGAGGGAGATCGATCGCCGCAGGATCCGTCGCTTTCGCCTCGACGGATCGATCCGGACGATGCGCCCAGAGGCGGGGCGCGATCTGCGCGTGCGGTGCGAGGTCAGCCTCATGCTCCTCGACGATCCCGGGCTCAACCTGCGGGCGGCGCTGAACGGCGCGGCGACGGGCTCCGAGCCCCTGCGGAGCGGCGCCGCCCGGACCACGCAGGAGCGGCTGCTCGCCGAGCGCGCGCTCCAAGGCGCGGTGCGGAGCGCGATGAACGGCGCCTCGCGCGCGCTCGCGGGGGCGCAGCGCTGACGGCGCGCCGTCAGAGCGGGGTGATGCGGAGGTTGTCGAAGTGGACCTCCGCGTCCCAGTCGTTGAACGCGAAGTGGTCGTGCCCGCGCCCCTCGAGCGGATCCGGGTCGGTCATCGACACGAGCTCCTCGTCGTCGACCCACGCCGTGATGGTCTGGCCCCGCCGCTCGACGCGCACGTGGTAGGTGCGCCCCGGCTCGACGCGCCGGCCGCGCGCCTCGACGCGATCGGCGCCGTGCTCGTCGAGGCGCGCGAGCACGTTGAGCGAGTTGCTCCAGCCGCCGAAGATCACCACGTAGCTCGTCGCGGTGTAGCTCTCGGTCGTCGCGCGCGACGTGCCGTCGCCGAAGACCTCGCACTTGATGTCGCCCTCGGGGCTCATCGAGCGCACGTCGAACTCGATCCGCGCGTCGCGCGGCAAGACGCGCCGCAGCCAGAGGGGGCGGTTGCGCGCGTTCCGGATCACGAGCTCGCCATCGACGATGCGCCAGGACGCGCCCGTGTTGTTCCAGACGTCGCCGAGCTCCGTCCGCTCGAAGTCGTCCGAGAAGCCCGCGCCGCCGATCGCGGGATCCCCCTGGGGCGTGCACGCCGCGAGGGCGAGCGCGAGCACGAGCGCGGTGGAGGCGAGAGCCGATCGAGGAGGACGACGCGTCATCGGCGCGAACGGTAGCACGGCCCACGCGCGGCCCAGGGCGTGTGGCGCGCTCGACGCGCATGGGACAGCATCGCGACGTGCTCCGCCTCCCCGCGCTCGCGCTCACGCTCTCCCTCGCCCTCTCGCTGCCGCTCGCCCGCGCGAGCGTCGCCCGCGCCGACGACGCCGACGGCGAGCGCGCGAGCGCATCGAGCGCGCCGAGCGAGCCGGGCCTCACGTGGCAGCCAGGGCCCGCGCCCGAGCTCTGGGCCGCGCCCGCGGTGAGCCTCTCCCTCGGCGGCCTCTCGCTCCTCGCGGCGATCGTGCTCGGGCAGGTCGGCAACGCGAGCTACCACGAGGCGATCGACCCCTCGACGACGCAGACGCGGGCGGCCGAGCTCGGGCGGATGCTGCCGGATCTCGAGCTCGGCGCGAACGTCCTCTATGGCGTGGGCGCCGGCCTCGTGACGATCGGCGCGATCTGGCTCGTCGTCCTCCCGTTCTCGCAGCACCCGGCGCCGACCGATCGCGCGAGCGCGAGCGCGAGCGCGAGCGTGAGCGCGCCCTCGCTCCACCTCTCGCTCGCTCCCGGCGGGCTCTCGCTCGGAGGCAGCTTCTGATGCGGCTCCCCTCGCTCCGCCCGAGCCTGCCCGTCGCGCTCGGCTCGCTCCTCGTCGTCGGCTGCGCGTTCGGCCCCGTGTCGCTCGAGGGGCGCGCGTGCCGGAGCGAGGACGACTGCATCGCCGGGTACGCGTGCTCCGACGAGGGGATCTGCGAGCGGCTGCCCGACGCCGGGCGCCCCGACGCGGGGCGAGCGAGCCGCGACGCGGCCCCCGCGCTCGACGCGCCGAGCGACGACGACGCCGCGCTCGACGCGGCCCCGATCGCGGACGCGCCCGAGCCGATGGACGCGGGCGTGAGCGACGACGCCCCGGAGCCGGCCGACGCAGGCTCCCTCGACGACGCGGGCTCCCTCGACGACGCGGGCTCCCTCGACGACGCGGGCTCCCTCGACGACGCGGGCGCGAGCGACGACGCGGGCGCGAGCGACGCGGCCGACCTCGAGGACGCGCGCGGCTGATCCGCGCCCTCGAGCCGCGGCGCGCACCCGCCCCGATCCACGCGACCCTCACGCCCCACCCGATCCCACGCGGAGCCCCATGACGAGCCGCTCATTCCCCGCGACCACGCCCGGCCTCGCGGCCCTCTCGGGCCTCGCCGTCTTGGCGACGACGCTCGCGCTCGCCGCCTGCGAGCCGAGCGCGCCCGCTCCGGAAGGAGGCGACGCCGGCCACGCGCTCGACGCGGGCGCTCGCGCCGGGCTCGACGCGCTCGCCGACGCCTACTGCCCCGCGATGGCCGCCGCGTACTGCGCGCGCGTCGAGGCCTGCGGGTGCGCGGCCATCGCCGGCTATCCGGCCGACTGCGCCGCGCGCTACGAGGCGAGCTGCCGCGGCTCGCTCGAGCGCTACCGCGCGCCGGTCGAGCGCGGGGAGGCGCTCGTGCGGCTCGACGGCGTCGCCGCCTGCGTCGAGACCCTGACGCGCTTCGCCGAGGGCTGCCTGGCCGTCCCGAGCGACGTCGAGGCCGCGCGGTGCGCCGTGCTCAGCCGCCCCGAGGGAGCGCCCGCGCTCGGCGGCGAGGGCGAGGCGTGCGGGGGCGAGCGCGCCTGCGGCGAGGGGCTCCGCTGCGCCGAGAGGAGCTGTCGCCGCGGGGCCGCGGCGGGCGCGGCCTGTCGAGACGCGCTCGACTGCGAGGCGGAGCTCGACTGCCTCGAGGGGCGCTGCGCGGAGCTCGACGTGAGCAGCGCTGGCAGCGCGTGCGCGACGACGGAGGCGTGCGCGCCGGGGCTCGGGTGCCTCGCGTCGGCGGCGCGCGCGTGCCGCCCGACCGCCGTCGGCGACGCGTGCCGCGAGGAGAGCGACTGCGCGAGCGGCATGGTCTGCGTCATCGAGGCCGAGGGCGAGCCGGGGCGCTGCGCGCTCGCGCCCTCGAGCGGAGCGCCGTGCTTCGACGAGGTGACGTGCGCGCCTGGGCTCGCGTGCGTCGAGGGCCTCTGCGCGGCCGAGCCTGGGCTCGGAGAGCCGTGCGCGATGGGACCCCTCGGGCCCGTCGTCTGCGCGGAGGGCCTCGCGTGCGTCGCGCGCGTCTGCAGCGCGCCGCCGACCGAGGGCGAGACGTGCGCGCTCGGCGTCCCGCACTGCGCCGACGGCCTCGGCTGCGTCTTCGAGGGCGCGGACAACGTGTGCCGAGCCCGCCGCGGCGAGGGCGGGACGTGCGACGGCGACGAGGTCTGCCTCGACGGGCTCTACTGCGACGTCCACCGGAGGACCTGCGCGCCCGCCCTGGCCGCGGGAGAGCCCTGCCGCGATGGGAACGAGTGCGGTCGCGAGGGCGCCTGCGTCCTCGACGCGAGCGCCACGCTGCGCTGCGCGCCGAGGCCGCGCGAGGGTGAGCCCTGCCTCCTCGACGAGTGCCGCGACGGGCTCGCGTGCCGACGCGTCGCCGAGCGCGGGAGCTGCGCCCCCGCGTACTGCACCGCGTTCTTGTTCTGACAGCGCGTCCGGGCCGCTCCGAGCGCGGGCGGCTCAGCGCTCGCCGAATTCGTCGACGAGGGCGCGCATCGTGCGCCCCACGCACGCGCCGTCGCAGCGCCCCGCGAGGTAGCCCGAGCCGCACGCGCGCAGCTCGCGGATGACCTCGAGGAGCACCTCGGCCTCCTCGCCGTGCGCCCGAGCGGCCGCGCCCGTCTCGCGCTCGGCGGCGGCGAAGTCCTCGACGGCGGAGACCATCGTGTTCGCCATTCGATCGGCGTCGATCTCGCCGCGCAAGAAGCGGGGGCCGATCGACACGGCGCGACGCACCGTCGCCCGCATCCGCTCGAGCTGGGTCTTCGCGGTGCGGATCTCGTTCTTCTCCACGCTCACGTTCGCAGGCATCGGGGCTCCTCCTCTGGGTGAGGGCGCTCGGCTCTCGGGTCGGCGGTCCGATGGCGGGATCGCGAGGCTCGCGCGGGAGCGTCGCGGGTGAGCCTACCCCCTCGGCGCGTCGGCCGCCGCCGCGCGATCAGAAGCGCTCGACGTTCGGTCGCACGTCGAGCTCGAGCGTCCACGCGGAGCGCGGCTGCGCGTGGAGCTGCCAGTAGGTCTCCGCGAGCGCGGCGGGGTCGAGGAAGGTGTCGGCGCCGCGTTCGGGGAGCCGCGCGCGGATGCGCTCGCCGTCGATCATGCCGTCGACGACGACGTGGACGACGTGGACGCCGCGCGCGCCGAATTCGCGAGCGAGGCTCTGCGCGAGCGCGCGCAGGCCGAACTTGCCGACGGCGAGCGCGGAGAAGCGGGCGCCCCCGCGGACCGACGCCGTCGCGCCGGTGAAGAGGATCGTGCCGCGCCCCCGCTCGAGCATCGCGGGGAGGACCTCGCGCGAAGCGAGGAAGCCCCCCTGACAGTTGACGCGCCAGGCCGCCTCGAACGCGTCGGGCGTGAGCTCGAGCGCGCCGGCCATCACGAAGGCGCCCGCGTTGTAGACGAGCACCTCCGGATCGCCGAGCGCGCGCCGCACCTCGGCGAACGCGCGCGCGACCGACTCGGCGCTCGCCGCGTCGCAGTCGAAGCCCTCGGCGCGGCCTCCAGCGCCGCGGATCGACGCGAGGATCGGCTCGCGGTGCTCGCTCGAGCGCGAGAGGAGCGCGATCGCGTGGCCCTCGCGCGCGAAGCGGGCGGCGAGCGCGGCGCCCAGGCCCGGGCCGACGCCGACGATGACGGTGGTGGGATGCGCGGAGGTCATGGCGCGGTTCTGCCAGAAGCCTGCGCGTCGAGCCACGCGCCCTCCGCGCGCTCGGACCGACCGATCGGCGAGGCGCGCGTGCGCGGCTGCGCGCGCCGTCAGAGGAAGGTCAGCCCGAGCGAGATGACGACGCCCGAGACGACGAGGACGACGAGGCAGTAGCCCATCACGTCCTTCGCGTGGAGGCCCGCGATCGCGAGCGCCGGGAGCGCCCAGAAGGGCTGGATCAGGTTCGTCCACGCGTCACCCCACGCGACCGCCATCGCGTTGCGCGCCATGTCCGCGTGGAGCGCCTGCGCGGTCTCGATCACGACCGGCGCCTGGACGGCCCACTGGCCCCCTCCCGAGGGGACGAAGAGGTTGACGAGCCCGGCGCTCATGAACGTGTAGAAGGGCAGCGACTCCGCCGTCGCGAACGAGACGAAGAAGCGCGAGATCGTCACGGCGAGGCCCGACTGGAGCATGATCGCCATGATCCCCGCGTAGAACGGGAATTGGAGGACGATCCCGCCCGTCCCTGCGATGGCCCGCTCGAGCGCCGCGAGCAGCCGCCGCGGGCTCCCGTGGAGGAGGATCGCGAGGAAGAGGAACGCGAAGTTCACCGTGTCGAGGTTGAGGCTCGCGTGGCCCGTGGCGATCCCGTGCCCGAGGTACGCGAGCCCGACGAGCCCCGCGCCGACGCCGAGCGCGCGGCTCTCCTCGAGCCTGCCCGCCGGGGTCGAGGCGCCCTCGCGCTCGGGCTCCTTCGCGCGCTCGAGGCGCTCGGGATCGACGAGGACGCTCTCGGCCTCGGGCGGGAGCATCAGCCAGTTGACGAGCGGCACGATCACGACGAGCGCGACGACGACGCCGAGGTTGAAGCTCGAGAAGATCGTGCGCGAGGTCGGGATGACGCCGATGCGATCGGCCGCGAAGTGCCCCTCGGTCGCGATGGTGAGCGGGATCGAGCCCGAGAGCCCGCCGTGCCAGATGAGGAAGCCGCTATAGGCGCTCGCGATGAGGAGGCGGTAGTCGACCCGCACGCTGCGCGCGACCTCGCGCGCGAAGATGGCGCCGACGACGAGGCCGAACCCCCAGTTGAGGAAGCTCGCCGCGAGCGCGACGAGCGTCACGACGATCACGGCCGATCCGGGCGAGCGGGCGAGCCGCGCGAGCCGCTCGAGGCCACGCGTGACGAGCGGGGTGAGCGCGAGGAGCGTGCCCGTCACGAGCACGAGGATCATCTGCATCGTGAACGAGAGCAGGCCCCAGAAGCCCTCGCCCCACATCGCGAGCACCTCGACGGGCGTCTCTCGCTCGAGCCCCATCGCGGCGAGCGCGGCGAGCGCGGTGAGGACGAGGACGAAGACGTAGGGGTCGGGCAGGTAGCGCTCGACGAGCCGGACCGAGAGGCGAGTGAGGGCGCGGAGCATGGCGTTCGAGGAGGGCGAAGGGGCGGTGCGCTCGAGCGCCTCGCCGCGTCGTGGCGCGCCATGGTAGCGTGAGCCGTGATCGATCGGGCTCGACTCGGGACGCTCGCGCTGGCGCTCGCCATCGGCTGCACGGCGCTCACGACGACCGCGGCCGCGCGGGCTCAGGAGGAGCCGCTCCAGGCCGCGAACGGCGCGGCGATCTACCTCGGGTCGCTCGAGGGGGTGCTGCTCCTCTCCGTCCCGATCAGCGCCGCGATGGTGGCGACCGCCACGAGGCACTCGGACGTCGCCGTGATGTTCTGCTTCGCCTCCCTGCCTCTCTGCCAGCTCGTCGCCCCGAACACCTTCCTCGACGCCCTCGCCGCGACCGCCATCGCCATCGCGGACGCGCTCGCCATCCTCGTCGTCCCGCCCATCTTCGGGGGCGTCGGGGGAGAGAGCGGCTGGGACGCGGACGGCTCGCTCGTCCTCACGACGGGGTTCAACGGTCTGCTCGAGGGCGCGCTCCTCGGCGGGGGCGTGACCGGGCTCGCCGGGGCCGGCGACGAGGTCGGGATGCTCGTCTTCGGCCTCGCGCTCGGCGCGGCGGGGACGACCTACGGCGCCATCCGCCACACCGAGCTCACGCACGATCCGCGCGTCGGGGTCGAGGCGCACTTCCTCATGTGGTCGCCGCCCGTCGCGATGCTGCTCGCGGGCGTCATCGGCGCGATCGCCGACGTGCCGACGGACGTGGGCATGCTCATCGCGGGGCTCCTCGGGCTCGCCGCGCAGGCGATCAGCGTCGGCTTCGCGGAGGCCGCGCTCGCCGAGCCTGTCGCGCCGCTGGTGGCGCCGCTCCGGATCGACGGACTCGCGCCTTGAGCCACGCCGCACGCCGAGGCGTCGCCGACGCGGATGGGCACCTGATCCGGCAGCTCGCCGTCGGACCCTCGCCCACGTCGAACCCACGACGCTCGTGAGATAGCCGAGGAGGGACTCGAACCCTCACACCCTCGCGGATAGCGGATTTTGAATCGAGGCCAGGGGTCTCGTCCAGGCGCCAACCCCCATGAAAACGGGGCGATCAGCGATCGAGACGACACGGGTTGCGACGCCTGGGACCACTTCAGGACCCCTTCGGACCATTTCGCGTCGCGGGTGAATACCGTCCCGCGCACCCCCTACTGCCGCGCGTGGATGGTCGCGGTGTTGGGCTCGGTGCTCGCCGAGGCGGCGGCCGCCGGCGACGCGACCGCGGCTCGGATCTTGAGCAACGCGATCGCGAAGGCGCTCGCGGCGGCCCCTGAGCGGGTCGTTGTGCCGTCCGGTTCCGGCGGACCGACCCGGGCCTCGTCCGCCGAGGAAGACTGAGCGGCATGCGGTCCGACGACGACGACGGATCTGGGTCTGTCGCACGCGGCGTCGGTACCCTCGTGGCGGTCGAGGCCGACCCGGACGGCTCGACGCGCGTCCACCGGCGGTCGTCCCATGGTGCCAAGGTCGACATGCCCTCCGCAGTGAGGCCGTACCTGCTCACGTCGCGCAGCGACCTCGCGCGAGCACGGGAGGTCACCGCCCTCGCGGAGGTCACGGAGCTACCCGGCGAAGGGCTCCGCCACCTGCTCCGGCTCCGCCCCGGCGCGTCTCGGGCCGAGCTGCTCCTGGCGATCGAGACGCTCACTGCGCGTCCGCTGCGCGACGACGACGAGTGGTACGTGCCGGCCCCGCATGAGTGCCACCTCGTGGAGTCTGGCGAGCGGTTCTTCGCGCATGTGGACGACGCGGACGTGCGGGTCGGTGTCGTCCATCTCGTCGTCGGACGCGAGGAGCCTTTCGTCGACGCGAACGACCCCGGGGATCCACACAACGTGCTCGTCGCGGCGGCGCTGCACACCGCCGCCGGCAGCGAGACCTTCACTGGCGCGCCCGCCGGCGTCGCCCAGCGTCTCGTGACCCGCATCGATGCCCTCGACGTGGACGTCCTCGTCGGGTTCAGGCTCGCGCGGGTCGGGCTCGCTCTGCTCGACGCAAGCCTCCGACGGGTGGGGCAGGAACTGAACCTCCTGGGCGGTTGGCGCGCCCGCATACCGGGCATCTCCATCATCGACCTCGAGAGCCTGTGCCGCGACGGCGATGACACCGACGCCTTCGACCTCGCAGATCTTGCGCGTCGACGCGGGCGGCGTGTCCCCGAGGCTGTCGCGGCGGGGCCCCGCGTCATTGCCGCCGCGCGCACGGACCCGTGGGCTGCCGAGGACGTCGCCGCCGAGTCGCTTGAACTCGCCGCGCGCCTCTGCGCCGGGCACCTCCCTGTCGCGCTTCACCTCGCTCGCACGCTGCCCGTCACGCTCGCCGAGGCCGCTCACCGCGGTCCGGGTGCCCTCATCGAACGCGCGATCACGGCTGAGTACCAAGGCGTCCACGCGCTGCCATTCCCGAGCCGTGGCGTTCGCGAGCGGGGCGGCGGCGTCATCGCTTCACCCCGCCTCGGCCGCGTCCAGAACGTCGGCCACGTCGACCTCTCGAGCGCGTATCCCAGGATCATCGCCCACCGCCAGATCGCGCCACGCAGCGACGTTCTCAAGGTGTTTCCACGGCTGGTCGGTGGCTGGCTCGCCGCACGGACGGAGGCGCTGGAGGTTGTTGAGCGTGGCGGGCACGAAGCGGAACGGGCGGAGGTCGTCCAGCGGGCGCTGAAGCGGTTGGCAAACAGCGCCTACGGTTGCCTCGGCGACGCGCGGTTTCGGTTCGCCGATCACCAGGCGCGCGCCGGCGTCGCCGCGCTCTGCCGTGACGCCGCGGGCGCGATGCGCGATGCGCTCGAGCGCCAGGGAGCGGAAGCGCTGCGCATCGAGACCGACGGGATCTACTACGCGGGCGACCTCACGGCGGACACGGCCCGGACGGTCTGCGAGGCGGCGGCGAACCAGTCGATCGGCGGCGCCCCGTTCCGCGTTCGGGCTTCGCGCCCCTCGTCCGCGGCGCTCTTCACAAGCCGCGTCGTCGTGACGACGTCGGGCGAGCGCAAGGGGTGGACGGGTCGGAAGACCAGCCGCTTCGTCCAGGAGGTCCGCGAAGAGGTGATACGGAGCCTGCTCGCGGACAACCTCGCGGAGGCGCTCGCGACGATCGAGGTCGCCCGCCAGCTTCTGCGCGATGGTGAGGTTCCCGTCGAAGCACTCGCGACGGAACACGCCGTCGACACGCCACCGGCGATCTCGGCGCGAGGGGACGGCGTGCTGGCCGACCTCGCGCGGGCCGGCTTCCCGGTCGTCCACGGTGACCGACTGCTCGTGTACCGGCGCAAGGGCGAGAATGGCGCGGCTCCCTGGACCGCGTGGGAGCCCTCGGCGAACAACCCGCCGTACGACCCCGTGTGGGCCGAGGCTGAGCTCAGGGGCGGGCTCGCGATTCTGGCAGACCTTCTCCTCCTCGAAGACCTGTGGGCGGGGCGTCCGCCCTCGACGATTCCGTCGCGGACGATGGCCCGCGCAACGGGCGAGGCGCACACGCACCTCGTCGCCGGCGTGAAGACCGTCGGGCGGCGCACGGACGCCCAGCTCGCCAGGTACGGCGACATCGACGCGGAGGCGGCGTTCCTCGCCGCCAACCCGGACGCGCACGGCCTGCTCCTGGGCTACTTCGGTGAAGAAGACGCGCGAGCCCCCGTCGGCGACCGCGTCAGGACCGGCGATTTCGCGATGGAGTTCGAGGACAAGGCGACGCCGGGCCGCGCCCTCGTCGCGGCGCAGACCGCGCTCCGCGAGCTTCGAGCCGCGGGCGCCGACCTCGACCGCGACCTGTACGCGATCTTCAACGGCGCCGAGAGCATCGTCATCCGCGTCCGTCAGGCGGCGCTCGGTGTCGAGAACTGCGTGGAGTTGCCGCACCTCTACCGGAAGTTCGCCGCGTCGCTCTGGGAGCGGGTGGGTCAAGCGCTCGGCCACATGGGCGCACCGCTGTACGACGACGAGCTCTACGGTGACCGGGGGCAGTATCGCCTCGTCGGTGTCGAGCACGAGCGGACCGGCGGCCTCTGCTCGTACGTCTCGGCGGGCGAGATCCTGGCTGCGGTCTCCTTCAGCGAGCTGCGAGAGGCCACGCCCGTGGCGCGCCGACCGCCGGCGGTCACCGCGCTCCCCGTGCTGCGGTCCTGGTTCGATGAGGTCACGGTCGACGACGCCCGGACCGTGACGCACGACCCAGCCGCGCGCGCGCCGAAGCCCCAGAGCGTCGCGCGCCGACAGCGCGAGCGCGAGGCGACGCGAGTGCATCTGCGTGTCGTCGGCCCCGGCGGCACGACCCCGTGCGCACGGGCCATCCTCGATCGAGCGGAACGGGGCGACCACATCGGCTTCGATCGGCTGGCGAAGGCCGTGTACGAGCTCCGCGCCCTCGGCTGGGACCGACGCGAGATCGCTGACCGACTCGCGGCGGGCGCTCTCGGTCGGAGCCGGTACGAGGGCCCTGGCCGGCTCGTGCTCCGTGGCGACGGGCCGGACCTGAGCGACGACCTGTGGCCCGACGATCCATCGAGCTCGTACCACCGCTCCTGCCGGTCGGCTGCGGCAGGCGCCATCTGCGACGCGCTCCGCTGCTACCGCGTGCGCGGCACGCCCACGTTCGACGCCGCGAAGAGCCCGTCGTTTGCGAGCGCGACGAGTGATGCGCGTGCGGCTGCGGCGACGATCGAGGTGCCGACCGAACCGGGAATCGTCGCGTACCAGGTGCCGCCGAGGTCGGGGAAGTCGACGCGGTTCGCGAAGCTCGCCATCGAGGCCGCGAACGCGGGGAAGCGCGTGCTCGTCGCAGCCCAGTCTCATCGGGCGCTAGAGGAGGTCGCGAAGTACCTGCGGGAGGCGGCCTCTGGCGCGCTCCTCCCGGGGAAGTTCGCGGTCCAGCTCCTCGGTCGCGGCGCGAAGCGCGAGCGCTGTGTTCCCGCGTTCGCTGAGCGGCCCCACTGCCACGGCTGCCCGAACGACGTGACGGTGCCCGACGCGAACGGGCCGAAGCCGAACGCGAAGCTCGCGACCATCAGGCGGCGGAAGAGGCAGATCGTCGACCGGTCGGACATCCGCGAGCTCGCCAACGGGATCTGCTGCGCCCGGAGCGCCTCGATGAAGCTCGCGCATCGCGCGCCGATCGTGCTCGCGACGCACGCGCACCTGCTGCACGACAAGTGGCCCGGGATGCTCGGCGGAGACGATTTCGACGTCGTGCTCGTCGACGAGGCCGACCTGCTGCTCGACGAGCTTGGCGGCCGTTCCGCCAAGCTGGTGCTCGCTCGCAGCCGTCAGTCTCCTGAGGCACCGATCTCCGCGCACTGCGACCGGAAGTGCGGCGAGTGCCACCTCGACTTCACCGACCGTCCCGCGGTCTCGGTGTCGTGGAAGGGCCGCGAGCAGGCCCGCTCGGCCGACGCGAACGCCAGCCCGTTCGGCCTCATCGACTCGCTCGACACCGGGCTCGAGCTGCTCCGGCAGCGGCCGGAGCTCATGCCTGGTGTGAAGATCGACAGGGCAGTAGCCGTCGTCGTCTCGCTCGCCAACGCGCTCGTGGAGCCGAGCGCGCTCAAGCGCGGGCATCACGTCGCGCCGGCCCAGTACGGTCGACTCCTGGACGAAGAGCACCGTCGTCACCCGCGCGCCGACGTCGGGCCCTCGAAGCTGCCGCCGTCGGACGATCCTCACCTGGTGCTCCGGATCGAGCCCTGCGTGGACGACGCTCCTCGGGACGTCGACGACACGCACCACTGGCGCCGCCGCCTGGTGGACGAGGAGGTTGCCGAGGGCCTGCCCGCCGGGGATCGCCGAGCCCTCGACGCCCTCGCCGACACCCTCGATTTCATGGACCACGCCGCCCGGGTCGGAGACGGCCGTGTGCTCCTCGTCTCGCGTGTCCAACATGACGACTGGATGACGTGGCGCCCGTGGTGCTCGCTCGAGCTCCAGACGATGGACAGCGCCGCCATCGCGCGCGTGCGGGCCTACCTGGCGGGACGACGCACCGTGCTCGCGTCCGGCACGCTCCCCGACGCGGAGCTGCTCGCGTCTCTCTTTCCCGGCGCGAAGCAGATCTCCCACAACGTGCGCCTGCACGAGGAGGTCACGGTCTTCACGCACTGCACGCAGCACAACGCCCGGGCCGAGACGTTCACGCCGAAGAGGATGGACGCGGCGGCCCTGGTCGACCTCATCTCTCGCTCCGTCGAGGAGATGCGGCGGGCAGCGCCGTGGCGGCGTGCCCTCCGCGTTCGCGTCTACGCGCGGAGCATTCGCGAGCGGGAACTCCTCGAGCGCGCGGCACGGACGGGTCTCCCTGGCGCGGACGTCATCATGGTCGACCCGAAGCTGGCGCCGGCCGCCCCGACGCGCGCCGTCGTCGTCGAGCTCGACTACCTCCGGTCCTCCACCTCGCGCGCCGTCGACGTCGACTGCGACGTGCTGATCGTGTTCGGCTCCGGCTACCCCGCCTTCGACGAGCTGCACGGCACGGCCGAGTCCATCGCCGAGCACGCGCCGCAGGTCTCGGTCGACACCCTCGCCGAGGACTCTCGTCGCCGAGCCGTCGTGCAGGCCATGTTCCGCAGCGCGGCGAACCCGGGGCGCCGAGTGGTCGTGCTCGTGAACGACATGACCGTCGCGGACCTGCCCGAGCACACGCACCATCGGGTCGTCAGCGCCGACGCCCTCTACCAGACCATCGAGTCGGGCACCGACATCGCCGCCGAGCAGCGGGCTCGGCTCGCGCGCGCGGTGGTCGAGTCTCTCGTGCCGCCGTCGCCGACGCTGCCGACCATCGAGGAGATCTTGTCGTGGACGCCGAGCGGCAAGCCCGCCGATGGCCGCATGAGGAAGGCGAATCACGCCCGGCTGCGTGCAGTGCTCGACGCCGAGGAACGACAGGAGCCCCTCCGCGCCGGGCGACCGCTGCACGGAGCTCGCGGAGACTGGGGGCGGTTCCTCGAGTACCTCGCCCACCGGCGCGTCCTCGCCCGCACCGGGAATACATACGCGATTGCTCCCGGGGCCTCGGACGAGCTCGGTGGCCGTCTCGGAATCGGCCGCGTTCCGCGGAACGCGGTCGATAGCGGGTGAGCTTGGACCGCCTGTGCGGCCTCATGCTCCCGGTTTCAGCGCTACGCGGCTTTGTAGGCCCTCATGCGGCTCCGCCGCCTCCTTCTAGATAGATGAGCGGCGGAGCCCCGCCCCCCCCAGCACCCCCCGCCACCTTCCCCCCTCCAACTGGGAAGTCGTTCTTCCCTGCGGAGTGCTCACGCAGCGGACGCCGGGCGCGCAGGCGAGAGCCGCAGAGCAGGCGGGGGCGAGCACGCTGGAGCTGATGGCGCCGCCCACGCCGGTCGCGCGGTGGACCCCTACCGGTTCCGGGAGATGGTCGTCAGGAGCCCCTCCCACTGCGCCGGGACCACGCCGATCTGCTTCTTCACGCCCCGCATCCATCCGGCGAGCTGGATGTCGTGGGCGCCCAGTCGGGCGAGATGGCCGAGGAGCTCGGGGACGAGCGCGACGACGACCCGCGAGCGAGGCGCTGCGCCGACGAGGAGCGCGAGGCGGCCCAACGCGGCGTCGATGACGAGGCGGCAGCCGTCCTCCGCCATCGAGGTCACGCCCATCTGCTCGAGCATCAACATGCACGCGCCCGGGTCGCCCGAGTCGAACGCCTCGCCCGCGGTGGACCACGGGAGCCTTGTGCCGAGCCGGTGGGCCACCTCGACGAGCACCTCCGTGACGTGCGCGGGGAGGCCCTCGTAGCCGCCGTCGAAGCTCCACGCGCCGAGCGTCCCCAGCCCTTCGGCCTTCGGCTCGATGAGGCTCGTCTCGAGCCGGCCGGTGCGCTCGGCGGCCGTCAGCGTCGTGACGAGGCCCCACCGGCACCGCTGCGAGAGCACCATCGCAGCGTTCGCGGCGGGGTCTGCCCAGTCCTTGAAGCACGCGACGCCCCGGTCGCCGACGGCGAACGGCATCCCATCTGGCGGCGTGCCCGAGATCGACTCGATCCGCGTGAGCGCGAGGATGCACGCAGCGTCACGCCCGGCGTGCTTGAGCGTCTTCTGCCAGAAGCGCTGGATGCCGAGGGCAAGCTCGAGCGCCGAGCCCGTCGGCGTCGCCGGCTGGAACACGAGCACGCGGCCCTCCCCGATTGCGCCGGCCAGCTCGGTCATGGGCGGAAGCGTCGCCCGAGAGACGCTCCACGTTCAAGACGCGGTCACCGGGAACGCCGCTGCCCACAGCGACTCGAGCCGGTCTCGATCTACCGAAGGAGCGGTGCGACTCGAGGAACGACTCGATCGACGACGGCGCCGTCGTACGTGAGCTCGCCCTCGCACTCCGCGGCGGTCGCCGTCGACGTGCAGCGCGAGCGCGGGAACTCGGCGATGACCGACGCCCCGGTGTTCGACGGTGCGGTGTACTCGGCCGCCGACCTCCTCGTTCGACCGAACCGCCTCAAGATGAACACGCCGGGCACGCTCGCGCTCCGCTTCTCGTGGGACAGGGCGTTCACGACGTCCAGCGAGGTCGTCGGGCTCCGCCAACGCTACCTCGCTCCGCGGCGCTGACGACGCGCCGAGCGCCGCCACGTTCCCGCGGCGCGACCGCGCAGGCGAACGTTCCTCGCCCATCACGCGCATGGATTCGCCCATCCTTCCGCCGCCCCCTTCCACACCACGCCACCCGTGACGGATAATCGTCCAGTGGACCACGACGCATGCACCGTCGCGGAGTTGCTCGGCATCGACCCGATGCTCGAGCCCGGCGCGTACGATGTCGGCAGCGAGCCGACGTCCGAGCCGCTTCGCGCCGACCCGAAGCCGAGGGCGAAGAAGATCGACCGCCGCGTGCTCGCGCCACACTACGACAAGATTCGCGCGGGGATGCCCGACGCCGCGCTGGCGAAGCTCACCGGCGCGACCATCCACCAGGTCCGGCGCTGGCGGCTCGCGCTCGGCGTGAAGCATCGTCCAGGCCGCGTGCCTGCGATGGTTCAGGTGAACCGCGCGCTGGCGGAGGTCGTCGGCGAGGGGGCGACGCTCTCGGGCACGAAGGACCCGCCGCTCGCGATGACGCCCGAGCAGGCGGAGGAGCTGCGCGCGCTCTTCGAGTCCGCCGGCCTCGGACCGCTCCGCGCGAAGCTCGGCGCCGCCGACCTCGACGCCGTGTTCCGTCTCGCCCGCAAGATGAGGTCGCGATGATGATGGCGATGCCGCTGACGATCTCCGACTACGTCCGCCTGCCGAACGCGGCGCTCGTCCGCCGCGGCGTGCCGGCGCACCGCGCATCGTTCGAGCGCGAGCGCCGCTCCGGCCATCTGCGCGCCATCTCCGAGCTCTGGGTGCGGAGCATCGGCTTGTGGGGCGGAACGCACAGCCTCGCGCAGATCTGCGACCTCGTAGGAACGGACCGCAGCACTGCACACGGCTGGGCGAAGTATCGCGGCCTTCGCACCAAGACCAGGTCGTTCTCCCGCACGCCCGCGCAGCTCGGGGTGCTGGCGTTGGCGACGCCGGGCCCGGCCCGCGAGGTCGGTCCGAAGCTCGGGGTCTTGGCCGTCGAGGTCTGCGTGTACCGCGCGGCCGCGCAGGCGATGCGGGACGAGCTCGGCATCACCTTCGCCGCGATCCTCGCGTGGACGCCGGAGCAGCTCGAGCACGAGTGGGAGCACCTCGGCCTCAGCCGCATCTTCGACGACATGGCTGCGGACCGCCCGGTCAACTTCGACGACGCCGACGAGCTCGCCGCCATCGTCGACGAGGCCGCGCGCAAGTTGGACGAGCCGAGCGAGTGGGCGAAGGTCATCGCGCGCGTGCGGAGGGAGCTTCCGTCCGTCGATCCCCCGGACGACGTTGCGCCCGAGGTTCCTTCACACGACGCCGGACACCGCGTCGTCGGCACCCTCGCGCCCGAGCTCGCCCGTGACCTGGCGAGCATCGTCGCCGAGGCGGAGCGCCAGATCGCCGACGAGGCCCCGCGATGAGCCTGCCGTTCGCCGTCCCTGGCTCGCTCAACGCGGTCGTGGAGGGCCTCGACCTTCGTGCCCAGCTCGCGCTCCGGAACGAGCTCCGGCGACTGCGGGACGAGACCGATGCGATGCTCGCGACGCTCTTCGTCGTCGACGGCGGGAAGACCGAGGTCATCGAGTACGCAGGCGACCGCGCAGTGCTGCCGACGCCGCTTCCGCGCTGCCTGCCGACGGCGCCGTCGATGGAAGCGATGCGGTGCGGCGACCTCGACGAGCACCTCGTGGTTGTCGGCGTCGTCCGGATCGGGCGCGGATGGCCCGTGCTCGGGCTCGCAGTCGTGGATCCCGACGTGGTCCCGCCGGCCCTCGTGGACCTGGTCGAGGCCGTGGGCGCCAGGCTGGAGGCGGTGCTCGTGCGTGTGCTGTCCGGCGGCCGGTAACTCTACCGGCGCGACCCTCCAGAGCGCTTCGACAGGGCCGGCTCACGCGGAGCAGAGACTCGCGCAGCGCTGAACACCTTCCTCCAACGTCCGAGGATCCTTTCGTCGCGGAGCACGTCGCCCTTTGGACGGCGGGTGCGCGGGGTGAGGTACAGGGTCTCGGCCGGCGGCAACTCCCCGTGGAGCGGCCACTCTGGCAGCGGAACGCGCAAGCACGACTCGAGCATCGCGATGTGCTCGGGCTCGAGCCCGAACGCGATGGCCTTCTCGGCAACGCGCCTCCGGGTCAACGGTCGCCCGGGCCTCCCGCCCTCACGGAAAGGCCACCACAGCGTCGTCGTGTCGGGCGGGAGCGCTCGGTCCTGCCGCTCGACTTGCTCGCGCCACTCCAGCTCAGCGTCGAGTGCCTCGATCAAGCGCGCCGCGCTGTCCGCGTCCGAGAACGCGCAGAGCGCGTTCCGGATCTGAGGGACATTCTTGAGGGCGTCGACGTATCGGCGCACGGCTCGGCGGAGCGCGGCGACCTGTTCGCCGCGGGCGCTCCAAGCCTTGCGCTGCGCCTTCCGCTCCGGGTCGGTGGCCACCAGGAGGCTGACCAACTCTCCGAGCCGCAGCTCCTGTCCGCCGACCGGCTCTCGAAGCGCAGCCCGTACCACCGCGAGGGCTTCGGCAGCGCGTCGCTCGCGTTCGCGAGCGCTCGGGTACTCGTCGTCCAGCGGCACGGGCGGCCCGGAGGATACCGAGGATTCCGCTTGGTTTCCTCCTCAGCGGCTCCTTGCGACGGAGCGATCACTCGTCGGGCAGCAGTGGTGCTGCCCAGCAGAGGAGAGAGACCCATGCGAGAGACCATCACCGAGCGCGCCCTCATTCGTCGAATCAATCGAGTCCTGAAGGCGACCAACGAGCAGCTCCGAAGGCCGCGCGCCGCGTGCGTGCGCGAGAGCGTCGGCGACCTCCTCATCTGGAACTGGACCACGAACGCCCCCGGGGAGTGCTTCGTCGACCCCGTCGACCTCGGGCGCCGGCTCGGCGTTCTCGCCGACCACGAGGCCGTGGTCGAGGTGCCGGCGTGATGCCCGCAGCGCTCACCTGCGGATGCGCGTGTGGCGTGCCTCTGATCGTCAGGCGCGCGTGGACCATCTCGCTCTTCGCCAACATCGAGGAGGCCGATGAGTGGCGCGGCCCGCTCGTTACGACGATCACGCATGCCTCGCGCGGCGAGGTCGTCGGCGAGAAGGTCCGGTGGGGCTCGCTGAGCGAGAGCGTCACGGCGGAGCGCGACCCCAACTTCATCGATGACCGGCTAGACACGCCGATCGCTCTCGGTCCCCGACGAGCAATCCTGCCTGAGCTCGCGGTCCTCGATCGCGTGACTCTCGAGTGCCCGGCCTGCGGCGCATCGCGCGAGGTCTTCGACGAGCGGACGGTGCTGGAATGACAGCACGCGCCTCGAGAACGTCGGCGAGTCGCGCAACGACGTTCGACCCCGAGAAGGTCGACGTCGCATGCACGTTCATCCGGGAGGAGCTCCAGCGTGCTGGAGGGTCGCTCGAGCGCATCGGCAACCACCTGATCGACACGCTCTGGGGCGGCGATGTCGGGACGGTGCCCGTGCGTGGTCCGCGCAATCACGCGACGCTGCGCGCCATCGTCGGACGCGCCGACACGATCGCGCTCCCCATCTCGAAGACCGCGCTGTCGAACGCCATCGGGCTGGCCGTCGTCGTCCGGAAGCTGCCGCCGGACAGCTCGTTCCGAACGCTCCCGCCGAGCCACCAGGTCGAGCTCCTTCCGCTCCGCGACGTCGAGGTGATCGAGCGGGTCGCCCGTGAGTGCGCCGCGGACCCCGCGCTCACCGTCCGCGAGCTGCGCGCCGCCGTACGGGACATGAAGCCGACTGGTCGCGGGCGGTCCCCGACCCCGCCGTTCCTCAAGGTGGTCGCCGATCTCGGTCGAGTGCTCGGCCTGGGGCCCGCCTGCAACGTCACGGTGACGCCGGAGGAGATTGCGGCGGTCCCCTACGAGGTGTGCCGGGAGGCCGAGCGGAGCCTCGGGATGGTCGGCATCCATCTCGACCGTCTTCGTCGTCTCGTGGCGAGCGTGCAGCTCCGCCGTTCCGACGTCGGAACGCGGGCGTCGACTCCCCCGGGCTCTGCCCCTGCGGAGGGCACTCCGACGCCCGACGCGCATGACGGGGCCTCGAAGCGGAGGACGGCATGAGCCGTCGCGACCGACGCCGCCGACCGAGCATCGACGACCTTCTCCGAGGGACGCTTCCTTCGCGCGCAACGGCTGACGAGCTCGTCGACCTCATCGAGCGGATCAACCCGACCGAACGCGGACTCTCGCCGCGGCTCGAAACGCAGCGGTACCGTCTGAAGGCGCAGCTCCAGAGCCAGCTCCTCCGCCGGCACTTCCACAGCGTCGCCATCGTCATCGAGGACCACGGCATCCTTGCCCTGGCTCTCCGTGTCTCGGGGCGGTCGGCTGCCCATGTGCCGCTCGAGGAGCTCGACGACGACGTACGCGCCGTCGTGCAGCGGGCGATCGACACGGGCGCGCTCGAGGACGCGAACGCGCCGCTCGCGGCCGGCGGTCGTGGGCGTGCCGCTGGTTCAGTCGGCGCGACGGACAGCGCTGGAGAATCCGAGCCGCCTGGGGACACGCGCGCGCGTCTCGAGGATATGCTCGAGGTCTGGGACCACGCGCCGATCCTCGCCCTCGCCAGCACGACGCCGCACGTCCGCCTCGCCCAGGCCGTCGTCCACGCGCGGGAGGGCAACATCGAGGAGGCCTGCAAGCTCGTCGCGGATGTGAGCGGCGCCCGCGCCTCCGAGGTCTGGTCCTACGTGGGCGAGAACGCCCTCGCCAACGCCGACATCGACCGGATGGTCGAGGCCCGCGACGCGCTCGCTCGTCTCGATCTTGGTGGCGCTGTGCTCGAGCGCCTCGAGGCGGAACTGGAAGTTCGGCGCCGCGACGATCTGGCTCGTCGAGACAACGAGCTACGCGCCGCACTCGTGACCACGGCCTCGGCCGCCGAACGCGAGGAGCTGGCGCCCGCTCATCTCCGGCGGAACGCTGCGAGCCACCTCGCGCGCAAGGTGCTCGACGAGGTTCGCGTCCGCCGAGTCTTGGCGCGCCGTGAGCAGCTCTTGGAGCGCGCGGCTGTGAGCGACGCAATGGAGGCCGCGAGGTTGCTGCGCATGGCGCGAGCGGAAGGTGCCGAGAATCTCGACGCACGCATCCAGAGACTCGAGGCAGAAGCCGAGACGGAGCGGGTGGCGTCGGAGGCTCGGACGCTCGAGACCGCCTGTGCCGGGAGCGACCGCGCCGGGGCGCTCGCGACGTGGCTCGGGGCATCGCCGAGGCTCGATCACGGGTCGCCCTTCCGGCAGACATCGAACCGGCGGCCGAGCTCGCGCCGTCCGCCCTCCCGCGGCGGCGCGTCGGCGATGTCGCGCGCGCCTGCATCGCGTGCGTGCTCGCCCGCGACCTCATCGAGCGAGGCGAGATCGCGTCTGCGCGCCAGACTATCGCCGGCGCCGGGAAGATCGGGCTCGAGCTCGCGTCGAAACACGGACTGGTCAGGCGCCTCGACGAGCTCGAACGGCTCACCTGAACGCACGTCATCGAACAGAACGAGGTTCTCGCTGCCGAGGTCAGCGACGACGCGGTGCCGGCCGAACCGTCGGTACCGCTGGTTCTGCCGAAGGGCCGAATCACGCGACGAAGAGCGCTCGCTCTGCTCGGGTCGATCGAGCCACGGGATGCGGCCGCGCGGCGCTTCGAGCTCCTCGCCGAACATCAGGCCGCCGTGGTCGAGCTAGCGTCGAAGCTGCCGCGCGGACACGACCGGCTGATCCTGCTCGTCGAACGCGACGATGTGATGGGCGGGCTCTACTTCGACCGCGCAACGGAGCTGGCCGGGCGGAGCGGCGTTCGCATCTGCGTGACCTCCCGGACGGACTTCGTCATGCGCTTCGAGCACCTGCTGGCCCTGCATGTTCTCGCTGACCTCCGCGAGCGCATCTATGCGTGCCCTGTGGTCGTCGTTGCGGCCCAGGGCGCACTGGTCGAGAACGCCGCGTCGCCGGCGTACCCCGCGGATCTCGTGCGAGAGCCATCGCGCAGGGAGGACCGACGCATGTCGTCGAACGCACCGAGCGACTGGCAGGACAACTTCCCTGCCGAACTGCTCGCGCTCGTGCGCGCGCACCTCGCCGTGCTGCCGCCCATCAGCGACGACGTCGGCGAGATGTCTCACGCGGTCCGAATCTCCGTGGGCGAGCCGTACTTCCTGGCGGTCCAAGCGGACCCGGAGGAACTGCGGGTTCGGGTGGTGCCGATGAGTGGCGAGGAGATGCTCGAGGACCCGGTCGACTGCGAGCTGAGGATGAGCGGGACGGAGCTCGCAGTGATCCTCCCCGTGCGCGTGCCGGCCACGCAGCAGCTCATCGCGCTACCCGTGCTGGAGATCTGCGGCATGCGCCGGCCAGGAGTAGAGCCGAGCGAGGTCCCGTCACTGAGGTTCGGGCCCGAGCCCGTCGACCATCCCGCGAGCGTTCTACCTCGGCCCGCCTCGCGGTCTCTCGTCATCGAGGCATCCCCCCGCATCGAGCAGCTCTTCGGGCTCGGCAAGAAGGGTGTGAACAACTGATCGTTCCTCCCGCACACGCCCGGCTGTGACATCGTCGCCGCCGATGGCGACCCCCGACGAAGCAGCCCTCATCGAGAAGCTCCGGCGCATCGAGGCGCTGCACGCGGGCGCCACCACGCCGGGCGAGCGCGACGCCGCGGCGAACGCGCGACAGCGGATCCTCGCCCGCCTCGCCGAGCTCGCGGGGTCCGACCCGCCCGTCGAGTACAAGTTCAGCCTCCCCGATCCATGGTCGCGGCAGGTCTTCAACGCGCTCGCCCGCCGCTACGGCCTCAAGCCGTACCGGCATCGCGGCCAGCACCGACAGAGCGTCATGCTCCGGGTGTCGAAGAGGTTCGTCGACCAGACGCTGTGGCCGGAGTACACGCAGATCTCCGCCGAGCTCCGCGGCTACCTCCAGAACGTCACGACCCGCGTCATTCGCGAGGTGCTCGACGCGAGCGACAGCGAGGCCGACGAGGTCGCCGGCAGCATCGGGCCCGGCGGCACGGAGAAGGAGTAGGCCGTGGCGGCGAGCGACTTCGAGGGGAGCTGGAAGATCACGAAGATGGAGCTCTGGGACCAGGACGCCGTGGACCTCGTCGTCCCCGGGTTCGTCCGGTTCGATGGCGAGACCGGCGAGCTCCAGTTCATCTGCGTGCGCGGCGACCTCTCGTGCATCTACTCGACGAAGCGCGGCAAGCCCCACGTGCAGTGGGCGTGGGTCGGGCAGGACGAGTTCGACCCGTGCTCCGGCTCCGGCCGTGCGCGCATCGACGCGAAGGGCAAGCTCGTCGGGTTCATCCAGATCCGTCAGGGCGACGGCTCGGCGTTCGAGGCGAGCCGGTCGGCAACGCCGCTCGCGGGGTACGACCCCGGCCCGAAGTGGGGCCGTCGTAGGACATGGCGCTGACGCAACGCCGCACGTCCGCCCCAGGAGATGTAGCCTCGCCCGAGCATGACGAGCGCACCAACCATCACGATCCCCGACGCGGTCGCGAAGCTCCTGGCGATCGTGGAGGAGCTGCGACGCGCGCACCCGGTGAAGCGGTTCACGCTCGACGGGCGCCTGGTCGGCGACATCGGCGAGGTCCTCGTCGCGAGCGCGTACGACGTGACGCTGCACGAGAAGGTCGAGCACCACCACGACGCGATCGACGGTCAGGGGCGTCGCGTGCAGATCAAGGCAACGATGCAGAGCGCGCTGACGTTCCCGGCCAGCCACACGCCCGACTACTACATCGGGATCAAGATCGAGCGCGACGGGACGTTCACCGAGATCTTCAACGGCCGCGGCGAGCTCGCTCGCGAGGCCATCGCGAACCGCGCACACCCGAGGACGAACCTGCACTCGGTGGGCCTTCGCGCCCTCGAGCGGCTCTCGCTGCGAGTGCCACCTGAGGACCGGATCCGCCGGAGGGACGTCACCGCGACGCCTCTGGGCTGAGCTGCCGATCGGTCGACACCGGCTCCAGGCCGAGCGCGTCTCCGTGTAACGTTCGCCCGCGCTATGGCGCGTCGCTCGCAAGCGCGCGCGGCGCCCTGCGCCGCTCGATGCGGTACCGCGGCCGCTCGGCCGGCGCGCACCGCTCGAGCACGTGCTTCCACCCGTTCCGCATCGGCGCGGCCTCGCTGACGATCTCCTCGACCTTCGCCACGTCGACCGCTGACTTCGGATACGGGCGCCGCTCACGGAGCCGCGCGGCCAGCTCCTCGCGCTCGACGCTGGACCGCCCGGCGGCGATGGTCGCGAACGCCTCGCACGAGTAGGCGAACGTCTCGCGCTCGCGGAACTCGAGCTCGACCAGGCGCTCGCGGGAGCGCATCGGCCGGAGACCGACGGTCTCGAGCCGCGCGTCGTGCAGGACGTGAGCGCACTCGTGGAGGAGGAAGTCGACGAAGGGCTCGCGCTGCTCGAAGTATTGCGGCGTGACGTAGCTCTTGAAGTTCTCGGAGAAGCCGACGGCGGCGCGCCTTCCGTCGCCGAGGACCTCGGCGTCGAGGCTGAGCAGGTAGAGGTTCACGACGTCCCATCGGGTCGAGAGGAACCCCGACGCCCGCACGATCGGCTCGACGGTGTCGTCGGTGACGATGACGGCCGAGCGTTCGAGGAGCTGCAAGATCGGCTCGTGCTCGGCCCGCGCGAAGAGCCCGCGGACCATCGGCTCGACCTTCGAGCGCGTGTACGCCGTCATGTCCTCGGGGACCTGGACACGCTCCCGCCAGCTCTTGCCCGCAGCGCGCTTCCAGAGCTCGGCCACGAGCGCGTCGGTCAGTTCGTCCTCGGCCCGCTCGGCGCGCTCCATGAACCTCGAGCCTGGCCACGCCGGATAGAGCGGGTCGGTGTGCCCGGTGCGGAGGAACTCGGCGACGGCATCGCCGACTCTCGTCGTCGACCCCACGGCTCGCTTCGTCGAGGTCACGAGGGCCTTCCGGGTCACGCCGACGATGATGCCACGCGGCTCAGTGGTCCGCGGCGGTCAACGCGAGGGTGGTCCACCGAGCGTCGATCGCCCCCGCGGTCGCCGCGCGTCGTCGGCGACGTGCTCGGCAAGTACCACCCGCACCGCAGATGTTGCTCGCCGACGACCAGGGCAACTTCGGGGGAATCTCGCGTGATCCTCGGTGGCTGCGCGCCGGTCCCGGAAGCCACGCCACCAGATCATTGCGAAATCGGGGAACCGCGGCGACGAGGGCGATCTGGGGGTGATCGGCGAGTGTCGCGGCGCGCGCACCAGCGCGTGAAAGGACCCTCGATGCATCGAACACCCGAGAGACCCAGAAGACCGCTCGCTCAGCTCGCCGCACTCCAGCCGCGCAGCCGTGACCGAAAGCTCGTGCCCGTGAAGTTCATCGACCGTGGGCCTGGGCGCCCGGAGCCCGTCGCGACAGGCCCGCACGCGGCGAGCACGTACCTCCCCATCGATGCCACCTGCCCAACGACGTGCGTGTTCTTCGCGGGCGGCTGCTACGCGCGCGCCGGCGCCGCGCGCTCGCTCGTCAACGCGCTCGACCTCGCCGCGGCTGGCGTGTCGGCGCGCGAGGTGATCGATGCCGAGGTCGCACTCATCGATGGCGCCTTCCGCGGCGGGCGCGTTCCTCAGGATGGCGGGCGTGACGGCCGGCGCGGCCGAGACCTGAGGCTGCACGTCGGGGACGCACGCGATGCGCGAGCTCTCGCCTCCGCGGCCCGGCGCTGGGCAAGCCGAGGAGGCGGCGTGGCGTGGACTTACACACACCGGTGGCGGTCGATCCCGCGCAGCGCGTGGGGCGCGATCGGCGTGCTCGCGAGCGTCGAGGAGCCCGGCGACGTCGCGCTGGCGAAGGCGCGTGGCTACGACGTCGCGCTGGTCGTCCCCGAGTTCACTCGGTCGAGCAGCTACCTCGACGGCGGGGTAACGATCATCCCGTGTCCCGCGCAGACTCGGAACGCAACCTGCGTCCAGTGCCGGCTCTGCCTCGACGTCCGGCACGCGAGCGACGCGGTGATCGGCTTCGCCGCACACGGACCAGCGGCGGCGTCGGCCAAGCGCCGCCTGAGGGTGCTCAACCAGGTGCCGGAACGGCCGATGGCGGCCCGAGCGCGTTCGGAGGCCGCGTGATGAGCCGCCCCATCCTTCCGTTCGGGAAGTACAAGAGCCTGCCGCTCACGGTCGTGGTTCTGCGCGATCCCGACTGGGTGTTCTGGGCGGTCGAGAAGGGCCTCCTCGACTCCGTCCGGGGCGCCGCCGAGATCGTCCTCAGGGCCCAGCACATCCGGATCCCGGACGGCCCTAGCGGGCCGCGTGTGGCCGACTACATCCTCAACCACAGCGGTCTGCTCGACAGGGTCGAGGTGGACTACCCCGCGAACATGATCCGCGACGAAGATCGCGACGTCGTCCGGCAGCCCGTTCTCGATCTGTCATTCGCGCGTGCCATGGCCGGCGGGAAGGACAAGACCGGGGCGCGGGCTGTGCTCGGCGCCGTTCGCAGGTACGTCTTCCGCCGACGCGGCTGGGGGACGATCACGGCCGAACGGGCCGCGGAGTTCTTCGCAGACGAGAGCAACTTCCTGCTGGCCGGAACGGCGACGGGCGACGGGCGCGAGGAGGGCGAGGACGAGTAGGCCGCCGAGCGCGGCGCCGCCCCTCCACATCGGCGGCGCCGCGACCGGGGTCCTCCAGCGGCTGCGTCCTCGGGAGAGGAGTAGCCTTCGCCACCGTGCCCGCCCTCTCGAAGCTCGACCCGGACCTCCTGCGCAAGCACCACGTGCTCGTCGCGGCGGATAACGCCTTCCAGCAACGGGCGCGGCTCCGCCAGGCGCTCTGGCGGGAGGAGCGCGGGTATCCCGTCGGCCTCCACCGCGGCGAGCCGCTCGGGTCGGCCATCGAACTCGAGTACGGCAAGCGGACGCTCGCGAACTTCCTGACCGAGACGATCCGCGAGGTGGTCCGCCACGACGTGCTCGGCCCCGGCCGCGATCCCGACTCGCTCATCAACGAGAACCGGCTCTTTGCGAACCTCCTCTCGAGCCAGCCGCTCTGCTTCAACCTCTTCGGCGAGCTCGCCCGCGACCTCGACCTCGCGACGCGCGTCATCGGCGCCATGGCGCCCGGCCGCATCGGCCGCGTCACGAGGATCCTCTTCGAGCACTCGCCCGGCCGGCGCGACCCGCGCTTCACCGGCGACCGCTCGGCCTTCGACGTCTTCGTCGCGTACGACTCGCCCGCCGGCAAGAGCGGCTTCCTGGGGATAGAGGCGAAGTACCACGAGGCCCTGAACGACGTGGCGGCGCCGCATCGTCCTCGGTACGACGAGCTTGCCGACGCGATGGGATGCTTCCCGGTCGACCGCGCGACACTGAGGGCGAAGCCGCTCCAGCAGATCTGGCGTGACCACCTCCTCGCCGGGGCGCTCCTCGCCGGCGGGCTCGGGTACGACGAGGGCGCGTTCGTGTTCCTCTATCCCGAGGCGAACGCGGCGTGCGCGAAGGCCGTCGCCGCGTACCGCGCGCAGCTCACGAACGACGCGACGTTCGCGGTGTGGACGCTCGAGGCGCTCGTCGAAGCGTTGCGAGCGGCGGGCGCACCGGTGGGCGACGCCCTCGCGGACCGGTACCTCGACCGACTGGTGACGGCGGCGAGCGCTGGCGACGAGCTCGAGACGATCCTCGAGGTGGGCTTCGAGGGCGGGGCCATCACGCTCGTGGGTCGCCGCCGACCGCGAGGCGGCTGGGACTTCCGGGTCGAGCAAGACTCTGGCACCGCGTGGGAGCTCGTCGATGAAGCGAGGCCACCTCCTTCGGCAGCGCCCTGGCTGTCCTCCTGGGACGAGGCGCTGGCCGCGCTCGACTCGGGGCCGTGGACGAAGATGCGACCGCTCGTGGTGCACCCGGAGCTCGCCGAGCGGGTCCTCCGCGCGGTGCTCGCGCGCGAGGCCGGCGATCCCGACTCGGGGCGCATCGAGACGTGGCGTGCGCTCGTCGGAGCCGGAGCTCCGTTGCACAGGCGGTGACGCGATGGAGCTCCTGTCCTGGAACGTCAACGGTCGAGTGGATGCTGCGGCAAAGCGTCAGCTCGGCGCGGTGCTCGAGCGTGCGCCAGACGTGATCGCGCTCCAGGAGGTGACGACCGAGAGCTACCCGGTGTGGCGCGACGGCTTGAGCGCGGCCGGCTACACGACCCTGAGCACCGTCGAGCTCCTCGCGGTCCCCTACCCGCCGCCGCCCTACACGTCGCCGCCGTTCCCGCCGCCGCCGACCGAGAAGCACATCCGCCGCAAGTACGCCAACCTCGTCGCTGCCCGCCACCCGATCGTTGCGCGCCCTGGTCTCTCGTTCGACGACCCCGAGGAAGCGCATCTCGCGTTCCCGGAGAAGTTCCTGGCCGCCGACGTGTCCATCGAGGGGATCGTCGTGCACGTCCACGACGCGCACCTTCTGCCGGGGGTCAGCCGTGGGCTCCTCAAGGTCCACGCGTTCGAGGCTATCCGGCGGCGCGTGGACGCAGACCTCAGCGCCCGGCATCCCGGCACGGCGCTCGTCCTCTGCGGCGACTTCAACGCGCCGGTGAACGGCGGGCAGCGAGCTCAGGCCGGGCGCGCTTGGCACGGCGCGACCGCGCGCTGGCAGGCCACCGAGGCGAGCGTCATCGCCCACGAGGAGCTGCGCGACGCCTACCTCGACGTTCACGATCCTCGCGAGCCGCTCCCCGCGTCGCACTTCACCGGGTCGCGGCGCCGGCCGCAGCGCTACGACCACATCTTCCGGTCGCGCGAGCTCAGGACGAGGCGCTGCGCGTATCTCGGCGACTGGCTGCGGGACGGCCTCAGCGACCACGCGCCGGTCGTCGCGACGCTGGTGCTGGGGGGCTGAGCGCCCGGCGCCGCCACGCATGCTCCGGCCGTCGATGCCGAAACGGAGCCTTGTCGAGGCGCCGGCGCGACGCTTCCTCGCTTGTACGCCTCTCAACGAAGAAACGTGTTGGTGGGCTTCTCCGACTGGCACGAGATCCGCGGCCGTACGGGGCTACGAGTCGAGGATGGCGATGGCTCGGCGGTACTTCTCGACGCGCGCGAGATCCTTCGCGGTCGGCGCCGTGATCCTGGCGAGGTCGGAGTTGTCCCGGAGGTCCGCGAGCTTCACGGCGCGGCCGATCGTGTTGGCAGCCGCGCGCCGCACGAACCTCTCGTAGCCCTCGTCGCTGTGCTTCTCGTCCGAGCGGATAGTCACCGCGTCCAGCGCCTCTCGCACCACCTCCGAGAAAGCGGCGTCGCGAAGCTCGTCGAGCGTCCAGTCGGTGTCCTCGACGACGTCGTGCAGGACGCCGACGATGCGCGCGTCGGTCGTCGTCTGCGCCAGCATCACGCGCAGCGGGTGCAGGATATACGGCGCGCCGGCCTTGTCGGTCTGGCCGGCATGGGCGTTGGTGGCGATGACGATGGCGGTCTCGAGCGTGGACATGGCCAACGATCCTACCTCGCCCCGTCGGCCGCGCGTTCGAGCGCGCGGAACCGGAAGTCCCGACCGAGCCACACGTGGTCGCCCGACCAGGCTCAGCGAGACGTGTCTCAGGCCGCCCGTGAGCGCCGACGCGAACCGCACGGGTGGATCCAACGACCGCTCGACCGAGCCGATCCGGGCGCCGCCGCGTCCGACAGCGAGGTGCATGACGCGGGCGTCGACGATGCGGTTCACCATCGAGGCACGGACCGAAGGCATGGCCGCGGCGCCCGCGTTCAGGTCGGGCCTCGAGAGGAGCTTCATGTCCCGTTGACGCGCGAGCCCTCTGGCGACTGACGGCTGGACCGAGGCCCTCGTGAGCGCAGCGCGAGGAACTGCTCGAGCTTGGCGCGCTTGTAGTCGATTCCGGACGAAATCTCCGTGGCGTATCGCTCCGCCGAAGCTGCCCGGACGGAGACGCGCATCTCGCCCTTCGCCGAGGGCGTCCCCAGCCCGACGTCGAACCCCATGCGCTCCATCAGCGCGTGGACGGCCGGCGCGCCGAGCGGGTTCGTGGAGCCGTATCGGATCGCGATGCCGCGACCGCGCAGCTCGAAGCTGCCGTCGGAATCGAAGAGGCCGCGGATGAGGCCGGCGCAGAACGCCGGGCCGCGCCGCATTGCTGCATCGACGTCGAGCCGCCAGCCGAGCTTCGTCGTGTCGCCGAGCATCGCGACGAGCGCGGCCGTCACGTGCCGCCGGTGCAGGTAGACCTCGAAGTACCGAACGTCGCGGTACTCGTGGTCGCCGACGACCTTGATCGGCTCCACGCGCTCCAGTCTCTTGACGGGCCCGCCCACCGACTGCTCCAGGGCCCGCGCGAAGGAGTCGGCGAACGACCCGTTCGTACACTTCAGCGCGACCGACATGCGGCACACGTGCACGAACGCGTCGCCGTAGAGGAGCCCGACGACGTAGCCGAAGCTCTCCGTCGTCTCGCACGCCGCGACGAGGGCGCGTGCCTCCTCGTGCTTGGCGTCCGTGATGGCCGCCCTCGCACGGCGCTCGCGGACCTTCCGGTCGGCGATGGTCATGCGGCCGACCACGCCGCGCGCACGAAGGGCTGCGACGCGCCCCGCGATGGAACTGATGGGCCGATCGACCGTGCCAGCGATCTCGGCGGGCATCGCGCCGGCGTTCCAGGCCCGCACGAGCTCCGCATCCTCCTCGGCGGTCCACAGGTCATCGCGCCTCGCCGCCGTTGCGCGCCCCGCCCTGCGGCTTCGTTCTGCTGGCGTCATCGGAGGCGCGACCCCGCGGGCGACCAGCTTCGAGAAGCGCCACGTGATCTGATCCCGAGTCCGCCCGAGGCGACGAGCGATTTCGGGAGCCGGGATAGCAGCAGCCCGGAGGCGGACCACCTCGGCGTCCTCCGCAGGCGTCCAGACGCGACGGGCCCTCACGACGCGCCTCGCTTCGACGCGACCCAAGGCACGACGACCCCGTGCTCCGCCATCAGCTTCTTGATCTGCCTCTCGGAGAACTTCGTTCTGCGGGCGGCGTCGGCGTACGACGAGCAGCGCGAGGCGACGAGCTCCCACTCTTCCTTGGTGACGTCCTTCGGCTTCTCTCGTTGGGGAAGCAGGTCCTCAGCATCGGCGTCGTTCGCCTCCGCCGGCAGGCTCTTCATAACCTCCTGGAACACGCCGGCGGCGCCTCGCTCCTTCGCCGTTGCGCGGAGCAACGCGAGCCCCTGCGGCCAGAACGAGACCACCGCGCGCAGCGCGAGCTGCATCAGTTGCGCGACCTCGCCGTTCGCCTGCCCTTGCAGGATGGGAAGTCCGGCGATGTCGCGGTACACGCGGAGCCATGGCTGGTCGTCGTCGATCTTCTTGAGGGCCTCCACCACCCGCCGGCGCAGCTCACCATGCTGGGTCTGGGCCGCGGTGAGCGCTGTGCTGGCGACATGCACCACGACGTCGGGCACACCCGGGGTCGCGACGACCCTCGTCAGCACCTCGGCGAGCATCCGTGCGTGCTCGGCGTCGTCCTCCATCTTCGCGGCCTCGGCCGCCTCGCGGACCGACGCCTGGTGCTCGGCCGACGGGTCCAAGATCTGAGCGAGGAAGCCATGGACGCGGCGGCTCTCCGTTCCGTTCGCCGGTGCTCGCGTGCGGCGGATCGACTCCGCCAGCCGCTCGACACGCCAGCCGACGATCTCCGCGCTCACCTCGCCGTCGTCCACCTCGTCCGCGAGCGTGCCCAACGCCCGCTCGTGCAGCGGCAGGCCGAGGTACCGGTGGACGATCTGCGACGGCAGATGCTCGAGCCGCACGGTGCCTCCCCGCGCGGCGCTGATCGCCTCGTCGAGCACGCCATCCAGCTCGCGAAGGTTCCCAGGCCAATCGCAGCGGTCGAGCGCCTCGTGGGCCGCCTGGCCGACTGGTGGCCGTGCGTGATGCTGCTTGCGCCGGACCAGCTCGTTGACGAGCGCACGCAGAGGGACGCGTCGATGCTTGAGGGCATCGAGACGCAGCGCCGAGCCCGCGTGCAGCCGGTGGAAGAGATCCGCGCGGAAGCGCCTCTCGGCAACGTCGTGCTCGAGGTCGTGCCACGTCGCCGCGATGATGCGGACGTCGACCTTCCGCGCGTCGTCACGCCCGAGCGCAGACAGCGATCCGTCTTGAAGGAAGCGGAGCATCGCCACCTGCGCCTCGGCCGGAAGGTCACCGACCTCGTCGATGAAGAGGGTGCCACCGTCGGCGCTCACGATACGTCCAGCGCGCTTCTTGTCGGCGCCCGTGAACGCGCCCGCCTCGTGCCCGAAGAGCTCGGCATAGATCAGGTGCGAGGGCATGCCCGCGAGGTGCAGCGGATGAAACGCCTTCGCCGACGCCCCGCGCTCTCGCGCCCAGATCTCGTGGACCGCCCGGGCGAGCAGCTCCTTTCCCGTTCCGGTCGGGCCGACGATCACGATGGGCAGAAACCGCTGCGTGCCGTCGGGGCCATGCGCACGTGCCACCGCGGCATTGCGAGCTCGGGAGAGCGTGAGCAGCGTCGCCAGGTCCGGTGCGACGATGTCGTGGTACGCAGACTCGCCTTCCTTCCGCTCGGCGAGCCAGCGCGCGCACTCGAGAAGGTGAGCCGCATCGCGACCGAGCGTGACGACCGACGCACCGAGCTCCCGCGACCGGAGCTCGGCGCCAGCGGCGATGGGGCTCCTTCGGGCCGCCGCGTGCTGCCAGTCGGCGGCGCTTCCCGCAATACGCGGGAGGCCGAACAACATGGCCAGGTCCTCGGGCGCCGACTCCGAGCCGGCTCGAATCGACTCACGAAGGTGCCGCCTGACGTGGAGGACCACCTCCGCTTCGAGCGGGTCGTCAGGCAGGCCCTCGTCGATCAGCACCGGCGTGCTCACGCCCGACCCCGCGCGATGGAGATGACGGGCACACCGCGGGCGTCGCGCACGGCGCGGACTCGCCAGCCATCCTGGACGCGCTGCGCGCCGCGGGCGGCGCCGCCGACGCCGCCGATGAGCGCGCCGGCTCCGGCCCACGCGGCCGGGTTGCCGGCGAACGCCCCGATGAGCAAGCCGATGGTCGCGCCCGCAGCCGCCATCTGGAGCGCATCAGCGGCGGGGATGCCGAGGGCGTCGATGAGATCGGGCGACGACGACGGGTCGAAGACGATCGCGACGCCGAGCTCCTGCATGGCGAGGCGAAGGGTCTGGTGGGCGGTGACCACGGCGTTGGCCCCCACCAGGGTGGCACGGCCGTGCTGCTGAACGCGATCCAGGACAAGTCGAGAACGGGACATGAGATCCTCCTGCCTGCCCCTCAGCGAGCTCCGTGCCGTCCGCCTGTCACGGCAACCATTGAAGATTTTCGCACGGGCCTCGCCCTAGCTGTCCCCCGGACGCAGGAATCCGGCGGACTCCGGCGGATTCCGGGCCCGTCAGTCCTTTCGCCCCGCCAACGTCCACCAAGTGATCGCAGGGCGGCCTTGTCCAGACCTCACCCCTCCGCCTACCGTTCGCACCTGCCGGGCGACGGCCGGGGCGAAAGCTCGCCGCGCGCTCGGGAGCACGTCGTGACCACACCGTTCCACGCCAAGTACTGGGCCCACAGCCTCCTGCTCGCCCGCCCCCCCAGCGGGCCGGAGGCGCTCTCGCGTTCCATCGGCAACGCCCGGGTCGACCTCAACCCGCACCAGGTCGATGCCGCGCTCTTCGCCCTTCGGTCCCCGTACTCCCGGGGGACGCTGCTGGCCGACGAGGTCGGCCTGGGCAAGACGATCGAGGCCGCGCTCATCCTGGCCCAGCGCTGGGCGGAGCGGCGGCGGAAGATCCTCCTGATCGTGCCTGCGACGCTGCGCAAGCAGTGGCAGCTCGAGCTGGAGGACAAGTTCTTCCTGCCGTCGGTCATCCTCGAGACGAAGTCGGCGAACGACCTCATGAAGAAGGGCGTCACGAACCCCTTCGACCTCGACGACAAGATCGCCATCGCGTCCTACCAGTTCGTCTACTCGAAGCGGGAGCTGGTGAAGGCCGTCGGGTGGGACCTCGTGGTCATCGACGAGGCGCACCGGCTGCGCAACATCTGGCGCGGCACCAAGACGCACGAGGCGATCGTCGACTCGGTCAGCCACGCGGGGCGCAAGCTCCTCCTCACCGCGACCCCGCTCCAGAACTCGCTCAAGGAGCTGTACGGCCTCGTGTCGATCATCGACCCGGACCTCTTCGGCAGCGAGGACGCGTTCGACGCGCAGTTCATGGACACCGACGACCCCGAGGGGCGCGACAGCGCGCTGCGGGAGCGCATCAAGCACATCTGCAAGCGGACCCTGCGCCGCGACGTCCTCGAGTACATCTCGTTCACGAACCGGTACACGCACACCGCGGATTTCGTCCCGTCCGCCGCGGAGACGCAGCTCTACGACGAGGTGTCGGCGTACCTCCAGCGCGAGGTGCTGGCGGCGCTTCCGAACACGCGACGCAAGCTCATCACCCTCATCCTCCGCAAGCTGCTCGCCTCGTCGTCGCGTGCCATCGGCGCGACCCTCAGCAAGTTCGTCTCACGCCTGAGCGAGCCATCGCCCGCGCCCACGGAGGACGAAGCGGTGGCGGACTTCGACGCGCTCGAGGAGCTCGAGGAAGAGTGGGGGGATGATGCCGGCGAGGCGGCGCTGCCGGCCGCAGACGTCGATGCCGAGCTCGCCGACCTCAAGCGGTTCGTGGAGCTCGCGAACTCCATCCCGCGCGACTCGAAGGCCACCAAGCTCATCGAGGTGCTGCCGATCGCGTTCGACGAGGCG
Source organism: Sandaracinaceae bacterium (assembly GCA_039809495.1). Lineage (GTDB taxonomy): Bacteria > Myxococcota_A > Polyangia > Polyangiales > Sandaracinaceae > JAFLCL01. Next base: position 43,982 of record JBDHVC010000003.1, read on the forward strand.
GGGAAGCGCGGTGCGAGGCGCAAGGCGGTCATCTTCACCGAGTCCCGCAAGACCCAGGACTACCTCTTCCAGCTCCTCTCGGAGAACGGATTCGCCGGGGAGATCGTGCTCATGAACGGCACGAACACCGACGAAGTCTCCAAGGCCATCTACGGGCGCTGGAAGGAGAGGCACAAGGATCGCTGGGCCGACATCACCTCGGGCTCGAAGTCGGCCGACATGAAGGCCGCGATCGTCGAGGAGTTCCGCGACCACGCCACCATCCTCCTCGCGACCGAGTCCGCGGCGGAGGGTGTGAACCTCCAGTTCTGCTCGTTGGTCGTGAACTACGACCTCCCATGGAACCCCCAGCGCATCGAACAGCGGATCGGCCGCTGCCACCGGTACGGGCAGAAGAGCGACGTCCTCGTCGTGAACTTCCTCAACCGCACGAACGATGCGGACCGCCGCGTCTTCGAGCTGCTCGACGAGAAGTTCAACCTCTTCCGCGGCGTGTTCGGAGCGAGCGACGACGTGCTCGGCGTCGTCGAGAGCGGTGTCGACCTCGAGAAGCGCATCGCCGAGATCATGCAGGAGTGCAGAACGCCGGAGACCATCAAGGAAGCGTTCGACGCCCTCCAGGCGGAGCTCGACGAGAAGATCAAGGCCGGCATCGCCAACGCTCGTCGCGCGTTCCTCGAGAACTTCGACGCCGAGGTCCACGAGCGCCTCAAGGTCCACAAGGAGGCGGCCAAGCAGTCGCTCGACCGGCATCAGCGCATGCTCTTCGACCTCGCCCGGTTCGAGCTCGGAGCGGCGGCGACGTTCGACGAGCACGAGCCGAGCTTCTCTCTGCACCGAGAGGATGCGCTCCTCCGCTTCAACCTCGACTGGCAACAGGCAGAGGCCCGCAACGAGCTCTTCTTCCGTGTCGGCCACCCGGTCGCGGAGGAGATGCTCCGCCACGCAGTCGAGCGTCCGACGCCGGCCTCGGAGGTCACGCTCGTGTACGACGCCGCATCCGCCGCCCTCGAGCCCTACCGTGGCAAGAGTGGTTGGCTCGAGCTTGGCAAGCTCCGCGCGGACTCGGTTGGCCGGATCGAGGAGCATCTGCTCGTCGCCGCCTGCATCGACGACGGCACCGCGCTCGACTCAGAGGTCGCCGCAAAGCTGTTCAGCCTTCGGGGCTCGGCCGACCTTGTACCTCACGCTAACGCCCCGCACGCTCTCGGGCGCATCCGCGACGCAATGAGGATCGAGCTCCTCTCGCAGATCGAGACCCGTAGCGAGGAGTACTTCGAAGAAGAGGCCGAGAAGATCGAGCTTCGCTCGGAGGACCTGAAGCTTGGGCTCGAGCGGGAGATCAAGAAGCTCGACAAGGACATCACCGTTGCCCAGCGCGACGCCCGGAAGGCCCGCGGCCTCCAGGAGAAGCTCGCGGCGCAGAAGGCCGTGCGCGCCCTCGAAGCGCGGCGCGACGCCAAACGCAGGCAGTTCTACGAAGAGCAGGATCGCATCAAGGCGGACCACGACAAGCTCATAGCGAACCTGGAAGTTCAACTCGGTGCGAAGAAGGTCGAATTCGAATCGCTCTTCACCCTCCGATGGTGCCTCACCGCACCCACGGTCACCTCGATTGGCAAGGATGACGAGAGCGAGCGCCTGGCGCCGGGGCCGCGAGCATGACGGGCCTCCGCTACTTGAGCCTGTTCACTGGCATCGGGGGCCTCGAGCACGCGACCGTTCCGCCGCTTCTGTTTTGCGAGCGGGACGGCGCGTGCCAAGGGGTGCTGCGCCAGCGATACCCCGGCGTCGCCGTCTGCGAGGACGTGACGCTCCTCGACCGGCCGCCGGAAGCCGACATGGTGGTCGGAGGCTGGCCCTGCCAAGACTTGAGTTCCGCAGGCAGGCTGGGAGGCATTACTGCGCGTCGCTCCGGGCTCTTCTTCGAGATGCTTCGCGTGGCGAAGGCAAGCAGAGCACACACGCTTGTCGGCGAGAACGTTCCGAACCTACTGACCATCAACCGTGGCCGAGACTTCCAGATTGTCCTGGATGCGCTCGTTGCGGAAGGCTACCGGTTTGTAGCTTGGCGCGTCCTCAACGCTCGAGCGTTTGGTCTTCCGCAGGAGCGCCGCCGGTTGTTTGTAGTCGCGTCGACGCACCGCGAACGCGCCGAAGCGCTTCACGCCGCCATCCCCGCTCTGCCTCCGACGCGCGCCTCGGCCGTCACAAGCGGTTTCTACTGGACTGGGGGAAAGCGTTCGATCTGCTTCTCCACCGGATACGTCCCCGCCCTAAAGATTGGCGCGGCCGACAACAAAGGGCGGGCCCCGGTCGCCGTCCTGCACGGCGACCGCGTTCGAAAGCTCAGCCCCAAGGAGTTCTTGGACCTTCAGGGCTTTCGAGAGTTGCCCACAGCAGGGTTGTCCCCGTCGGAGATTCTCCGCATGGCCGGCAACGCGGTGCCCGTTCCGATGGGCCGCTTCGTACTCTCGTCTGTCGCCAGCGCGGCGCCGATGACCGGTGTCCGGACTGCATTCGGGCTTATCGCCTCCTCAGGGACGCTCGACGGGGGGCTCTCCTGGGTGATCGACCACAAGCCCACGCCACTCGCCACCAACCTCGTCGAGTTCCTGACCGCGGATGCCGACGACTCGCTCAGTGCGCAGGCCGCAGCCGGGTTGATCGTCCGCTCCGTGCGCTCCGGCCATCCAATGCCACGAGAACTGTTCGACGTGCTGTCGCGCCTCGCGGAGGACCGTTCCGGGAAGCTGAAAGCGTCTCGGAGCAACAGCTTCGAGGCGCTCGACCAACTGAAGGAGCAGGTTACCGCATATCAGCGCGGACTGCCGACGATCTCGGAGTACCGCGACGACCCCGAAGACGACGACCTGGCACAAGACTCTGATGAAGAGGTTTCGGATGAGTAGCAACGCTGGGACCACGAACCAGACGCCGGAGACTGTGGCGCTGCAGGCACTCTCCCCGATCGAGGCGCGGGTGGAGGAGATGCGCGAGTTCCTTCCCGAGGCGTTTGCCGACGGAGTTCTCGATCCGTCCCGACTGCTCTCGCTCCTTCGTGGCGACGCAGAGACGAGCTCGGCGCAACGTCGTTTCGGGCTCGACTGGCCGGGCAAGAGCGACGCCCTGCACTTGCTTCGCCTTGCCGGCCAGGGCGCTCTCGTTCCGCTCCGGGAGAAGTCTCTTTCCTTCGATGGCGCGCCTCACGTCATGATCACGGGAGACAACCTCGAGGTCATGAAGCTTCTTCAGAAGGCGTACTTCGGCGCCTTTAAAATGATCTATATGGATCCGCCCTACAACACGGGCACCGATCTCATATACAATGACGACTACAAGGATCCACTCCGCTCGTACCTGCAGCACAGCGGCCAGCTCGCCGGCGACTCCACGCGCGTATCGAGCCTTCTTGAGACGGATGGACGGTTCCACAGCCGCTGGCTGACGATGATGTATCCGCGTCTCTTCGTCGCCCGGAACCTGCTTGCCGAAACTGGAGTGATCTTCGTCTCGATCGATGATCACGAGTCTCACCACCTCCGCATGCTCATGGACGAGGTGTTCGGCAGCGAGAACTTCGTGTGTTCATTCGTCTGGGAAAAGCGTTATGCGCCGCCGCCTGACACGAAGGACGTCGGATACGTACATGAGAACGTGCTCTGCTACCGACGGTCCGACGCTTTCCAGGCTGCTCTTCTCCCAATGACGGCGGCACAGAAGGGACGATACAGAAACCCCGACAAGGACCCCCGCGGCCCGTGGAAGCCGGCCGACTACACCTGCCGGTACACCGCGAAGGAACGACCCACGCTGTACTATCCCGTCCGCAACCCCAACACCGGCGCGGAGACATGGCCAAAGAAGACACGTGTCTGGGCGTGCTCGCAGGAGGAACATCGAAAGAACGAAGCAGAGAGCCGGATCTGGTGGCCGGCGGATGCGAAAGTCCCGGCCAAGAAGAAGTTCCTCTCCGAGATTCGTCAAGGGGCCATGCCCATGACGTTACTCAAGCACGATGAGGTGGGCCATACTGACGAGGCGACCAAGGAGTTGCGCAAGTGGTTTCCCGACCTCAAGGTGACCCCGAAGCCCACCCGCTTGATTCGACACCTAATGCGCATCGCCGCGGTGCAGGCAGGTGACCTTGTACTCGACTGCTTCGCCGGCACCGGCACGACCGCGGAAGCGATTCTCGATGCCAACGAGGAGGAAGGTCTCGGGGCTCGTTTTGTTCTGATTCAGCTACCCGAGGCTCTGAAGGACGAGCCGGCCCGGACGATGGCCGACCTCGCGCAGGAACGGGCTGTGGGGCGCGCGAAAAAGCTGCCCAAGGCCAAGGCGGAGGGGGTGATGTGCTTCTCGCTGGCCTCTAGCTCGTTTGTATCGCCCTCTCCCGATCGACCGCCGGACAAGGCCGCCATCGCTGAACAGCTCCGGATGCTCGTCAACAACGTGAAGGATCGGCGGACCGACGAGGACATTCTCTACGAAATCCTCCTCAAGGCCGGCTTCAGGCTCACGAGCACGGTCGAACGGCTCACCGTTGCGGATCACAACGTCTTCAGTGTAGCGGAAGGCCTCCTGCTTATCTGCCTCGAGCGGAAGGTGACTCAAGCCTGCCTGCGCGGGCTCATCGATCGGAAGCCGGAGCGTGTCGTGTGTCTCGACGTGGCGTTCGACGGCAATGATCAACTGAAAACGAACCTCCTGCTTGAGATGCGTACGCATGGCGTCGAGTTCAGGACCATTTAGGCACGGGTCGCGCTCATGAAGATCAAGTTCGACGGTCGCCAGCAATTCCAGATCGACGCGGTGAGTGCCGTGTGCGATCTGTTCAAATCCCAGCCTCTTGCTTCCGCGACGTCCTCGGTCTCGTTCGCATCGGCGCCGGGCGAACTGTTCGGCGAGCTCGGGGTGGCCAACAATCTGGTGGTGTCCGATGCTCAGGTTCTCGAGAACGTCAAGAACGTTCAGCGTGCCCATGGGCTTGCCGAATCCAGCGCTCTCGACGGGATGCACTTCTCAGTGGAGATGGAGACGGGCACCGGCAAGACCTACGTCTACCTTCGTACTGCATACGAGCTAAACGCGCGATATGGTTTCAAGAAGTTCATCATCGTTGTGCCGACCGTAGCCATTCGCGAGGGCGTCCTGAAGTCTATCGAGCTCACGCGAGACCACTTTGCCGATCTGTACGGGAACGTCCCCTGCGAGTCGTGGGTGTACGACTCGGCGCGCCTGTCCCGCATTCGTCAGTTCGCCGCGTCGAACCAGCTTCAGATCTTGGTCGTCAACATCGACTCTTTCAACAAGTCGGCCAACGTCATCAATAGGGAGCAGGACCGGTTTTCGGGACGAAGACCCATCGACTTCCTCCGGGCGTGTCGCCCTATCGTCATTATCGACGAACCGCAGAACGTGGAGAGCGAACTTGCGCGGGAGGCGATCGCTTCCCTCGCCCCGGCATGCACGCTGCGATACTCCGCCACTCACCGCGACCACTACAATCTAGTCTATCGCCTCGATCCAGTGCGCGCGTACGACCTCCGCCTCGTCAAGCGAATCGAGGTCGACTCCGTGTTGGATGAAGCGGACTTCAACAAGCCGTTCGTTGCGGTGGAGGCGATCGAGGCGTCGCGTACGAAGGTTACGGCGACGCTTAGCGTCGACGTGAGCGGCGCGTCGGGTCCGTTGCGCAAACGCATTCGAGTGTCGCGGAACGGACTGGACTTGTTCGATTTGTCAGGGGAGCGTGATGCGTACCGGGGCTACATCATCGAACAGATTGATGCAGCTGGTGGCTATGTGGCGTTCACAAACGGGGTCGTGATTTCGGTCGGCGAGTCTCAGGGCGGAGGCCGGGACGGCGTCATGAAGGCACAGATTCGAGAGACGGTTCGGGAGCACCTGGAGAAGGAACTCGCGGTCCGCAAGAGGTTGCCTGCGGGGCGCCGAATGAAGGTGCTCAGCCTCTTCTTTATCGATCGAGTGGCGAACTACGTGCCGGCGGAAGGCCCGATTAAACAGTGGTTCGTGGCTGCCTACGAGGAGTTCGCGGCGCTCGCCAGGTTCAAGGAGCTCGGACTCCCTCCGGTCGAGATGGTTCACGGCGGTTACTTCTCCGAGGCGAGGGGCCAGCCCCGGGACACGTCGGGGACCACCCAGGCGGACGACGACGCGTACGCGCTTATCATGCGAGACAAGGAGCGACTGTTGTCGCTCGATGAACCGCTCCGGTTCATCTTTAGCCACTCGGCGCTCCGCGAAGGATGGGACAACCCAAATGTGTTTCAGATCTGCACGCTCAACGAGACGAAGTCTGAACTGAGGAAGCGACAGGAAATTGGGAGAGGACTACGGCTGCCGGTTGACGAGTCGGGAGAGCGCTGTGGCGACCCGGGCCTCAACAAGCTTACCGTAATCGCGAACGAGAGTTACGAGGAGTTTGCGCGCGGGCTTCAGAGGGATATCGAGAAGGAGTGTGGAGTCAAGTTCGAGGGACGCATCGCGAACAAGCGAGAGAGGAGGCGGGCCAGGCTGAAGAAGGGCTGGCGCTTGGACGGTGATTTTCTGGAGTTGTGGGAGCGCATCAAGCACAAGACGCGCTACTCGGTCGCGTACAGCACTGACGCGCTCGTGGCGAAGGCTGCGGCAGGCGTCGCCGAGATGCCGTCGGTGGCGCCATCAAAGATCGTGATGAGAAAGGCTGAACTGAGCATCGGCCGCTCCGGTGTCGCCGCGGCGCTGCGGGCGATCAAGGAGGCGCCTATCGACGACAGCCCCCAGTGCTTTCCCGATATCCTTGGCTACCTTCAGCGGGAGACGGAGCTTACGCGAGGTACGATTGCGCGCATCCTCATCGAGTCCGGACGCCTGGATGACTTGTTGCTGGACCCTCAGGAGTTCCTCGACCGCGCGCTGAAGGTGCTGCGGACTGTCCTGCAGGAGGTCATGGTGTCCGGAGTGAAGTACGAGCGCGTTTCCGGTGCCGAGTACGAGATGTATCTGTTCGAGGAGCAGGAGCTCGACGGCTACCTCTCGCGGATGCTTGAGGTTCGAAAATCGATCTATGACTACGTCGAGTACGACTCCGATGTGGAGAGATCGTTCGCGACGGAACTCGACGCGCGGGACGATGTCCGGCTTTTCGTTAAGCTTCCGCGTTGGTTCAAGGTCGAGACGCCCGTGGGCACCTACAATCCCGATTGGGCGGTCGTGAAGCAGTCCGGCGAAGAGGCTCCGAAGCTGTACTTGGTACGCGAGACCAAGGCGACGCTGGAGCAGTTGAAGCTGCGCGGGCTCGAGTGGGCAAAGATGAGTTGTGGGAAGTCTCACTTCACGGAGTTGGGGATCGACTTCAAGCACGTCACGTCGGCGGGCGAGTTGTGACGCGCGTCGAGTCCCGCGGCCATTGCGCACTCGTTCAGAGGGGCGCCGCGAGGTTGCCCCCCGCGCCTCTGTGCCTCCGGCGGTCGAGGTGCTCGTCGAGCGCATCGAGATGCGCGGCTCGCGAAGTCTGAGCTATCCCGGCGGCTCGACGACGACCTGCGCCACCAGCCCCTGCGCGGGTAGATGGACATAGAGAGAGCGGCACGGCACGGCCCAGGCTCGCGCGCAAATCGAGGCGTAGTCACGGAGCTGCGGCGCTGCCGCTGCTGCCGCGACCAGCGCGCCCTCGCGCGTCGCAATGTGGAGCTTGTGATCGAGGACCGAAAAGCTATCGGGACCACGCAGGACGAGGTCAGCCTCGCCCACCAGGCGACCCCGGCCGTCGAGGGGTGTTTCCACGGGCACGGCTGCGATCGCCACTGACCCGGTCTGTGTCCGTGTCCACCGCACGAACCGGTCCGTGGCGGCGAGCAGCGCGTCGAGTGCCGCCTCGTCGAGGCCGTTGCGCCGCACCGCGCTCGCCGCGGCGGCGCGGCGAGCCTCGACGGTGTCGCTCTCCGTTGCCGCGACCAGCTCGTGCAGCGCGTTACCGACGATCCGGGCGCTGCTCGTCGGCCCGAAGTCGAGCGCTGGCCCCAGCTCCTCTACAGCGACGACACGACCCAGACCGACCGCGTTGGAGGGGGCGACGCGCGCTGGATAGCGGTCGACCGCGTGACGAGTCGGTACTTCGCGCACGCGACTCGGCGTGGCCACGACCGTCGGTCCGCTCTCCCTTACGACGATGTCGAAGGACTTGCGACCCCACGTCGCTCGAACCATCGGTTCCCGCACGAGCGGCACACCCCGCTGCTGAAGCACCGCGAGCGCGCCCTCGGTCAGGCGGCTCGGGCGCGCGGCCAGCACGAGCCGATCGCGTGCCCGCGTCCAGGCGACATAGAGCAGCCGCAGCTCCTCCTCCGCGCGGAGCTGTGCCGCCGCCCGGCCCTCGGCGGACGCCGCCATCGCGGTCGCGAACGGGCCGGTGGTCTGGCGCTCGCTGACGGCCTGAGGCCAGTAGCGAAGGGTGCGCCCGCGCAGCGGATGGCTCGCGTCGACCGTGCTCGGCCCGTCGACCGTCGCTCCACAGGGCGAGGACGTCGGGACGTGATGGAGGTCGTAGAGCACCACCACCGGCCACTCGAGCCCCTTGCTCGCGTGCCAGGTGAGCACGTTCACACGGTCGGGCGCCGAGGCGACGCGCGGCGCGACCGCGCCTTGCTCGTCGGCGCTCAGGACCCACTCGAGGAAGCCTGCGATCGAGGCCTCCCTCACGGCGCGCTCGTAGGCGTGCGCACGTTGGCGGACGAGCTCGAGGCGCGCCATTCGCGTCGCGCTGCTTCCCCACGCCGCGATGAGCTCGCGCAGCTCGGGTCGCGCCAGGATCTCGTCGAGGCGGACGCAGACCGAGGCGGAATCGGAGCGCCGCTCGAGCCACCACCCCGCATCGGGCTGGTCGAACGCGCGGGCAGCCCAGTGTGCGCCGTCGGGCCGCTCGTCGAGGATGCGGGCGACCTCGGCATGCGCGAGCCGGTCGTTCGCGTCGACCGTCAGCCGCAGCATCGCCAGTACGAGCATCACCTCGGGCGCGGCGTCCAGCACCGCCGGTCCTGCGACCTCGTGCCCGCTAGCACGGAGGTTCTGGGCAACCGCGAGGCAGGTCGCTTGGGTGCGGCACAGGATCGCCAGATCACCGGGCTGTGCGGGGCGAGCGGCACCGTTCGTGTCTCGGACACGCACCTGCTTGTCGGCGAGGAACTTCGTGACGAGCGACGCGAGGGCCTCGTGCTGCGCGGCGCGGTTGTCGCCATGGACCCGCCACCGCTCGACGAACACACCGAGCGCGCGGTCGTCGGCCGGACGCGCAGGTGTCAGCGTGATCTGCGCGGGAGGAAACCCCGACGCCTCGAACGGCGGCGTGAAGACGTGGTTCGTGATGTCGACGAGCGGGGGCCGGCTCCGCCATGACTGCCCCAGGATCCGCGGCGAGCCACCGACCTCGTGGATGAGGCCCGCCATGAGGCGCGGGTCGGTGCCGCGGAAGCCGAAGATCGCCTGCTTCATGTCGCCGACCCAGATCGTCCGCCTGGCGAGGGACGCGAGGCGCACGAAGAGTTCGACCTGGAGAGGGCTCGAGTCCTGGAGCTCGTCGACCACGAAGAGGTCGAGCTCGCTCCCGACCATGGCGGCGCCGGTCGGTAGCTCGAGCGCCGACACGAACCGCTCCTCGAGGTCGGTGAAGTCGACGACAGCACGGGCACGCTTCATCGCCGCGTAGGCGTCGAGCGCGCGTGAAGCGGCGCCGACGACGTGGTGGGTAGCGGCGCGAATGTCGGCGCCGAAGTCGGGATCGGCGACGTAGCTACAGGCGATCCGGCGGACACGTACGCAGGCGTCGCGTTGGGCGGCGGCTCCGTCGAGAGTCGAGAGTCGGTCGAGCAGGTCCCAGCTCACCGGCCTCGGCGACGAGAGACGAGCGAGCGCGTCTGCTGCGAGCTGCCGCGTGGACTCACCCGTCGCCGAGTCGACCGAAACCTCCGCGAGCGCCGCGAGCGCCGAGCGGAGCTTCGCCAGGTCGACGCGGTCCGCGGGTGCCGGCAGGGCGGCGAGGATCGAGGCGAGGCTCCGCTCGGCGTGCTCGCCAAGCTCGCTCGGAGCGATGCGGTTCGCCCGAGCCTGGGTGGCGACGTCGAAGGCCAGCTCCGCCCAGGTCTGGGGCGACAGGCGCCGCATGAACGATCGGTCCTCATCGACGTCGACCGCCGTCGCTTCGTCGAGCGCTTCGTGGAAGAGCACTTTCGCGGCCGACTCCGAGAGAACGTCGAGCTCTGGAGACGTGCCTAGCTCGAGCGCGAGGTCGCGGAGCCATCCCGCGGCGACGGAGTGAACCGTCCCGATGCGAGCCAGCTCGATCCCGTGCCCGACGCCGCCAGTGCTCTCGACGCGGGCGCGGAGGCGAGCCCGCAGCTCGTTGGCTGCGCGCGTCGTGAAGGTGACCGCGAGCACGGCGTGCGGCCTCGCCGTCCCCTCGGCGACCGCACGGGCGACCTCCTCGGCCAAGAAGTGCGTCTTGCCGGAGCCCGCGGAGGCGCTGACGACCTCGATGCTCACGCGCCCTCCCTCGGCACGAGGACGCCGAAGGCCCGCCCGCAGAGGACGCCGTAGGGGCAGAAGCCACACGGAGGCGGGAGCTGGATCTCGCTCTCCACGAGCGCGGGCGCGGGCACTTCCGCGTGCGTGCCCGGAGCAACGGCGAAGCCGGCGTCGAGCTCCTCGAGTCGATGCTGCGTCGTGGTGGCCACCGCCGAAACGGTCGTCTCGATCGGCGGCGCATCGACCACCTGCGCGTGACGCGAGCCGATGTCGCGGTCCACGACCAGCAGGCCCTGGCGCAGCGCGAGATAGCCGACCGCGGGCGGCGGCGCACCCGCGGGCAACGACTCGCGAATCATGGCGGCGTAGAGCGCGAGCTGGTGCGCGACGCCCGCGCGCAGAAGGTCTCGGTGCTGGCCCAGCGACCACTTGAAGTCGATCACGATGACGGGCGAGGGACCGAGAACGAGGTCCGGTCGTCCTTCGAGGCGAGCACCACCTTGGCTGGCGCGGAGCACGGCGCTCGAGGTGACCAGTTCCTCGCTCGCGACGATTCGCAGGCTGAGCTCGGCGCAGAGGGCGGCCACGAGCTCTGCCGCCCGCTGCGTCGCGTGAACCACCGCCTCGTGGTCGTGCCGGCGACTCGGAGTGAAGAGCTGCGGGCAGAGCGTGCGACCCTCCACCGTGAGCCATTCGACAGCGCGAGCGGCGAGGCCGCTCACACCGGCGTCCGGCGCCGCAGCGTGGCCTTGGTGGAGTGCCTCGTGGACGAGTCGACCGTAGAGAAGCGGACCGTCTGCGAGCACGGTGCCTGCCGGAACGAGCCGGAGTCCGTAGCGGACGGCATGACGGAACGAGCAGCCGACGAGGTGCCCGATCGAGTGGGGGCTCTCGGCGTCTCGGCGCGGCAGAGGACGCGGGAACACCCATTGGTCGTTGGGGATGGGGCGTGCGCGTGCCTCGATCGTCGCGCGTGCCCCTGGCGGGAGCTGGGACGCAGCACGCTCGCGAAGGCTCGCTACGAGCGGGTGCGTCGGCGCGTCGCGTCCCTCGTCGTCGACGCGAGGGCATACCACTACGACGTCGCGTCGTGCCTGCTCGAGAGCTCGGGCCAGAGCATCCGGCGCTCGCCACGGCTGGACGCCGTGCTCCACGAGGAAGGCGCTCTCCTCATCGGTCCACAGCCACCGCGACGCTGGAGGCTCGGTCGGGCGCCAGACGAGGAGGCGCTTGCACGCGCCGACGACCGCGCCTGGATTCTCGACCGGGAAGTAGCCGGCCTGGGCATCGAAGAGCGAGACGACGGGCTCGTCGACGAGATCGAGCAGGCGCGCGTCGTCGTGAGCGGCAAGGGTCCCCCCGGCCGCGGCCCGGAGCGCGTTGAGCTCGTCGCAGATCGCGAGCACGCCCTCGGCCACCGCGGAGCCGCTGCTGCGAGCCCAACGGGTGAGCGCGCCGAGAACACGCGCCCGGTCGGCCGACAGCAGGTCGGTGGCGAGCTCGCCCGCGACGCCGAGCGTCTCTTGCCAGCGGGGCGACGCGACCGACGGCCAGTCGCCGAGCGTGTTCAAGAGCTGCGAGCGGACCTCGCCGCGGACCGGGTTCGGCGCGCACGACAAGGCGGCCAGCGCGCTCGCCGCGGTCTGCTCGGACGCGTGCCCGAGGAACGCTCGAACGATCGCTGCCGCTCCCGACGGCGCGGGGCTACCGAGGGTAGGAAGCCCGAGACGGTCGAGCGCCGCATCGAGCGCGCGGTCGTGCCCGACCACGATCGTCCCGAGGTGCAACCCGAGCCACTCGGCCGTCACCTCCGCCCCTTCGAGGACGCTTCCGGGCTCGAGCAGGGTGACGCTCGCGGCGTTGGCCCTGGATATCCTCAACGGCTCGACGATGAGTCCTCGCGAGCGCATGGCCTCCAGCAGACGGAGGACGACTGGGGCGACGTGGCCCTCATCCACCACCGCCGAAGACCAACGCAGCGTGCGCGCGGGGACGAGCTGCGCGGCGCGGACCAAGACATCGCCCGCGCCCGGCTCGAGCTCCTCTCGGATGGACGCGAGCTCCCGCAGACGGCCGGGACCAGACACGCCGTCCCACCCGCCGAGGACGAGCTCATCCATCAGCTCGATCAGCCGGCGAGCGACGTCGACGGCGGCCACCTCGGCGGAGCGCGACCAGAACCCGGGCGTGCGGACCAGCAGGCCCGCGAGCTGAGCGACCCGCCGAGCTCTCGGCGCGGGGGAGTCGATGCCGAGCTCGAGCGCCATCCTCTGCGCCAGCCGCCGGGGACCGACGACGAGTCGGCCCACGACGGGCTTCGACATCTCGTCGTCCCCCAGCCAGGCCGGGCCGTCGAAGTGGTCGGAGAGCCAGAGCTGCATGGTGCCGTGCGATGATCGGCCGCGCCCCCAGCGACGGCAAGCAGGCCGAGGGGGCGCTCCCTGAGGGCTCGTCAGTTCGCCCCTGGCCTAATCGTCTACGTCATGCGGTACCGTCCGTCCGGATCACCGAGGACCTGGAGCGACAGATGGGCATCACCTCTCGCGACGCGCCGGAACGTCCCACACCTGCCTCGAGCAGCCGCGCGAAACTCATCGATGGCGCGCGCCAGCTGCCGACCCACCACGTCACGATCCGCGTGCCGTGGCACGACGGCGGATGGAACGGCACGACGTGCCGCAACCCACTCGGGAACACGAGCTGCCTCGTCCTCGGCCGGATCAACGAAACGCGCGATGACGCGGCAGAAGTCCGCTGCGCTGGACGGGTGGTCGCCGACCTCCAGGAGAGCGAGTGGCCTCCGTGCGTCGACGAGCACGCGACCATCCTCCAGCCAGCGAGCCTCGTGCGCACGAAGCGGCACCCCTACGCCGAAGGCAACGCCGCGAGCCACGGACACATGATGGAGACGCCGCTCGAGATCCCGGCGTTCGGCGCGTCGTGTGTGCCCTTCCGTTGGATGCTCAACGAGTCTGCGGCCGACCGCGCGGCAAGGCTCGGTCTCGGCTACCGACCAGAGCGCGAGCCCGACCTCGGGTTCCAGACGTCGTGGATGCAGGAGCACGACAACCAGCGCGTGTTCCTCGACACCTTCTTCGGCGCGATCCAGCCGGAGAGCTCGCTCTGCTTCTTCTACGCGAAGCGCACGCCCCTCTCGGACTCCCCGCGGCGCGTCATCGTCGGCGTGGGTCGTGTCACGCGAGTCGGGCCGCCCACCGAGTATCGCTACTCGACGCCCGACCCGAAGCTCCGAAGCTCGCTCTGGGAGAGGAGCATCTTCCACTCGGTCCGGCCGGGCTTCCCGGATGGCTTCGTCCTGCCGTACCAGGAGCTCCTGACCCGAGCGGAGACCGACCCCTCCGTTCGGCTCGAGGATCTCGTCGCCTTCGCACCGGACGAGCACTTCGACTCGTTCAGCTATGGCACGGAGCACCTGACGCACGACGGCGCCGTCGCGTCGTTGCTTTCGCTGCACGGCGCGCTCGAGCGGATCGCCGCGGTGCTCCCAGGGCCGTGGGCAGGTCTGAAGGCCTGGATCGATCAGGAGCTCAACCGCCTGTGGAAGGCGCGCGGGCCCTTTCCCGGTCTCGGCTCCGCCCTGCGCGCGTTCGGGCTGCCGCGAGGAACACTCGTCGCGTACGCGATCGCACGGGCGCAGGAGGAGGGGCGGGTCGAACCGGCCGCTGATCCATGGGACGTCTTCGATCGGCTCGTCGAGAGGCCCGACCTCCTCGGTTCCGAGCTCGCCGCGGATCTCGACAGCGACCGCCGGCAGGTCTGGCGCGCGCTCACGCCGCCGCGGCGCGCGCTGCTCAAGCTGCTGAGCCGCTTCGCGATCGACGCGGACCAGGCGACGCGCTTCTTCGTGTCGCAAGAGCGCACGAAGGCGGGCATCACGGTCACCGACGACCAGCTTCTGGAGAACGCGTACCTGCTCTGCGAGAGGAGCCGCCACTGGCCGGACCCCATCCCGTTCGAGGTCGTGGATCGCGGACTGTTTCCCGATCCCGTCGTCACGTCCCACCTTCCGGTGCCTGCGCCGAGCGCGCTGAGCGGATCGATCGACCCACGACGTGTCCGGGCGGCGACGATCGCCGTCCTCGAGCGCGCGACGGCCGAGGGACACACGCTGCTCCCCACCGATTGGGTCATCGAACGGGTCCGCGGCGCGGACTGGAAGCCGGAGCTGCCTCTCACGGAGGACGTTCTCCCCATCGCCGAGCCCTCGTTCGCCGGTGAGATCCTACGCGTCGACGCTGCGACGGGCCACGCGTTCCAGTTGGTGCGCTACGCCGACGCGAAGAAGATCATCGCGGCTGAGATCACCGCGCGCACCGGCCCCCGCGCACAGCCCCACGCGGGACCGGACGACTGGCGAGGGGTGATCGATCGAACCCTCGGCACGAACTCCGCCAAGGACCGCATCGAGCAGGAGCTCGAGGAGCGTGCACGCGAAGAGAAGGCCGCGGCGCTCGCAACCGTCTTCCGTTCCCGGCTCGCCGTCGTCGTCGGTGCGGCCGGGACTGGGAAGACGACGCTGCTCAAGATGCTCCTTCAGATGTCAGAGGTGCAGCAAAAGGGCGTCCTCCTCCTCGCACCCACCGGTAAGGCACGCGTGCGCTTGGAGACGGCGACCGGTCGGCGCGGTCAGGGGCAGACCATCGCGCAGTTCTTGCTTGGCTTGCACCGCTACGACGGGAAGACGGGACGCTACCAGGCGCGTCCCGGCGCTCCGAAGTGCGGGGACTTCGCGACCGTCGTGATCGACGAGTGCTCGATGCTCACCGAGGACCAGCTCTCGGCCGTCTTCGACGCGATGAGCAAGGTCGAGCGGTACATCCTCGTCGGCGACCCCCGGCAGCTCCCTCCAATCGGCGCCGGGCGTCCGTTCGTGGACATCGTCCGCCAGCTCGCACCCGAGGCCGTCGAGTCGTCGTTCCCGAGATGCGGGCCCGCGTACGCCGAGCTCACGATCCCGCGCCGTCAGATCGGCGAAGGGCGGGACGACGTCCTCCTCGCGAGCTGGTTCACCTCCGGGGTCGCCACACCCGTGGCCGACGAGGTCTGGAGCCGCATCGAAGCCGGCAAGAGCGCGAACGTGCGCGTCGTCGAGTGGGGAAACGAGGCGGACCTCACCGAGAAGCTCGTCGCGTGCCTCGTCGACGAGCTGAGGCTCGCCGGTCCCGAGGACGAAATCGGCTTCGAGGAGTCGATCGGAGGCCAGCGTTTCGGGAGCTCGCCGCACACCTTCTTCTGGCCTCGGAGCGACAAGAACCCGGGCGCCGGCACGAAGGCTGAGGCGTGGCAGATCCTCTCGCCAATCCGCGGCGGCCGAGTGGGGGTCGACGCGCTCAACCGAGCCGTCCAGGGCCGCTTCCGCGCCAAGATGCGCGACGTCGCAGCGAACGCCAGCCCGTGGCGACGCAAGGTCCTCGAGCCGCTCGGGCCGGGGCAGATCCTCTACGGCGACAAGGTGATCAACGTCGAGAACCGCAGCGGGAGAGACGTCTATCCCAAGCAGGCCACGGCGTCGTACGTGGCGAACGGCGACATCGGCATCGTCGTCGGTCAGTATAAGGGACGGAACGCCGGGTACGTCGGCAACCCCTGGAAGCTCGAGGTCGAGCTCGCGACGCAGCTCGGGGTGAAGTTCGACTTCCCGAAGTGGGAGTTCGGCGAGGAGAAGACGCCGCCGCTCGAGCTCGCGTACGCACTGACCGTCCACAAGACGCAGGGCAGCCAGTTCGGTATCACGTTCGTGATCCTCCCGAATCCGTGCCGGCTGCTCTCGCGTGAGCTTCTGTACACGGCGCTCACCCGACACCAGGATCGGCTGGTGCTCCTCCATCAGGGGCCACTCCGCGGCACGAGGAAGTTCGGTGGCGAGGCGTGGTCGGACGTGGCGACGCGCATCACGAACCTCTTCCGGGCGCCGCAGCCCGTCGAGGTGCTCGTCGAGGAGAAGCGAAAGTGCTTCTTGGAGGAGCGGCTCATCCACCGCTGCGAGAACGGCACGACGCTCGTCCGATCGAAGTCGGAGCTCGTGATCGCCGACAAGCTGTTCGCTCGCGGCGTCGACTTCGCGTATGAGCAGGAGCTCAAGCTGAGCGACGGCATCGTCTATCCGGACTTCACGATCGCGGATCCCGCGACCGGGACGACGTTCTACTGGGAGCACCTCGGTCTCCTGAGCGATCCGGTCTACGCCGCGCGATGGGAGAAGAAGCTCGCACGGTACCGGGCGAACGGGATCGCGCCGCATGGCGAGCCTGGCGGCGCGAGCGGCACGCTGCTCATCACCCGTGATGAGCCGAACGGCGGCCTGGACGCTGCGCGAATCGCAAAGCTGATCGACGAGGTCGTGCTGGGCGGCGGCTGATCGCTCGAGCCCGAGGGCTTACATGTTGTCCTTGTCGACGAAGTGCGCCGGTGGCCGGTTCGTCACGTGGGGCGTGATGTCCTCGATCTCGTCCGGGCGACGCACGTCGCCGAGGTCGAGGAAGCTGAGGCCCCACGCGACCGCGAGGCGGTGGAAATCGCCGTCGGCCATCGCGGGTGCGACCAGGTGAGCCTGGTTCGGTCTCCCAAGATCACGCACCACGAACCGGTTCCACGTACCGGCGGTCGCGAGCCGCTCGCCCGCCCGCTGAACTGCCCGCTTGAACTGGTCCACGCGGCTGCCGCCACCGCAGAAGAACACGGAGACCTCGTCGCGCCACGCGGGGTTGTTCGGGTCCCGAGACTTCTTGACCTTCATGACGACGTCGACGATCACGCCGGCGCTCTTGCTGATGAACGCCGTCTCCGCGTCCGTGACGGACACCACGAGCGGGGGCTGAGTCGCTGCCCAAGTGAGGAAATCCCCCGGGACGGTAGCGAGCCGATCGAGACCGGCGGCTGCGTTCTGGATCGCCATGAACCGTGCATCCTGGAGCACGGAGGTCCCGCGGAGATCCACACGCGCCTCGAGAATGTGGAACTGCTCGACGTCGACCTCGGCCCCATCTCCGAGCACGAGCATGAATCCGGAGACGTCGAGCGTTCCTGCCCCGGCGTCGACGAGGAAGTGGAGACCCGGACGGCGGAGCTCGGGCGTGCGGGCGTAGCCGATCGCTTCCGCCACGACCTCGGGCACTACGAGGAAGTCGTTCAGGTCGCGCGGGAGCTCGCGCGCCGGTGGAGGGCCGAGGGCTTTCACGACGTCGCGAAGCTGTCCGCGAGCACCTCCGCGCTTCACGAGAGAGCGCAGCGACGCGAGCCAGCCAGCGTGCCCGATCGCCTCGAGCGCCCAGTCCAGTGCAGGCTCACGCGCGTACCCAGTCGGCGCTCCGAAGTGCAACGACCACCGAAGCTGGTACCGCGAATAGGCGGCGCGAAGGTTCGGGTCTGAGAGCACCCACTCCCGGGCGCCTCGAAGTGCGAGCGCGACGAACGCGACGGCCTCGCCAAACGGATCGCGCGTGTCGCGGCCGCACGGCTGCTCGAGCCGCCCAAGCAGTGAGGCCTTCACGTCCGCCGTTTCTGCGGAAAGGTCACGGAGCTCCTGCACCACACGTCCCTTGAGGTTCGACAGCCAGCCGGGCGTGGAGGCCGGCGCCAGCTCGGCCTGCCCCTCGTCGTCGAACCGAATCCCAGTGGGCAGCAGGAACGGGTTGCCGGGATGTCCCGCCGCAGCGAACGGCACCGCATACGCGCGGCCCACGCCGGGCTCGCCGTCGAGGAACGGGAAGCGGACGACGACTTTCGTCGACGCCGTGCCGAAGTCGAAGCCAATCACGACGTCGGTGACCTGGCCGCCCGCCTTCTCCTCGAACTGAAGTCTCGAAGCATCCATCGCGTCACCCCTCCTTGTCGCCCACGAGCACGAGCGCGACCAGAACCTCGTCGTTCTGCGGGATCACCGCGCGACGCGACTCGATCGCCGCCAGCTTCGTCTCGATCTTCGCCCGGAGGGCCGCCCGGCGCCCCTCCGTTGCCCTCACGAGCGCCTCGCGGCCGCGCGCGGCGTGCCGCGCCCGGAGCTCGCTGAGCTTCGCGTCTTGCTGCGCTTGATGGCGTTCGAGCCCTCGTCGCTGGATGTCGGCGCGATCCTGGTTCTGAGCCTCCTGCGCTCGCCGCTCCGCCTCGAACGCGTCCGAGAGCTCCGCCATGATGCCCTCCGCTTGCTTCGCCGCCGCCTCGACCGAGACCGCCGAGCGCGCTGAGATCCAGTCGTTTGAGTGTTTCGTCGCCGAGACGACGAGCCGCTCCGCCGCCTCGGCCGCGAGCCGCATGGGCTCGCCCGGCCCGAGGCGCACGGCTCCGTACGCGAGCTTCTGCCACGTCACGAGGCCCCTGAGGGACCAATCGGCGACGAGCGCGACGTATGTGCCGTCGGCGACACCATCGACACCGCTGGGCATCCGCACCGCGACGGCCGGCGTGAGCTGCTCCTCGCGCTCCTGGATCTCGCGACTCACGAACCGCGTGATCGGGTGCGTTTGCGAGACGAGCTCGACGCCTCGCTCCTGGACGCCAGCCACGCGATGGGCGAACCGGACCGCCGCCGGGTTCGGCCCCGAATCGGCCAGCCTGGTTTGTGGGAGGCGGGAGTCCTCGATGAACTCCGCGAGCGCGCGCTTGGCGTCTACCGTGAGGCGGACGTCGAAGACCTCGGAGTCCGGAGTCCTCCGGAGGAACTCGCAGCCCTTGAAACGCCTCCGGAAGAACTCCGTGACGTAGGTCTTCACGTCCTCGCCGTCGATCCACCGGTTGAGTTCGTGCGCCGCCTTCACGCGGTCGAGGATGAGATCACCGTACGCGACGAGGTGCCTCGCCTGGTCCTCGAGCGTCTCGTGCTCCCTCCGCAGATTCTCCAGCGCCGATGCGGCTTGGTCGATCCGCTCCCTCTCCTGCTCAGGTGTCAGCTCATCGTGAAGCAGCCGTCGCGTGAGCTCCCGAACGCGTTCGCCGAGGATCGGCTCGAAGTCGCCCAAGGAGTGACGGCAGAGGTCGAGGCGGTCGTAGAGGCAGTCGTAGATGCGCTCGTCGATCGTGTCGGCGTGAAAGAGGTTCCAGATCGCGATCGACTTTGCCGTCTGGCCGATTCGGTCGAGCCGGCCGATGCGCTGTTCGACGCGCATCGGGTTCCACGGCAGATCGTAGTTGATGAGGAACCGGCTGAACTGAAGGTCGATGCCCTCGCTTCCCACCTCCGTCGAGATCAGGACCGAAGGGCCGCCCTTCGAGCGGAACTGCTCGACGACCTCGTCCTTGGTGGGCGCGTCCTTTCGTGTGCCGAGGTCTCCGGACAGCAGGATCGAGCTGATGCCCACGGCGTCCAGCCGACGAGCGAGATGTGCCTGCGTCGCACGGAACGACGTGAAGATGACGACCTTGCCGTGACGGTTCTTCTTCAGGTACTCGGCGAGGTGCCGGTGGAGATGCGCGAACTTGCTGTCATCGGCCGCGAGACGGGCGGGGTCTGCGAGACGGGGCGCCTCCTCCGCAAGCCAGCGCGTCAGCGGCCCGATGCCCTTGCGGGCCTCGTCGTCGAGCTCTGAGTCGACCTCGGTGTCGTCATCGAGGGCGTCACGGCGCTCGATCCAGTGCGCGAGAGCGGCGGCCATGCAGCTCGACAACTGGCGCTGGGGGGTAGCCAAGAGGAACCCCTCCACGACGCCATGTTGCCGGGCGTACTCCCGAACGAGGTGGGTGACCTCATCGTAGAAACGTCGTTCGTAGGGCGTCATCCCGACGCGCTGGGCCTCAGGTTCGCGGACGACGCGGAACTCGACGACGTCGCGCTTGCGAGTTCGGGTGATCGTGTGCGCGAGCAGGTTCACGTACTCGAGGCGGTACGCGAGCTGGCTTCGGGTGGCCGCGTCGCGTAGCTCTTCGTCGCTAGGCAACGACTCGAGCAGGTTCGTTAGCTGCCGGTTGCCGTGGAGAAGGCGGTGCGCGAGCGCGTCACCCAGCGCGGCGCGGACGTCAGCACCGGTCGCCCGGCCTCGAAGCAGCGCATCGCGGATCTCGACCAACGGCCGATTCGCGTCGAGCACGTCGCGGAGCGACTCGCGGCGCTGGAACGTGTCGGGATCCAGGAGCTCGAGGACCGCGAAGAGATCGTCGTTCCCGAGGTGAATCGGGGTCGCTGTGAGCAGGAGCTTGAAGTCGGCGACGTCGCGCAGCAACATGCCGAGCCCGTGGTTCGCGGTGTCGCGGTTGCGAAGGTGGTGAGCTTCGTCGATGACGAGCAGGTCCACGAGGGGCTCGGCGTTCACTGCATCCCGCAGGTGCGCGGCGAGAAGCGAGCGCGGGCTTCGATCGTCGCCTCCTTCCTCCTCGGCACCCTTCGGTGGCCGAAGACCCTGGATGCTCGCGACGACGGCGAATCCTCGCCGATGCTCCGCCTCCTCGCGCAGAACGCGGAGCAGCCCCCCAGCATCCTCGAGCCGAGCGTCGATCCCGAACTTCGAGCGGAGCTCGTACCTCCACTTCTCGCGTAGCGCCGCCGGGCAGACGATCAGCAGCCGACGGAGGTCGTAGCGGATCTTGAGCTCGGTCCAGATCAGCCCCGCCTCGATCGTCTTGCCGAGGCCGACCTCGTCGGCGATGAGCATCCCGTTCGTCGGAGCAGCGAGGAGCTTGAGAGCCGGCTTGAACTGGTAGGCGTAGAAGTCGGTGTTCGTCGCTTCCATGCTGTAGATGACGTCCGCCAGCCGACCGGTCAGGCGGCGATGCGTCAACGTCCTGCGCAGGTCGGCCGCCGTACCGAGCTTTCCGGCGGCCAGAAGATCGACCGGGTGCTCTCGCTGCCCCGTCACGTCCTCGAGCTGGTCCCGCGGAACCCACTGCGTCCCCGACGGAAATTCCACCTGCACGATCCGGATGCGACCTCGATCGCGAGCACGACCGGTGAGCACCCCGATCTGGGTCGGGCTCCCGGCGATGCGGACGCGCTGCCCCGCGGTTGGTTCCATCGCGGCCATGCTGAAGAGCGCAAGGATAGAGGAGGGCCGCCACCGCCGCGAGGGGACTTCAGTAGGTGACGCTCCAGCGTGCGACGATTTCCGCCTGCCCGATCCGGCGCGGGCGATGTCCTAGACGTTGCGGACGGCCTGGGCGACGGCATCGTTCTGCGAGTCCGTCGACTACATCGGCGACGTCCGAGGCTACGGCACCCGCGCGAGGGTGGTCCAGGCCCGCCGGGCACCTGGCCGCGCGGGCGCGGGCCGGTCCGTCAGTTGCCGGTCCCGCCGATCGTCCTACCCATGAGGCCGCATGACCAGACCCTCCGCATCCTCAGAGACCGATGAGGCGCTCCCGATCGGGACGGTGGACCTGACCGCCGAGCACTTCGTGCTGCTCCACGGCGACCAGAACACGGACTCGGCGACCTGGACCGCGGTCGCATGGCTCGCCGGCACGGATCCGGCGCCTATCGTCCAGCTCGCGCCCGATCTGCCACTGGAGCTTCGGGGCCTGGTGGAGCGCGAGGTCGCTAGCCGACTCCGCGTCGACCCCGAGAGCTCGACCTTCGTCGGCACGTTCATCGACGCGACCGGAGCTGTCCGCTGGTCCTGGCAAGGCTCGCTGCGCTACCGGGTCGGCACGACCGGGAACTGGTACGGCGACCTGCACTGGGCCTACCGCCGCGGGCGCTGAGCTCCGCAGGACCGACTGAGCGCGCGGTCGTTTCTCCCTATCAGCCTCCGAGGCGTCGTGCCTCGCAACGCTCAGGAGGAACCGACATGACCACCGCCACCGTCACGAACGAGCCCGCCCCGCCGGGCATGCCCGCGCCGCTCACCCCCCGCCCCGACCAGCGGGAGCGGTGGATCGCCCACCGCGAGCCGGTCGACTTCGAGGAGGCCGCGCAGCTCGTCCTCGACGCGCACGCCGAGGACGGCGAGCGCGACGACATCGTCGCCCACGACCTGCGCTCGTGGGCCTTCGGCTCGAGCGACGGGCGCACCATGCAGCTCGCGCCGGTGCCGCTGCCGGGCCGGCCGCACTCGCCGCCCATCGCCCTCCGCGACATCGCGTTCGGCCAGCTCGCGCAGCGCATCGGGGCGCCGGCCGCGTACCTGAAGGGCCTGCCCGGCAAGCTCCAGATCGCTTGCGTCAACTACGGGATGACGAAGGAGCGGCAGTCCGCGCTCCTGCGTCTCGCCGGCGGCGAGGTCCGGGCGATCGTCTCGGACCGCTACGCCGCCATCGACGACGCGCTCCTCCTCGACGTCGTCGAGGAGACGCTCGACCGCGCGGGCTACCTCGCTGAGACGCGCGTGCGGGCTTCGGCCGTCGGCTCGCACACGCTGCTCCGCGTGACGCTCCCCGCCGAGAGCATCGCCGTGCGGAAGGACGACGTCATCGAGTACGGCATCGACATCGGCAACAGCGAGGTCGGGCTGAGGTCGGTGCAGATCACCCCCGTGACCTACCGCCTCGTCTGCACCAACGGCATGCGCGCTTGGCGGAGCGAGGCCGCCGTGCGGATGCGGCACGTCGGCGACCCGAAGCGCCTCCACGAGCAGCTCCGCGACGCGATCCCCGTCGCGTTCGCCGAGGCGCGCGGGGCCATCGACCGGTGGCGCAAGGCGACCGAGGTCCTCATCGACAACGCGCTCGAGGAGATCGACGCGCTCCGTGCGTTCGGCCTCGGCCAGGCCGAGGTGCAGGCCGTCGGCCGCGAGCTCGCGACCGCGCAGGGCCTGCTCCCGGCGAGCTCGAGCGCGGAGACCATCACGCGGGCGCTCGCGACCTCGACGACGGCCTACGACGTGGCGAACGCCATCACCGCGGTCGCCCGCGACCGCAGCGACGTCGCGACGCGGCTCTCGATGGAGGAGATCGGGCACAGGTACCTCACGCGGCGCGCTGTGTGAGGTGCCGGGGAACGTGGCCCGCGGCCGCGTTCTCTTGCCCAGGAAACTCCTCGCGAGCGGGCACTGAGGCACATGATAGGTTCGTCGCACCATGGACGTTTCGGTTGACTTCCTCTCAGAGGCGCTCGCCAGCGCTGCGGACGACTACGGCAACGCCCTTCGCACTTGGTACCCCCAGCACGGCGACAACGCTCCGGCTGAACGAAACTTGACCTTGTGGCTTGCGCTCGCGCTTCGGGCGCGCCTGCCGACGTTCCGCCTGTACGCTGAGTCATCTCTCGGAAAGTCGAGTCGGGAACGCGTCGACCTGGTGGGATACGAACCGGAGCAACGTGCACTCGTCGTCATCGAGGCGAAGCGATTCTTGGAGAAGAGTGCCGGAGGACTCCTTGAGGATGTCGATCGCATCCAGCGGTTTGCTCCCACCAACGACAACAGGGAAGTGGAGGTCGCGCGCAAGTTCGGTGTGCTGGTCACGCAGACGATTGCCGCGGAGAACGCCGAGTGGTGGACGTCTGCTCCAGCGCGCAAGCAGGACGGTCTGACGTGGAGCGCGCTGGCCGATCACCTGACGACCGCCGCCGGCGGTGGCGGCCGGCGCGAGTCGCGCTGCGTCTACGAGTGGCCGCAGAAAGAGCCCACCCATCGGCGGTGGGTGCTCTGGTCGATCTGGCCGGTCGCGTCAGGAACATGAGGACCGCCGCGCAACGGTGAGCCCCGACCAGCGCCCTTCCGGCGCCTCGAACACGCGCGGCTTCGCGCGTACGCCGACCCGTTCGAGCACGGTGCGCGCGAGGTTCTCCGCGAACGCCGCGAAGTCCATCGACGCCGCCGACGGCTGGAGGGCGATCCCGCTCGTCGTCGCGCAGTACGCCCGGCTCACGGGCACGACGTGCCAGTTACGGAAGAGGCACCAGCCCGCGACGTAGCACTCGTCGCTGGTGGCCCGCCTCAGCTTCTCGATGTCGGCTGCGACGGCGGCGACGCCGTTCTGTCCACTGAGCAGGTTCTTGTTGTTGAAGAGCAGCTTCAGCTCCACGCGCAGCGGCGGCCGATGGGCTCGCAGCAGCGTGAGGTCGGTGCGGCCTGCGCCGGTCTCCGCCGTGAGGTCGACGCACGGCCCGAACGCGCCGCGCCTCGCCGCGAGGATCGCCTGGCCCCGGAGCCAGTTCTCCGCGGTGCCGGTCAGCTCGGTGATCTCGTGGAGCCCCGGCGCCTGGGTCGCGGCCCAGTCGCAGAACCGCTCGGCGAATCCCTCGTCGCTGCCGCTCATCGAGCCCTCGCCTTCCCAGTCGTGCCTGCCCTCGTGAGGGCGGCGCGATGTTCCCCGAGGACCAGGTCGCGCAGGAACGCAGGCGACTTCACCTCGACCATCGGGCCCCAGCCGACGATCCACGAGACGACCTCGGGCGTTACCGCGAGGTCGAGCTCCATCCGCACCCGCCCGTCGCGCAAGCGCTTCGTGGTCTGCGAGGCGTGGTAGCGACGCGCGAGGACGACGGGCGCGACGGCGGCGTCGAACTCGAGGACCACCTTCTCCGCCTCCCCGCCCGGGAACACGCCGAACGCGCCCGCAAAGAACGCCGTGAGCGAGAACTCCGCGGGGACCTCGAACGGCGACCGGCGTCGTCGCGCGGCCGAGCTGAACCGCTCCACGGCGAAGACACGCGGGCCGCCTTCGGTCTCCCACCGGCCGACGGCGTAGAGGCCATTCCGGTAGAGGGCGATGCCCCACGGCTCGAAGCCGCCCGCGATCTTCTTGCCGTGCGCCGGCGTGTACCTCGCATCGACCGTCTGCCGCCGCAGGGCGCCCGTGAGGAGCTCGTCGACGACGTCGGCGTGCTCCGCGTAGCTCTTGATGCCGCCGTCGGGGATGTAGAGGAAGCGCGGGCCGAGAGCTGCCAGGTCGTGCGCGAGCTCGTCCGGCAGGGTCGCCGCGACCTTGTCGAAGACCCTGGCGGCGTCCTCGGCGAGCGGGGTGCCCTCGAGCGACGCGAAGACGTCGCGCATGGCGAGGAGCGCGAACCGCTCCCGGAGCGTCAGCGTGATCGACTCGCTCTTGCCCCGCGAGAGAAGGACGGCGCTCCGGCCCTCGATGCGCACGAGCTCTGGCCGATGACCGCTCGCTCCGAGCATCGCGAGGTCACGCCGGACCTGCTTCACCGAGACGCCGAGCTCGCTCGCGAGCGCGTCGAGGCGAACGGGCACGCGGCGGGCACGCAGCGTCGCGAGGAGCTCGAGGACGCGCTCGGTCTGCGCATACGCCCCACGTCGTCGTCCGCCGCTCCTGGGTTGGCGCTCACGCTCCTCGACACCAGCCACGGGCGGAGCATCGCACGGTGCCGCCGCGCCGCGAGCGCCCTTGGGACGTAGTTCGTCCCAACGCGGCGGGACCCGTCGGGGCCCCGAGCTACCATGACGCGGCATGATCTCCCCCGACATCGACGACGCGCCGGAGGTGCTGGCGCTCTTCGCGGCGCTCAAGCGGGAACTGCCGCGTCTCGAGGAGCTGCTCGCCGAGGTGGATGGGCGCCGGTGCTACGAGGACGGCCTGTACCGCTTCTACCACCAGAGCTTCAAGGTCTACGACCGGCTCCAGCCGTACACGCTCGAGATGATCGAGGCACTCCGCGGGCTCGCGCCCGAGCGCCCGCTTCATCCGTACCTCGCGGAGATCCTCCAGGAGGGCACCGGCGTCGAGTTCGTCTCGGAGCACAACGGGCGCTGGACCGAGGTGACGCGCCCGATCGTCGAGGCGTTCCTGCACGCCCGCTACTTCCTCGAGATGGCCGTGAAGTACGGGCGCGAGCTGGAGGCGCCTCCCCGCGTCATGCCGACCGGCTGGGCGGCGGTGCTCTACTTCTACGGGCTCCGCTAGGGCCACGGAGCATCGCTGCATGCGCGGGCCCACGTCCCTCCGCGACGCCGTGCACGCCGCGTACGCAGCGATCGCGGAGGACGACGCTGCGGCTCGGGCCGAGCCCATCGCGGACGGGGCGCTCGAGGCGGTGCTCGCGCCCGGCACGCGGGCGGTGCTCGCGGGCGATCGCTCGGCGCTGCTCGACCTGGTCGGCCTCCTCGCGCTCCGCCTCGGGGCTGAGGGGCCGGTCGTGGTCGTCTGCGGACCGGAGAGGCCGGCGACGCTCGCACGGAGTTGGCTCCACGCCCGCGCTCGGGTCGCCCGCTCGGCGCGCATCACGCGGGAGGGCTGGCAGCGCCTCTCGGCCGAAGTGGGTCGGATGGCCGAGCTCGACGTGTCGTTCTCGGAATCGCTCCCCGACCCCGAGCGAACGAGCGAGCTACGCGGCCTCCTCTTGCTCTGCGACGTCGCCCCGGCGTGGATCGACACCACGCTCACGCGCGCGGCCACGGTCGTCGTGGCGAGCTCGCCGTTCGAGTCGCCCGGCTGGCGCCTCGCGTGGCTCGAGCACACAGACGCGACCGCCTGCACACTTCACGTCGCTGCGGGAGGGCGAGAGGCAGCGACCGAGCTCTACTACGAGCGTGCGACCGGCTTCTTCGCTCGCCTCGAGCCGGACGCGCCGTCCTCCACCGAGAGCCCGTAGGCGAGCTCACTGCACGGGCTCGCCGGTCTTCTCGGGCAGCTCGTCGCGGTCGAGGATCTGCATCGTGTCCCGCGGGTTGTGGAGCGCGTGTGCGACGCGGATACGCGCCGCCGGCGCGACGACCGCGGCGTCGAAGGTGCGCGCGTGACCTTCCCAGAACACCCACGACGCAGTGAGGAGGAGCGTCACGTCCGCGAGCGTGAGCATCGCCGGATCTGTGAAGAGGTCGGGGCGGAGCGGATTCTCGCAGGCGTTCGGACCCGGAAAGCGAGTGTCGGTGGAGACGAACGTGCGAAGCCGACGCGACCTCGCGAGGCGACGGAGCTCGAAGAGGAGGAGCCTCGCGTGCTCGTGCGGATCGAGCCATCGGAGGTCGAGCACGGCGAGGCACGTCGCGTGGGTCGAGCCCTCGGCGATCGACTGCGCGACGCCGCGCACGCCGCCGTGGCCGTCGACGATCCAGAGCGGCAGACCCCGGAAGCTCTCCGTGAGCGCCTCTACGACGACCGGCGGCGTTCGTCCCGCCCAGAGCACGTCCAGCGGCAGCCCGGTGGTCGAGAGCAGCCACAGCACGACGGTCCGCGTGCTCGCAGCCGGCGACACGATGATCGTGGGCTCGCCGCGCCGCGCCGCCGCGAGCGCTGCGTGCAGCACGAGCGCGTGGGTCGGCGCGCCCGGGTGCCCGCCGACGAGCACGAGGTCGCCCGGCGTGACTGGGCCGACAATCGCGTCCAGCGACGCGACGTCGAACGCCCCGGGCTCGCCAGCGCCGCGAGGGTGCAGGGCGGAGGGCACGAGCTCGTCGGCACGAACGGGACGGTCGACCATGCAGCACGGTGCGCGAGCTCTAGGACCGAGTACGTCCCGACGCGGAGGGACGTTCTCCGTCCCGCGTCGCAGCGAGGGTGGGCGCATGCAAGAGCAAGCGTTCCTCACGTGGATCGGCGGCCGCTTTCCGGACGACGTACCCATGCGCGCCGACGAGCAGATCCACGAGATGACACCGAGCGGCGTGCTCGTCTGCCGCTGCGGCGAACGGCACGTCGAGGTGCCGCGCAGCCAGATCGTCGTGCGCGCCGCGGCGAGCGGCGGGCTCGCGGTCTGGATGTCCAATCGCACGGGCGGCACGCGACGCGTCCTTGACGGACGGCACGACCCCTTGGCGCTGGCGCTCCATCTCCGGTCGCTCCGCCTCGAGGAGGCGCCTCACGACGACCCCGTCTTCGCGTCGCTCGTGGATGCTAGCGCTGTGCGATTCTTCGCCTCCGAGGGCTCGAGCACCGAGGAGGTGGTCGACCGGATCGGCACGTGGCTCGCCTCGCAGTCGTCCGCGTTCATGGCCCACGCCTGCTTCGTGGGCGACCACTCGCTTCGAGCGATCGCGGCGCTGGGCGAGCGCGTCGGGTTCGGCGAATCGGTGAGCCTCGGGCTCGTGCCCCGACCGAACCGTTTGCGGGCGTCGGTGCTCGCGGGGCTGCGCCTCGGGTAGGCTTGGTCCGTGCCGGCCGAGCCGATCCTCCTCGTCACGAACGTCGAGTGGTTCGATCGCCTGTCGCGCGAAGCGACGGGCCCGCTGCCGGTCCGGCTCGACGAGGCGTGCTTCTGGCACCCCGACGCGCTCCGCCCCGTGGTCAGCGCTGCGCCGGGCGAGCTCGCGTTCCTGAAACTGAAGTCGCCTCGGAACGCCATCGGTGGCTATGGCTTCTTCGCGTCGTTCTTCGTCGCGCCCGACGCGGACTGGGCGTGGCGACACTTCGGAGTCCGTACCGGCGCCGACTCGCGCACGGAGCTCGGTCGCCTTCTCGGCCGATCGGAGCTGGAGATGCGAAAGCCGCTCGGCTGCACGCTCCTCCGCGACGTCACCTTCTGGCCCGACAACCGCTGGCTGCCGTGGGGCCGCGACCAGGGGTTCATCGCCCAGGGGAACGTCCGGGGCGGGCGCGAGAAGAACCCCGACAACGCGGGGGTCCTCCTCGCCGCGGTCGCCGCAGACGGCGCGGCGGCGCCGCCCGACCTGGCCGCGCCGTTCGCGCTCGTCGAGACCGACGAGCGGCTGCGCGCGACCGGCGAGCGCGTCGTACGCGAAGGCCAGGGCGTCTTCCGAGCCCGCCTGCTCGAGGCATACGCCGGGCAGTGCGCGATCACCGGCGAGCACACCGAGCTCGTGCTCGATGCGGCGCACATCCAGCCGTACCGGGGCCCGGCGAGCAACCACGTCCAGAACGGCCTCCTCCTCACGAGCGAGTTCCACACGCTCTTCGACAACGGCCTCGTGGCGATCGAACCGCCGACCTCGCTCCGCCCCGAGTACCGCGTCCGGGTGTCGAAGGGGATCCGCGAGCGGTGGAACAACGGGCACCGCTACAACGAGTTCGACGGTAAGGAGCTGAGGTTCGTTCCGTCGGCCGAGAGCGCGCGCCCGAGCACCGAGGCGCTCGAGTGGCACCTCGCGACCCGGTTCGAGCGCGTCGCGTGACCTCACGTCCCGTAGAACGATCAGGAGAGCCGAAGCCATGGCGACGAAGAAGGCCCGCACCGCGCGACCCAAGCGACGCACCTTGCCGATGGACCTGCCTGCACTGCGCCGGCACGTCGATGAGGTCCTTGCGGAGGTCGCGGGCGGCGACACGTCCAGGTTTCTGCCCGCCCTCGGCTATCTCTCGGCGATGGTGAAGGACCGGGAGGGCGCGCAGGAGGCGCGCTGGCACCTCCTCTACTTCGCCACGGCCTACATCGGCGCGGTGCAGGGCGGGAGAGACTCCGACGAGTACGAGTCGGCGCAGGTCAACGCGCTCGGCCCGGGCGACGTCGCCGAGCTCTGCGAGTACATCGCGGAGCATCCGACGTACGCGGAGCTCGTGAAGCTGGTGGTGGCGGCCACTCCGGACCGCGTCGACATGATCTACGGGTTCTTGCTCACGACCATCGGACACGTGTTCGACGCGGACGGTGAGCTCCGACGTGAGGAGCAGCAGTTCTTCGAGCAGCTCCTGCGTAATCCCGACATCGTGGCGCGCGGCCTGGTGGCGGACGGAGAGCTCACGGCGAAGTTCGACGCGGTCAGCCGCGCAGCCGTGACGAAGCTCGGTCCGCTGCTCCTCGACGAGGACAAGACGATGATGGTCGACACGCTCGTTCACGCGTGCGCGTGCGACGGCGACGTCGACCCTCGCGAGATCGAGACGATGGTGCAGGCGCTGGAGATGCTCGGGGTGACCCGGCAGGAGACGTTCGGCATCCTCCGGGAGCTCGACGCACGGCAGAAGAGTCGGCAGCGGGGGTAGCGGCTCCCGGCCAGGTCGCGGGGCGGGGGCGACAGGAGCGGCGCCTCCGGTACCCTACCGGATGGATGAACGCCGTCTCCGAGCTCGACACGGCCATCGGTCAGGAGCTGCTTCGGGCGCGGCTCCTGAAGCGCGCCCGTCCGCGCGTTGCGGACCGGTACGAGATCGAGAGCGTCCTCGGCCGTGGCGCGACCGGGATCGTCGTCGCGGCGCGGGACCTCGACCTCGGCCGTGACGTCGCGCTGAAGCTCACGCCGGCCGAGGGCGGCGGCGCGGAGCTCGGGGAGGCCAAGTCCCAGGCGTCGCTCGAGCACCCGAACGTGGCGTTCCTCTACGACGCCCGCGTGGTCGACGCGGTGTTCTCGGGACGTCCGTTCCGGATCCGGCTCCTCTCGATGCAGCGGGTCGATGGGCCGAACCTGCGCGTCTGGTTGCGCGAGGCTCGGCGCACGCCCGAGCAGATCCTCGCGGTCTTCCTCGGGGCGGGCGCCGGCCTCGCCGCGGCGCACGCGCGGAAGATCGTCCACCGCGACTTCAAGCCCGAGAACGTCCTCGTCTCGAGCGCGGGCGTCGCCAAGGTCGTCGACTTCGGCTTCGCGCTCACCGCGAGCTCGACGCGGTCCGCGGAGGAGGGCCGCACGAGCGGCGTCGCCGGCACGGATGCGTACATGGCGCCCGAGGCACGGAGCGGGCGCGCATCGACGCGGAGCGATCAGTTCTCCTTCGGGATGTCGCTCGCCGAGGCGCTGACCGGCTCGCTCGCGCGGCCGGAAGGCCGGGCACCGGCGGGCGTTGATCGCGAGGTCTGGGCGGCGGTCGTCCGCGCGACCTCGGACTCCGTCTCGGACCGCTTCGAGAACATGACGGAGCTGCTCGGCGCGCTGCGCACGGTGGCCCCGCGCCTCTCAGCGCCGAGCACGACGCCCCGTGCCGCGTCCTCGGCCGCGACCCCCGAGCGTCGATGGCGCGCATGGCCGTGGCTCGCGGCGTTCGCGGTCCTCGCGCTCGCGGTCGGCGGCGTGGTCGCGTGGAACGTTGGCCCAGCGGGCGTCTCGCACCTGCTCGCGGCGCCCGTGGTCCCGTCGCCGGGTGTTGTCGCTGCTGCCCCGGTCACTCTCGACGCGGCGCCGCGGGTGCTCGACGCACCGACTCTCGTGCCGGAGCCGGCAGCCGCTCCAGCGCCGGCCACCTGCCCGACGGTGCCCGCCGAGGTCGACTTCCACACGACATCGGAGCCCGGAGACGTCAGGTACGGCTGCTACCACATGACCATCACGCCGGACCCGTCGGGCGCGTGCGCCTTCTCCGCGACGATCGAGAAGCTCGGTAGCGGCGCGACGTACGACCCGTGTCCCAGGCCGAGCCGCCACCTCCACGACGATGTCCGGTTCACGGTGTCGCCCGACGGCGCCGCGACGATCGAGGTCGCGCTGGAGACGGCGACTCCGCCGAGGGACTACAGCCTCTCGGTGCGCTTCGTCGGCGACACGGTCACCGGCGAGTACCGGGCGTGGAACCACGGGGAGCGGGGCGATCCCATCGACCACGGCAGCGTCGATGGGAGTGCGGTGAGCCATTCCGGAGGCCTCCCCGGACGTGACGGGAGGAGCACGCCATGACCACGACCCGTGACGCCGCGATCGAGCACCTCATCAGCACCGAGTTCGACAAGCTCCGCCGTTTCTTCGCCACGAAGGTGCCGCACGCCGACGTCCTCGACCTCGCGCAGAACACGATCCTTGCGTTCGTCGAGGGAGACCTGCGATCGGAGGCGGCGGCCCGGGCCTACCTCTGGGGCATCGCGCGCCTCCAAGTGCTCAAGTACTACGAGAAGCACCGACGCTCGTCCGAGCCGTTCGACAGCACCGTCCACACCGCGATGGACGTCGCCCCTGGCCTGAGCAGCCAGATCGACAACCGGACGCGGCTCCTCCAGGCGCTGCACACGCTGCCGGTCGAGGAGCAGATGGCCTTCGAGTACCGGTATGGGCTCGAGATGAAGAACGACGAGGTCGCCGGCGCGCTCCACGTGAGCCTCGCGACCGCCAAGCGGTACGTCGAGCGCGCGGAGGTGAAGCTGCGCGCGGCGCTCGGCGTCGAGCCCGAGGCGGCCGGCGTCGCGTACCAGCGGCTCTGACCTGATCGATTGGCGCGTTCGATGGGGGGCTCGAGAGGTCGGGCGCGCCCATCGTCAGGCCCATGATGACCCACGAGAACGCAGAGGAAGAGGCCTTCGCGAGCCTTGGCGCCGCGATCCGCGCATACGCATCGGTTCTCCGTGAGCGGCTCGAGCGCGATGGGGGCCACGGCGGGGCGACGCTTCCGAGCTCCGCGCAGCTCGTGACGTGGGTGCTCGAGAGCGCCGGGCTCCGCGACGAGGTCCACACGTCCCGCCGAACCCACCAGCGCCAAAAGGCCGGGGAGCCGACACCGCGGCTGGGCGAGCTGCCAATGCGTGCTCTCGCACGGTTGATCCTCGACGCGGCGCAGCCCGGTCTCGCCCTGCACGAGCTCGATGAGTCGGCCGTCCGCGCCTGGCTCCACGAGGAGCTCGGCGCGGCAGCAGAGTCGTGGGACGCGCTCGCCGGAGCGGTGGCCGAGTGCGCAGCGCCCACGCTCGCCCGCCAAGCTGCGCTCCGCGCAGCCCTCATGGACCTCGCCGTGCGGCGAGCAGCCGTCGCGCAACGACTCGGCCTGAGGTCGTGCCCGACCTGGTTCGCGCTGGAGCGCCACCCGTTCGACGCGGCGCTCCGCCTCGTCCTCGAGTGGCGCCGCATCGCGGTCCGCGACGTCCACCGAGGGCTCGAGCTCGAAGGGGTGAAGCCCCGCACCTTCGAGTCGTGGCGGCACGAGCGTCAGGTGCCGCCGACCGATGCTCCCGAGCTCCTCGCGAAGGTCGTCCTGCGGCTCTCGCCGCCGCGGCCGGGACGCGCGGCGGTGGAGGCGCAGATCGTCGGCCTGCTGCGGGCGGGTCGCGCCGCGAAGGTCCTCCGCCGCACGCTCGCGGAGCTGCTCGAAGTGGACGTCCTCGACGATCTCTTCAGGGGTCACCAGCGGATCGCCGAGGCGGCATTCGACGCGTTCACCGTCGAGAACCTCGGAGCCTCGGCGCTCGTCGCGCTCTTCCTCATGCCGAAGGAAGAATGGCTGGCGCACCTGAAGACCCAGGCGCGCTTCGATCCGCAGGCACGCGCCCTCCTCGAGGAGAGTGAAGGCTGGGTGAGCGGCCTGGTCGGCCGAGTCACCGACGACGCCGCACGGCAGCTTTTCGCCCAGCTCGACGCGGTCCCGCCCGAGAAGCGTCTCGACGTGCTGCGCGCGCTCGTGTGGGTTGGCGCCGCAGACCCAGAGGCTCGGCAGACGCTCGTGAAGCAGCTCGCGCCCGGGACGCTTGACGAGCTCATCATGATGGGGCCGCGGGCACGTGCCTTCCCGATCCTCCTCACCGAGATCGGGGGCCGGCTGCCCTGGCGTCACGTCGTCTCGGACCTCGCGCAGATGGCGAGGGACCCGCGGGACCACATGCTCCACACCATCGCCCGGAACGATGTCCTCACCGCGCTCGCGATCCGAGCCGTCGGCAACGGCGTCCGGTCGGAGAAGCTGAGCGGTCTCGCGGGCTCCCTCTTGCGGTTCGAGCTCACGCCGGGGTCGTGAGCCGTTTCGTCTGGCGTCCCGGACCTGTCGTCGCCGGTCGGAGGGAACCATGAGCTGGATCGAGCTGAGCCGCTGGGCCCGAGAGGCCCCGGTTGTCGTCGTGGGTCTCGGAGTCTCGTTCGCCATCGCCGAGCTCCTCGCGCTGCGCCTTCGCCGCGACGGCGCCATCGCATGGGCGCAGCCGGACGAGGTGCCGGTCGGCCAGCCGGGAGGCGGTCTGCGGGTCCTCCGCGTCTCGCGCTCAGCGCGTGCGTGGTCCGGCGTGCCGGCCGACGCGCTCGTCTCCGAAGAGGAGGTCGGTTCCGACGTCGTGTCGTGGCCCCTGCCGGCAAGCGGCGTGAGTGGACCGGTCGCCGACGTCCACTTCGCCGCCGCGGTCTGTCGTGGGATCGGCCCGTCGCCGGAGCCACTCCTGCTGCCCGCCGAGGCTGCCGTCGTCGCCCTCGATGGACCGGCCGAGCCGATCCGCAGCCTGCTCGCCGCGTGCGCGGTCAAGGGGATGGAGCTGCCGCTCGTCGTCACCTCGATCGATCAGCTCGGCCACGGGGCGCACATGCAGCTCCTCCGGCGCCGCGGAACACCCCTGGTGCTGGTGAGCCGTGACCGCGAGCTCGGCTCCGAGGTGGGCCGGTGGTGCCGCGCCACCGACTGCCCGTTCCTCCTTCGGGCTCCGACGACTTCGTGCGTCACGACCGAGGTCTTCCAGGTCGTCGCTGAGAAGCTGGTTGGGGCCGAGACGGCGGGCCTGGCCTGGGCGCCGTCAGTCGAGGAGGACTCGCTACGTCATCGAGTTCAGGCGGTTCGCGAGCGCGAGGTGACGTCGTGACGCGCTGGGTGCTCATCACGGGCGGGGTCGCGTCGGGGCTCGGAAAGGGCTGCCTCGCAGCCACGCTCGCGCGGGCGCTGGGACGCGCGCACGACAGGGTCGCCTACCGCAAGATCGAGCCGTGCCTTCAGGGCGAGCTCGGCCCGCTGCCGAACGACGCGTTCGGAGAGGTCGTCGCGGCCCCCGAGGGCGGCTGGTGGGACGCCGACACGGCGCGCGTCGCGTTCTTCGTCGGCGCGGGCGCCGACGTCAGCGACCAGTCGCTCGGGCACGTGCTCGCGCACGCGGGTCGCTCGGCCGGCGACCTCGAACCGGCGCCGCGCCTCCTGGATCGAGCGTCTGCCGGGCTCGTCCTTGGCGTCGAGGACGGGCGGCCGCTCGTCGTCGAGGTCGGCGGCACGGCCGGCGAGCTCGAGCACCGCGTCGTCGTCGAGGCGCTCATCAACCGCCTGGGACCCCCGACCCTCCACCTCCACGTGACGGCGTGGGCGACGGTCGGGGGACGCACGTCGACCAAGCCTGCCGAGGTCTCCCTCCGCGCGCTCCCGCTCCCGCCCGACGCGATCTTCGTGAGGCACGCCGACGGGACGACCGCGTCGGGCCGCCTCCGCGACGCCATCGTGGTGGCCGATGACGAGTGGCCGGAGCGTGCCTGGCACCACGCCCTCGGACACATCCCCGGACTGCTCGGCCGACGGATGGATCTCTCGTGCGAACCGGACGCGCTCTTCGAGGCCGTCCACACAGAGCCGGTGCCAGTACGCCTCGTGACCGACGTCTCGCACCCCGACGCCTATGCATCGCTGGCGACGCGGCTCCGCACGTGGTCGCGCGGTCGGATCGTCCTCCTCGATCACGACGACGTGACGCCGGCGGCAGGAGAGGTCCGCATCGGCGAGCGCCCGCCACCATCGAGCAATGCGGCCGTGCGCCTCGACATCGTGCCGGTGGAGATGGGGGCTGCCCCGCGAGACCGGGCGGCGCGTCCCGACTGGCACGGCAGCGCGGACGCGCCCACCGGCGCGGTCCACGACTTCGTCCGCTCCGTGCTCGAGGTCCGCGAGGCGCCACCGCTCGTGCAGGGCTACGGCGCCGATGCGTTCGCCGAGACCTACTGCTCCCGTTCCGTCGCGGGCTCGCTCCGCGACCACGCGGTCGTCGACCCGATCATCGAGCGCGCGCTCCCGGTCGGGGCACGCCTCGCCCACTCGCGCGTGCTCGACCTCGGGTGCGGGTGGGGCCGGTGGGCGCAGCGCCTCACCGCGCGAGGGGCGACGGTCGTGGGCGTCGAGCCGTCCGAGGCGATGGCGGCACGCGCCCGCGAGCTCCAGCTCGAGCGCTTCGAGCTCCACGTCGGCTCGGCGCTCGATGCGCCGCTCGCCGGCTCCTTCGACGTGATCCTGGCGTCCATGTCGCTCGACCACGAGCCGGCGCTGGAGGCGGCGGTGCGTCGTATCAGCCGCCTCCTCGCCCCGCGTGGTCGGCTCATCGCCTCGACCGAGCACCCGCTCCGTACCGCCACGATGCGTGGCGGTCGGTGGACCGCGGACCGTTCGGCTCGCGTCCGCGACTACCTCCGGCCGGGCCCGCGTGACCACGCATGGTTCGGTCGGGGCGAGCGCGTCCGCGTCCATCACCGGACTGTCGAGGAGTGGGTGTCGGCGCTGAGCCGCGCAGGACTTCGCGTCGTCTCGATCCACGAGCCCGGCGACGCCTCGACGGACGCGGGCGTTCCGCGGTTCTGGACGCTCGTGGCCGAGCGGCCGGGCCCCGCGCCGGCGCTGGTCACGATCGACGGCACCGCGGGCAGCGGCAAGACGACCCTCGCGCGCAGGCTCGGCTCCACGCTCGGGTGGGGGATGCTCGACACGGGCGAGCTGCGGCGCGCGATGGTGCTGCGGAACGCGCGTGACCCCAGAAGGCGAGCGGCCGTCAGCACCGAGGCCGGGGAATGGCGAATCGACGGTGTCGCAATCTCCGCCTCCGAGCTCCGTGAGGCACCGCTCGCCGACCCGACGCTCGCCCCGGAGACCGGCGAGGAGGACGCCTTCATCGCCGCCGCGCTCATGCGCCCGTGCGTGATCGTGGGGCGAAGCCTCGGCCGCTACTACGACGCCGCAGCGCGCGCCTACGTCGATGCGCCGCCCGAAGTTCGCGCTGCTCGGCACGGCGTGCCGGCCACGGAGCTCCTCGCCCGCGACGCTCGGGATCGAGCGAGCGGACGTCTTCTTCCTCCCGACGTCGACGCGATGGTGCTCGACGGTACCGCTCCGCTGGACGAGCTGGTCCACGACCTCGCGCAGCGGGTCCTCGACCTCGGTGTCGTCCGCCGGACCTGAGCCGAAACACCCGCCTCGCCGGACGGGACCGCGGACGAAGAAAGGAGCCGCCCGTGCAGATCAAGAAGCTGGCAGACGACCTAGGCGTGCAGGTCACGCTCGTGAAGAACTTCCTGAGGTCCCATCCGCTGGGGAAGGGTCGGACCTTCGCTGGGGCCGAGGAGTCGGTGGACCGTGACCAGGAGCGCGCCGTGCGGGATGCGCACACGGCCGGCCTCCTCAAGCGCAACCGTGGCGCGACGACCGACATCGATCTCGACGAGCAGACGCCGGATCCCGAGGTCGACGCTGCCGATCTGGAGGGGCTGAAGGCGGCGGTCGTCGCGCGATGGCCACTCCTCGCCCGCGGCGAGGAGGCGCACGCGATCTTCGCGCACGAGGACGTCCTCCGCTGGCTGCTGGACCCCACGACGCCCGTCGAGCAGCGCAAGATCTTCACGCGCCGCGTCCAGGAGCTCATGGCGCACGGTGTCGCCACCCGGATGAAGACCGTCAGAGGCAAGAACGCGGGCTGGCTGCGGACCCCGCTCGGAGGCAACAGCGGCAACCAGTACTACCTGTGGCTCACGAGCCAGGGCGACCCAGTCCGCGGGCAGGAGGACGCCACGCGCACTCTCCACGAGAGCGCACCTCGGCGCTCACGCTTCCTGCGACTCGCGCGACATCACGAAGAGACGGGTGACGTGCTCGACGTCGGTCGACCGAGCGACTACGCCCGCCTTCATGCGCACAAGGCGCTCGAAGGGAACGACGATGGCCTCGTCGAGCCGCTCGTCCAGGCGCAGAGGGCCGCGGTCGACGACCAGAACCGCGTGCGCATCCTCGTCGGCCGACCGGGAGCCGGGAAGACGACCGCGCTCCAGGCCGCCGCCTCCACGCTGGAGGGACGCGCCCTCTACGTGACGTGGAGCCCGGCGCTCGCCGCGCGGGCCAAGGAGTGGTTCGCGGCGTTCGGTCCCGCGGCGCTGGAGGTCGAGGTCTGGACGTTCCGCGAGCTCCTCGCCCGCGTCGATCCGTCGCGACCGCTGCCCACCGAGCTCTCGCTGCCGGCGGCCGTCGAGGAGCTCCGGCGGCACGCCGAGCCGATCCTGCCCCCTGGCCCTTGGCGTCACCGGAGCGAGCTTCGATCGGAGGAGCTCTATGCGGAGCTGCACGCGCACCTCATCGGCGCCGCGATGCCCGTCGCGTTCGCCGGCAGGCGCGCGTGCGGGGTGCCGACGCTGTCGGAGGCCGACTACCGGTCGCTCCGCGAGGCGATCGGGCCGAAGGCGATCGAGGGCGCGCTCCTCGTGCTCCGGAAGCTCCCGCCCGACGTGGTGCGTCGCCTCTTCGCGGCGCCGGTCGCGGCGTTCGAGCGAGCGCGGGGGCTCCAGGACGGAAGCACCGTCCTCGACGCACGCTTCTCCTTCGACTGGGTGCTCGTGGACGAGGTCCAGGATCTGACGCTCGCCGAGCAGTGGCTCCTCGTCGATGTTGCGGCCCGAAGCGGCAAGACCCGCGGAGTCATCCCGGGCATGGTGGTCGCGGGCGACGAGGCGCAGACCGTCCGCCCGACGGCGTTCCAGTTCGGCCCGCTCTCGAACATGATCGAGCGGCGCCTCGGCGCTCGCTCCGAGAAGAGCCGCCACGAGCTCGCGCAGAACCTTCGCTCGCCCCAGGCCGTCGCCGAGGTGGTCGACCGCGCAGACGACGTCCTCTACGGGCTCCTCCCGCGTGTCGAGCGTCCGCGTGGTCGGCGCAGCGACAGCCCGGCCGACGTCACCACCGGCAAGGTGGCGACGGTGGTCGTGACCGGGGACGACGAGCTCAGGCGCGTCCTCGAGACGTTCAAGGAGCTCGCGGGCGACGCGGCCCTCGTCTACCCCGCGGCGCTCGCTCCGCCGCATCTGACGAACGCCGCCGCCGAGGTCGGCGTCACGCTGTGGACGAGCGAGACGATCAAGGGCCTCGAGTACCGGACCGTCGGCGTGCTCGAGGTGCCGCGTGAGGTGGGCCGGATCGTCGAGCTCGCCGCGGCGACCAAGGACTCGGCGCTGTCGATCGAGCTCGCGCGGACGTCCATCGACCGGCTGCTCGTGGCGCTCAGCCGCTCGACCGAGACCCTCGTGCTCCTCGGCTCGAGCTGGGGCGACGCCCCGGGCGCGGTCCAGCAGATCCTCGACGACCCGAGCGACACCGCCGCGTCGACCGAGGGACACCTCGGGCGCGTCGACCTCGCCGACCTCCCCGGGCTCCTCGAGATCGACGCCGCCGACGCGAACGCCCGCATCGAAGCGCAGGTCTCGAACAGCCAGCGCCTCCAGGACCTCGGCCAGTACGAGGACGCCGTGCGCGAGGCCGAGAACGCGCGCGGTCTGCTCGGCCCGGCCGGGCGCCCCGGCTCGGCGGGCAAGGAGCTGCGCCTGCGCACGCACCGCCGCTTCGCCGTTGCCAGCGTCGCTCACACCCTCGCCGGTGGCCCCGTCGAACGGCTGCGAGCGGCCTCGCGTTCGTTCCGATCGTCCGAGGCGCCCCGCACGGCGACGCTCATCACGGCGCTCGCCGGCGCGATGGACGGGACGCGAGATGACGCAGACACCTGGAAGCGGGCCCTCGACGTGGCGCAGGGTCTCTCGCACCTCGCCGAGGAGGAGCCGTCGCTCGTCAGCCTGGTGGTCGAGAAGCTGCGCGCGAGGATCGACTCCTTGGACGCGCGCCACATACCGCGCACGCCGGCCGGCCGCCGGGCGCTCGTCGACGCGCTGGATCTGCTCGCGAAGGACGCCCCGAGCGATCGCGACTGGTTCCGCGACGCGCACCAGCGCGTGCTCGTCATCGTTCTGCGGCACGTGCTCGTCAAGACCGACAAGCCAGGCCGCGACGAGTACGCGGCGCTGCGGGCCGGGCTCGTCGACGCCGTTCAGCTCGCGACGCTTGACGCCGAGCACGCCGAGGCGAACGCCGATCTTGCCGGCGCCACGCGGCGGTGGGAGGACGCCGGCCGCTTCGACCATGCGCTGCGCTGCGCGCGCAAGATCCCCGACTTCGACGTGGCAGCGCGGCTGGCGACCGCCACGAGCTCGCCGGACGCGCCGATGCTCGCGTGGGCGCGCGAGGTGGCGACGCTCCTCGCCGCGCGCCCCGTGAGCGGATCGCTCACCGGGGATGAAAGAGCCGCGCTTTGGGTGGCGCTCGAGAACACGGCTGACGTTGGGCGCGTTCTCAAGAGAGCACGGTGAACCCGACCGCGCTCAGTTCCCGAGCATCTCGTAGAACGAGCGCGCTGAGTCCGTGTCCCACGGCCAGTACCCGAACCGCCTCCGGAACTCCTCAATCCGCTCCCGTGGTTCTGTCGCGCTCGCCGCCTGCTCGCCGCGGAGCTGCGCGCGATGCGTGCGCTCGACGGACAGGAGGACCGACCGCGCCTCGATCTCCGCGGCGTCACGCGTCGGGGGAAGAGCCGCGAGCAGCTTCTGGAGACGGTCGTCGTCGAGGTATAGGTCGGGTGTGTCGTCGGGGTGATAGCTCGGGTCGCGGTCTGGATCGTAGGGCCTCGCCATCTCAGGCCGCCTCTCTGTGGAGCCGGTCCTCGACACGACGTTGCTGGCTCGACAGCTCCGCGATCTCGCCCTCGAGCACCGCGGCGCGCTCGGCCTGCTCCCGCGCGACCGCCTCGAACCGCGCGCGCTCGACCTCGAGTTCAGTGACCCGAATGCCGAACGTCGCTACCTTCGCCTCAGACTCGGCGAGCTGCTCTCGCATCGCGACGGTCTCAGCGTTGAGCTTGCCGAGCCTGAGCTGGAGGAGCGCGACGATCTTGGCCCAGAAGCGGCTGTTCTGCTCGATGCGGCGCTCGAGGGCATCGATGAGAGCACGCGTCTCGATCTGCTCCGCGAGGAGCCTCGCGATCTCGGCGTCGCGCGCGGCCAGCTTCGACTGGAGCTCGGCGATCTCGCGCTGCCGGTCGGCGAGCTTGCTCTGGAGGGCCAAGATGTGCTTTTGCAGCCGGTGGATCTGGTCCTGGAGCAGCTTCACGGCCTTCTGCTTGTCGTCCTTCAAGTACACGGCCGTGCCGGCGCCGCCGAGCAGCGCCGCGACCGCAGAGCAGATGAGCGTGAGGGTCACAGGCTCCATGGATCTCTCCGTTCGATCATTGCGGCGCAGGTGACGACGACCTGGCGGAGGAGCATGTCATCCGACTCGATCGTCTCCCAGGTCGCGATTCGATCGGACCACCTATCGTCGCCCGGCGGGGTGCCCTGACGCAGCAACGCGGCGTCGCCTCGGAGCGCGAGGAGCGAGTGCTCCAAGGAGGTCAGCTGCGCCGCGCGCACCCGGAGCTCCGACTGTGTCTCGCCCACAGCGTCCATCGCATCATCGATCTGACGCTCGCCGGAGGCGAGGGCTTCGTCGCGCGCATCGAGCGACTTCTCGATGCTGCGCATCATCCACACCAGCCGACCACCGTAGTAGAGGAGCGGAGGGATCGCGGGCCATTGGAACGACGTCGCGGGCGGCGGGACGAGCAGGCCGCAGAGGATTGCAACGAGGTTGGCGCCCGCCATCAGCGAGAAGGCGCGATAGTTGGCGCGCACGACGACGCGGGAGAGGTCGCCCTCGGTGCCCCACAGGTAGGCGCCCATGATCACGTTCGCCGCGCCAACGCCGGCGAGGTCGCGCGCCTTGATGGAGCCGAGCGCCTGCAACGTCTCGCGCCCGGCCTTCGTCTTGATCAGCGGCTCCAGCATCTCGCGAAAGCAGCTGTGGCCCGGAAGCCCGAGGCCCTCCTTCGAAAACGAGTCCTGGAGGAGATGCCGGATCCAGTAGAAGAGGCGCCGGGCCATCGGCGGCAGGACGCCACCCTCGGGCAGATCCGTCAGGTACTCGTCCCACTGCACCTCGAACGGGTTCAGGAGATCGTGACCGTGCTTCCACCGGTGGCCGAATCCGCCCGCAAATCGGCTGCCCGGCACGTTGTCCACGATCTCACCGCCGTGACCGCCTCGGTTCCATGGGAGCTTTTGCCACTCGTCGTCGTGCCAGCTCGCGAACGTCTCGCGGAGGAACGCCGAGAGCCCAGCTCCCACTGCACCGGCCAGGAACATCATGGGCACGTCGAGCCCGCGCCATCGGGCGAACACGTCGTCGTCGATCGCCGGCAGTGGCGCGAGGCGCACCTCGCGGAGCGAGCTCTCGATCGGCGAGAGATCGAAGCGCGGCAGGCTGAGCGGAGCGATGCCGTGCGCACGCAGCAGCCCGTCGAACGACCCGTCGGGGGGCGTGGCGAGTGGCTGGCGCCCCGAGTCCAACGCGTCCGTCAGCGCGTACATGTCGGTGATCTCACGCATGCGTTCCTCGTCCGCGAGGATTGCGTCGTGGATGCGACGAAGCCGTACGCGCTCGTCGTCGGTCACCGGCGGCTCCGCCAGGTGTCGATCGCGCGCCGCGCCGCGTCGTGCGTCAGCCCGAGCGCGCCAACGACCTTGCGCCCGCGCTCCGAGTCGAGGACGACGTTTTCGAGGTCGCCGAGGATGATGGAGAGGAACACCGTCTCGCGCAGATCGTCGATGACCACATCGACCACCGGCGGGGCGATCCCCAGGATGCCCGCGAGCCGCACGACCGTCTCGTGCTCGACTTCGGCGAGCTCGCCGTCCGCGAAGGCCGCGAGCACCAGGAGCCGGAGCACGTACTCCTCCGCCTCGGCGCTCATCGTCGGAGGTGCAGTTCCGTCGTGCGCGCCGATTTCGGAAGGCACGACGCCGAACTGATTCGCCAGCTCGGCGAGAAGCTGACGCTCCTGGGGAGCGATCACACCGTCGGCAGCGATCACTTCCCGGACGGCGCCGAGACACCACGCGGCCTGCGCATGCGTGAGCACGGGGATCTCGGACATCACGGAGACGGTGGCGCCGCTCATGTCGGTTCTCGTGGAAGCTGCCGCACAAACGTGCGCCCGACAAGAGCCTGGTGCCGGAGGTCTGTCATCGAGCCGTGCCGCGGTGAGACCCCGCATCGCGGCACGAAACGAGACGAACCACCTCGAGCGGAACACGGTCCAGCAAACGCGCTCGGCCGTCGTCACGCCGAACGTCGCGCACGGATGCCAAGATCCGCGAAAGGCGCGCCGGATCTCCTATCAGCACATGACGGACCACAGCGGTCCGCGGTGCGCATCTCGCGCGCCGAGCTGATGGAGCTGGACATGAACGAGCTGAACAAGACCAACGAGACGCCGGGGTTCTTCGAGTCGATCGCGAAGGACGAGGGCGTGCAGCGATCGGTCGCGGGCGTGGCCGTCGCGATCGTCGTCGCCGCGGTCAAGCACGCCGTCTTCGGGACGTCGGACTGATCCATCCCCCGATGGCGAGGCGCCCCGGTTCCCGATGAAGGAGCCGGGGCGCCTCGTCGTGGAGGTCCACGACATGGAGACGCCGGACGTACCCAAGAGCACGCTGCGCGTGCTCGCTTCTCTCTTGGTGCTCGTGTTCGACGTCGCGCGTGACCGCGCTGCGTCGGCGGTCGAGCGCATCAAACCGCTCGTCGAGCCGCCCGACGATCTCCGCGTGAGCTCGCGCATCGGCGCGCTCTACAGCGGGCTCGTCGTCCTCGACCGCGGGGAGATCATCGCGGGCATCGTCGTCCAGACGGGGCAGGGCATCCCGCAGCCCTCGGCGCTCATCACGCCGCCGCCGTCACCCGCACGCTCGCCGTTCGCGGGCATCACTGACCGCTACTCGCGCGGGGAGGGACGCCTGCCCGGCTGGGCCGACGACCCGCGCGTCGACGAGGACGAACCGTGGCGCCGCTGACGCTAGCGTCGCTCCGGCACCTCGCGCGCCTCCACCGCACCGGGGTCGACGGCGCGGAGGCGCAGCTCGCGGCGATCATCGAGGAGCGCGCGGACGAGCTGCCGGCCGCCCTCGGCTTCCCGATGAAGAACCTCGAGCGCCTCCGGGCGCACGAGGACCCGGTGCAGATCTTGGTCGCGACCATCGAGGGCGCGCCCCGCGTCGCTCGGGCGATGCGCGACCGACACCAGTTCGAGGCGGCGGTCATCCTGGCCGTTCGCCTCGCGCAGACCGCGGAACGTCGAGAGGATGGGCACCTCGGCCTCGACGTGGCGCTCCTCGGCGAGACGCTTGCGGCCTACCCGGGCCGCGTCGTCACGTTCGGCGTGCGCGGCTCGGTGGGCGCCGGTCGTCTCCGCGCGGTCGTGCGCAACCTTCGGGGCATGACCTCGGCGGCGGTCACCGTCACGAACGAGCACGTCGTGGTCGTCTACGCCGGCGAGCGGATGCGCGGGTGCCTCAAGCTCGTGCTCCACCCGCCGGTCGTCGATGGCGAAGCGCTCATCGTGCCCTTCGACCTCGACATCGCCCACGAGGCGCCGGTCGTGGAACAAGAGGCTCTACGGAGCCTCCAAGCGCGGGCGGTGGAGCACGAGCCCGACAACTGCGTCGTGGAGGCTCCGGCTTCCGCCGCCTACGACGCCCGTGGAGGCGCCGTGGAGCCGGAGTCGACCTCCGCTACCCCCGAAACGGTCCTGGGG
The DNA here is from genome assembly GCA_039809495.1 of Sandaracinaceae bacterium. Lineage (GTDB taxonomy): Bacteria > Myxococcota_A > Polyangia > Polyangiales > Sandaracinaceae > JAFLCL01. The sequence continues at coordinate 88,578 of JBDHVC010000003.1, forward strand.
CCGCGTAGGCCGTCGCGCATGCCGCTGCCGTCGGCCACCCGGCGGCCCGAGCGTCGGTTCGCCCTCCGGTTCGTCGAGGCGCTCGCCTCGGCGGTCTTGGGAGGCGGGCCATGAGGCGCGGACCGACGCGCATCGACGAGCTGGTGGCGACGCTGCTTCCGAAGGCGCCGCTTCCCGCGCATCTGCCGCCACGGCTCCTCCTCGACGCCGACGTCGTGCCGCCGGCGAAGGTGGCCGCGAAGGTCCACGCGCTGCGCGAGCTCATCCGCTCGGGCGGGCGCGCGGAGGATCTCCTCGAGCGGCGCATCACCTCGAGCAAGGACGTCGCCGAGCACTACATCGCGTACCTCGGCGCCGACACGATGGAGTCGTTCCACGTCGTCGGGCTCGACGCCCGGAACGGGGTGCGCCTCATGCAGTGCGTGGCACGAGGCGGCATCACCCGCTGCGCGCTCTACCCGCGCGACGTGCTCCGCCCGATCGTGGTGAACGCCTGCGCGGCGTTCATCGCGGTCCACAACCACCCGAGCGGCGATCCGTCGCCCAGCTCGGAGGACATCGCCCTCACCGATGAGCTCGCCAAGGGGGCCGACCTCCTCGGCGTTCGCCTCACCGACCACGTCATCGTCAGCGCCCGCGGGCACTACAGCTTCGTCGACAGCGGGCTGCTCACCTCGCGGCGCTGATCCACCGGCGGGAGTCGAGCGCCGCGAGGCGCGCCTCCCGCTTCTCTTGCCCGTCTCCGGAGCTTGTTCCCGTGTTGGCCGGTCGATAGGCTGCCGCAATGGTCGACTACGCTGCCCCGAAGATCATCTCGCTGCGCGAGCACCCGGAGCTGTCCGAGAAGTGGGTCCAGGCGAGGATCGCGGAGAACCCGGCCATCCTCGGGCTCGGGGACCTCGTACTGAAGGACAGCGAGCGGATCCACGCGGGGGCAGGGCGCCTCGACTTGCTGCTCCAGGACCGCGAGAGCGAACAACGCTACGAGCTCGAGCTCCAGCTCGGTCGGACCGACCCGGGCCACATCATCCGCACGATCGAGTACTGGGACATCGAGAAGACACGCTACCGGCGCCATGAGCACACGGCCGTGCTCGTCGCGGAGGACATCACCAGCCGGTTCCTCAACGTGATCAAGATCCTGAACGGCGCCGTCCCGCTCGTCGCCCTTCAGATGCAGGCGATCGAGGTCCGGGGCGTCGTGACCTTGGTCTTCACCAAGGTCATCGACGTGCGCGCCAGCATCGAGGATGCCGAGGAGCAGGAGGAGCCCATCGCCGCGGAGAAGGCAGACCGGGGATGGTGGGAGAGCGCGGGAACATTGGCGCTCGCCGACAGGCTCTTCGAGGACATCAAGACGTTCGCGCCGAAGATGCAGCTCCGGTACCAGAAGCAGTACATCGGGCTCGGCGAGGGAGACCTGGCCGACAACTTTGTGACCTTTCGGCCGAAGCGCAGCGCCCTCACGGTCCGCGTCCGCCTCGATCACTCGGAGGAGGTCGACAAGCTCATCCGCGAGGCCGGCCTCGACCTCATGGCTGACGACGCCGACTCCGGCCGGTACCGGGTCCAGGTGACGCCGAAGAGCTTCGACCAGCAACGGACGGCCATCGCGGAACTCATGCGACGCTCGTACACGTTCACTCGCGGGTGAGCGCGCGCCCTTTGCCGCCTCCGCTTCTCGGCACCGTTCCGGCGGGCCGGTTGCACAAAACTAAACCTCCGGTCACGTTTCGTGCGTGCCCGAGCCCACGCAACGTCCGAGCTGGGACCGCCTCTTCGAGATTGCGGCGGGGCAGGCGGGCTACTTCACGACGCAGCAGGCGTCCGAGGCCGGCTATTCCTCGCAGCTCCTCCTCAAGCACATCCGCGCGGGCCGTGTCGCTCGCGCGCTGCGAGGGATCTATCGCCTCGTCCACTTCCCCGCGGGCGAGCACGAGGAGCTCGTCACGGCGTGGCTCTGGTCGGAGCGCGCGGGGATCGTGTCGCACCAGACCGCGCTCGCTCTCCACGGTCTCTCCGACGCGCTGCCCGCGCAGATCCACCTCACGCTCCCGGCGGCCTGGCGGGCTCGCCGCTTCCGCGTGCCCGCGGGGCTCGTGCTCCACCACGCTGACGTCGCGCCCGAGGAGCGCACATGGTTCGGCGCCGTGCCGGTCACGACCGCGGGGCGCACGCTCGATGACTGCGCGACGGCTGGCCTGTCGCCCGAGCTGCTCCGGCAGGCTGCGAGACAGGCGCTGGGGCGCGGCATCGTCACCCGGCGCGAGCTCCGCGTCGTCGAGCGGGCTCTGCGGCCCTTCGGCGGGCTCGCCGCATGACGCCGCGGGCATACTCGTCGCCGGAAGCGTTCAAGCAGGCGCTCGAGCAGCGCCTCCGAACGACGAGCAAAGGCGGCCCGGAGCTGACGCGGCGGCGGCAGCTCCTCGTCTTCGATCGCTTCCTCGCGCGCGTCGCCCTCGTGCTTGGTGACGCGGTCACGCTGAAGGGCGGTCTCGTCCTCGAGCTGCGCCTCTCACGCGCCCGGACGACGAAGGACGTCGACCTCCGCGTGCTCGGCGACTCGAAGGAGATCCTCGACAAGCTCCGCGAGGCGGGCCGCTCGAACCTCGGCGACTTCATGGCGTTCGAGGTAGCGCCCGACGCCGAGCACCCAGAGATCCAGAACGACGGAATGCAGTATGAAGGCGTCCGCTTCCGGGCGGAGTGCAAGCTCGCGGGCAAGCTCTACGGCCAGCCGTTCGGTGTCGATGCGGCGTTCGGCGATCCGATGCTCGGCGAGCCCGACGTCGTCACCGCCGAGGACGTGCTCGCGTTCGCGGGCGTCGCGCCGCCGAAGCTGCGGCTCTACCCGGTCGAGACTCACATCGCCGAGAAGCTCCACGCCTATACGATGCCGCGAGCGAGACTGAACACCCGCGTGAAGGATCTGCCCGACCTCGCGCTCCTCGCAACCACGAGGGCGATCGACGGCAAGCGCCTGCGCGCGGCGCTCGATCAGACGTTCGCGTTCCGCAAGACGCACCCGCTGCCCACTGCCTTGCCGTCGCCACCAGAGGCGTGGCGCGCGCCCTACGCGGCGATGGCGCGAGAGGACTCGCTCACGTGGCCGGCGCTCGACGACGTGACGACGGCGGCGAAGGCGTTCCTCGATCCCGTGCTCGCCAGTGACCTCGACGCTGCGTGGGACGCGGCCGACCGGGTCTGGCGCGTGCGGTGACCGCGTCGCCCGCGAAATCGCGTCCCAATCTCCTATCAGCTCGTGGGCCCCGTGCCCGCGGCGCGACGTCCGTGCCGCTCACCCGAAGGAAGCCATGAGAATCCTCGCCAAGATCTGGAAGCGCCCCGACGTCGTCCGCGCCGCTCTCGCGCTTGTCGTCGCCATCATCGTCGCCGTCCTCGAGAGCCGGCTCGTCGGCTGACAGGCCTGCGCCGTCCCGCGGTCAATCCGGCTGCGGGTCGACGGGCGACGGCACGTCGGTGTCGTCGGGTAGCGCGCGGGCCCTCGCGAGCTCGCGCATCGCCCGCTTCGCCGCCTTCATCCGCTTCACGCTGCCGCCCTTGCCGGCCGACGCGAGCGCGACCGCCTCCTGCTGGAGCTGCATCGCCTCGAACGCCGCCAGCGCCATCGCGACCGAACGCCTCATCCCGGAATTGTAGCGCGCGGCGTCGCGTCGCGCTCCGTCCCTTCACCGCGCCGAGCGCGGGTGGCTTCGTGCTGCCCGCGCTCGGCGCTTCTCGTTTCCACCAACCGCAGAGGAGAACGTCATGCCCGCACCGAAGCTGAACCCCGAGTTCGTCGTCACCATCAAGCAGCGCAACGAGCGCGGAGAGACCACCGGCGAGAAGCAGTTCGTGCTCTTCGCCGGCCTCCTCGCGCTCGCCCACGAGCTCGGCCTCGAAGAGATCGACACCGCGCTCGTGCAGGTCCCCGCCGAGGAGAACCAGCGCACTGCCATCGTCCGCGCCGTCGTGAAGGGCAGGCCCGGCAGCTACGCGGGGATCGGCGACGCCTCGCCCGCCAACACGAACCGGCGGGTCGCGCAGCACCTCATCCGCGTGGCCGAGACGAGGGCGAAGGCCCGGGCGCTCCGCGACTTCACGAACGTGAACCTCGTCGCTTTCGAGGAACTCGGCGACGACGTCGAAGACGACCGCTTTGAGAGCCCGCCGGCACCGGCCGCGAGGATCCACGCGGCGCGGGCAGCGGCCAACGACGCCCCGCGCAAGGCGCTGCCGGCGACCGAGCCGCAGAAGCGGGCGCTCTTCCGCCGAGCGTACGAGCTCGGCTACGAGGGGCACGACGCCGCGGGCTTCATCGCCCAGCGCCTCGGCGTCGAGGTCGAGCGGGCGACCAAGGAGCAGGCGAGCAAGCTGCTCGACGCGCTCGTCCGCGAGCAGCGCGCGAACGGAGGCGACCATGCCGCCGAGTGATCTACCCGGGCACACGAGCGCGTCCCAGCTCGGGACGTACTCGAGGTGCCCGAGGGCCTACGCCTACAAGTACATCGAGCACCGCGAGCCCGAGGCCCGCGCCCCGGGCATGGCCCTCGGCTCGGCGGTCCACTCGAGCCTCGCGTGGTTCTTCGAGCAGCGCGCCCAGGAGCGCGAGCCGACGATCGACGTTACGCTGAAGGTCCTCGGGGCCGACCTCGCCGCCGCGACCGCGTTCGACAACATGCGCTGGGGCGAGACCACGCCCGAGAAGCTCGAGGCGGAAGCGGAGCGCCTCGTGCGCTTCTTCATCTCGGAGAAGCGCCACCTCCCGATCGTCGAGGCCGAGGTCCGGTTCGACTTCGTGATCGTCGACCCGGACACCGGCGAGCAGATGCCGCGTCCGATCATCGGCTACTTCGACGCCGAGCTCGCGAACGGCAACCTCGTCGAGCTCAAGACCGCGAAGCGGGCGTACTCGGAGATTGACCTCCGGGTCGGGCTCCAGTTCGCCTGCTACCGGACGGCGGCCCGCTACCACGGGGTCGACGTCGAGCTCATGGCCCTCGTGCGGACCAAGATGCCGAGGCTCCAGCACGCCGTGCTCCCGCACGACCGTGACGTCAGCCGCTGGTTCATGCGGACCGCGGCGTCCATCGAGCGGACCATCCTCGCCGGGCACTTCCCGCCGGCGCCGGGGATGGCCTGCTCGAGCTGCGAGTACCGAGGAGCGTGCCTCGGCGCCGAGGCGGAGGTGGTCGATGACGACCTCGACGAAGCGGCGTAGGCCGAAGCGTCCGCGTCTCACGACGCGGGTTCTTTTGGTCGACGGCGAGTGGTTTCTCATCGGCGACCGTGACGGCGAGGGGTTTCACGCCGTGCGCCTCACCGGCGCCCTTCGTGACCTCGTGATCCGGATGCAAGAGGAGAACGAGATCGAGATGGAGGCCGCGCTGCTCGCCCGCGGCTGATCACCCCGAGCTCGGGGAACGACGCGCCCCTGCGTCGTTCCTTTGCCCCGACACAAGTCACGATACACTTGCACCCATGAGTCGACCGAGGGCGCAGGAGATCCCGGCAGCCGTGGTGGAGCGGCTCGTCCGCCAGGGCGACGACTGGCAGCGGATGAAGGGGAACGCGAAGGACCTCGGCTCGGACCACTTCCGCTATCCGACCGACAAGCTCGTGCAGTTCACCGTGTCCGGCTCGGTCGAGCGCACGCGCGCGGAGGAGAAGGCCGGGGTCGCGGGCGACTCCGTTCTCGGCATCGACCTGGTGCGCCTCGATCCCGACGACGCTGCCAAGGGCGGCCTCTACAACATCGACCACTACTTCGTAATGCGCGCCGGGCCCGGCCGGTACGTGCAGTACGGCCCGATCAGGAACGACGACCACTGGGTCTCCGAGATCCCGAACGAGTACCTCGAGTGCGACGCCCTCGCCCCCGAAAAGCCGTAGTCCTCGCGTCGCTCAGGCCGACGAGGGCCCGACGCCTCTGAGCAGGACCGAGAGCGTCACGCCGTAGACCTCGGCCAGCTTCGCCAGCGTCGAGAGCCGCGGGTCGAGCACGCCCCGCTCGATCTTCTGGTAGTGCGACAGCGAGAAGTCGAAGTGGCGGACCACGTCGAGCTGCGAGAGGCCGCGCTTCTCCCGTAGCGCGCGGCACCGCCTGCCGAGCTGGCTCTGGATGTCGCCGGCCGCCATTCGACCGGGACGCTAGAGGTCTACGTCAGATCGCCATACGTCAGGCTTGACGTATACTTCAGCCTCCCGCTCCGCCGGAGGTCACCATGGCTACGGTCAACTGTCCGAAGTGCAACCGCCGGTTCGATCCGGCGAACTACGTCGTCCAGGGCGGCGCGACCGCCGCCGGCGCCGCCAGCGGCGCGTGGCTCGGCTCGATGATCGGCATCGTCGCCGGGCCTTTCGGCGGGATGGCTGGGACGATCCCCGGTGCCGTCATCGGCGGCACGCTCGCGTACCTCGGGGTCTCGAAGTTCGCGCGCTGTCCGGGCTGCACGAACGTCTTCGCCATCTGAGGAGGCCCGGCGATGGGCCCGAAGTGCAGCTCAAGTCGTGCGGCATGGCCCGGCCCCGGCGCATCCGCCGGGTGGGTGATGGTCGCGGTCGCCCTCGCCGCGTGCTCCGCCCCGACCGTCGACCCCGTATGCGAGGCGGGTCGGAGCGTCGAGTGCACCGGTCCCGGCGGATGCCGTGGAGCCCAGGTTTGCGAGCGCGACGGCGCGGCATGGGGTACCTGCCAGTGCCCGGACGTGGATGTGGGCCCCGTGGATGCCAGCGTCCCCCGCGACGCCCACGTGGACATCGACACGAGCGCGCCACCGGACGCCGGCATCGACGTGGGTCCTGGCGACGCACCCGACGCAACGGTCACCACGGATGCAGCGATCGAGGATGCCGGCACGCGCGACGCCGGCACGGATGCGACGTTCCCTGACGCGGGCTCCGCATGCGACGCAGGCAGTGCCGTCGAGCTCTGCAACGGCGTCGACGACGACTGCGACGGGCTGGCCGACGAGTCCCTGCCGTCCGACTGCGTCGTCTCGGTTACCGCCGCGCGCAACAGCTTCACGTGCGCGACGAGGATCTCCGGCGCCGTAGCGTGCTGGGGCCGCAACGTTCTGGGCGAGCTGGGAGACGGGACGACGAGCGTCCGCTGGACCCCGGTGAGCGTGGTCGGGCTCTCGGACGCCGTCGAGGTGGCCGCGGGGATCGGCGCCTTCGCGTGCGCGCGTCGGCGCGCCGGAACGGTCGTCTGTTGGGGTGCCAATGACAGCGGGCAGCTCGGGGATGGAACCACGACTCCGCGTGCCGTGCCGGTGGCCGTCGCGGGGCTCTCGGACGTCGTCGCGGTCGCGGCAGGCACGCAGCACGCGTGCGCAGTGGCGTCGACCGGCACCGTCTACTGCTGGGGAGCCAACGGGTACGGGCAGCTTGGCGACGGGACGACGGTCTCGCGCAGCGCGCCGACGCCCGTGAGTGGCGTCGCCGACGCCGTCGCCGTGACGGCGGGCTACCACCACACCTGCGCGCTCCGATCGACCGGCGGGATCTCGTGTTGGGGCCGCAACGTCGCGGGTGCCCTCGGCGACGGCACGCTCGTCGATCGATTGACCGCGGTGCCGGTCGACGCGGGTCTCGAGTGGACGCTCGTCACCGCCGGGAGCTCGCACACGTGCGCTCTGGATTCGAGCAGGATGGTGTGGTGCTGGGGCTTCAACAGCTCCGGCCAGCTCGGGAACGGCACGACGACCGACTCCACGAGGCCCACGCCCATCATCGGCGTGTCGGCGGTCGAGGTCTCGGCTGGGCTGGAGCACACCTGCCTCCGCCTCGCCAGCAACGGCGGGGTGCGATGCTGGGGCCTCGGGAGCAGCGGGCAACTCGGGACAGGGATGCGAACCAACAGGTCGACGCCGGGGCCGAACGCCGTCTTGGGCGCCGCCGATCTGTCTTCGGGCGGTGGGCACACGTGCGCGCTTCTCCTGGACGGCAGCGTGCAATGCTGGGGCGAGAACGGCTTCGGCGAACTCGGCGACGGCACGTTCACCGATCGCCTGATGCCGACGGTCGTGGTCGGGCTCTGATCCAACGAACGTCGTCGACCTCGGCGGGCCAGAAGAGCCCGGCGGTCGCCCGACTTCTTCGGGGCGACGAGTTCGCGGCACGGGACGAGCCTGGCCGGCGAGCTGCCCGAGACGACCGACATCACGCCGGTGACGCGCCACTTCGAGGGAGCGACGCAGAGCGATGGGCACTCGGCCCATCGCGCGAGAGATCCTCGACGTGAGGCTCTGCCGAAGAAGGCAACCGCTCCCCACCCTTGGCGCCGTGATTGTTGTTCTTCTTCTCCGCGTCGGGCGGCGCGAGGAGCACCTGGCCCGGGAGCAGCCACCAGCTCCTTCTTCGCGGCCCCGAGCGTGCGTCCGCTGATGCCCTCGAGCTCGCGCTGCGCCGTAGACTTCCGCCGCCGCGACGGGACCATCTACGAGCTGGGGGTTGAGGAAGACGAGGGCGCGCTCGAGCGGGCTCGGCTCGGCTGGGCGAGCGTCCGGCGCGCCGACCCACTGGATCCGCCCGATGGTCTGGTCGAAGGGCCCCGCGACCTCGACGAAGCCGTACGCCACGGGCGACGGCGCCGGGCCGTAGTTCCGCTTCACGCTCGCGAGGGCGCGACCAGTCCTCGTCTCGTCCAAGCGGCGCCTCTTCTCCGAAAGAGGTGGCCCGAGTGCTTGGATCCGGCTTCCGGGTCCCGGACGTGGTCGTCGACGTCCGTGCGGGCGGCGACTACCTCGCCTCCGGGGCGCGACGCCGTGCGTTCACCTCAAGCACTGCGAGAGCTCGTCGAGGAACGCGGGGCGGTCGCGGTGCTTCTCACGCGCCGTCGCGAGGAGCTGCGTCGCGAAGGGGCCGTTGCGGGCCTTGCGCAGGACGTCGCGTGCTCGCCGGAGCACGCCTCCCGCCGTGCGGTAGCTCGAGCGGTTGCCACGCTTGACGAGGTCGTCGACTTCGGCGAGCCAGATCGAGGCCGCGTCGGCCGGGTACTTCTTCGCGAGCGCCGTAGCGAGCGGGCCGCCGTCCCAGATGCGCGCGCCGCCGAGCTTCTTCCACGCCGCGCGCGCCGCATCGACGTTCCCGTCCGCGACGTGGAGGTCGACGAGGAGCCGGTAATCGCTTCGACGGGCGTGCTCGCGCAGGAGCCCCTGCGCCGCCTTCCCGTCGGCGTGCGCGCGCACACCGTTCCAGGTGTCGGTCGAGGGCCGGATGCGAAACGCGTCCACGGCCCACTTGGCCGCGTCTGCGGCGTCCTTGCGCGTCAGGGCGCGCGCGAGGAGCCACTCCACGATCGGCTCTGCGGCGCGGTCGGCGTGCCCGGCGCCTGTGAGCGCCCGGACACGGCGGGCGAGGGTCGCCTCGGCTGCGGCCCGCTTCCGGCGCCTCACGAACACGTTGGCGACCGCCACGGCTTCCGATCCGACGAGCCCGTCGAGCAACCGCACGGCCTCGTCGTCACGGCCGAGACCGAGGAGGCGGTCGGCGAGCTCGGCGTGACGGCCGGTCTTGCGGGCGAGGTCGAGGAGGCGCTCGTCGTCGAGCGCTTCGCCGCCGATGCCGAGCAGGAGGGCCCCGAGCCCACGGCGCGAGTAGTCGCTCGTGGCGCGCGGGACGGACGCTTCGACGCGAGCGACGAGCTCGGCGCGCTCCGCTCGCGTCGCGTGCTGGGAGATGATCTTCGGGACCTCGTTGGCGACGCCGTAGCCGCCGCTGAGCTCCTCCCAGATCGCCGTGTCGACGAGCGCCTCGAGCGCCGCCGTCCGTAGCGCTCCCTTCGCCATGGCGAGGCACTTGCGGAGCCCCTCGATCGCCTCGTCGAGGACGCGCGCGACCTCACTCTCCTCGTCGTGGAAGGTTCCGTAGTTCTCGCGGATCCCCTCGGAGAGCTCGCACAGCGTCCGCACGGCGCTCGCGACGTCGCCCTTCTTCAGCAGGGCCTCCGCGCTCTCGGCGATCGCCGAGAGGTCGCTCGCGACCGTGTAGCTCGAGCGCCAGCTCCGGTGGTCGATGCCCTCGAAGGCGCCGTCGACCTCGGCGAGCACGACGCCGGGCTTCACGCGCCCGCCGCGGCGTGGCCTCTCGACGAGCGCGGCGAGCTCGGGCCGACGGAGCGCCATCTCTTCGACGATGTCCTCGAGCTCGTCGCGGGAGAGCTCTCCGAGGCGGGACTTCTTCGCAGCCACGCGGGCACTTTCTCTCGGCCGAGGGACCCGCGCCAGCGCGTGGGGTTACGGCTCGCGATCGCTTGACACTAGGTCATCACTTGGTCAGGTTGTTCGCCGTGCCCGAGAGCGATCACGACCCGTACCGCCGCGGCGTCCGGCTCGTCGCCGACGCCCTTGGCGTCGGTGTGCGCCGGGTCGATGCGGCGTTGGCCCCGCTCCGGGCTGCGGTGCGGGGCGAGGAGGAGCCCGCGGTCGGGATTCTCCGGCGCGCTTTGCGCGAGCATGGCGTCGACGTGGTCTCGGTGATGCCGGGCCGTCCCCTGGTCGTCGAGGTCGAAGCCCGACGCCCGGTCGCGTTCGGTGAGGGCGTCAGCGTGGGCGAGCTCATCGAGGACCCCTCCTTCCAGCCTTGGATTCTCGAGCCCGGCCGGCGCGCGCGAGCCGCACTCTACCAGAGCGCGAAGCGGCTCGCCGGGCTGGCGATGTTCACGGCGCGGCCGCCGGGCCGAGCCCGTTTCGAGGCGGCGTTCCTCGTGCTCGTGGGCGAGGCTCGCGTCTGGCAGATCAACGGCGCCGAGCTCGCCTACGCCAAGCGGGACCTTGAGAGCGGCGCCGCGTGGCACCGCGTGCGGCTGCTGAAAAGCGGCGCGCTGCGAATGGAGCTCCCGCAGGGCGGCAGCGACTGGGACCTCGCGTACCGAGTCGGTTCGCCCCCGACACGCCGGAGGAAGAAGTGACCGCGCTCCTCGTCGACATGACGGTGAGGAGCGCCACCCCGGAGGTGAACACGATCCACACCGACACACGCACCGATTCGGCCTGGCCGACCCGGGCGCGCGGGGGCCCTGACCACCCGCTCGTCCGCGTCGTGACCCACCGCGGGTCACCAGGCGCCCGCTGGAGAAGCCAGCATGATCGGTCCCATGAGCGCCACGACGCGCGCTCGCTCTTTGTCATCCAGCACCTCTGCGATTCGCGCCGAGGTGCACGCATGACCTCCTCGAAGGACGGTGCTCTCGAACTCCGCCTCGTGGTGCCGCATGAGCTCCTGGCCGGGAGCCCGCGCGTCGAAATGATCAGTCAGTTGAACGCAGCGGTCGTCGGGCTCGGGAAGCGTCAGTTCCTCGAGCTCCTTCGCCGGCAGGATGCGCCCCTCACGCTGAAGGTCGGCAAGCTGCGCCTCGTGCGCCGCGACGACCTTCTCGCATTCCTCGAGCGCATCGGGGCAGCGAACGACACGCACTCGAAGGGGTTCGACGACGCCGACAAGGTGCTCGCCGAGCTCGGCTGCAACGTGCGCCCGAAGGGGCGCTGAGGAGAGGAGGTCGGGCCATGCCTCGTAAGCCGACCGGAGCGCCTCGTCTGCGAGGTGAGAAGTGGTTCGCTCGCGTGCCCCACGACGGCGAGCGTCTCTCGATCCCGCTCGCGACCTGCAAGCGGGACGAAGAGGACAAGGCACGCGAGCGAGCCGCGCTTCTCTGCAAGCTCGCCGAGCAGCTCGGCACCGTCGGTCAGCGTGACCTCGTCGTGCGCCTCCTCGAGCGCGCCGGGGCCTCCGACGGCAAGGCGCTCGAGAGCGTCGTGACCGCGGTCGAACGTCTGGCGAGGGGTGAGGCCCGCGCACCGGTGGCCGCGGTCGTGACCGTGCGCGAGTTCGGCGAGCAGTGGACCAGCGGGGAGCTCCATCGACGTTGGCCGGACCATGTGAAAGCCAAGCGATCCGTCGACGACGACCGCGAGCGCCTTCGCCGGTACGTCTACCCGATCGTCGGCGACGTCCCGCTCCGCGACGTCACGCTGGAGCATGCCGACGCCGTCATGAGCTCGCTCCCAGACAAGCTGAACGCATCGACACGTCGGCACACCGGTCAGGTGCTCTCGCGTCTCCTCAAGCTTGCGGTGTACCCCGCGCGCATCATCGAGCGGAGCCCGCTGCCCCCCGGATTCCTTCCGCGAGTCGCGCAGCGCAAGGCGCACAGCTACCTCTATCCGGCCGAGGACGCGAAGCTGATGGCGTGCCGCGATGTGCCGCTCGCGCATCGCGTCTTCTACGGCGTGGCGGTGCGTGAGGGCCCGCGTCGGAGCGAGCTCGCGAGCATGACGTGGGGGCAGCTCGATCTCGTCGTCGGCTCCGTGCGCCTCGACACGAACAAGACCGACGACCCGCGCGCCTGGGCCCTGCAACCGGACGTCACGCACGCGCTCTCGATCTGGAAGAGGCTCTGCGGCGAGCCTGGCGCGGACGCCCTGGTCTTCGTCGACTCGTCCGGCAGCCCGATCGCCACGAGCGATCAGACCCACTCGGTGGGGATCTTCCGGAGGCATCTGCGCCTCGCCGGCATCACGCGCCCAGAGCTGTTCGAGAAGAGCGCGGGACGTCAGCCGATCCGGTTGCACGACCTGCGCGCGACCTTCGTGACGATCTCGCTCGCGACCGGGCAGACGGAAGCGTGGGTACAGGACCGCACGGGTCACAAGTCGACGGAGATGATCAACCGCTACCGCCGGGTGGCGCGGCACGCAACCGAGCTCCGCCACCGTCCGCTCGGCCCGCTCGACCAGCTCATCCCGGAGCTCGCCGCGCTCACGCCGGAGCCGCCGTCATCCCCGCCGAGCGGCGAGCCCGAGCCGCGGGACGGTCGTGAAATGGTCCCGGAAATGGTCCCGAGCTCGGCCCAGTTCGTTCCGCTCTCCGCCGCCGACGCGGCGATTGTCCAGTCTTCACGGGTAGTAGCCGAGGAGGGACTCGAACCCTCAAGCCCTTGCGGACAGCGGATTTTGAATCCGCCGCGTCTGCCATTCCGCCACTCGGCCGTGGGCGCCCTGGAACCGATGCGGGCCGCGTGCGGCCGCGTCAGGCTGATATCAAGGCTCCGCGCGCCGCGCCAGCCGGTTCTCGGGGGGCGCGCGTGCCCACGCGAGGCCACGGAAGCTCTCGCCCGCGGACGCGGGCCGGCGTATGGTCGGGATCTGCATGGTCGACCCCATCCGAGAAACGAGCTTGGACGAGTCCGATCTCGACTTCGACGACGACGAGATGGGCTCGACGACGCTCGGCGTGGACCTCTTCAAGAGCGAGGAGGTCCCCGACTACCCGGCGATCGCGCGGCTCGGCCGCTACGAGATCCTCGGGCGGCTCGCGCGCGGCGGGATGGCCGAGGTCTACCTCGCGCGCGCGACGGACGACGACGGCACGGTGCGCCACGTGGTCGTCAAGCGCGTGCTCATGGAGATGCAGTACGACCCCGAGATGCTCTCGATGTTCCTCGCCGAGGGCCAGACCGCGCTGCGCCTCTTCCACCCGAACGTCTGCCACGTCTACGAGGTCGGCGAGTCGAACGGGCTCACCTACATGGTGCTCGAGTGGGTGCACGGCACCTCGCTCCGCGAGCTCGTGCGCCGGGCGGCGGCGCGCAAGGCCACGCTCCCGCTCCCGCTCGGCGTCCACGTCGTCGGGAAGGTCGCGAGCGCGCTCGAGTACGTCCACCACGCGCGCGGGCTCGACGGGCAGCCGCTCTCCATCATCCACCAGGACGTCACGCCCCACAACGTGATGCTGAGCTGGAAGGGGCAGGTGAAGCTCCTCGACTTCGGCATCGCCAAGACGTCCCTCCAGGAGCGCTCCGGCGCGCCCCAGGGCAAGTACGAGTACATGTCGCCGGAGCAGGTGCGCGGCGGGACGATCGACGCGCGCTCGGACGTCTTCGCGCTCGGCGTCTGTCTCTACGAGGTGCTCACCGGGCGGCAGCTCTACCAGCGCCCGAGCATCCCGCAGACGATGACGGCGATCGTCGAGGAGCCCGTACCCTCGGTGCGCGCCGTGCGCAGGGACGTACCCGACGCGCTCGAGCGGATCGTGACGCGAGCGCTCGCCAAGCGGCCGCAGGATCGCTTCCAGAGCGCGGGCGAGATGCAGCGCGCGCTCGAGGACTGGCTCGCGCGCAACGGAGGCGCGATCCCGGACGTGCGGCTCGCGCTCACGGTCGGCGGCTACTTCACCCCGCCCGAGAAGCAGCCGCTGCCGACGAACGCCGCGCAGTTCACCGGCACGTTCGCCGCCCTCACCGGCGCGAAGATCGAGGTCGACGTCGACGCGCCCGAGGGCGGCGCGGAGTGGGCCCAGAGCTTCTCCCACGACGAGCGGGCGCGCGCCTCGTCGCGGCCTCCTCCCGCCTCGCTCGGCGGCTCGCGCCCGCGCGAGCCCTCGCTCGTCGATCGCTTCTTCGAGCTCTCGCCCATCGCGGCGTTCATGGCGACGCTGGCGCTCGGAGGCCTCCTCCTCTTCGCGCTCTTCGGCCTCTACTACCTCGCCCGCTACTGAGCTGTCGGCGGCTGGCTCGTCCGCGGCTGGCTCGTCCGCGACGGGCTCGTCCGCGGCCGACGACCCACCTCCGCTCGACGGATCGCGTCGAGCGAGGCGTGGCGTCAGCCCTCGTCCTCGCCGTGCGGCGCGCCCGGCAGATCCTGCTCGCGCTCGAGGTAGCGGAAGATCGTGCGCGGATCGACGCCGAGGTCCCGCGCGGTCTTCGTGCGGTTGCCGTTGTTGCGCTCGAGCACCTCGAGGATGTAGCGGCGCTGGAATTCCTCGCGGGCCGAGGCGAGCGTCATGATCGGGCTCAGCGTCTCGGGGAAGAGGTCGAGGTCGTCGGGGCCGAGCAGCGTCTTGTCGGCGAGGACGATCGCCTTCTTGATGCGGTTCTCGAGCTGACGGACGTTGCCCGGCCAGGCGTACTTGCGGATCGCGATGAGCGCGTTCGGGGTGAAGCCCTTGACCTTCGGGTTGAGCTCGCTCGCGTACTTCGAGAGCAGGAACTTCGCGAGGAGGATCACGTCGTCGCCGCGCTCGCGGAGCGGCGGGAGGTGGAGGTTCACGACGTCGAGGCGATAGTAGAGGTCCTCGCGGAACGTCCCCCTCTTCACCTCCTCCTTGAGATCGCGGTTGGTGGCCGCGACGATCCGGATGTCGACCCGCTCCGGGCGCGCGTCGCCCACCTTGTTCACGACGCGCTCTTGGAGCGCGCGCAGGAGCTTCACCTGGAGCGCGAGCGGCATCTCGCCGATCTCGTCGAGGAAGAGGGTGCCGCCGTTCGCCTGCTGGAATTTGCCGCCCCGGGTCGCGACGGCGCCGGTGAACGCCCCGCGGACGTGCCCGAAGAGCTCGCTCTCCATCAGGTTCTCGGGGATCGCCCCGCAGTTCACGACGACGAAGGGCCCGCCCTTGCGGTGGCTGCGGCGGTGGACCTCGCGGGCGATGAGCTCCTTGCCCGTGCCCGTCTCGCCGGTGATGAGCACGGAGATGTCGGTCGAGGCGACCTTCTTCACCTTGTTGAAGACCTCGACGAGCGAGGGGTTCGTCCCCACGAGATCGCCGAACGTCTTCTCGTGGAGCTGCTCCTCGAGCTCGTCGCGGTCGGTGCGGAGCTGATCGAGCAGGAGCGCGTTCTGGATGAGGAGCGACGCCTGCGCGGCGAAGACCGTGAGGACGTCGAGGGTCGCCTCGGTGAAGAGGCCGCGCACGTCGTCGTTGCCGAGGTAGATGACGCCGAGCAGCTCGCCCCGCGCGAGGAGCGGCGCGCACATCACGCTCGCGAGCTTCAGGTTCATCACGCTCTCGCTCCTGCCGAAGAGCGTGTCCGAGACGGCGTCCGAGACGATGAGCGGCTGGCACGTCTCGACCACCTTGCGGAGGATCGAGTCGGAGAGCTGGCTCACGGCGCTCTCGACGCTCTTGCCCGCGAGGTTGCGCGCGACGGCGACGCGCGGCCCCACCGAGACGGCGGCGCCCTCGCTCGAGCTCGTGCTCGGGGTCGACGCCTCGGCGTCCGTCGCCGACGGCGCGCGGGCCGCGTCGAGCAAGACGAGGAAGCCCTTGCCCGCGCTCGTCGCCTCGATGACCGCGTCCATCAGCGCCTCGAGCTGCGCCTCCATCGTGCGCGCGTGCATGAGGCGCACGGAGAGCTCGTGCAGGCGCCTGAGCCCGACGATCTCCGCGTGCGGGCCCGGGGCCTCGTCGTCGTCCTCGTCCCGATCGAGCGCGCCCTCGTCGAAGAGTGAGAAGTGGAGCTCCGCGCCGCCCGTTACGCTCTTGCCGAGGTCGATGCGATCGCCGTGCTCGAGGCGGACGCGCCGCTTCTTCTTCTGGTTGACCTGGATGTCGGCCTCGAGGTCGACCTCGTTCAGGTTGAACGACTTGCCGTCGAAGACGATCTGCGCGTGGTGCTCGGCGACGGCGCGGTCGTCGAGCGTGACGTCGTTGCCGCGCGCGCGGCCGATCGACGTGAGCTTCTTGTAGATCGAGAAGACCTTGGGCCTGCCCTCGGGGCGGATCCACTTGAGCGACGGCATCGCGGCGACTCTACCGCGCGCGCGTCGCGGCGGACCATCCCATCGTCCTCGGCCCCGCGATCGCCCAGCGTGAGCGGGGAGCCCGGCGCGAGGGGGCGCCGCGTCAGGGCGCCGTGACGCACGTCGTCGACGTGCCGTCACAGACGAGCGGGGGCTCGCAGACGTGCGTCGCGTCGCAGGCCTCGCCGGATCCGACGCTCGCCACGCAGAGGTGGCTCGCCCCGTCGCAGGCGAGCGGGGCCGCGCAGACGTGCGTCGCGTCGCAGGCCTCGCCGATCGCCGCGCTCGCCACGCAGAGGTGGCTCGTTCCGTCGCAGGTGAGCTCGCTCGCGCAGGGGTGCGTCGCGTCGCAGGCCTCGCCGATCGCCGCGGGCTCCACGCAGAGGTGGCTCGCCCCGTCGCAGATGAGCGCCTCGCCGCAGAAGTGCGTCGCGTCGCAGCTCGCGCCCGCGCCGACGAGCGTCCCGCACACGCCCGAGGCGCCGCCGCAGACGAGCCCCGTCTCGCAGAGGTGCGTCGCGTCGCAGCTCGCGCCCGTGCCGACGAGCGTCCCGCGCGTCATCGGGACGCGCAGCGTGTTGCTCCGGAGCGAGGCGTGATCGACCACCGTGATCGTCGCCTCCGTGCAGCCGTACGACGGGTTCGAGCAGACGTACGAGATGAGGGTGTCGGCGGAGAGCTCGACCACGCCCGTGAAGTTCGGCGGATCGCCGATCACGCGATCGAAGCCGATGATGTAGCTCGTGACGGCGCCATCGCCCGTGAGGTCGTAGCCGCCGCCCGAGCCGTAGATCGAGAAGAGCATGGAGGTGGGGGCCCGCTCGGCGTCGGTCCCCGTCGCCTCGAAGACGACCGCGTTCGTCGGCGTGAGGATGAAGCGCCCGCTCGTCAGCACGGGCGCGGTGTTCGGGGAGAGCTCGAAGGTGACGCGCACGGGCCCCTCGTCCTCGCTCATCTCGATCGCGGGCGGGTCGCTGTAGCCCGTGACGTAGACGAAGAGGGTCTCGCCGCCGCGCACCATCAGGCCTCCGGCGGCGCGCAGCTCGGAGCCGCTCGCGCTGTCGAAGCAGGTCGGCCGCGAGGTGTCGGTCGGCGGGCTCGCGCAGCTCGAGCGCACCTGGAGCACGGTGTGGAAGTGCGCGGAGGTGCCCGAGTTGGCGGTCGACATGTAGAGGGCGAGCGGGCTCGTGCCTGGGATCGTGAGCTCGATGACCGACTGCCGCGCCCAGCGCTGCGCCGTGACGTTACCGCACGAGAGGCCGAGATCGCGCGGGCGCGTGTCGAGCATCGAGGTGTCGAGCGTCACCTCGACCGGCGCGTCCAGGGAGGCCGTGACGCGCATCGGCGAGTCGCACGGATCGCTCTCGGGGCCCGCGTCGGCGAAGACGATCGCGGCGTCCGGGTAGGTCGCGTCGGGCAGGACCTGCGTCGGCGGCTCTTCACACCCCGAGAGGGCGAGCAGCGCGAGCGCGGCGGGAACGGAGGCGAGGACAGAGCGACGAGCGGAGGCCATGAGCCGCTCGGTAGCACGATCGGGGGTGGCTGAAAACGGGGCTCCGCCCGAGGCTCCCCGCGGAGAGACCCCTTTGACACGAGCGGGGGGCCTGGCACATGGTTCGGCGCCCATGCGAATCCGCGCGCTCGCCCTCCTCGGCCTGCTCGGCTCCACCGCCGCGCTCGTCGGCTGCCCCTCGGAGCCTCAACCCTTCGTCGACGCCGCCGTGCTCGACGCGCCGGTCTTCACGCCGTCCGAGCTCTTCGGGCCCTGCGAGCTCGACGCGCAGTGTCCCGGCGAGGGCGCGCACTGTCGGCGCGCGCTCGACGGATTCCCCGGCGGCTCGTGCACGGTCGCCTGCACCGATCGCACGCCGTGCGCGGGCCTCGGCACCGCCAACAACCAGTGCGTGGATCTCGGCGACGGCGCGACGTGCGAGGTCGGCTGCCTGAATTCGCGCGACTGCCGCGCGGGCTACGCGTGCATGCCCGACGTGAACCCGGCCGGCGGCGTCTGCATCCCGCTCTGCTCCGACGACGCGCAGTGCGGCGGCGGCGCGGTCTGCGACGTGTACTCGGGGCGCTGCGTCGCCCCGGGCGGCGAGTCGACCGCCGGTCTCGTGGGCGAGCCCTGCGCCTCGAACGAGGAGTGCCGCGGCTGGTGCATCACGCAGGCCAGGTCCAACTGGCCCGGGGGCTCGTGCACCGCGAACTGCGCGCTCGCCTTCGGCTGGAACACCAACACCTTCTTCGAGGGGACGACGCTCCCCTCGGGCACCTGCCCCGGCAACGACGTCTGCTTCCCGAACGGGAGCTTCGCGTCCGGGGATCTCGGCCTCTGCTTGGACGGCTGCACCTCGAACGACGAGTGCCGAGACGGCTACGTCTGCCGCAAGGGCTTCCAGCTCCGCGACGGCGGCCCGACCTTCAGCTACGACAACGGGGTATGCTGGCCCGCCGGCTGAGCGCGCCTCGAGCGTGCACGACGCCCCCGCCGACGCATCGAGACGCGGTCTCGAGGAGAAGAAGATGAGAACGTTCGCCTTGACGAGCCTGGTCCTCGCGCCCCTCGCCTTCGGATGCGGAGGCCCCAACCCCCCGAGCACGGAGGTCGACGCCGCGACGCCCCCGAGCGCCGACGCCGCCGTCGCTCGCGCGTGCGAGCGGGTGCCGACCGACAGCTTCGGCTCCCGGCAGGGCCGCCACCTCGAGGACTTCACGCTCCCGCAGTGCGACGGCACCGACTACAGCTTCTACAACGAGGACTTCTGTAGCCCCGATCACACCCTCACCGTCGTGAGCATCGCCGCCGAGTGGTGCGTGCCGTGCCAGCAGGAGAGCGCGCAGCTCACCGACCGGATCGTGCTCCCCTACCGCGACCGCGGCGTGCGCCTCATCCAGGTCCTCGTCCAGAACCAGAGCTACGGCCCGCCGGACCTCGACCTCTGTAGCCGCTGGGTCGCGCGGTTCCACCTCGATCAGAGCGTGGAGCTCATCGATCCGCTCGGCGTGGTCGCGCCCGCGTTCCCGTCGGATGGCCTCCCCTCGACGCTCGTCGTCGACGAGACCGGGACGATCCTCTTCCGCGAGGACGGCACGAGCGACGGACTCGTCACGCTGCGCGCGGAGCTCGATCGCGCACTCGCCGCGCGCGGTCGCTGACGATCGGGATCGAGACGGGCTCGTGAGCGCCGCGACGCAACCTCGGGCGCCTCTCCCTCGGAGGGGCGCTCTCGCCTCGTCCGTCTCGAGGTACGCGCTCGCGTGGATCGCGGCGGCGAGCGTCCTCGCCGCGGCAGAGGCCCGCGCGGACGACACCTCGTTCGAGCTGCCCATCTTCGGGCGGACGACGTTCGCCATGACGAGCACGACGACGGCTCGCTACCGCGGCAACAACTACGACACCAACCTCTTCGACGACGACTTCTTCGCGGCCGAGCAGCGCTTCGATCTCGCGCTCCAGGGCGACGAGCTCCGGCTCGAGATGCGCCTCGACGCCTTCGTCCCCTTCGGCGCGGCGCGCACGATCCGCCCGCCCGTCGGCGCGCCGCTCGAGCTCTCGGCGTGGGTCGCGGACCAGGCGGCCTACGGCTGCGTCCCGACCCGCGAGGAGAGCTGCTACCTGACGTGGGACGCGCGCCCCGAGCGGATCGCGCTCCGCTGGGACCACGAGAGCTGGACGCTCGAGCTCGGCGACGCGCAGCTCGTCTTCGGCCGCGGCGTCGCGCTCTCGTTTCGCAAGGTCGATCTCGTCGGCGTGGACACGGCGCTCCGCGGCGCCCACGTCCGCTTCGACGACGGGCACTTCCGCTTTCGCTTCCACGCCGGGCTCGCGAACCCGCAGAACCAGGACCCGATCACGCTCCGCATCTTCCAGGATCCGGCGGACGTCGTCGCGGCGGCGATGGTCGGCGCGACCTTCGGTCCGAACGACATGTTCTCCCTGAGCGGGCACGCGGTCCGCGTCTGGTTCGAGGAGGACGGCCGCGACTTCTTCTTCCACACGTCCGAGCTCACCTACGACCGCGCGGTCGACGTGCTCGGCTGGACGTTCGAGGCGCCCTCGCTCGCCGACGGCCACCTGGCGCTCTACGTCGAGGCCAACGCGCTCCGTCGCTCCGTCTCGCTGCCGACGCCCTCGGGCGGCCTCGGCCCCGAGGACCACGAATTCGGGCGCGGCGTGTACGGATCGGCGCAGATCGTCGAGGGCGACCTCACCCTCCTCCTCGAGTGGAAGGACTACACGAACTTCCTCGTCGCGCCCTCGACGCTCGAGGGCAACGCGTGGCGCATCTACAACGCGGCGCCGCTCCTCGAGCTCGACGGCGCCCAGCGCCTGCGCGCGATCGGCAACCAGCGCGGCGGCTCGATCCGGCTCGACTACGCGTTCTCGCCGGGCCCCTGGCAGGCGTCGATCAACGGCTCGATCTTCGGCCTGAACGAGAACCCGCGCCTCGATCCGTGGGACGGAATCCTCGTCACCCACGGCTGGCTCTCGGTCCAGAAGCGGCAGGACTACGGCGAGGACCCGACCTGGTCGATGAGCGCGACCGCGGGCTTTCGTCAGGAGACGCTGCTCCACGACGTCGAGGGCACGTCGAGGCGCGTGGGCGACATGGATCGCCGCATCATCCACGGGCAGATCGACGCGGCGATCGGCTCCGGCGTCCACAGCCTCGAGCTGACCGTCGATCACCGCTTCGAGCAGGAGGTGCCGTTCGACGCGCAGCGCGAGTTCCAGGTGGGCGGCGTCTCGATGACGTACACGTACGACATCCAGCTCGCGCTCTCGCTCACGCTCCGCTGGAGCGACTACAAGCCCGGCGAGAACACCCAGCGCGCGCTCCGCGACTACAACTTCCTCGGCGGGACGATGTACCCGTCGATCGAGGTGCGCTGGAACTTCGATCCGGGCACCTTCCTCAAGCTCTTCCTCGGCTCGACGCCGGGCGGCACGCTCTGCTCGGGCGGTATCTGCCGCGAGGTGCCGCCCTACGAGGGCGCGATCCTCCAGTTCGTCGGGCGGCTCTGACGGCGCGCCTCGCTCTCCGTGAGCGCCGCGCGACGCGCGCCGTGAGCGCCGAGATGACGCTCGCCCTCCCCACCTCGACGACCATCGGCTATCGTCGCGGCATGAGCGGATCGCGATGGGTCGTGGGAGCCCTCTGGGGGCTCTCCTCGTTGGGCCTCGGTGCCCTCGGCGGGATCGGCGGCGCGGCGGCGCAAGGCACGACGCCCTCCGCGGATCAGGCGCCCGCTGCGGGGAGCGGCGAGCGCGCGGGCGACGCCGAGGCGGATGACGCGCGGGCGCGTACGCACTTCGAGTCGGGTCGGTCCTACTTCGAGGTCGGCAACTACGAGCGCGCGCTCGAGGAGTTCCAGCAGGCCTACGAGCTGAGCGGGCGCGCGGTCCTGCTCATCAACATCGCGAACTGCCAGGAGCGCCTCGGGCGCTGGGCCGAGGCGGCGGACACCGTCGATCGCTACGCGGCCACGCTCGAGGCGGAGAGCGGCGAGCGCGCGACCCTCGCGCGGCGCGCCGAGTCGCTCCGCGCCCGCGCCGCCGAGCGCGAGGCGCAGGAAGAGGCGCAGCGCGCGCAGCTCGAGCGAGCGCGCGCCGAGCGCGAGGCGCACACCGCCGAGCCGGGAGGCCCCTCGGGCGCTGGCGGGCCTTCGGCCTCCTCCGGCGCGAGCGATGGCCTCCTCGTCCCCGCGATCGTCGCCTTCGGCGTCGCGGGCGTCGCCGCGATCAGCTGGGGCACCCTCGGCGGCTTGGCGCTCTCGGAGCAGAGCCGCGTCGAGTCCGGGTGCGGCGCCACCGTCTCGTGCAGCCCGAGCGAGGTCGCCGATATGGACGCCTTCGCGCTCGGCGCCGACGTGTCCATGTCGATCGCGCTGGTCGCGGCCGTGGCCGGCGCGGTGATGTTGATCGCCGATCCCCCGCGAGGGGGCGCCTCCTCGGAGAGCGCGGGGCTCCGCGTCGCTCCCTGGGCCGACGCGCTGAGCGCGGGGATCGCGCTGGGAGGGACGCTCTGATGCCGCGCTCGCTCGATCGACTCACGCGCCTCGCGCTCCTCGCGACGCTCGCCGTCGCCCCAGGCTGCTCGCTGATCGTGGACGGGAGCCGCTTCCTCGAGCGTGGGGACGCGGGCGGCGTGGTCCCCGACCGTGACGGCGAGATCGTCGACCGGGACGTCGGGGTCGTGCGCGCGCCCCCCCAGATCACGACGGTCGGGCTGAGCCAATACGCCCCGATCGTCGGCGAGACCCTCGTCGCGATGCCCGGGCCGGTCTACGAGCCGAACGGCGACCGGCTCACGTTCACCTACCGCTGGCTGCGCCGCGCGACGCCCATCGACGGCGCGGACGCGAAGACGTACGTCGTCACCGCCGCGGACGAGGGGGCGAGCCTCGCCGTCGAGGTGACGGTGAGCGATCGAGACGGATCGAGCGCGACCGTTCGCGCGGCGAGCGCGACCGTCCGCCCCTACGCGCCGCGATGGCGCGAGCTCTTCCCGCCCCTCGGCCAGGACATCGGCCTCCAGACGGTCTTCGACCCGACCCACCATCGCGCCCTCTTGTTCCGGAACGGCGACACCTGGGAGATCGCCGCCACCGGCTCGGACCTCCACGTCGCGCGCCTGCCCGTCGCGAGCTCCGGGCTCAACCAAGACGACCTGCTCCTGGTGCTCTCGAGGCCGGGCTCGTCGACCTTCCACGTCTTCGACCCGACGCAGGCGGACCAGCTCTTCGAACTCGACGCGAGCGTTCGTGGCGGCGAGTCGTGGAGGGCGCGCTACACGGACGGGGTCGGCCCTGGCGAGCTCGCGATGCACGTGTCGTTCTACGACCCGGCGACGAGCCGCTTCTTCCTCGTGACCGGCATGCTGGTGGAGGCGGGGTTCGCCACCTCCGCGCGCGCGCTCTTCGTCCCCGAGGGCGACGGGGCCCCCGTGTGGTCCACCCCCTCGCTCGAGGGCGACCCGCTCCCGCCCCTCGTGGCTGCCGCCGTTGCCGCCGACCCGACGACCCCTGGCGTCTACTACGTCTTCGGTGGCTTCACGACGCCGTCGGAGGGCACCGGGTTCGTTCCCTCAGGCGGGATCTACCGGATCGAGGTCGTCTCCACCGAGACGCTCCGCGTCACGCAGCTCGACGACGCGACCTACTTCCTCGACACCCCCTTCGTCGCGGGCGCCGCGCTGGGGCTCACGGGGACGAGCCAGATCCTCCTCTACGGTGGGCTCGCGAGCCTCGGCGACTCGGGGCCGGCCGTCCCGACGCCCGCCAGGATCTTCGACGTCGCCACGCAGCGCCTCGCCGACGCGGGGCTCGGTGCCCCGACTCGTCCCCTCACCTTCGCGACGTTCTCGCCCGATCCCATGGTCCCTGGCGCTTGGCTCGCGGCCTCGCAGGGCGATCTCGATGGCGACGACGTGAGCTGGACGATCGAGCGCATCTCGGGCGATGGATCGAGCCTCAGGGTCGACCCGATCGCCCACACGGAGATCCCCGCCTCGATCTCGAACGAGCTCGGTCGCATCGCCAGCGTCGACCGCGATGAGAGCCGCCGGATCGAGATCCTCGACGGTCGAGGGGAGGCCATGGGGCCCTTGTGGACGCTCGATCTCACGACGCTCACGTGGGGCCGGATCGAGACGACCGGGACCGGCCCCGCGGCGCGGACCGGCCTCGTCGCGGACACCTCCCACACGGTGGACACGATGTCCCGCGCGCCCACCCCCTACCGGCTCGTGCTCGCTGGCGGCGAGACGCGAGATGGGCCCCTCGCGTCGATGGACGCGTGGTGGTGGAACGACGAGCGAGGCGACGCCCCGCGCTGGGTGGAGCTACCCCTCTCGACGGATCCGAGGTCACCCGTCCCGACGATGCGGACGGGCAGCGTCGCCACCGGATCGTGGTGCGGTGACAGCATGCTCATGCTCATCGGTGGCGAGGGGGCCGATGGGACGCTGGTCGACGACGCCGCCCTGCTCTCGTGCACCTTCGACCGCCGCTCGTGTACGTGGGCGCTGTCCAGCGTGCCGATCCCCCACCGCTCGTACGCGGCCGCGTTCCAATCGAGCGCCTACGACGGCACGCTCAAGGCCTACGTCTTCGGGGGACGCGACGACGTGGGAGGCTCGAACGGGATGTTCGCGCTCCCGCTCTGCTACGGCGAGATCCAGCCCCCCCTCGAGGTCACGACCACGGGGGCGCCGACCCCACGCTTCGGCCACAGCTTCACGGGGCTCGGCGGTGCGAACGAGTCGGTCGTCGACGCCATCGCCTTCGGAGGCGCGCTCGACCCGCCCGATCCCGAGATCCACTTGTTCCACCTCACCTCCGCGACGACGGGCGTGTGGTCCGTCGTCCCGCCCGTGGCGGACGAGCCGCGCCCCGACTCGCGCCACGGCCACCTCGCGATCTGGGACGACCTCGGAGAGCGCCTGCTGATCCTCGGCGGCGCCGACCGGCGCGACATCTGGGAATTCCGGTTCCGACCGTCGGCGGCCCCCTGAACACGCGCCGTTCGGCGCGTCGTCAGTCCTCGAGGTGCGCGATGACCCGACCGCGCCGATCGACGACGAGATCGGGCTCGAGCACCTCGACGCCCGCCTCCGTCGACGTGCCCTCCGCGGGCGCGCCGGGATCGCTCGCTCGCGCGTCGCTCGGGGCCGGTCGGACCTCGACCCTGCGGCGCGCGCTTCCGCCCCGCGCCGCCCTCGGCTCGACGAGGACGTGCTCGCGCACGTAGCGCTCGACGTGGCGCGCGACGACGCGGCGGAACGCGGGGATCATCAGCAGGATCCCGAGCAGATCGGAGAGCACGCCCGGCGCGATGAGGAGGCCCCCGCCGACGAGGACGAGGAGCGCGCTCGTGAGCCCCTCCTCCGGCATCCGCAGCTCGGCGATCGAGCGCTGGTACTCGCGGAGCACGCGCAGGCCCTCGCGCTTGGCGAGCCACGCGCCGACGAGCCCCGTCACGATCACCATCGCGATCGTCGCGAGGACGCCGATCTCCCGGCCGATCACGACGAGGAGGGCGAGCTCGAGGAACGAGAGGGCGGTGAAGAGGAGGAAGAGCCGCGCGAACATCGGGCCTCCCGCGCTGACCTCGATCCGAGGCCGAGGGATGTCGTGCGTGTAGGTCACGCGCGAGAAACGAGCAAGGCGGGCGTTCGCTTCCCTCCGCCCCGACGCTGGCCCCGCGAACGGTGGGCTTGTGCCCCCAGGGCGATTCGTCGAAGATGAATCGCCGTTCAGTCTTCGACGGGACGCGCGCTCGCGGACCGAGCGACACGAAGGAGAGGATCGAGATGAAGACGCCGTTCACCGAGGAGCACGAGCTCTTCCGCAAGACCTGCCGCGACTTCGCCGTGAAGGAGCTCGCGCCGCACGCCGACGCGTGGGAGAAGGACGAGATCTTCGCGCGCTGGGTCTTCGATCGCGCGGGCGCGCTCGGCCTCTTCAGCGCGCACTACCCCGAGGAGGTCGGCGGCGCGGGCGGGGACTACTGGTTCTCGATCGCCAAGAGCGAGGAGCTCGTGAAGAGCGGGCTCGCGGGCGTGACGATGGCGCTCCTCGTCCAGAGCGACATGGCGACGCCCTGCATCGGGGAGCTCGGCACGCGCGAGCAGAAGGAGGAGTTCCTCGCGCCCGCGATCCGCGGCGAGAAGATCGCGGCGCTCGGCGTCTCGGAGCCCGGCGCGGGCTCGGACGTCGCGAACATCCAGACGACGGCGCGCCTCGAGGGCGACGAGTACGTCGTGCGCGGCAGCAAGACCTTCATCACGAACGGCACGCGCGCCGACTTCGTGACGCTCCTCGTCCGGACGCGGCCCGAGGCGGGGCACATGGGCTTCTCGATCCTCCTCTTCCCGACCGACACCAAGGGCTTCTCCGTCTCGAAGAAGCTCTCGAAGATGGGCAACTGGTCGAGCGACACCGCCGAGCTCTTCTTCGACGACTGCCGCATACCCAAGCGCTACCTCCTCGGCGAGGAGGGCCAGGGCTTCATGTACCTGATGCAGAATTTCCAGAGCGAGCGGCTCATCGGCTCGACGAGCGCGCTCGCGGGCGCCTTCCACGCGCTCGAGCGGAGCCTCGAGTGGGGGCGGCAGCGGAGCGTGTTCAACAAGCCGCTCGTGAAGCACCAGGTGTGGCAGCACCGGCTCGCCGAGCTCTACACGAAGGCGGAGGCCGGCAAGGCGCTCGCGTACAAGGCGGCCGAGGCGTTCAACGCGGATCGCTACGTGAACCGGGGGCCCATCAGCTTCGAGACGGTGAAGCTCATCGCGATGAGCAAGCTCTTCGTCGGCGACGTGGCCGACGAGGTCGCGGACTTCGCCGTCCAGTTCCACGGCGGCATGGGCTACCTCGAGGACCTCTGGGTCGCGCGCTACTACCGCGATCAGCGCCTCTTCCGCATCGGCGGTGGCACGAGCGAGGTCATGAAGTACATGATCGCGAAGATCATGGGGCTCTGAGCCCGCGGCCTCGCCGATCGGGAGGGGCCGCGACGAAGGCCGCTCGTGGAGCGCGCGCCCGCGCGTAGGATGCAGACGATGACGAAGCCGCTCATTCTCACCGGGCTCGAGCTCGCGCGCCCCGACACGCACGTCCTCGACACGGCGCTCCTCTACGCGAAGGAGCTCGACGCGGAGGTGCACGCCGTCCACGCGCTCGATCTCGCGCGCCCCGACCACAAGACGGTGCCCGAGACGCCCGCGGCGCACGCGATGCTCGCCAAGCTCGAGGGCCGCGAGGTCGAGGCCAAGACGCGGCTCGAGGCGCTTCGCGCGGAGCGCTCCACGTTCGGCGTGCCGCTCACCGTCGGCGTGGAGGACGGCCGCCCCTGCGACGCGATCCTGCGCCTCGCGCGCGGGGCGATACAGGCGGGGCGCGAGGTGCTCGTCGTCGTCGGGACGGGGAGGATGCAGGGTCCGCTCCCCCAGCGCCTGCTCGGCTCGACCGCCGACCAGCTCCTCAAGCACGCCGAGGGACCCGTGCTCGTCGTCCCGCACGCCGGAGACGACGAGCACTCCGGCGGCGTGACGCGGAGCCCGCACGGCGGCACGTGGGTCGTCGCCTTCGACGGCACCGAGCCCGCGGCGCGTGCTCTCGCGCTCGCCGAGCGGTGGTCGAAGGCGACGGAGAGCCGCCTCGCGCTCGTCCACGCGAGCTCCGACCGCGCCGCCGAGAAGCAGATGCGCGCCGCGCTCGAGGCGTCGGGCGACCCGGCGATCGCCGCGCTCGCCAGCGCGCTCACCATCGTCGAGGACACGCCGGCGGAGGCGATCCTCGCGTTCGCCGAGCGCGAGGGTGCGAGCCTCGTCATCATCGGGTCGCACGGCCGAACGGGCCTGGCGCGCGCGTTCTTCGGGAGCGTGGCGGCGAGCGTCGTCCGCGGCGCGACGACGCCCGTGCTCTGTATCCGCTGACGGCGCGATCAGCGATCCGCGAGCGCGAGCGCCACGATCTCGCGAGGGTGCTCGACGAGGTGGCGCGCGCCCGCGGCGAGGAGCTCCTCGCGCGATCGAAAGCCCCACGCGACGGCGACGGGGATCGCGCCGGCGTTCGTCGCCGTCCAGACGTCCACGTCGCTGTCCCCGACGAAGAGCGCGTCGCGCGCATCCACGCCGAGGCTCGCGAGCGCCTCGAGGAGCCCACGGGGATCGGGCTTGTGCGGGATCCCCTCGCGCTGCCCGAGCACGACCTCGAAGGGGTGGCTCGGGAAGAGCCGCTCGACGACCTCGCGCGCGGCCGCGTGGGGCTTGTTCGACACGACGCCGAGCGCGACCCGGGCGCGCCTCAGCTCCTCGATCATGTCCGCGATGCCGGGGTAGGGGCGCGAGCGCACGACGAGGTGCTCGGCGAAGTAGGCGCGAAAGCGCGCGAAGATCGGCGCGAAGGTCGCGTCGTCGACGGGAGGCAGCGCGCGGCGGACGAGCTCGCGCGCCCCACCGCCCACGAGCGCGCGGTAGGCGTCGACGGCGTGCGTCGGATAGCCCTGCTCTCGGAGCACGGCGTTCAGCGCGTCGGCGATGTCCTCGAGGCTGTCGACGAGCGTCCCATCGAGATCGAAGAGCACGGCGGAGCGCATGGGTGACGGCGTCTTAGCGAACCCAGCGGAGGCGCGCACGCGAAGGCGCTCGCGCGCGCGAGGCTTCGGGACACGCGTGGCTCGGGATCGCGGCGAGGCGAGGGCCGTCGTGGCTCTCGCGAGCGTCCAACACGCGGCGCGCGTCCGAGTCCCTCCCCCAAAGACGCGTGTCGAGGCCCGGACTGCCACCCTGTAGAATGCCGCTCATATGAACCCTGAGAGGAACCCATCCGCGTACGGTCGCCAGCCGGGGAGCCTGGGTGGTCTGTGTCATCCCGCGCTCCGTCGCGCGTTGGCTGCGCTGGCCTTCGGTCCGGTCGTGCTCTCCTGCTCGCCGTCGTGGTCGAGCCACGCGGTGCGCACGGCACCGCCGCCCCCGGCCTCGTGCGCGGTCCTCTTCGGGATCGAGTGGAGCGCTCCCGATGACGCGACGCGCGTCGTGACCGTCACCGCCACCAACCAGACGGACGCCGCGATCGACTTCGAGCTCCCCGACCGATGCCCGCACCCGTTGATCGCGCTGGAGGGCCTGCCAGACGGCTTCGACGAGCGGCTCACCTGCGCCATGGGCGCCTGCCTTGGATCTCGTTCCGCGGTTCACGTCCACCTCGCGCCGAACCAGCGGCGGGAGATCTCGACGACCGAGCTCCCGCTCGACGGGACGTCGTGCGTCGCGCCGCTCCCACGCGAGGTGCTGCTCGTGGGCCCGGTCGTACCGCAGCTCTCGGTGCCGACCTGTGGTCGGCCAGCCAGCGTCGACCTTCGTAGAGGTCCTGATCGCGCGCCGCCGATCGTCACGCCGGAGGCGCCCGCACCTCCCGCCCCCACCACGGCACCGCCGCAAGCGCCCGAGCCTCCTCAACCCCCCGTGGCGCCCGCGCCTCCCGGCGATCCTTACGCGTGCTCCACGGCGGCCGACTGTGTGCTGTCGTGCCCGAACGCCAGCGGCTGCTGCGGCTGGCCCTGCGGCTGCCAGCACGCGATCCGGCGCGATCACGCGGCGGAGTTCGAGGCCAATTACGCCCGCAGCTGCTCGCCGCGCGCTCCGAACTGTCCCGACGTCGCGTGCATGCGCCAAGACGCCATGTTCGCGACCTGTCGCGACGGCCGATGCGTCGGCGCCTCGAGCCTGAGCGGCTGGTAGCACCCTGACGCGCTCACGGCGGATCGCGGCTCGAGCGTCCCCTGCTGGTGGACGCGGTCGCGTCAAGAGCGCGGCGCGCGCGAAGGGGCCCGCCGCTCAGAACGCGAGGGCGTAGATGGTGGGGAACGCTTGGTTCTCGAAGGGCGGCACGGCGCGCTCGGAGTACGAGATCGCGACGGCGACGCCGACGATCGCGGCGACGCCGACGCCCACGCCGATCCAGAGCCACGGCTCCTCGACGAGCGGGCGACCCGGCGGATCGAGCGTGAGCGCGACCGTCCGACCCGGCGGCACCTCGATCTCGGTGCGGCGCTCCCCGTGCTCGCCGCTCGTGACGATGACGTAGCGCCCCGGCGCGAGCGACCCCGTCCACGGCGCGCCGCCCTCGCCGAGGAGGGCCTCGTCGCTCGGAGAGAGGACGCGGAATTGGGCGTGCTCGTCGCCGGATCGCAGGACGAGCGAGCTCGGGCGCTGGTCCAGGGCCGGGTGGAGCGCGATCGCGACGTGCGCCGTGTCGCCGCTCACCCGAAAGCGCTCCTCGGCGGGCTCGTAGTCCTGCGCCGTGGCGACGAGGAGGTGCTCGCCGGGATCGACGCGGTGGGTGCTCGAGCCCGGCGCCTCCGCGATGACGACGCCGTCGAGGCGCACCTCGAGCGCGTCGGGCCCCTCGACCGAGAGCTCGAGCGTGCCGACGCTCCGCTCGACCTCGCGGAGCAGCGACTGGACGGAGGCGCGATCGGCGGGACGGAGCGGGCCGAGCTCGCCGTCGAGCAGGCGCTGGTAGAGCGCCTCGGCCTCGAGCGCGTGGCCGAGGCCGCGGAGCGCGAGCGCCCAGTTGAACGCCGTCGGGAGGCGCGGCGCGAGCGTGAAGGAGCGCTCGAACGCCGCCGTCGCGTCGCGGTAGCGCCCCGCGTCGAGCTCGCGCATCCCGCGCTCGAAGCTCGAGCGCGCCTCAGCCTCGCTCGACTGGGCGCGAGCGGGCGCGGAGGCGAAGACCGCGAGCGCCACGACGAGCGCGGCGGCGAGCGCTCGAGCCCACGCGCGCCTCCACGAGAGTGCCGAGCCGCGGCTCCTCATCCGTCCTCCTCCATCGTGCACGTCGGCGCGTACCCGCCGAGCTCGCAGCGCTGCGAGCGGCCGGGGCCGCACGCCGCGGGCGCCTCGCAGAGACCGAAGGCGACGCACTCCGGCGCGAAGCAGCCCGCCTCCTCGCAGGCGCAGGTCGTCCCCGTGGGGCAGCTCGCGCTCTCACAGGCGGCGTCGAGCCGCAGGGCGACCTCGCGGATCTCGCCGCTCGCGAAGGCGAGGTAGACGTCGCGCTCGACGAGCACGTCCGTCGGCCCCGCGCGGAGCACGAAGCGCAGCGCCGCCCCGCGCGATCCGGAGCGCGGCACCACGCGCACGCCCGCGGGGATCGGCAGCCCCGACGCGCCGCCGATCGGCTGCTCGCTCCGGTAGATCTCGCGCCCCTCCTCGTCGAAGGCGAGCACCTCGAGGACGCGCTCGCGCTCGAGCAGGCTCGCGTCGACGTCGAGCGAGATCCGGAGCTCCGTCACCTCATCACACGCCGTGAGCGCGCACGCGAGGCTCGCCCCGACGACGGCGAGGCGGGCGAGGTACGCGGCGCGCCTCACGGGAGCCTCCGGGCGCGGGGCGCGTCCGTGCCGCGACACGCCGACGAGGGCTCGAGCGGCCCCGCCGTCCTTCGCGACGGGCGCGGGTCGCCGCAGAGGTCGTCCGCGACGTCGCTCGCGAGCGTCGGCACGCTCGGGAGCGGGCGGAGGTCGTCTTCGGGATCGACGACGAGCTCGGCGAGCGGGCGCTCGAACACGCTCTCACGCTCGTCGACGGTGGAGGCGGCCGCGACCCGACGCCGCCCCGTCACGAGGGCTCCGATCACCGTCAGCTCGACGCCCGCGCGGAGATCGAGGTCGCCGACGACGAGCGTGTGCTCGACGCGGCAAGACTCGCAATTCTGGATCGCCACGCCGCCGCTCCGGACGATCGTGTTGCGCAGGACGAGGCCGCGCTGCTGTCCGGCGGCGACGGTGCCGAAAGAAAGCCCGAGGAACGAGGAGCCGACAGGCAGCTCCCCGCGGACCTCGACGAGGTTGCGCTCGAGGACGAGCCCCTCGGACGTACCGAGGAAGTAGGCGCCGGTGCTGCCGTGCCCGTCGTAGAGGACGTCGCGGAAGACGTTGTCCCGGAAGATCCAGCGCGAGGCGCCCTGGAACCGGAGGCCCGTCACCGACGTGCTCACGCTCGAGGGGCGCGGGCGCGTGCACTCGAGGACGTTGCCCTCGAGGATCCCGTCGTCCGGCGTGCGGCCGTCGCTCGCGGGGTTGACGTGGACGATCTGGTTGAAGTCGGCGAAGCGGTTGTTCCGAAGGACGGTGTAGCGCCCCGAGCCGGAGACGTGCACCGCGTGGTCGCAGTCTTGGTCCGCGAGGCAGTGCCCCTCGATGTCGAGGCCGTCGATCACCCAGTAGGGGTGCGTGATGACGAACACCTCCGCCGGCTCCTCCCCGCTGTAGCGGAGGATCGCGGTCCCAGGGGTGCGCGCGCGGACGACGATGGGCGCGTCGGCCGAGCCGCCGCGCGCGGTCCGGAGGTTCCGGGTGAGCTCGTAGCTCCCCGGCTCGACGACGATCTCGTCGCCGAAGCGGGCGTCCGCGACGGCGTCGGCGAGGGCCTCTGCCGAGTCGACGGTGACGACGCGGAGCGGCTCGTGGGCCTCACGCGGGCCGTTCGGAGAGACGAAGGGGATCGGCTCGCAGCGCCCGTCGATGCACGTCTCGTCCGCGGCACACGCGCGCTGAAAGAGGATGCAGTCGTCGGAGAAGGTCAGCGTGTACTCCTGCCGACCGCCAGGCCCGCGCGGCGCGAACGCGGCGCGGAACGAGCGCTCGTTGAAGGGCTCGAGCGCGCCTCCCCCCGCGTCGCGGAGCGCGCGCGCCGTCACGAGGAAGCTCCTGTGCCAGTCGCCGCCGAGCGGGCGGATCGGGAGCGGCGAGGACGGGAGGCCCCCGAGGTCCGCGACGTCCACCCGGGCGACGCTCTCGGTCGCGCCGTCGCTCCCGCGCACCTCGTACTCGATCGCCACGAGCTGCGCGCGGGTCTCGGGCTCCGCGTCGAAGCGGACGAGGAATTCGCTCTCGTAGACGAGCACGCAGCTCGCCGCGGAGAGGCACGCTGCGAGCCCCAACGCGATGGGCCCCAACGCGGTCGACCCCAGCGCGGCCCACCGAGCGCGCTCGAACACCGGCCGTCGGCGACGATCGCTCGGGTGGCGCGAGGGCTCTCTCCGGATCGGGTGAGTCATGGTGATCCGTGGTCCCAGCCCCACGCCCCGACGCGGCTCGCGGAGCCCGCCCGCTCGTCTCTCGCGCCGCGGCGCGCAGGCCGCCGTCCCCTCGGGATCGCCTGGGTGGCGCCGCTCGACTCGGGCGCGCGCGAGGGCTCCTCGAGCGCCCGCTCGCCCTCCGCCTCGCGAGCCGTGTCGTGCTCGGCGCTCCGATCCTCATCGTCGGCGACGAGCGGCGTCGCCGCTGGCGGAGCGTCCATGTGACCGACGACGGCAGCGCGCGGAGCCGCGGCCCCCTCCTGCGGCGTGGCCGCGAGAGGGCCGTACACGCCGAGGAGCGCCAGCGCGAGGACGACGGCCAGCGCGCCCGCGGCGATCCACGCCCACGGGGCGCGGCGCGACGAGCTCGGAGGCGACTCGGGCGACGCGAGCTGTGCGTCGCCTCGAGGCCGAGGGAGCTCGAGCTTCGTCGGCGGGTCGGAGCGGAGCCTCTTCGCCGGCCTCGGCTCGTCCTCGAGCTCGTCGAGCGGCAGCTCCACGGACGCCGCGCTGACGGCGACGCGGATGCGATCCGAGAGCTCGTCCCGCGCCGTCCGGAAGTGCGCCATCAGATAGTCGGCGATCTCGATCACGCCCTCGCGCGCCACCTCGTCCGCGATGAGGGCGTCGAGCGCGCGCCCGACCTCGTCGGCGTCCTGGGGGCGAAGGGCCGGATCGAGCGCGAGCATCCGAAACACGAGCTCGACGAGGGCGCTCGGCAGCTCGGGGCACTCCTCGCCCAGATCAGGCGCCGTCTTGCCCTTCACGATGGCGCGCGCGATCTCGTCCGAGCTGCCCTCGTAGGGGTGGTGCCCCGCGATCACCTCGTAGAGGACGAGCCCGAGCGCGAAGAGGTCCGTGCGCCGATCGATGTCGCCGAAGGTGAGCTGCTCGGGCGCCATGTAGCGGAGCTTCCCCTTCACGAGCCCGGCCTCGGTCTGCGTGCTCGCGCCGAGCGCCTTCGCGACGCCGAAGTCGGAGATGCGCGCGATGCCGTCGTAGCCGACGAGGACGTTCTGCGGCGAGACGTCGCGGTGGACGACGGATAGGGGCTTCCCCTTCGCGTCGCGCGTCTCGTGGGCGGCGTGCAGCCCCGCGGCGACGTGTCGGATGATGCGCAGCGCGATCTGGAGCGGCAGCACGCCGTCCGCGGCCGCGTGCGTGAGGAGCT
Source organism: Sandaracinaceae bacterium (assembly GCA_039809495.1). GTDB lineage: Bacteria > Myxococcota_A > Polyangia > Polyangiales > Sandaracinaceae > JAFLCL01. The sequence continues at coordinate 122,856 of JBDHVC010000003.1, forward strand.
GGGAGAGCGACTGCCCCTCGACGAGCTCCATCACGAGGAAGGGGCCCTGATCGTCCTCGCCGACGTCGAGGACGCTGACGACGTTCGCGTGCCGGATCGTGCCGGCGACGCGCGCCTCATCGTGGAGCATCGCGACGAGCTCGCGGTCCTCCGCGTAGTGAGGGTGCAGGCGCTTGATCGCCACGAGCCGCTCGAAGCCGCTCTCGCGGCGCCAGCCCACGTCCACCGTGCCCATCCCGCCTCGAGCGAGGCGAAAGAGGGTCCGATACCGGCGAGGCTGCGAGCGGCCCGTCATCGCTCCAGCTCACGTCGCGCGCGAAGAGGCATCCGAGCCCGCGAGCATACCAAGGCGGGGCCGCGCGTGGCGGGCGCGCGAGCGAGCGGGATCGCGACGCTCGGCCCGCGCGTTCGAGCGTCGAGGCGCCGAGCGACGGTGTTAGCCTCGACGGGGTGCCCTCGCCCTTCGACCTCGACGAGCGACGACGCGAGGCTCGCGCCCACCTCGCGCGGCTCGAGCCCGAGGAGGCGCGCGCGCTCATCGCGGGCCTGCCCGAGCCCGAGCGCCACGAGCTCTCCGCCTGGGCGCGCGCGATCGACGGCGACCTCGAGCTCGATCTGAGCGCGCTCCGCGCGAACGCCCGCGCGAGCGGACGCTCGGCGGCCAACGTCGAGCTCACCGCGATCGAGGCGCTCGTTCGGGCCGAGCGCGCCCCGGCGGAGGCCGAGGCGCTCGCGCGGCGCGGCGCGAGGATGGCGGCGACCGAGGAGCTGCCAGGCCCCGCCTTCCTCGCCAACCTCACGCTCGCGCGGATCCGGCGGCTCTCGGGCCGCCCGCACCTGGCGACGCACATCCTCGCGACGCTCTCGCGCTACGCGCCGCCCGCGTGGCACCGGTGGATGGGCTGGGAGCTCGCGCTCTCGTTCGGGCGCGCGGGCGCGGCGCTCGTGCCCGAGAGCGCGCCCATCGTCCTCGCGATCGCGCGCGCGTGCGAGGGGCCGCCGCCGCGTTGCCCCAAGCTCTTCGAGCGCGACCTCGCGACGCTCCACGCCCTCGTCATCCCGAGCGCGCGGGCCGCGGATCCGGCCGTCGCGGCGTTCCGCGAGGGGCGCGCGCACCAGGTGCCGCGAGGCCTCCACGGCCTCTCGGCGCTCGAGGAGGCGGGCGCGATCGCCTGGGTCGCGGTCGGGCGAGGCGCCCCCACCCGCCTGCTCGCGCTCGGCCTCCCGGCCCTCGAGCGGAGCGGCTACGTCCGCCTCGAGCAGAGCCAACGCAAGGAGGGGCGAGCGGACATGCTCATCGCCGCCGCCGCGCTGGCGGGCCCCGAGGGCATCGAGGAGGATCGGCTCTTCGAGGCGAGCTACGGCTTCGCGTTCGTGCCCGAGCTGCACGGGGGGACGTTCGGCCTCGCGATCCACCGCGCGAGGCAGCGGCTCGAGGGGCTCGCGACGATCGAGCGCGCCGGCGGGCGCCTGCGCCTCGTCGCGCGGCGCGCGCTCGTCGTGCCCGATCCCCGCTGCACCGTCGGCACCGAGGATCGGGCCCTCTCGCACATCGCGCTCGGAGGGGCGGCGAGCGCGCGCGCCATCGCGGAGAGGCTGGGCGTCTCTCTGCGGAGCGCGCAGCTCGCGCTCGAGGCGCTGATCCGCGAGGGCCTCTGCGATCGCGCCCGCGTCGGGAACGCCGTCGTCTATCGCGTGGAAGACACGACGTTCCACGAGCCTACCCAGCGTGATGGGGCGCCGCCGTCCCCGGGATGACGCGCATCGCGATCACTCCGGGATCGGTCGCGCGGCGAGGGTGAGCGCCGCCTCGCGGGTCGTGGCGTAGGCGCCCGCGACGAGCGCCGCGCGCGTCGCGTCGTCGAAGTCGTGCTCGGTCTCCGCGCGCGACGCGAGCATCGCGTCGACCGGCGCCCCGAGGCCCTCGAGGGTGATCGGATGCAGATCCAGGCCCTCGCCGGGGCTCGCGAGCGGGCTCCGCAGGTAGCGCGCGGCGTCGGCGCGCGCACCGATCAGGTCTCCCGCGCTGTCGCTCACGCTCGGCGGGACGTCGGCGAAGACGAGGTTGTTCCGCGAGCGCTGGGCGAACGCGGGGTCGCCGCCCGAGATGTTGAGGCCCCGGCCGCTCGCGACGATCGTGTTGAAGGCGACGTCGACGCGCCGCGGCTTGTCGTTGTGGCGCTGGATCGTGATCGCGTCGCCGTGCGGGTTCACGAACACGTTGTTCACGATGAGGAGGTTGCCCTCCGCCTGGAGGAGCCTCTCCGTGGAGTTGTCATAGAAGACGTTGCCGTAGACGACGTAGAGATCCTCGGCGCCGCGCCCCGAGGTGGGGAAGTGGCCGAGGAGGAGGTTCGGGCGCGCCTCGCTGCCCGGCGTCATCCCGTTCGTCTTCGCGAAGACGTTGTAGCGGATGATCGTCTCGGCGTGGTCCGGCTGCGCCTCGGAGCGCGCGTTCTGGTGCTTGATCTGCATGCAGTAGCCGACGGCGTCGACGACGGTGTTGAGCTCGATGAGGCCGCGGACGAAGGGCCAGCGGCCGTCGGAGTTGCCGAGGTAGAGGCCGACGCCCGGCCCGACGATGCGGTTACCGCGGATCACCCAGTCGGTCGCCGGGCTCTTCGTCGAGATGCCGGCGATCTGCTGGTCGGTCCCGAAGCCGTGCATGTCGATGTCCTCGATGACGACGTGGTGGGTCGGCTTCGCGTCGCCGCCCTGCGAGGCGACGCCGAAGCCGTCGAGCCCACGGATGTCGACCTCGAGGCCGCGCAGCTTGATCCAGCTCGCGCCGTGGATCGCGAGGACGTTGAAGTCGTTGCTCCCGAGGAAGAGCGGGCGGTGGCTGCGATCGAGCGCCTCGACGACGATGCAGCGGCCCTCCTCGCCCGAGACCGTCATCGGGAGCCCGCGCGTGTACGTACCCGGGCGCAGGCGCAGCGTGTCGCCCGGCGCGATCGTCGCGAGGACGTCGCGGTAGTCGTCGGGCCCAGCCTCGAGCGTCCGCCCTCGGCCCTCGCAGTCCTCCCAAGGCAGGCGCGACCACCCGCTCGGGGGCGTGACGCCGCCGCCATCGCTCGGCGTGATCGTGCCGCCGTCGCCCTCGCGGGCCGCGTCCGTGAGGGCGACGTCCGCGTCGCCCGCGGCGACGGCCGCGTCCGCCCGAACCGCGCCGTCCTCGCTCGCGGCGCCGTCGCCCGGCCCGCACGCGGAGAGGGCCAGGATGGACACCCACAGAACCATCGCACTTCGCCTCATCTCGCACCTCTTGGAGCGCGCCCCGCCGAAACGCGCGGGGGACCGCGAGACCGTCCCACGCACGAGCGGGCGCGGCGATTTCCAAGCGTGCGCGCGCCTGACAGCGCACCTCACTCGACGTGATCCGTCGAGCCGGGGTGCGCTGGCTCGGCGGGAGGGAGGCTCACGCCGATTCACTCGGCGTGAGGGAGGGTCTGGGGGCAGACCCTCCGACAACGAAGGAACAGCGCGAATCAGGTCAACTGATTCGCGCTGTGAGAGGCGCGCCGCCGCGGGCTCGACCCACGCGGTGATCGCGGCGCGCATGGATTGAAATGGGAGCCGCGGGGCCAAGCCGCGCACCATCGCGCGATGCCCTCCCGCTCGACCCTCTCGCCCGCCCTCTCGGCGTCGATCGCGCTCCTCGCCGCCTCGCTCGCGCCGCTCTCGGCGCGGGCCGACGTGCCGATCGTCTACACGCGCTGCGCGCGCACCGACGCGTCGATGGACGTCACGATGGACGTGACCGTCGACGGCGTGACGCGCCCGGCCACGCGCACGATGCGAGGGCTCGACGTGTACGACGTGCTGCCCGACGTCTCGCACCTCCTCGGCGACTTCACGGGCCCCTGCGATCTCGTCTACCGCGACGAGGCCGGGAGCGAGCGCGTCCTCTACGACTGCTCCTCGGGGTCGACGGACGAGGCCGGCTGCGCGGCGATGGATCCCGCCGTCTCGTTCGACGCCCGCACCGTCGCGTTCACGGTCTTCCGCGGCCCGCTCGAGCACGCGCGCGAGTCGATCGTCCCGCGCGTCATCGACCCGCGCGCGGCCGACGCGCCCTACCAGTACGTCACGCTCCCGAGCCGGCTCCTGCGCTCGACCGAGGCGCAGCTCTACCTCGTCGACGTCGCGACGGGCGCGCTCACCGCGCTCCCGCACACCCCGGACACCTACGACACCGCGCCCGCCTTCCTCCCGAACGGGCGGCTCGCCTTCACCTCGAGCCGCGACGGCAACCGCGCCACGCTCGTCTTCGGCGCGGGCACGTCGCGCCTGGGCATGCGGATCTGGACGATGGATCTCGACGGCCGCAACGTGGACCTCGCGAGCCAGCACTCGACCGGCGTCGACGAGCACCCCTTCGTCCTGCGCGACGGACGCGTCGCGTTCACGAGCTGGCAGGTCTTCGGCGGGCTCCCGTTCCGCCACACCAACGGCTCGCCGGGCGGCTTCACCACGCTCGACAACCTCTTCCACATCTACACGCAGCGCCCCGACGGCGCCGAGGTCTTCGCGTTCTACGGGCAGCACGCGGGCGACCACACGCCCGTCACCGAGACGCACGTCACCCACAACGCGGCCCACTTCCTCACCCAGACGAGCGACGGCTACGTCTGGTTCGCCGACTACTACCGCGCGAACAACAACGGCCTGGGCGACGTGATCGGCGTGCTCCCCGAGCCCGCCGGGCAGGAGGGGTTCGGCCCCGAGGAGATCACGGCGTACGGCGACATGTTCGCGCCGCGGCACATGCGCCGCGCGGCGCTCTGGGCGACGAACGGCGACAACATGTCCCGCGCGATGGTCGATCCGGAGCTCCGCGTACCGACCTACGCCGACCCGCTGCCCTTCGCGGGGAAGGTCGGCCACCCAGCGGCCCTGCCCGAGAACGGCCTCATGGTCGCGTGGGGCAAGGGCGCCTGCGGGACGGTCGCGGGCAACGACGTCTTCCGCGCGCTCGGCCGCGAGGCGCCGCCTTTGACGAGCGGCTCGGGCTCGGGCACCGCGATGAACGTCATCACCTCGCTCGAGCTCGACACGCCCGGCTGCGACGTCGGCGTCTACCGCCTGACGAGCATCCCCTCGATGGATCCGCGCGACCTCGAGGTCGTCGTCGACTCGCGCGCGTGGCACGAGTTCCAGGCGCGCCCCGTCGTCCCCTACGCGGCGATCCACGGCGTCGAGCGGCCGGACGTCATCGAGCGCTCGGACCTCGCCACCTCGCACCCGCTGCTCGAGGTCGGAACACCCTTCGGCCTGCTCGGCGCGGCCTCGATGATCGACCGCGAGACGCACCCGCACGGCGGGATCACCTTCCAGGGCGAGCACCAGTTCCACAACCAGGGGACCGACACGATCGACTACACCGACGCCGACCTCTGCGGCCTGCGCATCCTCGGCATCATGCCGAACCGCGGCGATCACAACTCGGTCCACCGCGAGATCGCCGACGTGACCGGCGAGCGCGTGCGGATCCTCGGCGAGATCCCCGTTCGAAACCGCGACGCGAGCGGCCGCGAGCTGTTGGACGAGGCCGGCAACGTCGACACGAGCTTCCTCGTGCGGATGCCCGCGAACATGCCCTACATGATGCAGGGCATCGACTGCGACGGCCGCACCCTCAACACCGACCAGACCTGGCAGAGCCTGCGCCCGGGCGAGATGAAGACCTGCGGCGGCTGCCACGTGCACTCGCGCGCGTCGCTCACCACCTTCGATCGCACCTTCGCCGCGACGAGCGCGTACGCGATCCCGCGCCTGGGCGAGGGCACCGTGCCGCTCTTCGCCGGCCGGAGCGAGGACGGCTCCGTGCGCGTGCGCGAGGTCGACGCCGACGGGCTCGAGGTCAGCTACCAGCGCGACGTCATGCCGATCTTCGAGCGCCGCTGCGCGAGCTGCCACGGCGGGAGCGAGCCAGCCGCGGGGCTCGCGCTCGATCGGCCGGGGATCGACCAGGAGAGCCGCTCCACGTGGTACTGCCTCGTCTCCGATCGGAGCCAGACGTGCGTGCCGCCCGAGCGCCAGCACGACACCGGCATCGGCAGCGGCAGCCACACGTTCCGCCGCCCGCAGCTCACGCGCTACGTGCGCGCGTTCAATTCGCTCGCGAGCCTGCTCTACTGGAAGGCGGCCGGGCGCCGCACGGACGGCCGCGCGGACGACACCTTCGCCGACTCGGACACCCCGGAGCGGCGCGACGTCGACTTCGGCCCGGCGCACACGACCGACGCCACCCCGGAGGAGCTCGGCCTGCTCTCGCGGTGGATCGACCTCGGCTGCCCTGGCGGCGCGATGGAGTCGCGCGACACGCAGCGCCCCACCCTGAACCTCGCCGCGAGCGTCGAGGGCGGCGCCGTCACGGCGCTCCACGTCGGCACGACGGATCTCGGGAGCGGGATCGATCCGAGCTCGCTCGAGCTCTGCGTCCTCGACGCCGCGGGCGCGTGCACGGCGCGCATCGCCCTCGAGGCCGCGCCCCACGGCGTCGTCACGCACACGCTCACGAGCCCGCTCACGGATCCGGACACCGAGGTCCGCGCGAGCGTCAGCGATCTCGAGGGCAACGAGAGCGTCGCCCAGTGGACCGTGCGCTGGCTGCTCGACGCGCCGCCCCCGACGCCGCCCACGTCGACCCTCGTGCCGGAGGGCGACGGCGGCGGCCGGGCCGATCGCGACGGCGGGCTGGGCTCCGAGGACCGCATGCTCCGAGGGACGCAGTGCGCGTGCCGCGCGGCGGGGGCGGGCCCCTCGGCGCCCCCGTGGCTCGGGCTCTCGATCCTCGCGGGGATCGCGATCGTCCGCCGGAGGCGGGTCAACCGGAAGCGTTGAGGTCGAGGGTGAGGGCGAGGGCGAATGATGATTCGCCCTACGAACGTCGCAGAGGCGAGGGCGAATGATGATTCGCCCCTACGAACGTTGCAGAACGATGCTCGTCGCCCCGTGGCGCGCACGCTTTGAAATGGACCGTGCGCACCACCGGCGAACACCATCTCCGGATGCTCTCCATCCGTAGTGCGCTCGCGCTCTTCGCGTTCCCCGTGCTCGTCTTCCCCGCCGCCGCCTCGGCCGACGTCCCCATCGTCTACACGCGCTGTGTGCGGACGGACGCGCCGGTCGACGTCACGATGGACGTCACCGTCGACGGCGTGACGCGCTCGGCCACGCGGACGATGCGCGGGCTCGACGTCTACGACATCCTCCCCGACGTCACGCATTTCCTCGGCGGTTTCTCGGCCCCCTGCGATCTCGTCTACCGCGACGAGGCGGGCAGCGAGCGCGTCCTCTACGACTGCTCCTCCGAGAGCACGGACGAGGCCGCCTGCGCCGCGATGGACCCGGCCGTCTCCTTCGACGCCCGCACGATCGCCTTCACCGTCTTTCGAGGCTCCCTCGAGGCCCACCGCGAGACGATCCGCCCGCGCGTCATCGATCCTCGCGCCGACGACGCGCCCTACACCTACTTCGAGACGGGCGGGCGCACGCTGAAGACGAGCGAGGCCCAGCTCCACCTGGTCGACGTCGCCACCGGCGAGGTGACGGCGCTGCCCCACACGGCCGGCACCTTCGACACGGGCCCCGCGTTCCTCCCGAACGGGCGCCTCTCCTTCACCTCCACGCGCGACGGAAACCGCTCGACCGTCGTCTTCCACACGACCGCGTCGCGCGTCGGCGTGCGGATCTGGGCGATGGATCTCGACGGCCGCAACGCCGATCTGTCCAGCCATCACTCCACCGGCGTCGACGAGCACCCCCTCGTGCTGCGCGACGGCCGCGTCGCCTACACGAGCTGGCAGGTCTTCGGCGGGCTGCCCTTCCGCCACACGAACGGCTCACCGGGGGGGTTCACCACCCTCGACAACCTCTTCCACGTCTACACGCAGCGCCCGGACGGTGCCGAGGTCTTCGCGTTCTACGGGCAGCACTCGGGCGATCACACGCCCGTCACCTCGACGCACGTGACGCACAACGCCTCGCACTTCCTCGCGCAGACGAGCGACGGCTACGTCTGGTTCTCCGACTACTACCGCGCCAACAACAACGGCCTCGGCGAGGTCATCGGCGTGCTCCCCGAGCCCGCGGGCCAAGAGGGCTTCGGGCCCGAGGAGATCACCGCCTACGGCGACATGTTCGCGCCTCGGCACATGCGCCGCGCGGCCATGTGGGCGACGAACGGCGACGGCATGGCGAGGCCGATGGAGGCGCCCGCGTTCAGCGTGCCGACCTACGCCGATCCCCTCCCCTTCGCGGGCAAGCCCGGACACCCCGCGGCGCTCCCCGACAACGGCCTGATGATCGCGTGGGGCAAGGGCGCTTGCAGCACCGTCGCGGGCAGCGGGATCTTTCGCGCGCTCGGCCGCGAGGCGCCGCCGCTCACGGACGGCTCGGGCTCGGGCACGGCCACGAACGTGATCACCTCGCTCGAGCTGGACACGCCCGGCTGTGACTCGGGCCTCTACCGCCTCACGACGATCCCCTCGATGCACCCGAATGACCTCGAGCTCATCGTCGACTCGCGCGAGTGGCACGAGCTCCAGGGCCGCGCCGTCGTCCCCTACTCCGCCATCTTCGGCGTCGAGCGCCCCGACCTCATCGAGCGCTCGGATCGCCTCACCTCGCACCCGATGCTCGAGCTCGGCACGCCCTTCGGCCTGCTCGGCGCGGCCTCGATGATCGATCGCGAGACGCACCCGCGCGGCGGCATCACCTTCCAGGGAGAGCACCAGTTCCACAACCAGGGCACCGACACCATCGACTACACCGACGCCGACCTCTGCGGCCTGCGCATCCTCGGCATCATGCCCAACCGCGGCGACGTCAACGCCGCCTACCGAGAGATCGCGAACGTCGCCGGCGAGCGCGTGCGGATCCTCGGCGAGATCCCCGTCCGCAACCGCGACGCGAGCGGGCGCGAGCGGCTCGATCCGGCCGGCAACGTCGACACGAGCTTCCTCGTGCGCATGCCGGCGAACATGCCCTATCTGATGCAGGGCATCGACTGCGACGGTCGCACGCTCAACACCGATCAGACCTGGCAGAGCCTGCGCCCCGGCGAGATGAAGACCTGCGGCGGCTGCCACGTGCACTCGCGCGAGTCGCTCACCACCTTCGATCGCACCTTCGCCGCCACGAGCGAGTACGAGATCCCGCGCCTCGGCGAGGGCACGGTGCCCCTCCTCTCGGGCCGCGAGGGAGACGGCTCGGTGCTCGTCCGCGAGGTCGAGGCGTACGGCCTCGAGGTCAACTTCCAGAACGACGTCATGCCGATCTTCGAGCGCCGCTGCACGAGCTGCCACGGCGGCGAGTCGCCCGCCGCGGGCCTCGCGCTCGATCGCCCCGGCACGGGCTCTGACGATCGCTCGACCTGGTTCTGCCTCGTCTCCGACAACCGCCAGTCGTGCGTGCCCGAGGCGCTCCAGCACGACACCGGCGCGGGGAGCACGAGCCGCAACTTCCGGCGGCCGCAGCTCACGCGCTACGTGCGCGCCTTCAACGCGCTCGGGAGCCTGCTCTACTGGAAGGCCGCGGGCCGGCGCACCGACGGGCGCACCGACGACACGTACGGCGAGAGCGACGACGCGAGCGTGCGCGACATCGACTTCGGCGCGGCGCACACCACCAGCATCACGCCGGAGGAGCTCGGGCTGCTCTCGCGCTGGATCGACCTCGGCTCGCCCGGCGGCCCGATGGAGTCGCGCGACACGCAGCGCCCCACCCTGAACCTGGTCGCGAGCGTCGAGGGTGAGAGCGTCACGGCGCTCCACGTCGGCACGACCGATCTCGGCAGCGGCATCGACACGAGCTCGCTCGAGCTCTGCGTCCTCGACGCCACGGGTGAGTGCACGGCGCCCATCGCGCTCGAGGCCGCGCCGCACGGCGTCGTCACGCACACCCTCGCGAGCCCGCTCACCGACCTGGACACGGAGGTCCGCGCGCGGGTGAGCGACCTCGAGGGCAACGAGACGATCGCCCAGTGGACCGTGCGCTGGCTGCTCGACGCGCCGCCGCCGCCGCTCCCGATCCCCGAAGGCGTGGACGGCGGTGGCGTACGGCGCGACGGCAGCGTCGGCGGTGACGACGCGCCGCGCGGTGAGGACTGCAGCTGCAGCGCGCCGGGGCAGCGGCGGACGACGCCCCCGTGGCTCGGGCTCTCGCTCCTCGCGGGGATCGCGCTCCTTGGCCGGAGGCGGGTCAGCCGGAGGCGCGCCAGCCGAAGGCGCGCTCTACGCGCTGCGCCACCGGCGGGCATCGTCGCCCGCGTGAGCTCCATCCGTCACGCGCTCCCGCTCGTCGCTCTCACTGGCCTCTGCACCCCAGGCTGCGGCGGAGGCGGCGACGCGCCGGACGCCTGGACGACCGAACGTGACGCCACTCCGAGCGACGACGCCGCCGCTTCCGCCACCGACGCCGCGGGCGAGCCCGAGGACGCGAGCGCGCCCCCGCGAGACGGCGGCCCGCCTCCAACACCCGATCCGCGCGCGAACCCGCGCCTCGCCGAGCTCCCCGAGAACACCGCGCTCCACCTCGGTGTCTACGAGTGCGCCTCTCGGATGCCGCAGATCTCGAATTACTGCCAGAGCATCTTCGACTACAGCCGCTTCAACTACGACCCGTACAACCATCGCGTCTTGCTCTTCGGCGGCGGGCACTCCGCGACGGGCCGCACCGACGTCGACGTCTTCGATCCCGACACCCTCACCTGGCAGAGCCTCTACCCTTCCATGTCTTGTGAGGACGTCTCCGCGAGCGATCTGGATCCGATCGGTTTCTATCGCGCCACCGGGCACCCCTTCGCGCGCCACACCTACGATCTGAACGTCATCGCGGAGGTCGACGGCGTCGGTCGCTTCGTCATGCTCGAGATGAGCGCCGCCGCGGGGACCTGCCACCCGGACGTCGGGGGGAGCGCCATCCCCTGGCTCGAGCTGACCCCTGGTAACACCACGTGGGCCTACGCCGATCGCGGCGGCGCGGCCTGGAACCACGGCGCCTCCGCCGAGTTCGATCCCCCCTCCGGCCGCATCGTGCTCATCGGGCAGGGGGCCCACGCGAGCGCGGGGGGGATGCGGGTCATCGATCCGCGGACAGGGGACATCTCCGGGACGATCGCCGGCGTCACGTACGACGGCCAGATCGACCACAACCTCCTCTATTACCCACCCACCCAGACGATGTTCCTCATCAACCGCGAAGATCGCGGGAACGGGATGGTCATGGAGGTCACGCTCGATCGTGAGGACTGGTCACGCTCGACGAGCCGCTACGTCGAGACGCACGGAGCCGCGCCGGAGGGCGGCGGCACGACGGGGTGGGCCTACGACCCCCGCCACGAGGTGTTCGGAGGGGGCGTGCGCGACGGCCGCTTCTTCACCTTCGATCCGAGCACGAGCACCTGGTCGAGCGAAGAGATGAACGTCCTCAACGAGGATGACGCGGCGCGCCCGACCCAGCTCGTCTTCCACAACCTCGACTACGACCCCGTGAACAACGTCTATTACTTCATCACGGGCACGTACTCTGGCTACCACATGTGGGCTTACAGATACCGCGACTGACCCCCTCGGCTCACGCCTCGGCGGCGACGGGCGGGGGCGCGGCGGAGGGAGGGCGCGGCGCGCGGGGCCGCGCGTAGTAGAGGAGCGCGATCGACAGGAGCACGCCGAGGAGCGAGGCGATGACCGAGTAGGGCAGATCGTCCGGCTCGAACGTGAAGACGACGCGGTGGCGGCCCGCGGGGAGGCGCACGGCGAGCCTCCCCGTCGAGGGCGCCATCTCACCGCTCGACACGCGCCACTGCTGCTCCCAGTTCTGGTTCACGATCGCCACGCCCGGGGAGGCCAGCTCGACGTCGATCGTCACCGTGTGGTTCGTGCGCGCGTAGGAGAGGAGCCGGTCGCTCGTTCGCGCCGTCGTGCCGTCCTCCTCGGCGAAGCGCACCTGCGGCACCTCGCCCGTCCAGAGGCCCTCGCCGCGCGGCCACGGCACGGCGTCGTAGCACTCGAGCGTCGAGACGTCGCGCGAGGGGTAGTTCGCGTACTCCTCGAAGTAGCGGTGGGTCACGATGATGTGCGGCGGCTCGGGCGCCATGATGCCGACGGGCGCGCCGTCCCAGCGGTTCGTGATCGGGAGCGCGACGGCGAAGAGATCGGCCGCGATGGCGAGCACGACGAGCCAGGGGAGCGTCGCGCGGGCCCACTCCGCGTCGCGCCCGAAGCGCGCGCGCGCGAGCCGCGTCTCGAGCCGCGAGAGGACGATCCCGGCGAGCAGGCTCATGTAGAAGGTCGCGAGCACCTGCCAGCGCGAGGGGACGTGGAGGTTCGAGAAGAAGGGCAGATCGTGGAGGATCGAGCTCGGCCAGTAGGGGCCGTGGTAGCCCACCGTGAACGCGATGAAGAAGAGCGCGCCCGCGACGAGGAGCCCGCGCCGCTCGCGGAGCGCGAGCACCGCCCCGACGAGCGCGAGCGCGAGCACGGCCCAGCCGACGTAGGTGCCGTACTCGGCCCAGACCCACGGGTGAGGCGGCCAGGTCCAGTCGTGCTCGCGCGCCGTCCACATCGTGATGAGATCCGCGAGGCCGAGGGTGTCCGTGTCCTCGATCGGGCGCGGGTAGCGCGACATCGCGAGCAGGATCGGCACCCAGCGTACGGCGCCGAGGAGGAGCGTGAGGAGCGCGCTCGTGACGCCGGTGCGCAGCATCCGGAGGATCTCGCTCTTTCTCCCGCGGACGAGGCGCGCGGCCGAGTCGAAGCCGAGGAAGACGGCCGCGTACGGGAAGGCGTAGTGCGCGCCCTCGAGCAGGAGCTCCGTCATGATCGCGGCGACGGCGACGTTGAAGCGCAGATCCTCGTCGGCCTTGCGCCAGGCGAGCAGGAGCAGCGGGTACCACTCGAACGCGAGGAAGGTCGCGTGCCCACCGGCGAAGTGCCAGGCCATGAAGCCGCTCGTCGTCCAGATCGTCGCGGCGAGCGCCGCGCCCGCGCGGCTCAGCCGCTCGCGCTTGCGCCCGAGGAGGTAGAGCCCCGCGAAGCCGATCAGGTGGTGGAAGAGGATCCAGAGCTTGTGGCCGAGCTGCGTGCCGAACGGGAGGTGGAAGAGCATCCAGATCGGCGAGAAATTCTGCGCCTGCGGCTGCCCCCAGTGCGGCACGCCGCCGCAGTGGTTCGGATCCCAGAGCGGGAATTCCCCGAAGCGGAGCATCGACACGACGCCGAGCTCGGCCCAGTGGTGCATCTGCTGCCAGTCGCCCCAGCCCGACTTGTCCGAGCGATAGAACGCGGGCCCCCAGAGGATCGCGCCCATGACGAGCGCCAGCGCGAAGATCGCGAGGCCTCGCCGGAGCCTGCGTTGCCTGGGGGTCGTCGGGTCGAACGCCATGAAAGCGAGCGACGATAGGACAGCGCGCTCGGCTCGTCGAACCACCCTCGCACCTGCCCGGCGAGCCTCGTGCTCACCGCGCGGATCGGTCGGACGGATCGACGGATCACGTCGAGCGAGGCGCGCCGTCAGCGCGCGCCGCGCAGCTCGCGCCGCGCGACGAGGTTCACCTGCTCGGTCCTCGGGTCGAAGAGGAGCACGACCTCGCCGCGCTCGATCTGAGCGCGCACCGCCGCGACCTTCGCCTCGAGCGGCACCTCGACGTGGCCGTAGTCCGTGCCCTCGCGCGTGACGAATTCCTCGAGGACGCCCGCCTGCGCCGCCGCGCTCAGGCGCTCGAAGGGGATCTCGATGGGCGGCGAGCCCTCCTCGTCCCGCGCCGCGCCCTCGGGCTCGTCCGCCTCCACGTGCGTCGCCTCGCGCGCTGCCTCGTCCTCGCTCATCGCGCCATCTTCCCCGAAGCCCGCGCGCGACGCGAGCGAGGATCCGACGCGAGCGAGGGTCCGACGCGGCCTGGGGGGACGTGTTGACCCCAGCCGCGGCGTCCTAGACAGTTCCCGCTCGCCATGGGCCTCGGCTCGCTCATCCTCGGCATCTTCTCGTTCGCGCTGATGTTCGCCGCGATGCTCGCCGTCGTCATCCCGTTCCTCGGGACGATGCTGTCGCTCCTCGCGCCGATCCTGGCGATCGCCGGCATCATCCTCGGCGGCGTGGCGATGTCGCGCGCCAAGCAGGGCCTCGGCGAGAGCGAGGGGCTGGCCGTCGCCGGGATTGTGGTGAACGTCGTCGCGTTCGTCCCCTCGATCCTCGTCGCGGTCACCTGCGGGCTCTGCAACACCCTCTGCACCACGGTCTTCGTGTCGCCCTCGAACCCACCGACCCAAGGCGTCCCCTGGGATCGCGACGCGGGCGCGGATCCCTTCGCGGGCCTCTTCGGGCGCCCCGACGCGTTCGTCGACGACGCGAGCGCCTCGCCCGGCGCGAGCGATCCCGCGACCCCGATGGAGCGCCACGGCGACGACACGCCGCTCCCGCCTCCGCCGCTGCCACCCGGCCCCGAGGGCGGGCGACCGACGGCGAGCCCACCCGCGACGAACCCAGCCACGGCGAGCCCACCCGCGGCGAGCCCACCCGCCACCGACGTCGCGGCGCCCGCCGACACCGCGGCCGCGCCCCCGACCTCGCGCGAGACGCCCGAGCCAGCGCCCCCCGCGGCGCGCCGATCCTCGCGGCAGAGGGCGCGCTGATGCACCCGATCCTCTACGAGGTTCACCTCTTCGGGATGACGCGGCCGATCGGCGGTTATGGCTTGATGGTCGCGCTCGGCGTGCTCACGACGGGTCTGCTCGCCGCCCGCGCGGCGCACCACGCCGACGAGGACTGGGGCGCGACGATCGCGGCGATCGGCTACGCGACGATCCCCGCCTTCCTCTCCGCTGGCGCCCTCTTCTACCTGGTCGAGCTCGCGCGGTCGGGCTTCGACTTCGCCGGGGTGTTCTCGCGCCCGCCGGGGATCGTCTTCTACGGCGCCGTCCCGGGCGCGTTCGCCGGCGCCTTCTTCGCCGCGCGCATGATGCGCCTCCCCTTCTGGAAGCTGCTCGATCTCTCCGTGCCCGCCATCGCGGCGGGGCACGCGCTCGGCCGCGTGGGCTGCCTGCTCGGCGGCTGCTGCTACGGCGCCGAGTGGCACGGACCCTGGTCCGTCACGGCGACGGATCCGATGTCGCCGATGGCGAACCCGTCGGTCCCGCGCCACCCGGTCCAGCTCTACGAGTCGCTCGGCCTCATGGCGCTCGCGCTCGTCTTCGCCGCGACGCCGCTCGACGCGAGGTGGCTCGGCGCGCCGGGCAGCGGGCGGCGGATCGCGCTCTACGCCGTCCTCTACGGCGTGCTCCGCTTCGCGACCGAGGACTTCCGGGGCGATCTCGTGCGAGGCGTCTTCCTCGGCGGGCTCGTCTCCACGTCGCAGCTCGTCTCGCTCGCCATCGTGGCCGTCGGCGTCGCCGGGCTCCTCCGAGCGCGACGCGTCGACGTCGCTCGAGCCACGCAGGCGAAGGCGATCTGAGCGATGGCCGGGCGCGCGCCTGGCGCGGCGTCGAGGGGGCGCGTCGGGCTCCTCCTCGCGCTCGCGCTCCTCTCTGCGGGCGAGGCGCTCGCGCTCGACGAGCCCTCGGTCGTCACGCTCGAGCGCCCCGACGTCGTGTGGATCCCCGAGGGCAGCTTCGTGATGGGCGCGAGCTGGGCGGACGTCGAGCTCGCGGTCCAGCTCTGCCAGGACGAGCACGACCTCGCGCTCGCCGACGGCTGCGGCCCCGAGCGCTTCGCGCACGAGGGCCCCGCGCGGCGCGTCTACCTCGGCCGCTTCGGCCTCGATCGGGACGAGGTCAGCCGCGCCGCCTACGCGCGCTGCGTCGCGGCCGCGCGCTGCACGCCCGCCGACCCCCCGCGGCCTCCCTCTCCGATGAGCGCAGAGGCGCTCGCGCGGACGCCCGTCGTCGGGATCGACGCGCGCGACGCGGAGCGCTACTGCGCGGCTCGAGGCGGGCGCCTCCCGAGCGAGGCGGAGTGGGAGAAGGGAGCGAGGGGAGCGGACGACGCGCGCCGCTTCCCCTGGGGCAGCGTCTACGAGCCGCACCTCGCGAACCACGGCCGCCCCATCGTTCGGGAGGACGCGAGCGACGGCTTCGCCTGGCTCGCGCCCATCGGGAGCCTCGCGGGCGCGAGCCCCTACGGCCTGCGCGACATGGCCGGCAACGCCTGGGAGTGGACGAGCTCCTCGCCGCGCCCGAGCGATCTCGGCACCATCGCGCGGAGCTTGGACGCGCGCGCGCTCCGCGTCGTGCGCGGAGGCAGCTACCTGCACCCGGCGACCGCGCTCCGCGTCACGGCGCGCGCGTGGGTCGAGGAGCGCTCACGCCTCGCCGACCTCGGCCTGCGCTGCGCCTACGATCCTCCCTGACGCAGAGGCTGACCGATGGAGCGGCCCGCCCACGCGAGCCCGGCGCGACGCTGCTATCGTGCGCGCATGACCCATCGTTACACGGCGCCGTTCGCCGAGGGCGGGAGCGCGCCCATCTCCGCGGCCATCGCCGAGCGCCTGCTCGCGAAGGCCCTCGAGCGGGGCGGCGACTACGCCGATCTCTTCTTCGAGTACGAGGTCTCCGGCAGCTACGGCTACGAGGAGGGCATCCTGAAGAGCGCCGCGCGCGGCGTCTCGCTCGGCCTCGGCGTGCGCGTGCAGAAGGGCGACGCGACGGGCTACGCGTACACCGAGGACCTCACGCCCGAGGCGATGGAGCGCGCCGCGACGATCGCCGCGCAGATCGCCGACTCGGGCGGCCGCGCGCCGCTCGGCCTCGAGCCCCTCTCGGCGCCGTCCCGCTACCACGTCGACGTCCTCTCCTTCGACGTGAGCGGCGAGGAGAAGCGCGAGCTCCTGCGCCGCGCCGACGTCGCCGCGCGCGCCGCCGATCCCCGCGTGACGCGCGTCGAGGCCTCGCTCTCGGAGCAGCTCCGCGAGATCCTCATCGCCACGAGCGACGGCAAGCTCGTGCGCGACAGCCAGCCCCTCGTGCGCTTCGGCGTGCGCGTCATCGCCGAGCACGAGGGCCAGCGCCGCTCGGGCAGCTCCGGCGGCGGCGGGCGCGTGGGCCTCGCCTACTTCGACGACAAGAGCCCCGAGTGGCACGCGAAGGAGGCCGTGCGCCAGGCGCTCACGATGCTCGACGCGCGCGAGGCGCCGGCCGGCGAGCTGGAGGTCGTGCTCGCGCCGGGCGACTCGGGGATCCTCCTCCACGAGGCCGTCGGCCACGGGCTCGAGGCGGACTTCAACCGCAAGCGCACCTCGAATTACACCGACCAGATCGGCCAGCGCGTCGCGAGCGAGCTCTGCACCGTCGTCGACGACGCGACGCTCCCCAACTCGCGCGGCTCGATCGACGTCGACGACGAGGGCAACGTCCCTGAGTCGGCGCTCCTCATCGAGAAGGGCGTCCTCCGCGGCTACATGCAGGACCGCCACAGCGCCGCGCACTTCGGCGTGCGCCCGAGCGGCAACGGCCGGCGCGAGAGCTTCAAGTCGCACCCGATGCCGCGCATGACGAACACGATGCTCCTCGCCGGCGAGGACGATCCCGAGGAGATCGTGAGGAGCGTGAAGCGCGGCGTCTTCGCGCGGAAATTCGGCGGCGGGCAGGTGGACATCTCGAACGGCGACTTCGTCTTCTCGCTGACGGAGAGCTACCTCATCGAGGACGGCAAGATCACGGCGCCGCTCAAGGACGTGAACCTGATCGGCAACGGCCCCGACGTGATGCGCAAGGTGACGATGCTCGGCCACGACCTGGAGCTCTCGGACGGCATCTGGACGTGCGGCAAGGACGGCCAGTCGGTGCCCGTCGGCGTCGCGTGCCCGACGATCAAGATCAGCGCGATCACGGTGGGAGGGACGGCGCGATGACGAGCACGAGCGAGAACCAGGCGGCGCTCTACGCGCTCGGCGAGCGCATCGTGGAGAGGGCGCGCGCCCTCGGCGCGGACGTCGCCGAGGCGGTGATCTCCGAGGGCTCGCACCTCTCGACGAAGGTGCGCCTGGGCGAGCCCGAGCTCGTCGAGGAGGCGGGCTCGCGCTCGATCGGCCTGCGCGTGATGCTCCGCGCCGAGGAGGGCGGCTACCGGGTCGCCGGCTCCTACTCGAGCGACACGAGCGAGGCGGGCATCGCGCGGCTCGCGGAGGACGCGGTGGAATTGGCGCGCCTCGCCGAGCCCGACGCGGCGGCCGGGCCGCCCGACCCCTCGCTCCTCTCGAGGGAGGAGGAGCACCCCGACCTCGATCTCTTCGACCCCGCGATCGATACGATCGACGGCGCGGCGGCGCTCGCGCACGCCAAGCGCGGCGAGGCGGCGGCGCGCGCGTTCGATCCGCGCATCACGAACAGCGAGGGCGCGACGTTCTCGCGCGCCTCGGGCGCCCGCGCGATCGTCACGAGCGGAGGCTTTCGAGGCTACTCGCGCGGCACCTACGCCTCGCTCACCGTCTCCCCCGTGGCCGACGACGAGGGCGGCAAGAAGCGGAGCGGCTACCACTGGACGGCCAAGCGCCACTACGAGGGCCTGCTCCCCGACGAGGAGGTCGGCCGCGAGGCCGCGCGCCGCACGCTCCAGAAGCTCGGCGCACGCAAGGTCGAGACCCAGGACTGCGCCGTCGTCTTCGATCCCGACGCCGCGCGATCGATCCTGGGCCTCTTGGCCGGCTGCGTCGCGGGCGGCGCCATCTGGCGCAAGTCGAGCTACCTCGTCGATCGCCTGGACACGCTCGTCGCGAGCCCGCTCGTGACCGTCGTCGACGATCCGCTCCTCCCCCGCGGCCCCGGCAGCCGCCCCTTCGACGGCGAGGGCCTCCTCTCACGCCGCAACGTCGTCGTCGAGAGGGGCAAGCTCCTCACCTACCTCCTCGACACCTACTCCGCGCGCAAGCTCGGCCTCGCCTCCACCGCGAGCGCGAGCCGCGGCGGCGCGGGCGGCGTCGGCGCCGGCACGACCAACTTCGTCCTCCAGCCCGGCGCGACGAGGGCCGAGGACGTCGTCCGGAAGACCAAGCGCGGCCTCTACGTCACCTCGATGATGGGCTTCGGCTTCAACGCCGTGACGGGCGACTTCTCGCGCGGCGCGAGCGGCTTCTGGATCGAGGACGGCGAGAAGGTCTTCCCCGTCTCCGAGGTCACGATCTCGAGCAACCTCGACGCGATGCTGAAGGGCATCGACCTCGTCGGCGACGACCTCGATCTGCGCAGCGCCGTCGCGAGCCCGACCATCCGCGTCGCCTCGATGACGCTGGCCGGGACGGGGTGAGGAGAGGGCATCGCTGCGGCCGTCGGTCGCGAGCCGTCACGCGCCTCGTAGGCGTTGGCCACATCGTGCGGGAATCGCCAACGCCTTGGCGATGTACGAGAGCGCCTTGCTGGAAGGGGGACACGGCGGGCGGAGGGAAAGGGCGTTGGTTGTCCGAGCCTTCGACCCCACGTAGGATGCGGGGACATGAGCTGGCTCGACAAGCTGCTGGGGCGTGAGGACGCGCCGCCGTCAGCGCCGGTCGCGCGCGGGTGGGCCTCGCCGTTGGACTCGGTCCGCGCCGAGACCACCGACGCGTTCCTCCTCGCGGTGGCGTCACGCGCCCAGATCGCGGCGCCCGTGCTGGTGCCGCAGCCGCCGGACGAGTGCCAGTCCGAGCTGCGCGGGACGCTGCGCGGGTTCGAGCTGCGGGTGATCGTCGACCACGACTCCTCGATCCGCGAGCTGAACCTCCGCTACGCGCAGAGCGGCGGGTTCATCGACCTCGACTACTCGCCCGAGCTCGAGGGGTTCACGCCCCCGGCGGTGGAGCCGTGGGACGCGTCGGACAAGAAGGTGTTCCTCGCGCCGGGCATCTTCATCGACGGCAGCAGCGCCGACAAGGAGGCGGCCGCGTTCCGGAGCTTCCCGGCGGCGCTGCAGGCGCGCGTGCTGACGGACATCAAGCGGCTGAACGTCATGTACTTCCGCTCCCGCCCCGACAACCACGACGTCACCGTGCGCGGGTGCGCCGCGGACCAAGCCGACCCTGTCGCGTGGCTCGCCGACCTCCTCGTGCTGTCCGCGGACGTCGCGGCGGCGCGAGGCGCGAGACCCGCGGTCCCGGACGGGCCCTACTCGGTCGCGTTCGCGGCGCGCGAGGGGGTGACGGCGCTCGCGACGCGGCTGTCCGGACGCGTGCCCGGCGCGCGGATCGTCCGCCTCGACGACGACCACGTCGACGTGCGGTTCACCGAGTCCGGCGTGCCGGTCCGGATCGCGCTCGACGCCGAGTTCGACGACGTCGACGTCGAGGCGCACGCGCGCGACGTCGGGGGCGCGTTCGAGCTGTCACGCGACGACGAGGTCGAGATCCCGACCGGCGGAGGCGGCGGCGAGGTGTGGGACGAGCCCGACGCGGTGCTCTCCCTGTCGCACGCCGTATACGTCGAGGGGGCCGCGCCGGACGTGCGGCGCGCGGCGGCGATGCTCGCGGCGCTCCCGAGCGCGCTCGTCGACGAGCTCGTCACGACCGTCGACGAGCTCGAGCTCCGCGGCGTCACGTTCGAGGGCGAGATCCTGACCGCGACCGCGTGCGACCTCCGCGCCGCCGACGCGGTCGAGCGCGCCCTGCGGCTCGCTCGCCTGCTCGCGCGCGTGGCGGCGTCGCTGCCGCGCACCGCCGGCGACGCCTTCGCCGCCTCTCGGCTGACGCGCTGCCCGACGTGCCAGGCGTGGTGGCTCGTCGACCGCATCGCGTGCCCGCGGTGCGCGGCGGGGTGATCTGATCCGCACCCAGTCTCCTTGGACCACGAACAGGAGGAACCTGGATGGCCAAGGAGACCCGGATGGCGAGCAGCAGCGACGACGACAGCAAGGTGAAGGGACCGCTCTCTCCGGGGCAGCGATGGAGCGTCCAGCGCAAGCGCGAGGTGGCGCTTCGCATCCTGCGGGGCGATCGGCTGATGGCCGCTCTCGCCCTGGTGCTGGAGGAGCATCAGGAGTCGACCGAAATGCTTGGGAATACCTGAGAGGATGCTTCAGCCCATGTACGGATACCGATAGTCCGTCGGCGGGACGAAGGTCTCCTTGATCGAGCGCGGGCTGAGCCAGCGGGCGAGGTTGTAGAAGGAGCCGGCCTTGTCGTTCGTGCCGCTCGCGCGGCCGCCGCCGAAGGGCTGCTGGTCGACGACGGCGCCCGTGGGCTTGTCGTTGACGTAGAAGTTGCCCGCCGCGTTGCGGAGCGCCGCCGTCGCCTGCGCGATGGCGAAGCGGTCGCGCGCGAAGATCGCGCCGGTGAGCGCGTAGGGAGAGGTGGTGTCGACGAGCTGGAGCGTCTCCGCCCAGCGCGCGTCGTCGTAGACGAAGGCGGTGACGAGGGGGCCGAAGATCTCCTCCTGCATCAGGCGGTGCCCGGGATCCTTCACCTCCACGAAGGTTGGGTGGACGAAGTAGCCCTCGGCGTCGTCCGCCGTGCCGCCGACGAGCACGTCGGCGCTCTCCCGCGCGAGCGCCTGGTAGCCGGTGATGCGATCGTAGGCGCGCCGATCGATGACGGCGGCGACGAAGGTGGAGAAGTCGCGCACGTCGCCGACCTTGAGCGCCTTCGTGTCGCTGACGACGCGATCGCGCACCTCGGCCCAGAGCGAGCGCGGCACGTACACGCGCGAGGCCGCGGAGCACTTCTGCCCCTGGTACTCGAACGAGCCGCGCACGATCGCCGTCGCGAGCGACGCGGCGTCCGCGCTCGGGTGCGCGAGGATGAAGTCCTTGCCGCCCGTCTCGCCCACGACGCGCGGGAAGGCGCGGTAGCGATCGAGGTGCTCGGCGACGCCGCGCCAGAGCCTCTTGAAGGTCGCGGTCGAGCCCGTGAAGTGGATCCCCGCGAGGTGCGGGCTCGCGAGGGCGACCTCGCCCTGGGTCGGGCCCTCGCCCGGGAGGAATTGGAGCACGCCGTCGGGCAGCCCCGCCTCGCGCAGCACCTCGAGCATCACCTGGCAGCCGAGGAGGCTCGTCGTCGACGGCTTCCAGAGCACGACGTTCCCCGCGAGGAGCGGCGCCGTCGGCAGGTTCACGGCGATCGAGAGGAAGTTGAAGGGGCAGACGGCGAGCACGAAGCCCTCGAGCGGGCGCAGATCCGTGCGGTTCCACTGGCCCTCGGGCGAGGAGGGCTGCTCGCCGTGGAGCTTCTCGAGGAAGCTCACGTTGAAGCGGAAGAAGTCGACGAGCTCGCAGACGGCGTCGATCTCCGACTGGTGCGGCGTCTTGCTCTGCCCGAGCATGCACGCGGCGTTGACGCGCGCGCGGTAGGGGCCCGAGACGAGATCGGCGGCGCGGAGGAAGATCGCGGCGCGCGCCTCGAAGGGGAGGCTCGCCCACGCCGGCGCGGCGCGCATCGCGCCGTCGATGGCCGCCTCCACCTCGCGCGCGCCCGCCTCGTGCGCCTCGGCGAGGAGGTGCGCGTGCCGGTGCGGCATCGCGACGCGGAGGAGCTTGCCCGTGCGGACCTCCTTTCCGTCGATCCACGCGGGGATCTCGATCGGTGAGCGCGCCATCGCGTCGAGCGCGGCCTCGAGGCGCGCGCGCGCGGGCGTGCCGGGGGCGTGGGAGTCGACGGGCTCGTTGCGGGGCTTGGGCGTCGGGATCATGGGGCGAAGCTACCGCCATCCGCGCCGATCCGACACCCGCGCCGTGCTAAGGCACGCGCACCGATGTCGAGCGACGAAGCCGAGCGCGAGCCGAGCGAGGTGTCGAGGCGCAAGGACGCCCACCTCGACGTCGTCCGCTCGCGCGACGTCGGCTCCGAGGGCCCCGCGCTCGGCTTCGGGCGCTTCACGCTCGAGTACGACGCGCTCCCGGAGCTCGACCTCGACGCGGTGAGCCTCGAGACGACGCTCCTCGGCAAGCGGCTCGCGGCGCCGCTCCTCGTCGGCGCGATGACGGGCGGCTCCGAGCGCGCGGGGCGCATCAACGAGCGCCTCGCCCGCGTGGCCGAGCGCGCGGGGATCGGGCTCGCGCTCGGGAGCCAGCGCGCGATGATCGCCGACCCCGAGCTCGCCTCGAGCTTCGACGTGCGGCGCTTCGCGCCGGAGCTCCGGCTCGTCCTCGGCAACGTCGGCGCCGTGCAGCTCAACTACGGCGTCTCCTTCGCCGACGTGCGCCGCGCGCTCGAGCGCGTCGGGGCCGACGCCCTGAACGTGCACCTCAACCCGCTCCAGGAGGCGATCCAGCCCGAGGGAGACACGCGCTTCTCGGGCCTCGCCGTGAAGATCGACGCGCTCGCGCGCGCGCTCGACGTGCCCGTGATCGTGAAGGAGTGCGGCGCCGGGCTCTCGCGCCGCGCGCTCCAGAAGCTCGCGCAGCTCGCCGTCTTCGGCGTCGAGGTCGCGGGCACCGGCGGGACGAGCTGGGCGAAGGTCGAGAGCCACCGCGCGCCCGACGCGAGCGCGAAGCGCGAGATCGGCCAGCGCCTCGCGGGCTTCGGCGTCCCGACGCCCGACGCGACCGTGCTCGCGCGAGAGGCCCTCCCCGATCGGCTCGTCATCGCGTCGGGGGGCGTCCGCACGGCGATGGACGTCGCCGTCGCCCTCGCGCTCGGCGCCGACGCGGTCGCGATCGCGGCGCCCCTCTTTCGCGCCGCCGACGAGAGCGAGGCGCGCGCCGAGCGCGTCCTCGAGACCCTGCTCGAGGAGCTCCGTGTCCTCTGCTTCACGAGCGGCCTCGGCTCGATCGCCGAGCTCCGCGCAGCGACGATCGTGGCGGTCGACGACGACGCGCTGCTCCACGCGCGCGCGGCCCACCTCGCGGGTCGGCTCCGGCGCGGCTTCTGAAGGCGAGCGCGCGGCGAGGCGCGCTTGCGGGTTGACGCCCAGGCGCGCGGGAAGGGATCATCACGCCCCATGTCGAGCCCGGCTCCGACGACGCCGACCGGCTCGGTCCTGGTCGGACGCTATCGCGTGGACGCGCTCATCGGCCAAGGAGCGATGGCCGAGGTCCACCGCGCGACCGACCTCGAGCGCTCGCGCGCCGTCGCCGTGAAGATCCTCCGCGGACAGCCGGGCGTGAACGGCGAGGCCGTGCGGCGGCTCAAGCGCGAGGGAGAGCTCCTGCAGGCGATCCGCCACCGCGCGATCGTCCACGTCGAGGCCGTCCACGAGCTCGAGGACGGCGCCTTCCTCGTCATGGAATTGCTCGAGGGCGAGACGCTCGGCGCGCGCATGCGGCGCGGCCCGATGAGCGGCCCCGCGCTCGCGCCGATCGTGGCGGGCGTCGCGGCGGGGCTCGCGGCGGCGCACGCGCGCGGCATCGTCCACCGCGACCTCAAGCCCGACAACATCTTCCTCGTGCCCGACCACGAGAGCGGGCGCGAGGGCGCGCTCCAGGTGAAGCTCCTCGACTTCGGGATCTCGAAGATCTGGCACGGCGAGAAGCTCACGCAGACCGGGCAGGTGCTCGGCACGCCGCGCTACATGTCGCCCGAGCAGCTCGGCGCGGAGACGGACGTCGATCCGCGCATCGACGTCTACGCGCTCGGCGTGATCCTCTACGAGGCGCTCACCGGGACGCCGCCCTTCCTCGGGAGCTCACCCACCGATCTCATCATCGCGATCCTCCACGGCAAGCTCGCGCCGCCCCGGAGCATCAGGCCCGATCTCAGCCCGGCGCTCGAGGCGGTCGTCCTGCGCGCGATGGCGCGTAAGCGCGAGGCGCGCTTCGACTCCGCGCCCGAGCTCGCCGACGCCTTCCTCGAGGCGGCGGGGATCGACCCCTCGTTCCGGCTCGCGCCCAAGCGCGGGCTCGAGACCCGCGCGCTCGGCTCGGTCGGCGTCGACGAGCCGAGCGGCAAGATCCAGCTCGCGTCGACCCCGCCTCCGCCGAGGGGCGCGCTGCCGCTGAAGCCCGGCACCTTCGTCGAGCTGCCCGCGTTCGACGACCACCAGGCGCCCAAGACGCTGCTCTCGCCCATGTCGATCGACGATCGCGCCACCGCCGCCGCCCCGCGCGCGGCGCACGCGAGCACGCTCCTCGACGGGGGCGCGGCCCCGCCGGCTCCCGCGATGGCGCTCGCCACGACCCAGCCCGCGATGGCGTCGATCCGCCCCGCTCCCGCGGCGGCGCCGAGCGAGGCTGGCCCCGAGCCCGCGCCGCGATCGTTCGCGCCCGCGCGGAGCGACGAGCCTCGACGCGTGATCCCGCCTACGTCGCTCTCGCCGATCGAGCACGGCGCCTCGAGGCAGGCGGTGGCGACCCCACCGCTCGCGGCGTCGCGCGAGGACCCGAGCCCGCAGCGCGAGGCGAGGCGCGGCCTCGAGGAGCCGCGACCGCCCGCGCGCGACGAGGCGCCGAAGCGCCGAGGCTGGCTCTGGCTCGGCGTGATCGGCCTCTTCGTCGCTGGGGGTCTGACGGCGGCGCTCGCCCTCGCGATCGCCCACTGGCTCCACGCGCGCGACGAGCCGATCCCGCCACCGCCACCTCCCGCCGCGCCGAGCGCGACGTCGCCTCCACGCGACGAAGCACGACCCGAGGAGGACGTCCCCCCCGAGGGCGCGGCGAGCCCTGGTGCAGACACGCCGGCGCCGAGCGCACCCTCGACGACCCCCGCGACGCCGAGCGCCGAGCCTTCTTTGGCCGAGCCCGACGCCGCGGACAGCGTGGTGAGCGGCCTCGACGCGCCCGCCGCGACGGATCGAGCGGACGATCAGCGCGCGCTCGCCGAGCCGACGCGGCCGGGCGGCGCCGAGCCCGGCGTGGAGGGCACGCCGCCGAGCGAGCGGCGCGAGCGCAGGCGCACCCGCCCGGATCCCGTCGCCGACGACGGGACTCCGCCTCCCCCGACGGGCTCCCCCGCCCCGTCGGAGGACGGCGATCTGCTCTCGGTCGCGACGCGCGCGCTGCGGAGCGGCGATCCGACGCACTGTGTCGAGCTGCTCGACGAGCTCATCGGGCAGGGGGCGACGCCCGCCGCGCTCCGACGTCGCGGCGACTGCCTGCTCCGCCTCGGACAGCGCGCCGAGGCGATCCGCGACTACCAGCGCTTCTGCCGCCTCGCGCCCGATCACCCCGCGATCGAGGAGGTGCGCGAGGTGCTCGAGGGCCTCGGACAGACCTGCCCGTGAGCGCCGGGGCGAGGGGTGAGGCGCGCCGCGCCTCGGGTCGAGCTCACCAGGGGACGCGTCGGCCGTCGCGGAAGAAGCCGCCGGTCGGTCCGTCGGGGGGCAGCATCGCCGCCCAGACGATCCCCTCGGCGCCCTCGCGCACGCTGCGCGACGCGCCCGCGCCGCCCATCCGGGTGCGCACCCAGCCGGGGCAGACGGCGTTCACGAGCACGCCGCGCTCGCGCATCTCCTCCGCGTAGAGCCGCGTCCACGCGTTGATCGCGATCTTCGAGACGCGGTACGCGGAGCGAGGCCACCCCGCGCTCGTCTCGCGGCCGCGCGCGACGAGGCTCGCGAACTCCGCGAGCGCCGCCTCGATCGCGGCGTAGTCCTTCGGCGCCTCGAAGAGCGCGCGCACGCGCTTGTCGAAGCCGTCGAGCGCGCCCATCGCCGTCGAGACGAGGACGACGCGGCTCCCTCGGGCGAGGCGATCCTCGAGCGCGCGCACGATCCGGGTCGCGCCGAAGTAGTTGACCGCGAAGGTCTGCTCCACCACCCGCGCGTCGAACCCATCGAGCGCGACGCCCGCGCTCGAGACGATGGCGCCGATCGGCTCGGGGCCGATCGCCTCGGAGAAGGCGCGCACGCTCTCGGGGCGCGTGACGTCGAGCGTCGCCGCCACGATGTCACGCCCCCGCGCGCGCGCCCGCGCCGCCTCGCGCTCGCCGTCGAGCGGATCGCGCGACGCGAGCACGACGCGGAGGCCGCGCTGACCGAGGCGGTCCGCCACGCCGAGGCCGAGGCCTCGGTTCGCACCCGTCACGACCGCCCGTTCCGTCATAGGGCGCCGAGCATGACACGCCGCGTCGTCGACGCTCGTCGTCCGCGCGAGCCGCGCGCGGGGGGCCTCAGACCGGCCACTTCTGCTCGTTCCAGGCCTGGTCCCAGAACATCCACTCGTAGCGGGCGCTCACCACGAACGCCTCCTTGGCGCGCTCGCGCGAGGGCGCGTCGACCTGGTCGGCGAAGCGCTGGAGCCGCTCGAGGATCGCCTTCATGAAGTCGTTGAACTGCGGATCGCTGTACATGCGGAGCCACGCCGCGTAGGGGTGCTCGTCGCGGATCGTGCCGAGCTTCGCGAGGAGGTGCTGCCCAAGATCGATGTAGAGCCACGGGCAGGGCGTGAGCGCCGCGATGGCCTCGACGACCGTGCCGCGCTGCGCCGTCGCGATCATGTGGTTCTGGTAGGCGCGGTTGGTCGGCGTGAGCGCGAGCCTGCGGATGTCCTCCGCGCCGTAGCCGAGCTTCTTGCCGTAGCCCGCGTGCAGCTCGCCCTCGGTGACGAGCGCGATGCGCGCGGCGTCGAGGAAGAAGAGCTTGTCGGCGGGATCCTCGCAGCGCGTGGAGATCAGCACCGCCGCGTCCGAGAACGCCTCGAGGTAGCGCGCGTCCTGCATCTGGTAGAAGCGGAACTTCTCGGGCGCGAGCGTGCCGTCGGCGAGGGCCGTGATGAACGGGTGATCGAACGACGCCCTCCACGCGCTGGCGGCCGCGTCGATGCAGGCGCTCGCGAAGGGGGGGACGGGGAAAGGCGCTTCGGACTTCGTCATGGCTTCGACCTCAGGTTCGGGTGGGGTGCGAAGCCACTCTGAAGAGCGACACGCGCCGCTCCTCGGGAAGCTTTCCTACGCCGGCATGATCCGGATCAGGTTCGAGGGTATCTCTCAGCCCGCCGAGGCGGGCACCCCTAGCTTCGCAACGCGCGGAAGCTAGTGCCCCATGCCCACGAACGTCAAGGCGCGACGCGACGCGGGTGGGATCGGTGCCTCCGAGTCGATAGGCGGCCCGATGAGCTTCGGTAGCCCAGTCGTCCTCCCAACGGCCGTTGGCCCCGAGGACTCACGGCACGAATCCGTTACCCTGGTTCGTGCTGTTCCTTCCTCGTCGGAGGCGTCGACCAGAGCCTCCCTCTCACGCCGAGCGAATCGGCGTGAGCCTCCCTCCCGCGAAACCAGCGTGCCTACGCTCGACGGATCGCGTCGAGCGCGTCGCGCTGTCAGTCGCGGATGCGGACGTTGCTGAGCGAGAACCACACCGGTCCGCCGGTCGCGGGCTGGATGAGCACGCCGTGCTCGACGCGGCTGAGGACCGTGCCGGTGATCGGTAAGCGTCAAGATAGTTGCCGCGTCCGTCGTTACGCGGCGTCGGCCGCCGATGCGGGATTGCTCGTCGTCGAGTGTGCCCCGGAGCGGCGCACACTCGACGCCCGAGCCCGAGTGGCAGAATCGCGCGGGTTGAGCGGGACGAGCGCCGGTGCATCCCAGGCTCGCGTCGCGCGGCTCCAGCGCGCGGGGTGACGGGTCCTCGCTTCCTCGTAGACCGCGCGCCGCGCGGCGAGGACGCGGAGGTCCGCGGCGCGGTGGCGCTGCTCCGGTGTCACGAACCCGATGGCGCTGTACAGGTGCTCGAAGTTGTACCAGGCGACGAACCGCTCGACCCACGCCCACGCGGCGTCACGCGAGACGAACGGCTTGCGCGGGTACGACGGCACGTACCTGAAGGATCCCCTTGGAATTTTGGCTGATTCCCGGGCGTTAGAGGGGCATGTCGCGCCACCGCCGCCGTCTCCA